>NZ_CP049259.1:2275000-2875000 GCF_011047315.1 Altererythrobacter sp. BO-6 | reverse complement strand
CTTCGGACTGGCGCGTCAGCGCACGCCCGATGTTCTGCTGCGCTTCCATCGCGGTCCACGAATTGGCTGCGTCTTCCTCGGCCCGGCGGACCATCTCATGCAGGCGATAGCGAGCCTGCGAAGCGCGGTGCACCATTTCCTGGTACTTGCCCTGGGTCTGGCCGCCGTTGAAGATGTTCCAGCGCATGTAGACACGCGCCTGAACGTCGTTGGTTTCGCCAGCAAAGCCATCGATGTCCTCACCGATCCGGCCGCGCACATCGACGCCGACGGTCGGGAAGAAATCGCCCTTCGCGTTCATTACCAGGCCATGAGCGGCATCGACATCCGCCTGCGCTTCACGCACCAGCGGGTTGTCGGTGCGCGCCATGCCGATCGCCATTTCGCGTGAAGCGGGCAGCGAGGTCGACAGGTCGGGTGGCAGGCTGGCCGAGAAGATCGACAGGCCGGTGAGCCGGCGCAGCGAGTTCTGCGCCAGTTCCAGGCCCTGCTTCGCTTCTTCTTCACGAACGACGGCCGATTGCAGCCGCTCTTCCGCCTGTTGCAGGTCAGCAACCGAAATCGATTCCTGTTCCACGCCCTTGGTCAGATCGCCCACCAGGGTTTCGTGGAAAGCGCGGTTGTCAGCGCTCGCCGCAACAACGCGCTGTTGCAGAAGCACGTCGAGATACTGGCGCGCCACCTGCAGTGCGATGAACTCCGACCGTTCGATCACACGCAGCGACGCACCGTCGACACGCGCAGCCTGGCGCAGCAATTCACCCCGGCGGCGGCCGAAGTCGAACATCGTCCAGTCGATCGTTCCCTGCGCCTCGAGCGGATAGAGCTCGTTATCGGCAATGCCGAGGTTGCGGCGGGTGTTGTTCTCCAGGCGCCGGATCCCGGCCGACGCTTCCAGGTCGACGCGCGGGTAATACAGCGACTGGGCCTGTTCGCGTTCGAACTGGATCGCCTCGGTATTGTACTGCGCCTGCAGGATTTCCGGATTGGCCATCATGGCCGTTTCGATCGCTTCGCGCATCGACACCGTGCCCTCGCCCGACTGCGCCAGCGCAGCCGGAGAAGCGGTGGCAAGCAGGACGGCGGCGGCGAAGCTCGTGATAGTGGTTGTCTTCATGTCACCCTCCCCTTAGCGGACCTTGATTTCCACACGGCGGTTCTGCAGCTCGCGCACACCGTCTTCGGTGGGCACGCGCGGCTCTTCCTCGCCCCGGAATTCGACCGTTACGCTGGCGCTCGGCACCGCCGGGCGCAGCATGTCAGCCACGTTATTGGCGCGTTCCTGCGACAGCTTCATATTGTAGGAATTCGAACCCGACTTGTCGGCATGGCCGATCACCATCAAATTGGTCCAGTTGCAGGCCGCGCGATTGGCAGCGATGAAATCGACCACCTGCTGCGCTTCGGTTGCCGGCGGAACCGGATTGTCCCATTCGAAGAAGATCAGCGCCGGATTGTCGCACTGGGCCGGCGGCGGCGGCGGGAGCGGCGGCGGCGGCGGTGCCGGCGGGGCCGGAACGCGCTGCATCAGCTCATAGGCCTTCAGGCACTTGCCGATCGACACCGGGTCCTTGGTGCGCGACTTGAGGTAGCCCAGCGCAATACCGCATTGAGCCTTTGCCTCATTCGCCCAAATGTAGCGCGGATCATCAGCGTTGGTGACTGCCGGATCCTTCGACAGGGCGAGGGCCGCGTCGAAACGCATCTGGATCTCGCCGCGCAGGCTGCCGACATCCATCGCCATCAGCCGGTCGAAGTCGCTACTTTGAGCGAGCGCGGCCTGGTGGGTGGCCAATGCCACCACCAGCGACGCACCTGTCGCCATTATCTTGGTCAACCGCATATCATTCCCCCTGGTCAAGGATCCCTATCAAGCATTGATTGCCGCAAGGACTGCCGCATCTTCGTGCGTGTCAGCCATCGCATTGTTGCCGTGGAAGGCAAATGCACCCGCTTCAATCATCTGAGCCAAAGCTCCGCCATCAAGATAGCTGCTTTCGCCCGAGTTTCCAACGATATCCGCATTATCGCCCGCGAGGTTGTCGATCATCAGGTCAATCGAGCTTTCCGCCATGACGTCATCGACGATGGCAGCCAGTTGCGGCAGCCCTTCGCCAATGTCGCCATCGCTTGCATCGGCCAGCTGCGTGCCTGAAGGCTCCGCCGTCGGTTCAAGCGCCAGCAAGGCGTCCATCATTGCGGGATCGACATCGCTGCCGGTGGCAAAGGCGGCATCGGAAACTGCACCGGTGCTGCCGTCCATCCAGGTGAAACTGGCGGTGCCGAACACCGTCACGTCACCATCGGCTTCCGAGGTCTGGATGCCGTCGGATACGAGGTCGATCGACTTGATGCCGGCCTGCTCGAGCGTCTGGAACTCGCCAGCCTCGAACACGGCGTCGCCATCGTCCATCCAAACCCCAAATTTACCATAAGCGGAGTCGGAAGCGTCGAGGACGTTATCGCCATTTTCATCATATTTAGCTGCAATCGCTTCGAGATCGGTCATGTCGCCACCGCCGAACACGAATTCCGAAGCATCGTTCACGATGCCGTCGCCGTTCATGTCATAGGCCAGGATGGCGCTGCCCGCGGCTACCCAGGCGGTTTGCGTCTTCACGCCATCGCCGTTGTAGTCATAGGCCAGCCCGCTGCTGAGCGGAGTGAAGCCGTTGCCGCCGCCGTCGAGGTCGAGAACGACGGGGACAACCGGATTGACCACCAGCGTCTGGTTGAAACTGTCGCCATCAGCGTCGGTCACAGTGACGTTCAGGTTGAGCGTCAGAGCTTCCGAAGTCTCTGTAATGCGCTGGATCCCGATATCGGTGATCTTTACCACGTCGTTATCGGTAAGCACGGATGGTCCTGAATAGACCGTGCCCGTGGTATCGGTCGCGGCAGATCCAACCGCCCCGTTGAACTCGTATGCCGTCAGCGTGATACCTTGGGCCGAGGTCAGGAACTGCGCACCGACGATCTGGTAACCTGCCGGCACCAAGTGCGCATAGTCAGCCGCTTCTATCACGATCAGGCCCTGATTGGCGCCGGTCAATGTCGGGTAGCCCGCCTGATTGGTGGTCAGCACGTCGTTGGAGTCGATCTTCAATGCCACAGTGGTCAAAGTGCCAGGGATATCACCCGGAAGTGCCAACTTGAGCACGACGATGAAGTCTTCGGATCCGCTGTTGAACTGGTCGATCTGGATATAAAAACCGGTGGCCGCAGCGGTCGGATCTTCCCCAGCTATATTGCCGGGATCCGCATTGTAGAAGTTGAAGTCGATAACTTCGCCTTGCTGGATCGAGTTGCCCGCAACCCCGGTGTTGGCCGAGGACAGCTGCACCCAGCTCTCGTTCCCAGTGAATTCTCCGCTGCTCAAAGCCAGTGGTGCTTCCCTGCCAGTGAACTGGACGTAGAAGGGATCACCATTGAACGCCACGTTTGCGACTTCCCACTGCGACGCACCGCCATAGGGATTGGTATCGGAGTTGAGGTAAGTAATCGTTGTATCGCCAAACACAGAAGTGAGCGAATAGCTCTGGATCGGCGCGTCCAACGTAACCGTCCACTGGCCGCTATTGGTGTTGAACGATACCGTGCCGGTTGCGGCAACCGTGGTGCCTGGCTCATCGGGGTTGGGAGCATAAGTGAAGCTTATATCGTAGGTATCGATGCCGTCATTGGGATCAGCATCGTTGAGTGCCACACCGGTAGGCTGGATCGCCAAGCCCCCAACTGCGCCTGTGAAGCTATTGAGCACTACTTCAATGCCAGTCGGGTTGTCGGAGCCAATGTCATAAACGAAGGTGCCGGTGCCGGTTGGCGAGGCACTGTCGTCCAGGATTGCAGCTGTCTTGCTCGTGAAGGTCGGCCCATCGTCCTCGAAATGGAACGAGTCACCGATATTCACCGTCTGGCTGGCATAGTCGCCATCGCCGTCGGTGATCTTCGCGGTCAACGTGATCAGGCCAGCTGCCATGGTCTCAGCTTCACCTGACAGGAACGTCTCCGCCGGATCGGCAGTGTTGTCATGCTCGATCGCGCGCAGCTGGGTCAGTGTGACGATGCCGGTGGTTGGATCCACGGAGATCGTGAAGGCCACATCGCCGTCGGTCTGCAGATAGCCTTCGATCGTGTTCGGATCGCCGGCTTTGACCCGCAACAGGATCGACTGGTCGGTGATCGAGTCAGTCAGGCCGGAAGCTGCGCCGCCCAAGCCTAGAGTGTAGACGATCGCGGCGGAGGCAGCCGCACCATCCGCGCCGTAAACCGGAGTGAACAGGCTGGCGAAGCTGGCGCTGGCGCTGTCGGTGATGTCGGTATCGTCAGTCACAAGATCCGGCGCAGCGGTCGAATTGCTGGCGAAGGTCGGGCCATCGTCGCCGAAGATGATCGTCACCGTCGCGTCCGGGCTGACTTCATTCTCGCTGTCAATCGCGTTGTAAGTCAGGTTCAACGATACAGCGCGTTCTCCGTTATCGGCATCGCTAGTTGGTTCCGGATGCAACACGTTCTGCAGCAACGTCATCGTGTAGTTGCCAGTTGCCTGGTCGACTACGATCGTGAAAATGGTGCCACGCGAGCTGGTTGCGGTCAGCGTGTCAGTAGCGTCATTCCAGGTCCAGCTGATCGCTTCGGTTCCCAGAGTGCCCGACCCGTCGGCGAATGAATAGCTGCCTGGGGTGTCGTTTCCGAACGAACCGTTAAGGTTGCCTATGGTGATTGCCTCGGTATCGCCTGGCTGGCCAGCATTCAGGTCACCCCCATTCGCGTTAATGTCATCGCTTGGCGAACCCGTCAGGTTGGCATTGGCCAATCCGTCGTCGTCCACCGCAGTAACGTGGTTCGGAGCAAACGGATCGCTATCGTCGACAAGGTTGATGGTTACCTGCTTGGTTACCGCATCGCCATCCCCATCGGTAAGCGTGTAGGTGAAAGTAACCATACCTTCTTCGCCGGCCGCGGGGGTGTAGGTGAAGGCACCCGTCGCAGAGTTGAAGTCCAGTATGCCAAGGCCATTGTGGTCATCGTTGTAGGTGTATGCACCCAGTCCGTCAGCGCCCGCTGAGTCATTGGTGCCCACGTTGCCGGTGACTGCCGTGTTTTCACCACCCTGATCGGCCTGGTTAAAAACATCGTCGGTTGCTTCCGGCGTGTCATCATTCACCTTGACCGTGAAGGTTCCAGTCTTGGTATCGCCGTCGGCATCGGTCACCGTGTAGGTGAGATCGAACGCGGGGTTCGATTCGGTCTGGTCGCCGACCAGGTGATGGTCGAGCACGCCGAGCTGCGTAACGGTATATTCGCCGGTGGTCGGGTTGACTGTGACGCTGAAGACATCGTTGTCGCCATCGTTCGCGGTCAGCGTGTTGCCGGCCCAGGTGAAGGTCACGGTCACGCCGTTCACGATGACGGACTGGCCATTCATCGAAGCCAAGGTGATCGTGCCTGCACCGTCGGCGCCAAAGTCATGCGCCAGCGTACCGGTAAGGACCAGCGAGGAGGCAACGTCGCCGTCACCGCCCGGATTGCCATCCGAACCAAAGTCATCGTCGTCCAGCTGCACCATGGCATTGCTGCCGGTGCTCGGGCCGTCGTCTTCGAAAGCGAACTTGTCGCCGATGTTGACAGGAGCGCTAGTGACGCTGTCCTCATCGCCATCGGTGATGGTCGCGCTGATGCGGATCAGGTCGGCCGCCATGGTTTCGGCATCGCCATTGGCGAAGGTCTCGTCCGGATCTGTTGCGTCGTCGTGCTTGATCGCACGCTCTTGCGTCAGTTCGACCGTGCCGTTGGCATCGACTGTGATCGTGAAGGCAACCGTGGTGGGCGAGCCCGCCAGGTAACCTTCGATCGTGTCGGTGCCGACCAGGCGCAGCAGGATATTCTGGCCGGTCACCGCATCGTCGAGACCCGAGTCCGTGCCATTCACACCGTTGATCGACAGCGCATAGGTGATCGCATCGACCGCCGCCGCACCATCCGCGCCGTAGAGCGGCGTGAACAGGCTGGCGAAGCTGGCGCTGGCGCTGTCGGTGATCAACGTGTCGTCAGTGACGAGCGTATCGACCGTGTTGGTGTTCGCACCAAAGGTCGGGATATCGTCTTCGACAGTCACGCTGACCGCATTGTTCGACAGGGTGATTTCGTCACCGTCGAAGTCGGTCGCAACGATCGCGCCGCCGATGTTGAAGCTCAGCGTCTGGTTGTCGTTGTTCGCCGGATCGTTCGGCAGGTGATCGACCTGATCTTTCAGCGAAACCTTAACGCTCCAGTTACCGCCGGTGTTAACCAACTCGACCACGATCACATGGCTCGATGCGTCGGTGATATTGGCACCAGTGTAACCCACCAGCTTGCCGCTGGCATCGATGCCCCAGTTAACCGTTACGCCGCCCGAAGTCAGGTTCGGATCGGTGAACCCAGCCAGGTTGAAGGCAAAGCTGCCGGGCGTGTCGTTGCCGAAATCGACCAGCGCGTTGAGCGAACCGGACTCTTCGGTGTCCACACCATCGCCGTCGGTGTTGCCCCCGTTCAGTTCGTCTTCATCGACCTGGACATTGACCGTCGCATTCTGCGGGGTCGGTAGATCGTCGTTGAACTTCAGGTTGCCGCCGAGGTCAGCGGTCTGCGTGTCGGAAACCGGATCGTTGTCACCGTCGGTGATCGTGACGCTGTAGGTCGCGTTGATCAGGCCATTCGCCAGCACCAGCTGGGTGTCGGTCGCCGAACCGTTGTCGGTGTGATCGAGCACACCCGACTGTTCGAGCGTCAGTTGGCCCGTCGTCGGGTTAACGGCCGCGACGAATACGACGTTGGTGCCGAAATCGACATCGCCCTTGGTCGCCGCAGTAGAAGCGACAACCGAGTTGCCGTCCTGGTACAGGTAGACCGTGGCGTTGCCCGAGGTGAAGCCGCTGTTGATGCCAACCGTGGCATCGCCCAGATCGGTATCGCCCAGCAGGTCGATGCCATAGGTCTCGATCACTGCCGACCCCTCGCCATCAGCACCATAATCGGCGGCGGAGACGAACAGCGCGACAAGCGACATGCTGTCGGTATCGACAATGTCTGCGTCCGACGTGATCGCCACCACGCTGTTGTTGTCGATGTTCAGCGCGGTCACGCTCGGGCCGTCGTCCTCGAAGACGATGTTGGCCGAGATGTCGATCGCATTACTTTCAACCTGGTCGCCGTCAAAGTCCTCGACGGTCACGACTACGCTGATTGCGCCATCGTCAAGGTCGATCGGCTCGTCCTGGTTCGGATTGAGCGGATGCTGCAGCGAGAGATACTGCTCGACGGTCACCACGCCGGTGCCGCTGTTGATCGCAATCGCGAAGGCAGCCTGGCCGGCGAACGGGCCATTGTCGACCACGCCGACGATCACGTCGCCCACCATCTGCAGCGTGATGGTCGAACCGTCGGTCAGCGTCACATCGCTGAGTGCCGCGGTGTCGATCTGCAGTGAATAGACCGGGGCCGGACCCTGACCGTCTGCCCCGTAGACCGGATTGCCGGCGGCAAAGGTGACAACCGCGGTACCGCTGGTCGCACGCGAAATCGCGCCGTCGCCCGCCACATCGGGATCATTGCCCTTCACGATCGAACCGGTGTTGATCGTCGCTGCACCAGCACCGTCGCCGCTTTCGTCAAGCGTGACGTCAGCATTGGCGTCGAGCTGGATCGCAACCACGGGGATATCGTCAACAATGCTGACTTCGATCGGGTTGCCACCCGGATTGCGGCTGTCGACGATCACGTTGGCGAACTCGTCAACCACCACATAGTCGAAGCTCTCGACATCGGGTGCGGTGTTGCGGCCGCCCCCTGCACTGTGATCGAATTCCTCGTTCAGCGTATAGGTATAGGCGCCGGTCGCAGCCTGCAGCACGATCGTGCCGTAAGCCGTGGTCAGAGTGTAGGTATCGTCGCTGGCATCGCCGGGGGTGCCGTTGTCGTTGAAGGTGCCGCCCACAAGCTGGTAGGTCAGCGTAGCCGAGCCGGAGGCTCCGCTCACTACGATCTGGCCGCTGGCCACCTCCGACTGGTCGGAATTGAGTGCCGGATTGGCAAGCTCGCCGGTTCCGTCAGCCAGGCCCTTTTCATCGACCGTCAGCGCATCGACCGTGGCAGAGCCGCCTACATTGGTGACGTCGATCGTCAGGTTGGCCGTCGCGCGGTCGCCATCGCCATCTTCGATCGTGTAGCTGAACACGATCTCGGCATCGCCGTCGACCGAATTCGTCAGCGAATCAAAGGCATAGGTGCCGTCGGTTGCCAGCGTCAGCGTACCCGCCGAAGTGACGATGGTGATCGTCCCGTCAGGCGCGACGGTCTTGCTGACGAAGGTCACCCCCTGATCGGCGCTTACGAACGCTGCATCGACGACCGGGCCGTTGTCGGCATAACCGTCAGCACCCGCCGAATCGTCGGTCACGACATTGCCGCCGGTGCTCTCGCCCTCGCCAACCGTGTCATCGTCAGCAACCGCGACAGCCATGTCATCGTCGATGCTGATCGCCAACTGCGAGGATACAGTGTCCCCGTCGCCATCCTTCGCAACGATGCTCAGGTTAAGGACCAGGTTGTCCTCATAGCCGATTTCCGGCCCATCGTTGGCACCGTCCGCGTCAGTCGACGGATGATCGAGCGCGCCCAGCAGCGTGAAGCTTGCGGTTCCCGCATCAACATCGAATACCAGCGTGAAGACCGGGTCATTGATGTCGGTCGTGTAACCGGTCAGCGTGTTGGTGGCCGCATTCCAGTCATAGAGCACGGCGACACCGCCCGAGGTAAGCGCAATCGGGCCAAGGCTCGGATCTGCAGTGGTCACCGAAGCGACCGAAACGGTCAGTTCGTCAGCATTCTTGCCGTCTGCTCCGAAGTCCACGGCGAACACGATCGCGGCGCTGTCGCCACCGGCATCGTCGCCAGCGGCATTGTCGCCATTACCGCTGCCCAGTGAGTCTTCGTCGACTGCTACGCTAGCTGTATTCTGTTCGCCTACTTGCGGACCGTCGTCGGTAAAGGTGAAGGCGTCGCCGATATCGATCGACTGTGAAGCCTGGTCGCCATCGCCATCGGTGATTTCCGCGGTCAGCGAGATGACGTCGGGTACCATCGATTCAGCATTGGCACCTTCTTCAAGCGCATCGGCTGGATCGTCATGCTCAATCGCGCGCAACTGCGTTTGCGTGACGTCGCCGGTCGCCGGATCGAGCGTCAGCGTGAACGCAATCGTCGTCGGCGAGTTGGCGAGGTAACCCTCGACCACATTACCGTTGACCCGCAGAAGGATGTCGTCACCCGAAGCGGTATCATTCAAGCCCGAATCCGTGCCGTTGCCGTCCTTAAGGCCAAAGGAATAGACGATCGGATCGGTCGATGCCTGGCCATCCGCACCATAGAGCGGCGCAAAGGCGGCAGCGAAATTGGCGCTGTCGCTGTCCGAACCATTGTCGCCAACAAGCGTATCGTCGGTCACCAGGGTCGGGGCGGGCTCTGCCTGCTCGCCGAATTCCGGCGTATCGTCATTGAGGTTGATGGTGAGCGTGCCGGTGGCGGTGTCAGTGTCGCCATCGGTCACGGTGTAGGTCAGATTGAAAGTCGCGCCGGCTTCCACATCATCGCCGCTCGCGTGATGGTTGAGCGGGGCGAGCTGGGTGACGGTGTATGCGCCGGTGGCCGGGTTCACCTGAACGGTGAAAACGTCATTGGTGCCGTCATTCGCGATCAGCGTGTCGCCAGCCCAGTTGAAGGTCACAGTCACGCCGTTGATGTCGACCGTCTGGCCGTTCATCGCGGCAAAAGTGATGCTGCTGGCGCCGTCGGCACCGAACTGATGCGCCAGAATGCCGGTCAGGTTGGCGCTATCGGGATCCGTATCGCCAGTGCCGCCGGGGTTGCCGCCCAGCGCGTCATCATCGAGCGCGACCGGGGCGTTTTCGCCTGTCAGCGGCACATCGTCGATCACCCGTACGTCAAGCGAGGCATCGTCCACCGAACCGTCGGTGTCTTCGATTTCAACCGCAAAGCGGTCGAACACATCGTCTTCGCCTGCATCATCGTGATCGAGCGTGTTGGTGCCGAGCGTATAGTCATAGGTGACAGTGCCGCCGATGATCGAACCGTCTGGTGCCTGCTGCAGCGTGACGCTCTGGATCGTCAATGTGCCGTAATCGCCCGTGATGGTAGTCGGGAACGTGCTGCTGTCGAGCAGTTGAGCTGCGGTGAAGGTTTCGCTGCCGATCTTGAGAGTTACCAGCCCATCGACCGACTTGAAGGTAAATGCTCCGTCCGGCACCGGCTGGGTCAGCGGTTCCTTAGTGGTGTCCGTGCCAAGCGGCAGGTCGTCTTCGTCGACGGTCACTTCAGGTGCGTCGAGATCGAGTCCTTCGATCACTACCGGATCGTCAGCACCGTTAACCTGGATCCGCAGCTGCGCGGTCGAGGTGTCACTGTCGCCATCGGTGATGGTGTAGCTGAACACCTCGTCGGTGAAGATATCGTTGGAATCGAGCCCCTGTACCAGCGCGTAAGCGTCGGGGTTCTGTTCCTGGGTGTACAGCGTGTAAGTGTAATTGCCGTCGGCATCGACCGTGAGCGTGCCGTATTTGCCCGGGACCGTCTGGCCAAGCCCACCTGAAACGGGGCCATCAACGTCGCCCGCGACTACGCCGGTTACGCTGGCACCGTCAGCACCCTCGATATCGGCGACGCCATCGGTTGCGTTCGCATCGTCGCCGCCTACACCGGTCAGCACATTGCCATTGGCAACCGCCGGACCGTCTTCGGTGACCGAGTCAAAATCATCCTTTGCTTCCGGCTCGTCATCGATGATGGTGATGACGAGGTCATCGTCGGCCTTGTCGCCATCGAGGTCGGTCACGACCACTTCGAACGACACCGAAGTGTCATCACCCGAGGTGTTGTCGCCCAGCGTGTATTCATAGGTGATCGTGCCGTCACCGGTCACCGGGTCATAAGTGTAACCGGTGATCACCAGCGTGCCGGTGGCATTGTCGACGATCGTCTGCGGCAGGCTGCCTGGAGTGATCGCAACGCCGTTGACCGTCACGCTCTGGACGCCGTCGGGCGAATTGAAGGTGATGGTGCCGCTGGTGGTTTCGGTATCGGCTGTTTCGTCGGTGCCTTCCGGCTCCAGCGGATCGCCACGCTCGGGCAGGCCGCTTTCATTCACGACAGTGCCATCGCCGATCTTCGGCAATTCGATGTTGTTGCCCGCGTCTTCGATATTGATGGTCAGCGTCGCGGTGTCGCGGCTGCCATCCTGGTCGGTGATGGTATAGGTGAAGCTCTCGCTCACCCCGCCCGGCGTGTTGAAATCGCGGACGTAGGTATAGGTGCCATCGGCGTTGAGCGTCAGCTTGCCATAGGTTCCCTGGATCGTTTCGCCCGGCTGCGCGGTCGTCGCGCCCTTGGCAAAGCTGACGACCGCTTCAAGGCCGCCCTCGCCGACCGGATAGTCATCCGCGCCGGATTCGTCATTGACCAGCACATTGCCGCCAATCGGGGCATGGCTGCCGGAAGGCACGATGCCGATATCGTCGGCGGCGATCGGGCTGTCATCCTCGACCAGGATCTTGAGCGAGGCGCTGGCGGTGTCGCCATCGCGGTCGACCACGGTGACGAAGAAATTGCCGTCTTCGGTCTCACCAAGCAGATTGTCAGCCAGTGTGTAGCTGAAGCCGATTTCGCCGGCCGCTAGGTTGATGCTGGTAATCGTCAGCGTGCCGAACGGAGTCGTGAACTGCTGGCCGACGCTGGTGATTTCAACGCCGTTGAGGATGATCGCGGAGATGCCGTCGGGCGAATTGAACACGATCGTGCCCGTGGTCGTTTCGGCATTGGTTTCGTCGGCGGTGCCTTCGGGCTCTTCGCCACGCTCAGGCAGTCCGCGCTCGGCAACAGTGGCGATGGCATTTTCAACGCCGACCGGATTGTCTGGCGTTTCGATGACAACATCGGGCTCGTTGTTGTCGAACGGAATGATTTCTTCGTCGGGCTGCGGCTCGTAGAACAGTTCGGTGTAGGGCAGCAGGTCGCCGAGGTCGAAAGCGTCCTGCAGGTTGAGCTGGCTATCCTCGAAATCGCCGCCCGAGCTCGGCGGTGCGCCGGGCAGGTCTTCCGGGTTGAAACCCTCTTCATCGGGCGACAGCGGCAGGCCGTTCAATGCAGCCGAAACCACCAGCGGCGAAAGCGCGGTGCCGTCGATCACGATCTGCGGCGTGTTGATCGCGCCATCGGGGATGATGATGGTCGAACCATCGGCCAGGGTGATCACCAGATCGCGCCCCACCACGGCGAAATTGTCCAGCGTCGTGCCCGCCGGGAGGGT
Source organism: Altererythrobacter sp. BO-6 (assembly GCF_011047315.1). Lineage (NCBI taxonomy): Bacteria > Pseudomonadati > Pseudomonadota > Alphaproteobacteria > Sphingomonadales > Erythrobacteraceae > Altererythrobacter > Altererythrobacter sp. BO-6. The sequence continues at coordinate 2,862,639 of NZ_CP049259.1, read as the reverse complement.
CACCACCCCGTTGGCGTCGGCAACCAGAATTCGCGTTCCGGCCGAAGCACTTGCAGGCGAATCCTGATACCCGTTCGAGCCAGGCTGCACAGCATCGTTGATGCTGTCATCCCGTTCAAAACCCCCGCGCTTGCCGCCTTCAAAATCAACCATGGTAAGACCCCTCTAAGGTGAACCGGACCATCCGGTTCAGCTGGCAAGACCGAAATGTGTGGATCAGCCGCATTGCTGCTTCCAACCACCCGTAAGAGTGCTCAATTTCGATCTTGCGGCCCGTTTGTATTTGCCATCCGGTGCCCGATACGACTCGGACCAGTGGCGTTTTGTTAGGTAGAGGAAACCAGTGAATCGCTTTGCTTGCAAGCGCGGTAACCATATTTCGATCTGCGCCCAAGGCCCCCAAACCCCTGAAAAACCAAATGTGAACGATAACTGGAGTCGCCCCGTCCCGTTGTGACACAGGCTGTTAGCCAGAGATGAACAACGCGGCCTAAATCGGCTTGCAATCAGGCTCCTATCAGTGCCCGATCAGTGCCCGATCAGGAGGCGCCGTATAATGGAGCCGAATGATAGCGCCATATGATAGCGACATATAATGGGGTATCGCAGACGCAGCTGGCGCAGCGGCGATTGCCCGGCTGGCCGCAACCAGGGTGGCAAGGCTGCACGGCGGCAGTGGTGCAAAAACGAATCACTTATTTTTCAAGTGCATCGAATCGTCCCGATAGCGCTTGCCAGCGCGCCAGCGATTCGCCTATGCTGCTTTGCAACGAGGTCTCGGGGGACCAGCGCATTAACCGGTTCTGTTAGCAGACTAACGGTGTAAGTGCCTCTTTTCCTGAGATAGTTTGAAAAGGAATTAGGAAAGTTGACCCCAGCGGGTTAACCTATGAACATTATGGACAGTTCCGAGGGGGAGCCAAGTGCGAGAACCGGCGCGAGCCGGAAAATAAAAACGGGTCGCGCTGGTTCCAACATTTACCCCCCTCGGGGCAGGTTTGCCGGACAAGCCGGAAGCCTTGTTTAGGACAGTATCGCAGTTCTGCCGGGCAGGCGCGGTGCATTTAATGGGGTAAATGACATGACTTTTGTGAAAACTTTTCTTCGTGACGAGTCGGGTGCTTCGGCTGCCGAATACGCTCTGATCCTCGCCATCGTCGGCGCTGGCATTGCTGGTGCGGCTTTCGCACTCGGCGGCGCTATTACGGGCGCCATGGGCGATGCAACTGCATGTATCAATAACGCTAACGGCACCTGCTAATCAGCGTTTCTCAGACCAATCCCCGGCACTTCTGGGGATTGGTCTGACTCAATCTTGATCTTAGTCTAACTGGTTCCTGTTGGGAAACGTAACAGACAGAGCGTTTTGAGGGGGCAATATGCGGGGCAGAAATCTTCTGATTGTGGGGCTGGCCGTATTTCTCGGCCTAATCGCGGTCTATCTCGCGAATTCCTATTTCAGCGGCGTCGAGGAGCGGCAGACGCGCGCAGCCGAGGCGAACCAGCTGGCCCAGATCGTGGTCGCCACGCAGGAATTCCAGTTCGGCACCGCGCTCGCCACCACCAATCTCCGTCTGGCCAACTGGCCGGCCAATTCCGTGCCGCAAGGCGCCTTTGTCTCGATCGAAGAGGCAACCCGCGGCGGCCGTGTGGCGCTGCGCCCGATTGCGATCGGCGAACCCATCCTGGCCAGCAAGGTCAGCGGCGAAGGTGGGCGCGCCACGCTGGCATCGATCCTGCCTGAAGATTTGCGCGCTGTGGCCGTGCCCGTTTCCGCCGTGACCGGCGTGGGCGGCTTTGTGCGCGCGGGCGACGTGGTGGATGTGCTGCTGACGCGGCAGATCCCCGGCGATGGATCAACTTCAACCGACAAGATGACCACCGTGGTGCTGGAAAACGTGCTGGTGCTGGCGATCGACCAGATCGCCGATGAAAACCAGACCGAACCCGCCGTGGGCCAAACCGCCACGCTGCAAACCGATGTGGTCGGCGCGCAGAAGCTGGCGCTGGCGCGCGAGGTCGGCTCGTTAAGCCTGATCTTGCGCAATGTCGAAAACCAGGACATGGGCGGCACGCGCACCGTGACAAGCAGCGATCTGGGCGGTGCAGGATATTATATCGCGGCGCGCACCACTACGCCCACCACAGCACCTGCAGCTGTTGCTGCTGCGCCGCGCAGTTCAGGCGGCACCGCCGCGCCGCGCCGCGCCAGTGGCCCGACCATGGCGATTGTGCGCGGGGTCGAATCGACCACATATGAAGTCAAGCGCAACGGGGGGTATTGAGGTCATGCGCATGAACCTGAAAAAACAGCTGAAGGCCATGGGTGCCGCGACGCTGATCGGCCTTGCCGCCGGCGTGGTTCCGGGCCTTGCCCTGCCCCTTGCCGCGCAGGATGACATGTCGATCCATGCCGGATCGGTCGAAGTGCCGGTGAACAAGAGCCAGGTGATCACGGCGGACCGCCCGATTGCCCGCGCGATGATCGGCAATGACGAGATTGCGGACATTTTCCCGATTTCCGACCGGTCGGTCTATGTCTTGGGCAAGAAGCTCGGCACCACCAGCCTGACCCTGTATGATCGCAGCAACAATGTGCTGGCGGTGATGGACGTGGCAGTTGGCCCGGATGTGATCGGCCTGCGCGAACAGCTGTCCCAGCTGCTGCCGGGCGAGCCGATCGACGCGCGCATTTCCAATGAATCGATCGTGCTTTCCGGCCTGGTTTCCGGCACCAGTGCGGCAGATCGTGCGACGCAGCTGGCCAAGGCCTATGCCGGGGACAAGGTGGTAAACCTGATGTCGCTGGGCGGCAGCCAGCAGGTAATGCTGGAAGTGCGCTTTGCCGAGGTGAACCGAAATGTCGGCAAGGATCTGGGCGTTCGCACCTTCTTCAATTCGCGCGGCGGCCGCTTTAGCGGTGTAACCGGTTCGGGCTCAAGCCTGATCCCCGGCGGCGGCAACAGCAATTTCGGCAATGGTGATCTGCAGGTCGGCTCTGTTACCAATGCATTCGGCGTGCTGACCCGTTCCTTCACCGATGTGCTGGGGCTGGATATCGATGTCGCGCTTGATGCGCTGGAGGAAAAGGGCCTGTCCAAGACGCTGGCCGAACCCACGCTGGTGGCGCTTTCGGGTGAAAAGGCCAATTTCCTGGCCGGCGGCGAATTCCCGATCCCTGTGCTGCAATCGGGCGGCGGACAATCGACTGCCGGTGGCAATGGTACCGTTGGCATCACGATCGAATTCAAGCCCTTCGGCGTCAGCCTGGGCTTCACCCCCACCGTGCTGGGTGACAATACGATCAACCTGCTGGTGGAACCCGAAGTCAGCTCGATCGATGAAGGCGCCTCGATCACCGTCGGCGGCTTGCGCATCCCGGGCCTGCAGACTCGCCGCGCCAGCACCGTGCTGGAACTGCGCGACGGCGAAAGCTTTGCCATCGCTGGGCTGATCCAGAAGGATTTCGCCACTTCGGTGGAGCAGGTACCGTTGCTCGGCTCATTGCCGATCATCGGTTCGCTGTTCCGCTCCTCAAGCTTCCAGAAGGGCGAGACCGAGCTGCTGATCGTCGTCACCCCGCGCCTCGTCCAGCCGATCCGGCCCGACCAGGTGCGCCTGCCGACCGATCGCGTGTCTGACCCGGTCGAGGCGGACGTGCTGCTCAACGGCACGCTTTATCGCCCGGTGCCGGTGACGCCCAATGGCGTCGCCGCACCAGCCGCGAACACAAGTGAGGAGAGCGATTATGAGCTCTAAGTCGAAACTGATCGCCGCGATCTCGCTGGGGCTGATGGCCAGCGCCTGTTCCACCGCCGAAGGGCTGGAATTCGTGGGCCAGCAGGATCCCGGATTTGGCGAGGCCAACCGTACCACTTTTGCGGCTATGGTCGTCAATCCCGATCCGCAGTATGATGCGCCGATGATCACCAGCGCCGCCAAGGCCGCAGCTGCGATCGAACGCTATCGCACCGACCAGGTCAAGCAGCCCGAACGGGTCAGCACGACCGAAGGCATCAGCGAAGGCGGCGGTAACTGACGCGCAACGATGAAAAAGAAAACCGTAACGGGCGCATGGCAGAAGCAAAGCAGAACGGTATGACCCATGATTACGAAGGCAAGATATAGGAGATTCCTCAAGGATCAGAATGGCGCGGTTGCCGCCACCTATGCCCTTGCCCTGTTTGGACTGCTTGGCATCTTGGGCCTAGCTTTCGACTATGCCCGCATGGTGGGCATGCACACAGAGCTACAGAACGCGGCTGACCAGGCTGCACTGGCGGGTGCGAGCCAATTGGATCGCGAGCCGGGAGCCATGGCGCGCGCGGTTACCGCGATACAAGGCGGGCTCGCCGAAAATTCAACCGTTCTGGCTAATGATGGCGACGGACAAACCGTGACCTTTGCCGGCGGGGCCGAAGTCAACGTCTTCTTTTACAGGACCCGTGCGGAAGCCGAAGCGGGCGGACAGGTTTCAACGGCCACCACCGATGCCGAAGCCGGCTATGTCGGCGTGTTCGTAGACGGGCGCGAAGTGAACTATGCCTTCACTCCGATAGTGGGCGCGCTTGCCAGCGGCGACCTGGTCGCTAGCGCAGTGGCTGGCATGGGATCGGCGCTGTGCCGCATTCCTCCGCTGATGATCTGCAACCCGGACGAAGACTTTAACGGGGGCCTGGGTGACGAAAATGCCAATTTTGACCTCAATCGCGTAGGTACCGGGATGCTCGTGGTGGAAGGCCCGACCGGCTCTGGCCCAAGCTATTGGCAACCCGGCAATTACGGGTTCCTTGATCTCGGCAACGGCGCACAAGCCGTGTCGCAAGGCCTTGGCTGGATCGGCCCTCCGGGCGGATGCATCTCGATCGAAGGCAACGAGACGATTGCACCCGATACCGAGCCAGGGCTGAAAACCGGCGCAATTGACGCGATCAATACCCGCTTCGATATCTACGAGAACAACAGTTCGTGCCCCGCCGGCGGTCAATGCCCCTCGGCCTTCAATGCGCGCAAGGATCTTGTTCGCACGGCGCAGAGTACGCCTCCCTCGGGCCAGAACGCTTGTTCGATATCGAACAATAACACCGGCTGGCATGAGACAAGCGGAACGCGCTACCTTCCGCCCACCAATTCCGCGCTCCCTGATACAGTCACCCCGACCTCGATGGGCCATCCGCGTGACATATGCCATGCGGTTAGTTCGGCAGGAGTATGTAGTGAAGGCAAGTTCGGCGACGGGATCTGGGACCGCGATGCTTATTTCCGTTCGCACTACGGGTGGGATCGAGCCACCTGGCAAACCTACACCAAGACCGGCAACAGCCCGGTGCCAAATAATACGCCCACCCGCTACCAGGTCTATCTTTGGGAAGTGGCGAACGCGGGAGATACAATTAACGGCGTCAAGATTCTGGAGACTGATCCGGTTGGGGCCACTGGCGCGACGGAAATTAGGCAAGCCAAGCCCGTTTGCAGCGCCAACAAGACCTTCGAAGACCCGGACCGTCGAGTTATGACCATCGCAGTGGTCAATTGTACTGCGGAACAGGTGCGCGGCAAGACGCAGGACGTTGCTATTGCGGACTGGCTCGATGTGTTCCTGGTGCAGCCATCTGCAGCGCGCGATCGTACCTCGAAGAGCGACATATACTTCGAAGTGATCCGCAAGACTAATATCACGCGTACCGGCGCGCCCATCGGCCCGACGATCCGCCGCGACATGCCCTATCTGGTGCGATGATGGTACGTGCGCGCTTTCTTTCCTGCACGCGTGGTGCCGCAGCGGCCGAGATGGCGTTGATCCTGCCGCTAGCGACACTGCTGCTATTCACCACACTGGAAGCAGGGCACTGGATGTATACCCAGCACCAAGTCGTCAAGGGCTTGCGCGATGGCGCACGCTACGCTGCAAGGCAGAGCATCGACGATGTGGACTGTGCTGGTATTTCAGCGACGGTCATAAGCGAAGTGCAGAACCTTTCAACTACCGGCCAGCTTGTTAATGGCGGGTCCCCGCGAGTATCTGGCTGGGATCCAAGCGAAGTCGAGGTTCTGGTAAATTGTACGAGGGTTGATGCAACGGTCGCTCAAGCCGGTATCTATGACAGCTCTGAGCCGGGACGATCAGTGATTGTTCGTACAAGATTTGATTATGACTCGCTGTTCAACGGCCTAGGCATCCTCTCGGACACAACGGTCGACCTCAACGGGGAACAGGAAGCGGCCTGGATGGGCATATGATCATGCACGGTTTCATTTCCTCATTCGCCCGCGACGAGCGCGGCATGGCGGCAGAGTTTGCGCTGGTACTCCCATTGCTGCTCATCTTCGTGCTCGGCACAATAGACATTGGGCTTTACGCTTGGCGTATCAACCAAGCCGAGAAGGCAACCCAGTTCGGCGCACGTTGGGCAGCGGTCAATGAACCGCTCGCCAATCAGATTGCTAGCACCAGTTACGTTAATTTGCCATTTGGCAGCGGTGTTGTGGCCCAGGGCGATCGTCTCCCGCAAGGGGTCTTCGCGACTATCACCTGCGATAGCGATGGTTGCGATGGCGGAAACACACTTAATCAGTTGGCCTTCGATACTCTTGCTGACAGGATGAGGGCGGTTCTGCCAGCGATTCAAGACGACGATATCGAAGTTATCTATTCTGATTCGGGCCTCGGTTTTGCCGGCAACCCTAACGGTCCTGACGCTTCGCCTCTTATTACGGTGCGACTTAGAAATATGACGTTTACGCCAATTACACTGCTTTTGTTGGATACAGAGGTTTCATTGCCGGATTTCGCCTATACTCTTACCGCGGAAGATCTTTGTTCTGCTGCGGCGACCACACCAGCAGATTGTAAAATATGATGGGACGGATTGAGAACATTACCGAACCGTTTGGTAACGATGCCGCCAAACTTCCCCGGGGCGTCCATATTGTCGCTCAACCCACGATGCTGGCAGAGCTGCAAGGCTTTGCTTCAAGCGTCCAGGCTGTTCCTTGCGGTATCGAGGATCCCCTGCCCGTCGCCGATCTTGCAACCGCCAGCATCATCGTGATGGAGGTCGATCCGGCCTCCCGCAACTCGCTCGAGCGCGTGGATCGCCTGCGCAGCCAGATGCCCTCCGTGCCGGTGATTGCGGGCCTGGCAAAAGTGGATATCGCCACGTCGCGGCAATTGCTGCGCCGCGGGGTCAGCGATATCGTTGCCCTGCCCTTCTCGCTTGACGAGCTGGTGACTTCGATCGTCGACGTTGCGCAGCAGAGTGGCGCCGACAAGGTGGCAGAAGTCAAACTTGCGCCGTTTATCGCCGTCATGAAGACGATCGGCGGATCGGGCTCGACCACGATCGCCACTCATTTGGCTGCGCAGCTTGCGCATGATCTTGGCGAAGGCAAGCGCGCTTGCGTGATCGATTTGGACCTCCAGTCTGGCGATGCGGCTTCCTATCTCGGCTGCAGCCCGCGGATGACGCTGGCTGACCTGCTCGAGGCCGGTAGCAGACTGGACGATCAACTGATCACCTCGGTCGCGGCACATGGCCATGAACTGGTCGATGTCATCGCCCCGCCAAGCGATATCGTGCCGATCGAATCGATCGATTTCGAACAGTTGATGCGGGTGCTCAATATCGCCCGGCGGCACTATGATGTGGTCCTGGTGGACCTGCCTGCATCCTTCACCAACTGGTCGCTATCCACCGTCTATGCGGCAGACCTGACCTTGCTGGTGGGCACGCTGACGATACCGAGCCTGCGACATTCCAAGCGCCAGATCGATTTCCTCGTTTCGATGGGCATCCCGAAGGACACCATCCAAGTTGTCCTTAACCAGGCCGAGAAGGGCCTTTTCAAGACTATCAGTACTACAGACGCATCGGAGGCCATCAGGCATCCGGTGCTGGCAACAGTAAGTGAAGAAGCCTCCCTCCTGCGCGCGGCACAAGACCAGGGCCAACTGGTCTATGCCATCCAGAAGCGCAGCAAATTCAGCAAGGATATCATGCACCTGGCCGAACTGGTGGCCGGGCGCCTGAGGGAGGAGAGCTAAGATGTGGAAAATCAAACGCGCCGGCGAAGATGAGCAGGTCGATACCCCGCTCGCCAAAGGAACACCCAGCAATGATTCCGCTGACCCGGCGGTAGCGCTGCATCCGCAAATTTCTGCGCGGCAAGAAACCTTGCTGCGGCTGCGCATGGCGATCCATCAGGGGCTGCTCGATCGCATAAATCTGTCGCTGCTCGACAAGATGCCTGAAGAGCAGATCAAGGCCGAAATTGCGCAGATCATCCCCGAGCTGCTGGTCACGTTCGATCAGCCGCTCAATCGTGACGAGCGGGCAAACCTCGTCGACGAAGTAATGGACGAGCTGCTCGGTCTTGGCCCGCTGGAGCCGCTGATCAAGGACCAGAGCATCACAGATATCCTCGTCAACGGGTGCGAGACGGTGTTCGTTGAGCGCAGCGGCCTGCTGGAACGCGTGCCGACCCGGTTCCAGGATGAGAAGCACCTGATGCGGATCATCCAGAAGATCGTCAGCGGTGTCGGCCGCCGGATCGACGAAAGCTCGCCCTATGTCGATGCGCGCCTTAAGGACGGCAGCCGTGTGAATGCGATTGTCGCACCACTGGCGCTGGACGGCTCGCTGCTTTCGATCCGCAAATTCGCCAAGGTTCCCATCAGCATGCAAAAGCTGGTTGACCTCGGCTCGGTACCTGAAGCGATGGCCGAAGTGCTCTCGGCGATTGTCCGCTCGCGCCGCAACGTGCTGATTTCGGGCGGCACGGGTTCAGGCAAGACGACGATGCTCAATGCGCTGTCGAGCTTTATCGACGAGCGCGAGCGTATCGTCACCATCGAAGACTCAGCCGAACTGCAATTGCAGCAGATGCATGTCGCAAGGCTGGAAACGCGCCCGCCGAACATCGAAGGCCGCGGCGAGGTTTCCCAGCGCGACCTCGTCAAGAATGCGCTGCGTATGCGCCCCGATCGCATCATCGTGGGCGAAGTCCGCGCCGGCGAAGCGTTCGACATGCTCCAGGCGATGAACACCGGTCACGATGGCTCCATGACCACGGTCCACGCGAACAATCCGCGCGATTCCTTGAGCCGCGTGGAGCAGATGATCGGGATGAGCGGGATCGACATGCCGCAACGCTCGGCCCGGGCACAGATCGCATCGGCAATCAATGTCGTGATCCAGGTATCCCGTCTCAGCGACGGCCGGCGCAAGGTCACCAGCCTCTCGGAAATCACCGGGATGGAAGGCGACACCATCACCATGCAGGAAATCTTTCGGTTCAAGAAAACGGGGATCGACGACAACCAGCAGGTGATCGGCCATTTCGAGGCGACCGGGATCCGGCCCAAGTTCCTGCTCGACGCAGAGGCCTATGGTATCAAGATGCCTGCCGAGCTCTTCCGACCAGAGCTGAAGATCGGTTAAGCCATGACAGCAGAGATCATCCGTATTTTCGTCCTTTTGGCAATCTTTGCGGGCGTCTTCATCGTCACTCAGATTGTCGCGACAAGTATCGCCCAAGGCCGCAGCCACCGGGGCGCGGTCAACAAGCGCCTGCAGATGATCAGCTCAGGCCAGGATCGCGAGGATATTGTCGGGCAATTGATCAAGAACCGGCCGCGCGACTATCTTGATTTGCCTCAGGTACTGGCCAAGGCGCTCAACCGCTTCGAGCGGATGGTTTTCACCTCAAATGTGCCATTTACCGTGCCCCAGATAGGTGTGGCGATGGCTGTCGGCGTGGTCGGAATATTCCTGCTGCTGTTATTGCTTACTGCATTTTCCGGATGGGCGATCACCCCTGGTGTCATCTTCATTGTCGGGCTTTTCAGCGTCGCTCTCGCTTTAGCCGTGCCGCTGCTGATATTGAGCAAGATGGCGGACTCCTACCGCAAGCGCATCGAGCGGCAATTCCCGATCGCGCTCGACATTTTTGTGCGCGCGCTTCGTTCGGGGCATCCGGTGGCCTCGGCGATCGACTTGATTACGCGGGAAATGGACGATCCGATCGGATCGGAATTCGGCGTCATCTCCGACGAGGTCGCCTATGGTGCCGACCTTGTAACCGCGCTTGAAAACATGGCCGACCGGTGGGACCTGGAAGACATGCGCATGTTCGTAGTCAGCCTGTCGGTGCAAAGCCAGACCGGAGGCAACCTTGCGGAAATTCTCGAGAATATCTCTAAGGTGATCCGCGACCGCCACCAGATGTTCATGAAGGTGCGCGCGCTGAGTTCGGAAGGGCGGATGACCGGCTGGATGCTGACCGTGCTGCCGGTGCTGACCTTCATCAGTGTTCTTATCGTCGCACCATCATATTACCTCGACGTCGCTGATGATCCGATCGTCATTTACGGATCGATCACGCTGATCGTCATGTATTGCATTGGCGTTTATGTGATCCGGCGCATGATCGACCTGAAGGTGTAACGATGATCGAACTCATCTCTTCCAACTGGGTCTTCCGGATGATCGTATTGCTGGCGGTCTTCTCGCTGGTCACTCTGTTCGTCTTTGTTGCCAGCAACCGCACATCCCGCCGGTTGCGCCTCGCACGCGAATTGGAGAAGATTCATGAAAGTGCTGCAGTTGGCGGCACCGAAAGCCTTGCCAGGAAGCAAACGGAGAGCATTTGGGCAAATGTTGCGAAACGCATCGAGGACGCTGGCCTGAACCTGGGCGACACGAACGAAACCGAAATTTCCAAGCTGTTGCGTAGTGCCGGCTACCGATCGGCAACAGCCCCGCGGGTTTACACCCTGGTCCGTTTCCTGCTGATCTTCGCGCTTCCCGGTCTTTTCCTGCTTTATGTTGCAAACCAGGCCGAAGCACCCTCGCTGCTTCGGATCTATTTCACTTGCGCGATTCTCGCCATCCTCGGCCTTTACGTGCCGAACCTGGTTGTCCGGGCGCAAGCGGAAAGCCGGCGCCGCGAAATCATCAACGGCTTTCCCGACAGCCTGGACCTAATGCTGGTGTGCGTCGAGGCGGGCCTTGGCCTTGAAGCGGCACTCGACCGGATCGGGCGCGAAACCGCGCGATCGCATCCGCTGATTTCCGAAATGATAACGGAAACAACGCTGCGCATGCGGGCTGGTGCCAATCGCGAGGACGCACTTCGGTTACTTGGTGAAACAGCCGGCGTCGATGAAATCCGGTCATTCACCACTTTGCTGATCCAGTCTGACAAGCTGGGAACCAGCCTTGCCACCACGCTGCGCGTGTACTCGTCGGAGATGCGCGAAGCCCGCCGTTTGCGTGCTGAAGAGAAGGCGCATCGTTTGCCGGTCCTGATCTCGATCCCGCTGGTCGCCTTCATGCTGCCGGCGATGATCGGCGCCTTGATATTACCGGCTGCCACATTGACCATTCGCGAAGTCATACCATCGATGACGGGAGGAGGATAATCCCATGAAAGCCCATATTCGCATCGCCAGCTGCGTCGTTGCGGCACTGACGCTAAGCGGCTGCCAGAGCTTCGTTAGCGAGCTGGGTTTCGGACCCAAGCCGGGTGCAAATTCCGAACAGCGCGCCGAAGTCTTCGGCAGCGATGAACTGGAACGTGGACGGCTCGCGCTTGAGCAGGGCAATGTCGCCACGGCAATCCAGCTTTTCCGCCTTGCCGCGCTCAATGAGAAGACCGCGGCCGATGCCTTCAACGGGCTGGGCGTTTCCTATGCGCGGCTGGGCCGGGCGGATCTCGCCGAACGCTACTTCAAGGCAGCGCTCGAACTGGACTCGTCCAACCCCAAATATGCCGCCAACCTCGCGCGCTTCTATCAGTCGTCGCTGGGTTCCTCACCACAGGCCCTCGCCATGCGCCAGCGCGAAGCCGACGAAGCGCTAAAACGGGCAGAGATTGCCGCGATCTCGCAGGGCCTGACTGGCCCCCTATCGGCGGGCGATATGGCCGCAAGCGATGTTGTCGCCCCGGCAGCGCCATCCGTGGCACGCTCGAGCAACCGCGAAATCCAGGTTTCGAGCAGTTCTGCCACCAACGCTACCGCGCCGCAACCGCGGGTGACCGTCGGACAGTCTCAACAAGCTGCAGCACCTGCCCGCAGCCGGATCACGCTTGTGGGCAACACCGCGCCCGCGAAGGCTGCGACCAATCCTGCGAACGGTCCCGTTCGCATTACCATTTCGCGCGGTGGCGGCGGTCGCTGGGCAAGCAGGCCACGGATCGCGAGCTATCCCATTCGCGTTGCGTTGAAGCGCCAGGATTAAGGCAAGCAGATGCCTGAGCTGCTTTGGCCAGCGGCACTTTCGCTGCTGCTGGTGGTCGGCGCGATTGGCGACATCCTGAAGCGTCGTCTGCCTAACTGGCTATCGCTCGCCCTGCTGGTTACTGGGCTGGCATTTGCATTCGCAAACGGCGGTATCGAGGCCATCGGGTGGCATGGAGCGCACGCCGCGATTGCGCTGGCGGTTGGGATGGCGCTGTTCGCCGGGGGAATCATCGGCGGCGGCGACGCGAAATTCTACGCCGGTGCAGCGGCTTGGTTTCCCCTGAGCGATGGTCTTTCCCTTTTGCTTTCGGTCTCACTGGCAGGCCTGGCAGCCATCATCATATGGTTCGGTTCGCGGCGAGTTTTCAAGCCGGGCGCGATAGATCCGGACAGCCTCTATGCAAAATTCCCGTATGGGGTGGCCATCGCGGGCGGTGGCTTGTGGTTGTTATGGAGCGCCTTGCCAGCGTGACTTGGTAACCCTTGTGAGGCATATTGGTCCCATGAGTCACTCCGATACAGCGCCGGTCTGGCATCGTTGGGTAGACAGCGGTTATGGCCGTTTGTCCCGGCTTGCCGCGCTTGTGCTGATTTCGCTCGCGTCCGCGGTGACTCTTGCTTGGCCCCCTCCTTCGTCCGAGACTCGACCACAGGTCGCACGCCTTGATGAGTTGGGAGTGAGCAAAAGCTACCCACTGAGGATAGAACTGCCCAAGGCAAGGCCGATTGCCATTTTCGAGCTTGCCGAGTTGGTGCATCGCAATGACCAACTTGAGCTGGCTGACGTCGGGCTGTCACCCGATGGTACAGAAGCTCAACCCACCCACGAGGCTAACAGCTTCGCCACCGCATTTGCGGGTTTGTTCGGAGCGGCCTCGGCACCGCGTACGACCGGGAAACTGGTGCCCAGCCGCATACCAGACCTGAAGCCCGGCGAGGTGCTGGCGGTCGACTATGATCTGGCCAAACTTACCCCGGTCGAAGCTCCAGGCGCGGCGCCCGCAAGCGGCAAACCGCGCTTCAATGCGCAAGACGGCAGCCTGACGGTCAGCAAGCCTTTGCTCGTCAACGGCCAAAGCCGCGGCAATGCCACCATCCGGATCGAGGAAGGGGCGCAGATCTTCATAGCGACGGCTTCGGTTGCCGACGCTTTGGGTGATCGTGCCGGAGCGTTGCCTTCGCGCATTTCAAATGCCCTTGCCACCCGCAGCGGCTTCATACCTTTCAACGAGTTGCGCGGGGCAGGCATAGCGGTGGAATATGATCCGGTGAAAGACAGGGTCTCGCTTTCGACCAACTCCTAACCTATCACGACCGGTGACCCGTGACGGACCGATCGACGTGCCCTAACATCCCCTAGCAATGATCGAGACATTGGATGCAACCGCGCGGCTGATCGCAGTTGGCGCAAGCCTGATGCTCCTTACGCTGTTGCTAGCCGGGAAGCTGCGCCCGGCAATCCGCTTTGCGATGGCCGGACTGTTGGTCTCCGGGACAGCCTATCTTGTCAATTCGACTGGCGTATTGGAACCGCCCTCGGGGATCCGGCGCTTTGTCGACCTCGCGTCGATTTTCACACCATTTTGGACCTGGCTGTTCGGGAGACGACTGTTCGAAGATGAACCGACCGCGCCGGTAATCGGCGGAGCAGCCGCCGGCTTGCTCCTTGGCTGGCTGATCGCATACTACACACCCGCGCTCGACCCGCTCGGATTCTATGCGATCCACGTGGTCGCCTTGGCCCTGGTCGCGGATTTGCTTCGCGTGGCATGGGTAATGCGCGCGGACGATTTGATCGAAAAGCGCCGCACGGTGCGGCTTTGGCTGCCGCTGCTGGTCGGACTCCAGACAGGCGGCGTGCTGGTATTCGAAACGTTGCTCGGTCGATCGATACCGTACCCGCCCGTGCAGCTAGCCAATGCGCTGTTGATCCTGGCGTTGATCCTGTTTGCCGGCCTGGCGCTGCTGCGCATCGACAACGAACTATTGCCAGCGGTCGCGCCTGCGACAACCGGGCCACGCGACCCGGCCGAGCTGTCAGCATCTGAAACGGTTTTGAGCCATCGGCTTGCCGAGGCCATTGCGGACGGTATCCATCGCACGCCAGGCCTAACGATCACGGGACTTGCTGCATATCTTGAGACCCCGGAACACCGCCTACGCGCGCTCATCAACCGCCGCCTGGGCTATCGCAATTTCTCTGCCTATCTGAACCACCATCGCATCGCCGATGCGCGCGAAATGCTATCGAATCCGAAACTGGTCGACCTGCCTGTGCTGACCATCGCAATGGACCTCGGCTACAACTCCCTGCCCACATTCAATCGTGCCTTTCGCCAGGAGGCCGGAATGACCCCCACCGATTTCCGGAGGGACGCACTGATCGGCGGAGCTATTCAGAACTGAAAAAACGCGATCAATTTCGAAATTGATCGGCCTTTTCCGAACCTGCGAGGCTTTTCTGCGGGCGAAGTGCCACATCACCCATCACACAACTTCGCCATTACGGAATCGCTTATATGCAAGAACAAAATCTCGAATTCTGGATCGCCCGCATCCAGGATCATTTCATCGGTGTCTTCACTTTCGATCTTGGGCGCTACCTGATCGCAGCAAGTGCGCTTTCGTTGTTCTTATGGGTGGCAAGCGAATGGAGCGCTGCGCGCAGGATCCAGCACCGGCAGGCGCAGCGCAGTGATTACATACGCGAAGTCAGCTCGTCATTTCGCACAGTCTTTTTCTTCGCGTTGACTGGGCTAAGCACGGTCCTCTTGATCGAAGCGGGCGTGGTGAAAACTCATGACGGGCCATACGATCTGGCTCCT
Source organism: Altererythrobacter sp. BO-6 (assembly GCF_011047315.1). NCBI lineage: Bacteria > Pseudomonadati > Pseudomonadota > Alphaproteobacteria > Sphingomonadales > Erythrobacteraceae > Altererythrobacter > Altererythrobacter sp. BO-6. The sequence goes on along the minus strand of NZ_CP049259.1, from coordinate 2,847,570 downwards.
TTCATAGTGCAAATCGTGGCGATTACGCTGTTTCATGACGCGTACTTCTATTGGATGCACAGGGTGCTGCACCATCGCAGATTGTTTCGCGCCACGCACCTGCATCACCACAAGTCGCGCACCCCTACCCCTTGGGCCGCCTATAGCTTTTCGGCATGGGAAGGCGTGACCGAGGCCGCGTTCATGCCGATCTTCTTGCTGCTCGCCTCGCTCGCTGGCGTCGAATACATGGGTTCTGCCCTGTTTGCTTTCCTGGCATGGATGATAGCCCGTAATGTGATGGGGCACGCCGGTGTCGAGTTGCATCCTGCGGGATGGGTAGACAGCAAATGGACCGACTGGCTGACAACAACCACCCACCATGACCTGCACCACAGCGAAGGCAACCACAATTTCGGGCTCTATTTCACCTGGTGGGACCGCTGGATGGGGACCGAGCATCCTGAATACAAAGCCCGCTTTCGCGCGGTGGCCAAGCCGCTGGTGATGTCCCTTCGCCTCGCCGAAAAGCTCAGCGTAGCGTTGATGGCGCTCTTCGCCAGCGCGATAACGCTTTCTGTCGGCGCAGCATCGATGGGCGCGTTTGGAGTTTGACGCTACTGGGCTTGCCCGTGCCATTCCCGCGCGAGCAAGCCCCAGAAATATTCGTCGCACCACCCTTCATGGGTGTGCACGCTCTCCAGATAATGCCCTTCGAGACGGAAGCCGAGCTTCTCGAGCAGGCGATTTGAGGCGACGTTACGCGGATCGGTGCTGGCATAGACCCGATGGTGCCCTTCAGCCTCGAATAATTGCTTGAGCAGGCGGCGCATGCATTCTTCCGCGATCCGTTGCCCCTGCCGGTGAACAACAGTAGTGTAGCCGACCTCAGCGATCCGCTCGCCACGCGGCATGGCCACCACCCTAGCCACCACTTCGCCATTTGCGCGGTCAATCGCGCTCCAGCTCCGCCCGTCCCATTCTGCGTCGCACAGCCAGTCTTCCAGCGTCATTAGGTCCGTGAACGCCGGATCCAGCAGGTAACGGCACTGTTCCGGGTCAGACATGGTCGGAAACAGTGCAGAGGCGTCCGAGCGATCGAGAGGGCGCAGGATGAAGCGCTCGGTCTCGAGCGTCGGCGTAGCGAGTCTTGTTGCCATTATGCGGTCAGGTGCGCGACCAGCGCTTTCACCTTCTTCTGTCGCCACTGCGGCAGGGGTGCGACCAGCCAATAGCCCCGCCGCCCTTCTTCCGGACCTTCGAGGATGGTCAGCTTGCCGGCTGCCACCGCCTCTTCGACCAGCGGCAGCGGCAGCGCCGCCTTGCCCAGCCCGGCGATGGCAGAGCTGAGCGCCTGGCCAGGATTGCCAGTGGTCACGCACGGCTTTGCATCTTCCGGCAGGTTCGCTCCCGGCCAGTCGATCCAGCTGTCCTGCGCATCGGGCGCAGCGACGACAACCCGCTCTGCCGGAGCCAGCAACACGCCCTCAAGGTCGCCCGGCCCGTCGACCAGCCGCACGGCGACATCGAGGTTCGCCTCGGTAAAATCGGCATTCTCGTCAGCGACGATATGATACTGGATTTCCGGATTGGCGGCCTTGAATGCGGCCAGCCGCGCGCCCAGCCATTGGGCATAGAATTCGCGCGGAACGGCGATAGTGTAGCGATCCGAGGCCTGCCCGGCCTGCATCGCCTGTACGCTTTCTTCGAACTTCAGGAAGCCTTCACGCAGGGCATCGAGGCCTGCACACCCCTCTTCGGTCAGTTCCAGCCCCTTGCTGGTGCGGCGGAACAGCACCACGCCGAGGTGATCCTCCAGCGCGCGGATCTGCTGGCCGACCGCTGCGGGTGTGACTGCCAACTCGTCCGCCGCGCGCGTGAACGAGAGGTGCCGCGCAGCGGCATCGTAAACGCGCAAGGCATTGAGAGGCAGGTGGGTACGCTTCATGGCAGGGGCGATTTAGAGCGGCTCGCCCCTTCCGGCAAGCTTCGCGATGACCCCAATCAATCGGCTGTGGCAGGTGCGGCGAGCGGGAAGAATGGGATGCGCACTTCGAGCGGTGTGCCGTCATCGCGGTAGAAGGTATAGAAGCCCTCCATCGAGCCATGCGGGGTCGCCAGCGGGCAACCCGACACATAATCATGACTGTGGCCGGGCTTGAGCACGGGCTGTTCACCCACCACGCCTTCGCCATCGACATGGTTCACCATGCCGCGCCCATCGGTGATGCGCCAGTGGCGGGTGCGCAGCTGGATGGTCTCGTGGCTGCCGTTCTCGATCCGGATATGGTAGACCCAGAACCACTTGCCCGCATCGGGCTGCGATTGTTCGGGCAGGAAGTTGACCGCGACCCGCACGGTAACGCCATCGGTTGTGGCAGCGTGTTGGAACAGCTCTTTCATGACAAGGTAAAGGTAGCAATTGCAGCGCGCGCGGCAAGATGCCTGCTCAGTTAATCCACCTCCATTGCACCGTTGAACAACTTTGATTGATCGTTCCGGAGTGGTAGAACGTCTGATCGGACAAAGCGGGGTCGCCTCACTGAAAGAACGGGAGGCCTGAATGTTCAAGATTATAGGATTGCTGGCCGCGTTGCTGACCACCACGGGAATCGGCGGCGTTGCGATGCAGGATGGCGCTGTCCAAGCAGAGAAGGCATCGTTGGCCGCACTCGATCCGACCCTGGCAGGGCGCAAGGCCTGCCGCGGAATCGATGCCCGCGCTGTCACGCTCGATCAGAGGCTTCGGTTGGCCGCTGCCATGCCAGTTGCGCTTGCAGCACAGCCAGGCGCTGGATCATTTCCGCTTTACCCGGCGATCCCGGAATCCGACATCGGCGTGACCGGTATCAGCGGCGAGGCGCGCGCCTATTTCAACCAGGGCGTGGCGCTGCTTTACGGTTTCAACCATGCCGCGGCGGTGCGCTCATTCCGCAAGGCCCGGGCATACGCGCCCGAATGCGCCATGTGTTGGTGGGGCGAAGCCTATGCCAATGGGCTCAACATCAACGCCGGAATGAGCGAAGAGCAGAACCGCATGGCGATCTTCGCGGTCAAGCAAGCGCAACGGCTGTCGGCCAGTTCCAGCGAAATCGAAAAAGCGCTGATCGCCGCACAGGCCGTGCGCTTCCCCGACGATCTTGCCGCCGACCGGGCAGAGCTGGAACGCCAATATTCGGAAATGATGGTCAAGATCGCTGACCGGTTCCCGCAGAGCAATGATGTGGCTGTCCTCGCAGCTGAGTCGGCGATGAATACCACACCGTGGGATTATTGGGATCCCGCGACAAACGAAGCACGCCCGCAGATTGCCACCGCGATCAGGCTGATCGAGCGCACGATCGCCAATAATCCGCGCCACCCCCAAGCCTCCCACCTCTACATCCACCTGATGGAAAACAGTCCCGATCCCAAGAAGGCCGAGGCGGCCGCTGACCGGCTGGTGGCCGATGCCCCACCCGCGCTGGGCCACCTCGTGCATATGCCCGGCCACATCTATTATCGGATCGGTCGTTATCGCGATTCGGTCGAAGCCAACATCAAAGCTGCGCGAGCCGACGAAGCCTATCTATCGGTCGCAGGCGATGATGGGCTCTATCGCTATGGCTATTATCCCCACAACGTCCATTTCCTGCTGTCGTCAGCGCAGATGATAGGCGACATGGGCCGGGTGGTCCACGAGACTGAGCGGCTGAAGCGCATACTCGACACGGATGTCGCACGCGAACTTCCGTGGGTCCAGGCGATCCATGCCGCGCCCTATTTCGCGATGACGCAATATTCCTCGCCTGTGGCCGTGCTCGCACTCACCAGCCAATCGAGCGAACTCGCCTATATCGAGGCGATGCGCCACTATTCGCGCGCGGTCGCTCTGGCGCGGAGCGGCAACGATGCCGGTTTCGCAAGCGAAATCGCGGCCATGCAGCGGCTGAAATCGGATCCGCAAATGGCCGCTATGCTCGATGCCGGTTTCCCCGCCCCCGATATCATCGATCTGGCAATCCACGTCGCCCATGGTCGGCAGGCGCAGGCGCGAGGTCAATACATGGATGCGGCAGAGCATTACCGGCAGGCCCAGGCGATCGAGAAAATCATTCCCTATAACGAGCCTCCTTACTGGTATTACCCCATCGCCCAGTCGCTGGGCGCGTCGCTCTACCAGGCCGGCCGCTATCGCGAAGCATCGGCAGCCTTTCGTGAAGCCCTCTTCAAGGCGCCCAACAACGGTTGGGCGCTATACGGTCTTGCCCAAAGCGAGCGAAGGCTTGGCCATCGCCCTGAAGCCAGGGCAGCCGAAGCGGCGCTTGCCAAGGCCTGGGTTGGCGATCGCGAGTGGCTGCGGATGGATCGGCTATAAGGTGAAGCTGGCCTTAGCCTAGCGTCCCAGTTCTTCTTCAACCTGGCCCAGCCGTTCCTTGCCGAAGAACATTTCGCCGCCAACGAACATGGTGGGAATGCCGAAAGCGCCGCAATCGACCACTTTCTGGGTGTTGTCGACGAGGCCTTGCTTCACGTCTTCGCTCTGCGCCCGCTCGAACAAGTCGCGCGCGTCGAACCCCGCTGCAGCCACCGCAGCGCCAACCGCTTCGGGGTCGGTCACATCAAGGTCCTGTTCCCAGATCGCGGGCAGCAGCGCCTCGGCGAATTGCACCCCGCGGCCGTCCTGGTCGGCGGCAAAGAGCATGCGCTGGAGCAGGATCGAATTGAACGGAAACTTCGAATTCATGCGGTATTTGTCGAGGTTGTGCCGCGCAATGAAGCGCTGCATTTCCAGCATGGCGTATTCGTTCTTGCCCTTGACCTCTGCGTCGCGGATCATCGGTGGTGCATTGCCGGTGATGCGGTGCATGCCGGCAAGGAACACGGGGATGACGTCGAGCCCGGCTTCCGTGCGGCGCAACAGGTCGCGCAGCGGCCACCACACCAGATAGGCATTGGGGCTGACGAAATCGAAAACCAGTTCCACCCGCTTGTCCATTTCGATTCCTCTCTGTCCGCTTGGCCCGTCAGAATCCCGCTGCCGCAAGCGCCTGGTCCAGGTCTTCCTGCAGGTCTTCCGGGTCTTCCAGCCCGATATTGATCCGCAGCAACCCCTCGGTAACGCCCATTTCCGCGCGCGCTTCCTCGCTCATGCTGGCATGGGTGGTGCTGGCCGGATGGCACATCAGGCTGCGCGCATCGCCGATGTTGTTGGAGATATCGACCAGCTGCAAGGCGTCGAGCACGGCGAAGGCACGCTCTCGACTCTCGACGTCGAAGGCGAAGATCGGGCCAGTCGCATCCATCTGACTGAGCGCCATTTCGTGGCGCGGGTGGCTGGGCAGCCCCGGATGGAGCATGCGCGGAACGCGGTGCTCCAGGAAATGCCCCAGCCGCACCGCGCTTTCGCTTTGCCGCTGCGCGCGCATGGCCAGCGTCTCCAGACCTTTCAGAACAACCCAGGCGTTGAAGGGCGAGATGTTGGGGCCGGTATTGCGCTGGAACGGCAGCAGCACCTCATTGATCCACTGTTCGTTGCCGCACACAGCGCCCGCGAGCACCCTGCCCTGCCCGTCCATCATCTTCGTGGCGGAATAGGCGACCACGTCGGCGCCGAACTCCATCGGCCGCTGCAGTGCGCTGGTGGCAAAGGCATTGTCGACTACGGTGGTGATGCCGTGAGCCCTGGCAAGGTCGCAGACGAATTTCAGGTCGACGATATCGAGTGTGGGATTGGCCGGCGTTTCGAAGAAGAACACCTTGGTGTTGGGCCGGATCGCATCTTCCCAGGCGGCGTTGTCGGTGCTGTCGATCACGCTCACTTCGATGCCGAAGCGCGGGCACAGATGATCAAGCAGCCAGCGGCACGATCCGAAAGCGGCGCGCGCACCCACCACATGATCACCCGCCGATAGCTGGCACAGCAGCGCCGCGGTCATCGCCGCCATCCCGCTCGCCTGAGCCCGGCAAGCCTCTGCCCCTTCGAGCAGCGCGATCCGTTCCTCCAGCATCGCCACGGTCGGGTTCTGGAGGCGCGAATAGGTCATCCCCTCGGCCTCGCCGGCAAACCGGTCAGCCACGGTCTGCGCGTCGTCATAAGTATAGCCCGAGCTGAGGAACAGTGCCTCGCTCGTTTCGCCGTGCTCGCTGCGCCAGGTCCCGCCGCGCACTGCCTGAGTGGCAGGACGCCAGCGACGCGTGATCGAGCGGTCCATTCCGGTGGTCTTCTTCATATCGCGGGCGGGTTTAGGCGGCTGTCGTCAAGCGGGCAAGCCGCTATAGATCGACCGCTTCCAGTGCCGCCCGTGCGATCTCCTCGCAACCCACAGCGGACAGCATCAACGTGCCTTCGATCAACGTCATGAGATAGCGCGCGCCGCCCGCAGGATCGGGATCCTCGGGTGGCATGTGCGCCTCCAGCCATTCCAGGAGGCGCGACATCATTTGATGCGCAGCCTCGCGATATCCCGCATTGCCGCGGGCGGAACCGGACACGATGTCCCACCATAGCGCCATGAATGGACGCATTGTCTCGCCGCCCGCCTGGTCGAGAATGCGATCGACGCATTCGCGGCGGCTGGCGGCTGGCTGGCTTCCGAAGGCGGTGTCCAATGTCTGGGCATAGACCTCCGCAACATAGGCAAGGAGATCGGCGACAAGGCGTTCCTTGCTGCCGAAATGATACAGAAGCATCCGGTCGCTTGTTCCAGCTGCGCGCGCAAGCGGGCGCAAGCTTGCCCCGGCAAGGCCATGTTCAAGCACATGCGCCGCCAGCATGGGCATCAAGGTTTCGCGCGACATTCGGGAATTGCTCATATCGACTCTTGTAGCAGTCGCTACAGTACGCTACAAGGCAATGTAGCAAGTGCTACATAGAAAGGTTGGTTCATGTCCTCATTCGAAATTCTGGCCCTTGTCGGCCTGGCCATTGCATTGCTGGCCGTGTTTCACATCCTTTCGGCCCGGCCGACGGTAGGGAATGCCGCGATTGCGGCTGCACTGGCCGGCGCCTTCGGTGCGTTCACAGCGGTGACGATCACCAATGAGGGCGTGTTGCAGGTCTGGACCAATCATACAAACAACCTGTGGGGAGTGCAGGTGTGGTGGGATCTTTTGCTTGCCGTGACGCTCGCGCTGTTCCTGATTGCGCCGCGTGCGCGACAGGTCGGCATGAATGTCCCACTCTGGACGCTGCTGGTGGTGGCGACGGCGAGCATCGGCTTGCTGGCCATGGCGGCACGGGTGTTCTGGCTGGAGCGCCAGCAAGACGGGGCAAACTGAAACCTTTGATCTTGTGGCTGCGGGGGAGCGCATTTATGCCTTTTGGCGATGAGCCAGGCCCCCGCCCAACCGCGTGACCCGATCGGCCCGACGCTCGTGCTGGCGGCAATCTTCGCCGGGCTTTGCGCGATCAGGCTGACCACACTGGCCGAACCCTATTTCGACGAAGTGCACTACCTGCCCGCCGCGCGCGAAATGCTCGCCGGCGGCGCCTATATCAATCGCGAGCACCCGCTGCTGGGCAAGACGATCCTCGCCGCGGGTATTGCGTTGTTCGGCGATACGCCGCTTGGCTGGCGCATCCTCCCGCTGCTGGCAGGCGTCGTTACATTGATCGCCAGCATGCGGGCGATGTGGCACGCCAGCCTGTCACGCTTTGCGACGCTGGCGTTCGGGGTGCTGCTGGCGAGCGGGTTCATGCTGCTGGTCCTGGCGCGGATCGCCATGCTCGATATCTTCATGGCTTGTTTCCTGTCGCTGGCGGCATGGCAATTTGCCGCGGCGATGCACAAGCCCGAACAGGGCCGCTGGCGGCTGATGTTGACCGGCGTCTTGCTGGGCGCGGCGATGGCTGCAAAGTGGAACGCGATCCCGCTGGCCATGGTGCCGGGTCTCGCTTTCCTTGCCGCGCGCCTTTCCGCAGGCAGGCGGCGCCTGTTCACCAGCCGGCGCGGGATACCGGTGCCCGGGGTCTCTCTGGTCGAGGCGGCGCTGTGGCTGGGTATCGTACCGCTCGCGGTCTATGCGCTGAGCTTCTGGCCGGCACTGTTCCTGCAGGAAAACACGCTCACCAGCGGCGGGCTGATCGCCCTGCACCGCGAAATGTTGTCGCTCCAGACACAGGTACTGGCGCCGCACAACTACCAGTCCACCTGGCCTGACTGGGTGCTCAACGCCCGGGCGATCTGGTTTTTCTACGAAGCGCCCGAAGGCGTACAACGCGGTGTGCTTCTGTTAGGCAACCCGATCACCATGCTGCTAGGAATTCCCGCGCTTTTATGGTGCCTTGTCAGCGGTATTTCAGAGCGAATCTGGGTTCGTATCGCGATGGTAGCGGGCTATGCGGCAAGCCTTGGGCTGTGGTTGTTCGCGGCGAAGTCGGTCCAGTTCTACTACCACTATTTCGTGCCGCATTTCTCCCTGCTGGGCGCGCTGGCCCTGGCGCTCGACGCAGTCTGGCAGGCCGGGCACCGACGCATCGCGCTGGCTGTGCTTGCGGCCAGTGTAGCGATCTTCGCGTGGTTCTACCCGATCCTCACCGCTGCCCCGCTGAAGGGAGCGATGAGCTTCCTCGACTACGCGTGGCTGGAGGGCTGGCGCTAATACCTGCCCCAAACAAAGCGGCTGGACAGCGCGTAATTCCAAACTGATCCTACCAGTATTCCGGCGAGCGCGGCGACGAACCAGATCAATCCCTGCATCTCCAGCAAGGTCGCCACCGCAACATTAGCGAAGCCTCCCACCGCGCAGGTGAGGCAGAAGCCGATCCAGCCCTTGAACAGGGCGCCCGCCCCTTTCAACCGCTGGTCGCGATAGGTCAGCCAGTTGTTGAGGAAGAAATTGAAGCTCATCGCGCTGAGAACGGCAGCGATTTGTCCAAGCGTAAAGGCCTCGCCGAATACAAAGAGGACGATGCTCAGCACCGCCATGTGGACCAGCACGCCCGCCGCACCCACCGTGCCGAACAAAGCAAAGCGCGTGGGGATCAGCTTGCCGAAAGTCTTGTCATAGATCCCGGCGAGAAAATCGAAGGCGATTGCCCGATCAAGCTTGCTTTCGCCTTCGCGCCGTGCAGCGAAATCGAGCGGGAATTCGCGAACCTTCAGCCTGCGATTTGAGCTGGCCAGAAGGTCGAGCAGGATCTTGAACCCGATCCCGGACAGTTTCGGCACTAGCGCCCGCGCAAGCTGAGACGAGAGCATGAAATAGCCGCTCATCGGATCGCTCAGTTCCACCCCGGTCAGCTTGCGCGCCAGGGCATTTGCTGCGCCTGACAGCTTTTCGCGCTCGGGATCCGCCCAGTTCGCGGTGCTGGCCCCTTCGGTAAATCGCGAGGCAACCGCGACGTCAGCCTCGCCCGCGCGCAAGGCGGCCAGCATCTTCGGCAGCAGCGCAGGATCGTGCTGGTGATCGGCATCCATCACCGCGACATAGGGCGCGGCGGTGGCGCAAAACCCTTCGATCGCCGCACTGGCGAGGCCGCGCCGCCCGATCCGCTGGATCACCCGCACCCGCCGATCGCTGAGCGCCAACGCGCGCGCCTCGTCAGCAGTGCCATCGGATGAATTGTCATCCACGATCAGCACTTCCCACCCGGAATTGCCGAGTGCGAACTCGATCCGCTCGATCAGCGGGGCCAGGTTGCCGCGTTCATTGAGGGTCGGCAGGATGATCGCCAGCTCCAGCGGACCATCCCCGGTCATCTTAAAGTCGCTCGCACACCGCCGAACCGATCGCCTCGCAGCCGAGCGATCCGCCCAGATCGCCGCCGCGCACCCCGTCTTTCAGCGCGCGCGCCACCGCCGTTTCGATCCGCGCGGCTTCGTCCTCCAGCCCGAAACTGTGGCGCAGCATCATCGCGGCAGACAGGATCGTCGCAATCGGATTGGCCTTGCCCTGCCCTGCTATATCCGGGGCGCTGCCATGGATCGGCTCATACAGACCAAAGGTGCCATGCGCGGTCTGCCGTTCGCCCAGCGAAGCACTGGCGAGCAGCCCGATCGAGCCGACGCACATGCTCGCCTGGTCTGACAGGATATCGCCGAACAGGTTCCCGGTCAGCACCACATCGAAAGCGCCCGGCGCCTTGACGAGCTGCATCGCGGCATTGTCGACATACATGTGCTCCAACTCAACATTGGGATATTCGGCGGCGACTTCCTCCACCACTTCGCGCCACAATCGGCTGGTTTCCAGCACATTGGCCTTGTCGATGCTGGTGACGCGATTGCCGCGCGTCTGCGCGGTGCGGAAAGCGACATGGGCGATGCGGCGCACCTCGTCTTCGGCATAGGCCATGCGGTCCCACCCCTCGCGCCGTCCGTCAGGCAGGATTTCGCGATGCTTTTCGCCGAAATAGACATCGCCGGTCAGCTCACGCACGATCACCAGGTCGATTTCGCGCGCAATTTCGGGGCGGAGCGCGCTCAGCTCTTCCAGCCCGTCAAACCCCTTGGCGGGACGCAAATTTGCAAACAGGCCCAGCTCCTTGCGCAGGCCCAGCACCGCCTGTTCGGGGCGCAGGTGCCGCTCGATATGGTCGCAGGACGGGTCGCCCACAGCACCGAACAGCACGGCATCGGCCTCGCGCGCCATCGCCAGCGTTTCCGGCGGCAGCGGGTGGCCGTGCTTGCGGTATCCGGCGGCACCGACATCGCCTTCGAACAGCGTCAGGCCGGGCAAACCGAGCGCATCGAGCACGCGCAGCGCCTCTGCACACACTTCGGGGCCGATCCCGTCGCCGGGCAGGACTGCAATCTTCACGTCAACATACGGGCAAGCCGCTCCCTCAAGAGATGTCGCGCCGACATAACATCGCCGCGCCGGTCGGCAAGCAGGTAGCGCGCAAGAGGTGCTTCGAGCCGGTCAAATGCCGCTATCAGCGCATCAATATCTTCGGGCAAATCCGGGCGCCCGCCGCCATAGCCAAGTTCGCGCAGCAGCAGTGTCTCATAGGCGATCATTGCCGGCAGCCAGCCGCGCGCCGAGGGGGCCTGGCATACCGCCGCCAGCAGCGCGTCGAGCGCGCCGAACAGCGCGGGATAGGGATTGCGTTCGGGCAGCGCGGTGGCGGTGAGCGCGCAGGCCCAGCCAATCGCTGCGGCCGGCAAGGGTTCGCTCAGCCATGGTCCGCGGCTCTGCGTCAACTCGATCTTGGCAAAGGGCAATTGCGCATCGGATTTGCTGCGCAGCTCCGCCTCGATCCGGTTGCCGGGGATCATTATCGGGCGCAGCTGGCGCCCGCGCCCCCCGCGACATAGGCGGCAACCAGGCCGAATTCCTCGGTCAGCAGCCGCGCAATGGCCGCGGTTTCGCCGTGCTGGCGGGAAGCAACGAGGATGGCGGGCGCGCGCAGGTTCATGGCGCGCAGCGGTTACTTGGCGGCGAGCTTCGCTTCCAGCGCTTCGATGCGAGCCTTCAGCGCTTCGTTTTCCTCGCGCGCTTTCTGCGCCATCAGCTTGACGGTTTCGAACTCTTCACGGCTCACGAAATCCATCCCGCCCATCGCCTCTTTCAAGCGTTCACGGGCGCTCTCACGCGCTTCGCGGGTCATGCCGGCAAAAGTGCCTGCCGCGCTGTTAGCGAGCTTCACGAAATCGGCGATCATCGGGTTCTGGCTTTGCATGAGCGCTAAATGGTCCCGCCCGGCAATGATGGCAAGTGCTTCTTACAATTCGAACCGCTGCGTGGCGCCCGATGACGTATCCTGCCGCCCCTCAGGATTGAGACGGTGGAACTCGTAATTGAGCACGGTCGCGAACAGCGCCCAGGCGAGATAGGGCAACAGCAGCAAAGCCGCCGCCCGCCTGACCCGCCAGAATGCCCAGAGCACTGCCAGCAAGGTCACATCGACCAGGCCCATCACTACCAGCCCGCCGATGATGTTCTGGTTGCCGAAAAACACCGGCGTCCAGGCGAGGTTGCACAGGAAATGCACCGCGAACAGGCCAATCGCCAGGCCCCTGCCGCGCGCGCCCCACGAACTGCACACCAACGCCAGTGACAGGCCGATCATGACGTAAAGGATCGTCCAGACGATGCCGAAGGTGGCCGGCGGGGGATAGATCGCAGGCTTCGCCAGGCTCTGGAACCAGACCGTGTTGGGTCCGCCCGCTTGCCCCGCGACAAAGCCCAGCAAGACAATCAGCGGCACGGTGAACAGCGCCCAGCGGATGAAGCTGGCACGCAATTGGCCGCGCGACGCGATGACGTTCATGCTTACCCCCGATTGATTCGCCGGTAACTCATGAATGCGCGATACACGCTGCGCAACAAGAGGCAAAATCGATGTACCACAGCGGGATGGGTCGCATTTCTCCTGCGATCAGCCGCGCCGGGCGCAAATCAGGAACTCGACATTGCCCTGCGGCCCGGTAATCGGGCTTTCGACAATGCCCTGAACCGTCCAGCCGTTCGCCTCCAGCCAGTCGCGCACTTCACCGCACACGCGCTGGTGCAGCGCCGGATCGCGGACTACCCCGCCCTTGCCCACTTCCTCGCGCCCGACTTCGAATTGCGGCTTGATCAGCGCCACCAGCGTGCAACGCGGTGCGGCGAGTTCCAATGGCCGCTCAAGCACCTTGGCCAGGCCGATGAAGCTGGCGTCGCACACCACCCAGTCGCACGGCCGGTCGATCATTTCCGGCGTCAGGATGCGCGCGCTGGTCTGCTCCAACACGGTCACTCGCGGGTCCTGCCGCAATTTCCACGCAAGCTGGTTGGTCCCGCTATCGACCGCGAACACATGCGCCGCGCCGCCTTGCAGCAGCACATCGGTGAACCCGCCGGTCGAGCTGCCGATATCCATCGCCACCGCGCCGGTCGTATCTAGCCCGAAATGCTCTATTGCATGCGCCAGTTTGATCCCGCCGCGGCTGACCCAGGGGTGGTCGCGCCCGCGCACCTCAAGCAAGGCATCCTCGGCCAGCTGTTGGCCCGGCTTGAAAATCTTCGCGTCCCCGCTGAATACCAGCCCCGCCATCACCAGCGCCTGCGCCCGGGCCCGGCTTTCCGCCAGCCCGCGCTCGACAAGCAGTTGATCGATCCGGCGTTTCGCGCTCATGGTACGGCCTTGTTCATGGACTATGAAGCCGTTAGCGCGCATTGGAGCGTCATGAAACCGATCTATTTGCAAGTCACTGCCGCCATTGCTGCCGGGCTCGGCCTCAGCGCCAGCGCCGCTTGCGCACAGCAGCCAGCAACACAGCCGCCGCAGCAAACCGCCGCGCCTGACGACATGAGCTGGAACGATGCGCCGCAAACCAAGGGCGACTGGGTCTATCGCACCGCTGGCAGCGAAAGTTTCGCCGAATTTCACTCGCCGACACGGGAAATGCTGTTCCAGATGAATTGCACGGCCGACCGGCAAATCTTCATCGCTGCAGCGAGCAGTACGCTGGCGGAAGGCGCCATAACGATCCGCACTGAGACGCAGGCACGCACACTCAGCGCCGCCGCGCGCGAAGGCTGGCGCGTGGCCGTTCTCCGCCCCTCCGATCCGCTGTTGGACGCGATGGCGATCACCAAAGGGCGTTTCGCAGTGGAAATGGCGGGTCAGCCGTCGCTTTACCTTCCGGCCTGGGCCGAAGTAACGCGGGTGATCGAGGATTGCCGGTAAAGAAAACGCGCCTCCCCGGGCGCCACGCAACAGCGCACAATTCTGACGTGGGAAAACTTTTTTTCAAGCCTTGTTTTCGCGATTCGCTTGAATCAAATTGAGCCTCGAGGAAAGCGGCGAACGCGGTTCTCGGCCCCCGGTGAAACGGTGCGGGTCTTGGCTCAAAAGCGCGAAAGGAGGTGATCCGATGTCTCATGGTTCAGCAGAGAGGTCGGCAAGTTTCCGCGCGAGGCACTATCGGTAATTACCCCTACCAATAGAGGCTTCGTGAGCGGCACTTCCCGCCGCTGACCATGAAAGGGCGATCCGCTGACGGGCTGGATCGCCCTTTTCATTTGAGCCCTTGTGGTCCGCATCGCCTCCGCGATGCGAAATCCTCGCGCCTTTGGCGCTGCGGGCGGGCAGTCGCCCTTGCGGACCTTCGGTCCGATTTGATCCTCCCATCTTCCGCTTGCTCTCCCCCCTGGCTGGCATTACCCGCGAACTATGGACTTCACACATATCCCCCACCCTGCACCCACTCCGGCCAGCCAGCGTGACGAGGCGCTGAAAGATCCCGGCTTCGGCAAGCTGTTCTCCGATCACATGGTCGTAATCGATTATGACGAGGCAAAAGGCGGTTGGCACAGCGCCACGGTCGGCCCGCGCGGCCCGCTCAGCCTCGATCCCGCAGCGGCGGTGCTCCATTACGCGCAGGAAATCTTCGAAGGGCTGAAGGCTTACAAGCAGGTTGACGGATCGACCGCGCTGTTCCGGCCGGAAGCCAATGCGCAGCGCTTCAACGCTTCGGCGGACCGGCTGGCGATGCCCAACCTGCCCGAAGAGCTGTTCCTCGAATCGATCCGCCAGCTGGTGGCGGTGGACAAGGAGTGGTTCCCCAGCGTGGAAGGCGGATCGCTCTACCTGCGCCCCTTCATGATCGCGACCGAGGCCTTCCTGGGCGTGCGCCCGGCCAAGCAGTACAAATTCATTGTGATCGCCAGCCCGGCGGGCAGCTATTTCAAGGGCGGGCCCAAGCCGGTCAGCATCTGGATTTCGGACTATACCCGCGCAGCGCCAGGCGGCACCGGTGCGGCCAAGTGCGGCGGCAATTACGCCGCCAGCCTTGTCCCCACCGGGCAAGCATTCGCGAAGGGGCATGATCAGGTGCTGTTTCTCGACGCGGTTGAACGCAAATGGGTCGAGGAACTGGGCGGCATGAACCTGTTCTTCGTGTTCGACGATGGCCGTGTGATCACCCCGCCGCTGACCGGCACGATCCTGCCCGGCATCACGCGCGACAGCCTCATCCAGTTGCTGCGCGAGGAAGGTTTGAGCGTCGAGGAAGGCATGTATTCGATCGACCAGTGGCGTGAAGACGCCGCCAGCGGCAAGCTGCTTGAGACGCTGGCCTGCGGCACCGCCGCGGTCGTCACTCCGGTCGGCAAGGTCGCCGGGCCGGATGGCGAGTTCGAAATCGGTAGCGGCGGGCCTGGGCAGATCACGATGAAAATCCGCGAGAAGCTGGTCGGCATCCAGAAGGGCGCCATTGCAGACACCCATGGCTGGGTGATGAAGCTGGACTGATTGCCATGGCGGATCATCCGTCTGTTACCGTCGCCGCGCTCTACCAGTTTACCCGGTTCGACGATCCGGCTGCACTGCGCGAACCCCTGCTCGCGCTGTGCGAGGAAGTGGGCATCAAGGGCACGCTGCTGCTCGCGCGCGAAGGCATCAACGGCACTGTCGCGGGCAGCGAGAATGCCATTGCGCAAGTGATCGCGCACATCCGCGCCCTGCCCGGCTGCGCCGGTCTTGAAGTGAAGTTTTCGCACGCCGCCGAAATGCCGTTCCACCGCATGAAGGTGCGTCTGAAGCGCGAGATCGTGACCATGGGCGAGCCCGATATCGATCCCACATTGAGCGTCGGCCATTATGTCGATGCGCAGGACTGGAACACGCTGATTTCGGACCCGGACACAATCGTGATCGACACCCGCAATGACTATGAGGTCGCTTGCGGCACATTTCGCGGCGCAATCGATCCGCACACCAGCAGTTTCCGCGAATTTCCCGAATGGTTCCGCCAGCACCGCGACGAATTGCTGGAAGGCCGCAAGAAGGTGGCCATGTTCTGCACCGGCGGGATTCGCTGCGAGAAATCGACCAGCTTCCTGCGGCAAGAGGGTGTGGAAGAGGTCTATCACCTCAAGGGTGGCATTCTTAAATACCTCGAGCAAGTCCCTGAAGAAACATCGCTTTGGGATGGCGAATGCTTCGTGTTCGACGAGCGCGTGACGGTGAAACACGGGTTGGAGGTCGGCACCCATGGCCTGTGCCGCGCCTGCCGCCGCCCGGTCAGCGAAGCCGATCGGCAATCGCCGCACTATGTCGAAGGCGTCAGTTGCCCGCACTGCATCGACGAGCGGGACGAGGAACAGCGCGCTCGCTATGCCGAACGCCAGCGGCAGGAAGAACTCGCCCGCCAGCGCGGCATGAACCATGTCGGCGCCGAGTTCCCGCACGAGGAATGACCCGGCACCCGATCCTCTATTCCTTCCGCCGTTGCCCCTATGCGATGCGCGCGCGGATGGCTCTTTGGATCGCAGGGATTACGGTGGTGCTGCGCGAGGTAAAGCTGGCCAGCAAACCGCCCGAACTCGTAGAAGCCTCGCCCAAGGCGACGGTGCCCGTACTGGTCTTGCCCGATGCAACCGTGCTTGATGAAAGCATTGAGATCATGCGCTGGGCGCTGGCGCAGAGCGACCCCGAAGGCTGGCTGGCGGGCGATGAACGCGCGCTACTCGTAACGATCGACGGACCGTTCAAGCACCATCTCGACCGCTACAAATACCCCACGCGCTATGATGATTGCGACCCGGCGCCGCACCGCGCAGCAGGGTACGAGATCCTGCGCGAGCTTGATGCGCGGCTGGCCGGCCAGTCGCAGCTGTGCGGCGAAACGCGCACCCTTGCCGATATCGCCAGCTTCCCCTTCATCCGGCAGTTCGCCAACCATGACCGCACATGGTTCGACGCGCAGCCGATCCCGCAATTGCAGCGGTGGCTGGAAGGGCACCTCGCGTCCGACCTGTTCGCGAGCGTGATGCCCAAATTCGCACCCTGGCAGGCGGGCGACGGGCCGGTGCTGTTCGGGCGCGATCAAGCGACTAGAGCGGGCTGGTAACACCCGTCTTGAAACTGTGTTCGAACAGGCCCGGCTTGCGGGTATCGAACGTCGTCTGCAAAACGCATGCCTTCTTGTTCGCCTTGCAAACCGCCTTGGCCGCGTCGCCAGCGCGCTTCGCACTGGTCTCCACGATCACCATGTCATCAGCGGTTTTCTCGCCCCGCACAGTCATCTGGAACGCTTGGATGAACCCGTTACCGGTCAGCCCGAAAGCCTCGCACTCCCGCCCCGAATTGGCCTTCTTGCAGGCCGCGATCGCCGCACTGGTTGCAGCTTCGCGCGATGGATGACCGGTGGCAAACCAGGCGCGGCGGTCATAGCCCTCGGTCCCGACAACCCATGCCCCCGCCCCGTAAAGCTTGCGCGCCGATTTCAGGTCCTTCGGCGTGATATATTTGCGGGTAAGTGCGTTGTACGTGCCAACGAGTTCGCACGGCAGCGGCTGGACGTTTGCCCTCCGATTGGTGCGGCAATTCTTGAGTGCGTCCTTGCGGGCAGCGCCCGAGCCCTGCCCCCAGCCGTAGTAGAGATCGCCATTGCCTGATTTCACGATGGCGAGATACGAATTGGAATATTCGCCGATCGAGCTGCAGCCGCCGCCGGTTTCGCGATTGCACAGCGCCAGCACCTCCGCTTCGGAGCGTCCCCTCTGCGTCCAGCCGCCGCCAAACCAGACCTCGTCATAGTCGGGATGCCAGGCGATATTGGCATAGTCGACCAAAGCCGCTTGAGGCTGCCCTTGCTGAGACGTCCCTCCCGGACACAAGGGCACGGGGACGCTGGGGTTCGAGGTATCCATCGCCACCGGCGTCTCGCCCGGACCACAAATTCGCAACTGCGCACTGGCTTTTTCCGGCAACAGCAGGCCAAGCAACAAAGCCGCGACAAGTGCAGGGAAAATTCTTGTCGGCGACCAAATCGTTTGAAAGGCCGCCATCATGACAGCGGCCATTTGAGCGAAAGGACATTGGGCTGGCGCCCCTCACCATCGTCGCTCGCGTCGATCGCCCCTTCGGTCTTGCATAGCGTGCCTCGCGGTTCGCACAGCAATTTCAACGCCAGGGACTCGCGATTGTAAAGATCGATCAGATTGCCCGATCCGCGCACCATCAATGTGAACACGCCGCGGCTGCCATCGAAACCCGAATAGGCGAAGAAGCGCGTACCAAGCCCGCGCCCGACGATCTGGCACGGCGCCTTGGCCTGGTTCTTCGCCTGGCAAGCCTGCAGCGCATAGCGATCGGCATCAGCCTGCGTTTCCATGTTCATGGCGACCCAAGCCTCCCGATCCGGACCGACTTTGCCGCCAGGTAACGCGACGGCCCCGAAATAACGCAGGTCGCTGGGCTTGTAGCGCGGGCCATAGACCCTGAGGTCACCGGCCTTGCGCGCGATCACTTTCATGCAAGGCAGGATCTGGCCTTTCGAACACTTGCCTTGCGCGTCGAGAAGGGCCGTTTCCTCTTCCGGCCCGGTGCCGAGGAACAGCTTGCCTTCGTCGTTGCGGACCCAGACCGCGAAACTGTCCCTCGCCTCGCCCGCATTCACGCAGCCGCCGCCGGTGAAGCGGTTGCACATCGCCAGCACAGCCTTTTGCGCTGTCTCCAGATCGGTGAAGCCCCCCGCTGCGAAAGGCAAGACATAGCGCGGATGGGTGGCATAGGCATCCCACTTGCCCGCAAGATCCTTCATACGGAAGGCAACCGGATCCGGGCCGCACAGCGGCACATCGCTGCCGGAAAGGCGATCGACACCAACGACCTTGTACATGGGATCGCTTGCTCCCTGCGGGCAGGCAAAGAGGCGGAACTGGGTGGGATCGCCGGCATCGCGGTGCTTGCCGTTGCGGCCCAAGCCAAAGAGCCAGGACTGGCAGCTATCCGGCGAAGGATTAGACAGATCGGCGCAATAATAGATCCGGTCGTTCAGCTCCACGCCGCGGCTGTGCTGATTGACCGCCAGGTCGAATGTCGGCTGCTCGTAAAGGCCGAACTGGCCGTTCCAGTACTGGATCAGCGAGATGAATGCGTCGCGATAGACATAGGTGTCGCTTTCGCATTTGTAATCGATGTCATAGGATTCCCAACTGCGCAGCACGCGGTCCTTGCACATCTCGGCCGCTGCAGCGCGAGCCTCAGCTTCCGTCGGGTAATTCATCGCGATCGCGTAATCATAGCGATGGCCATCGTCCGCGCGGTCTTCGTTCTCGCTGACTTTGAAGGTGACGAAACCGGTGTAGCGCGACTGCCAGCCGCGCGGCGGCGGCGGCGGTTCGTACCGGGGCGGCTCAGGCGGCGGCCCGGGATTGGCGGAAGAGGCATTGCCCTGGTTCTGGTAATACATATCCATCTGGCGATGGTGCATTTCCATTTGCGCCTGTTCCTGCGCGCGTTGGGCATTGATCTGGTTCTGGAAGGCCCAGTTGGGATCGCAGGCCGGCCCGGCGCAGCCTTGTGCCGAGGCGGGCGAAGCCATGCTTAGTGCACCAGCGAGAGTGAGGGTTACAGCGCCAAGCCAGCCAAGGCCGGTTCGCGGGCCAGCTTTATTTGCAATTCCACGCAACGTATCGGTCATCGCCATCATGCCTTGCCTTTTAACCCTTGAACTTTGGGGGACGGTTGGCGGACCCGGTATGGACCACAGAACAGTTCTTTTTCCCATGCTTTTTTTCGCATTCTTTCAATGCTTTCTTTCCGGCATCGCTCTGGCTCTTATCGGACCAGTTGCCAAACAGTTCCCCGGCCTTGGCCTTTGCCATTCCACCGAACCCGCTCTGATAGGTATAAGCCCAACAATTCGCAGTGCCGCACTGGCTCAGCGCGATCTGCTGTGCGTCGCTCCAGCGACTGGCGCTCCACGCAGCACCGCGCTTGCCGGTATCCGGGTCATAAGCGATCGAACCGAATGACCAGACCTTGCCGTTGGCGGTGCTGCTGGCGGCAACTACCGTGTAACATCGCGAACCGCGCATCGCTTCGCAGCGGAGTTCCGCATCCCTTGGGCCGCTGGTGCTGATGCCGTAGGATTGATTATCGTCAGACAGGGCGATCCAGGCAAAATCCTCACCGAAGCTGATGTAAACACATTGCGAACCGCACCGGCTGAGGACATCGTTTGCCGCAGCTTCGGGGGTCGGCTGGTTCCAACTGGCGCTGGTATTGCGCGTCACCGGGTCGATCGCTGCCGCCCCGTACACCCAGTAACACTGGTTCTGCATGACACGCCCACCGTTGGGCATCTGCCCTACCTGGACATTGTCGCAGACATAGGACGCCTTGGCCTCCTCTGGCGCGACAAGGCCGATAGTCGCCGCCATCAGTGCGGCAAGAAATGCCAGTGAAACAACAATCAAGCGGATCGACAAAGCTCTGGCCATCTCGCCCTCATTCGCCTGGCGGGTGGATGGGTACGCCCCGCATCGCCAGCAAGTCATATTCGCGGACCGCTTCGTCCTTTGTCGCATTTATTGCCAGCAATTCGCAATTTTCGCCCGCCTGGGTACATATCCGGTCGATATCGCCAATCGCTTGCTGAACGCCCAGATTAATCCGGTAACCGCCTGACGTTCCGCCAGCGTTCCGGTAGAAGACAACCACAGTCTGCCCGCTGGTGGTGGCCCAGCGGCACATGCCCGCTCCCACCGCGGCTTCGCAGGGCTCCATCGCGCGCCGCACCGCATCGTCCCAATTTGCCTGCCCCGTTGCGATCCAGGTGCGCGGATCGGCGTCGCCGTTGCCAGAAACGGCCCTGCCATCCATCGCAATCGCGGCGAATTTGCGCGGTTCGGGTTCTTGCGATTGCAACGCCAGTCGACGCGCGACGGCAAAGCTGTTTTCAACCTCGCACAGTTGCGCGAACCGCTCGATACATGCCTTGTCGAATTCGGCGCGGGCGCTTTCGGGGGTTTCGCCGATCCCGCCCATCACGCTGCCGTCAGCGCCATAGCCGATCACCGCCTCGCGCGCCGAGAAAGCGAAGGCGGGAACGCATCCACCGCCGGTTGCGATATTACATTGGGCCAGCGCGTCATCCATGGCGGATTGCTGATCCGGCAGTCCGGTGACAACCCAATAGCCAATGAACTGCGGGTGCTGCGCGACGGCGCCAGCCGGAAGCCCTTGCGGTTCGCGATCCTGGGCTTGGGCCGGGCCAGTCGCCAATGCTGCGACCAGCGCAAGTCCGACCGATCGATAGAGCGCTGTAATGTAGAGGTTATGGAATGTAATCAGATGCATTGCTGCGATAGTCTAGCGATACGTCGGCCTAGCCAGAACCCGCCAAGATGTAGCGGTACAAATTGGCTGGCGGCCCCGTCAGGCCGGGCAAAGCGCCAATTGCGCACGCAGCGCATCGATCAGCCAGCTGCTGGCTGGCCCCGGCCGGGCATCGCGCCGCCAGGTGGCACTGAGCGTATATTGCGCGCCGGGCCTTTCCGGCAGGTCCAGCTCGACTAGTCGTCCCACGGCAAGATCGTCGCGCACGGCGTGTCGCGGCATATTGCCCCAGCCAATCCCTTCCTTCAGCAGCGCATGCTTAGCGCCAAGGTCAGCCAGTCGCCATGTCAGCGGGCTGAGCACCGAGAATTCACGCCCCTGCGTCAGGCGCGAACGGTCCGACAGCACCAGCTGCAAATGCTCGCGACTTTCGCCGGGCGGGATGCCGGGCCGCGCCAACGGGTGATCGGGCGCGGCGACCGGCACCAACTCGACCTCGCCGATCGCCTGCCGTTCCAGCGCCGGGTGGTCGCCTACCACCGGCCCCGCCACCGCCAGATCGGCATCGCCATCAAGCAGGCAGGCGGCGACCGCCCCCAGCCCTTCGATATTGAGCCGCAGAGCAACGGTGGGGAACATCCGGCGAAACTCCCGCAGCACCGGCGCAATCGCCTCCCCCGGCATCATCACGTCGAGCACCAGGCTGACAGCGCTTTCGAGGCCGGCATGCAGGCTGCGCGTCTTGGCCAGCAGCGCGTCAGAAGCTTCGGTGATCGCGCGCGCCTCGGCCAGCAGGCCTCTCCCCGCTTCGGTCAGCTCCGGTTTGCGCGACCCCTCGCGCGCAAACAGCGTCACGCCCAGCTGCGCTTCCATCTGCTGCACGCCATAACTGATCGCCGAGACAGCGCGGCCCATGCGCCGCGCGGCGCCGCCGAAGCTGCCCTCCTCCTGCACGGCCAGGAAGATGCGGAGCTGGTCGAGGCTAGGCTCACCGAGCTTCATTGTTCGGATTTCCTGAACATAATGTGGGGTTTTATCGCGGTTTTCAGGACGAACGACAAGAACTATCTCGGTACCACAACGTTACTCCAGCAGGAGAATAGCCATGATCGAACTACGTCCCTTCGAAAGCCTCGGCGCCGCCAATCACGGCTGGCTCGATGCGCGCCACCATTTTTCCTTCGCCAGCTATCACGATCCCGCCCGCGTCCACTGGGGCGCGCTGCGCGTGTGGAACGATGACAGGATCGCACCCAAGAGCGGCTTTCCCACGCACCCGCACAACGACATGGAGATCATCACCTATGTCCGCACCGGCGCGATCACCCATCGCGACAGCATGGGCAACGAAGGCCGCACCGAAGCGGGCGACGTCCAGGTGATGAGCGCGGGGCGCGGCGTTGCGCATTCCGAATTCAACTTGGAAGACGAGGAAACCACGCTGTTCCAGATCTGGATCATCCCCGACGAACGCGGCGGCGATCCCGGCTGGGGCGCGCGCAAGTTCCCCAAAGGCGACCGCGCCGGGTCCTTCGTTCCGCTGGCCAGCAATGCCGCCAATGATGATGATGCAGCGCAAGGCGCACTGCCGATCCGCACCGATGCCCGCGTGCTGGGCGCGACGATCAAGGCCGGCGAAAGCGTGACTTACACGCCGCGCGATCCCTCGCGCCATCTCTACCTTGTCCCCGCAACCGGCAAGGTGAAGGTCGAGGACGTCGAGGCGAAGGCACGCGACGGCATCGCCATCACCCAGCAGGAATCGGTCACTATCACCGCGCTCGAAGACAGCGAGCTGGTGCTGGTTGATGCGGCCTAAATACTGACCCCCGCCGCTCCCCCATCCCTCCCCCTCCCTTGAAGGGGGAGCGGCACCCCTTCCGCAAGAAAAGGAACCCATCAATGTCCAAGATCCTCCACATCACCGCCAGCATCCGCGCCGATGAATCTGTCTCGCGCGACCTCAGCACGCGGCTCGTCCGGTCGCTCGCCGCGCGCGACGGCGCCGAAGTGATTACGCGCAATCTTTCGGCCAATGACCTGCCCTTCGTTTCCGCCGAGCGCTTTGGCGCAAACCTCACCCCCGCCGCCGAGCGCACCCCCGAACAGCAGCAGCTGGCCGCCATCGCCGACGAGCTGATCGCCGAACTGCAGGCCGCGGACACAATCGTGCTTGGCGTGCCGATCTACAATTTCGGCGTCCCTGCCACGGTCAAGGCCTGGGCTGACCTTGTCGCGCGTGCCGGCACCACCTTCGCCTATACCGCAGAAGGCCCCAAGGGCCTGCTGACTGGCAAGAAGGCCTATCTCGCGATCGCTTCGGGCGGCACGCCGGTCGGCAGCGATTTCGACTTCATGACGCCATGGCTGAAGTTCTTCCTCGGTTTCCTCGGCATCGAGGTCGTCGCGCATGTCGCGGCTGACGGGATCATGGGCGAAGGCGGCGAGGAAAAGATCGAAGCCGCCAAGGATGCCGCGTTCAAGCTGGCAGCTTGAGCGACAAAGCAAATTCGGAGCCGGGGCCGCATGGTCCCGGCTTCACCGTTTTAATCGATTCTCGGCTTCACCCGGTCATCATGCGGCAGCTTGGCTGCTAACGCCGCGTAATATTCGGGCCGCCGCGGGTACCGCACCGTCAGCAGCAGCAACATGCCCACCGTAGCCCCGGCTCCAACCACCAGGAATATCGAGGGTAGCCCGCCCATTCCGTCAATCCGGCTGAGCATGAAGGCCCCAAACGAGATGCCGAAATTGCTCACCGCCATGTAGATGGTGAACTGGGTCGCCGCGACTTTCGGATCGCATAGCCGCATTGAGATCGGCAGCGCTGAGACGGTCAGCAGCATGTCGAGCGAGATCCAGAGATAAACGAACACCACGAACAGCCGCACATCGCTCCATAGCGGCACCGCCATAAACATGACCGCACACATCGCGACCTGGAATGCCAGCCACCCGATCGAGGTGCGCTTGGCCCCGAACTTGTCGCCCAGCCAGCCGCCCAGCGTCAGGCAGAGGATGCCCGCGACGATGCCGGCACCGGCGGTCAAGGCAGAGATCTGGGATTCGCTCCAGCCGACATTATTCGCGCCGATCAGCGGGGTCGCACCGGTCAGGCCGCCATATAAGATCCCGCGCCCGAACAGCACCGGCAGCCATAATATGCTCGCCGCCTTGAACATCGACAGGAACGTGCTTTTCAGGATCGGCCACCAGGCTTGGGCTTGTATCTCCAGGTTGCGCGGATGCGCCGCCCCTGCATGCCACGGTAGCCTGCGCTCGCCCTCCCGCTCCGAAAAGGCCATGATGTAGAGGCACAGCGCCAGGATCAGAGTGGCAACGATCGCATAAGCGGCCGGCGCGCCATATTGCCCGATCACGGCACCGGTCAGCGCGGTGGCCGTAGCAATCCCGATCGATTGCCCGCCGAACATCATGCCGCTGCCGCGCGCGCGCTCTTCCTCTTCCATGATGTCGACCGCCAGCCCGTCCACCGCGACGTCCTGGAAGGTAGTTGCCATGTTCACGGCGAAACCGATCGCGCCCAGAACGGCGACATCGCCCACCCCGGGATTGAGAATGACCGCCACCAGCAGGCAGGCGATCATTACGCCTTGCGCGCCAAGCAGCCACACCCGCCGCCTTCCCATTGGCAGAAAAGTATAGCGGTCCATGATGAAGCCGTTGACGAATTTGAGCGACCAGGGGAGCGCGGTTAGCGCGATCACAGAGCCAACGTCTCCGGCCGGCGCGCCATTGGCCGCCATCCACGCCGGGATCGCGAACCAGAATAGCCCGATCGGCAGGCCTTGTCCGACGTAGAGAATAAACAGGGTGAACAGCCTGAGCTTTCGGCTGTTCGCCAGGATCAGCCCGCTGCTTTCCGAAACAGTCGCCATCAGCCCCTCGCCCGGCACCGAGGCCGGTCATGCAAACGACCACGGAGCGAGACTAGCGTGCCGTCGCACAAGCGCAAGCGCGCCGGCGAATATTTCTACATCCGCGCCTTCACCAGCAAGGGCTTGAAAATGTTGCGGCTTGGCCGCAGCACGATGATCGCTACGCCGACAATCGCCAGCGCGCCGCCGCCGATCAGCCGCCAGCCGATCGGGTCATTTGTGATCCATGCGCCAAATGCGATGGTGAGCAGCGGCGTCATCAGCGTCAGCGGCACCACCAGGTTCGCGTCGTTCTGTTGCAGGACGCGGTAGTAGGCGGTGTGCGCGCCCACCGACACCACGATGCTCGCGAAGAACAGCGCGGCAGCGATTTCAAGGGGAGCAGCGGCCACGGCGGCAAACTGGTCATGCTCAAGCGCAATGGACAGAGGGGCGAGCACGATGATCGAGGCGACGCCCGACCATGCCTGCATCGCCCGCGCATCGATCTCGATCCGCTTGAAGAAGACCGAACCCAGCGCGCCGATCACGGCGGCGGCAAGCAGGAAGGCGACGCCGATTCCGCCGCTCATTGCCGCTGGCGAGCCCATGGCGATGAAGACCCCGCCCAGTGTGAAAAGTATGCCCAGCCCGCGCCGCCAACGCACCCGTTCACCCAGGAAGATCATCGCGAACACCACCGTCATCGGAGCGCTCGACAGGCTGATGATGCCCGCCGCCGAGGGGGATGCGGTCTGCAGCCCGATGAACAGTAGCGCAAAGGATCCGCCGCCGATCGCCAGCCCGATCAGCAGCACCTTGCCGATGTCGCGCGGCAAAGGGCGGAGCAGATAGGCCAGCGCGAGCGCGACCAACCCCGCACGCGCGCTGGCATAGAACAACGGCGGCACCGCAAGGTCATCGACGACAATCTTGGAAACGACTACATTGAGCGCCCACACCAGATTGCAAAGCATCAGAATCAGGACGGTGCGCAGGCTCATGCCGCCTAGTCCTTCAATTGCGCAGGTCAGGCAATCCCTTGCGCAGTTCTTCCAGCCATACATCCGCCACTGCGTCGCTCGGCGCGCGCCAGTCCCCGCGCGGGGACAATGCGCCGCCCGCACTGACCTTAGGCCCGTTGGGGATCGCGCTGCGCTTGAACTGGCTGAAGGCGAAGAAGCGTTTGATGAACTTTTCGAGCCAGCCAGCAATAGTGGCCAGATCGTATTCGTTTTTCTTTGCGTCGGGGAACCCGGCCGGCCATTGCCCGGCCCGCGCATCGCGCCAGGCGTGCCAGGCGAGGAAGGCGATCTTGCTGGGGCGCTGGCCCCAGCGAATGGTGTGGTGGATGAAGAAATCGTTGAGCTCGTATGGCCCGATGATGCTTTCCGTGCTCTGGATGGCGCCGCCCTCGCCCGGTGGCACGAGCTCGGGCGAAATCTCGGTGTCCAGGATCGACAACAGCACTTCGTCGGTAGCGGGATCGAACTGCTCGGTGCTCACCGCCCAGCGGATCAGATACTGGATAAGCGTCTTGGGCACGCCCGAATTGACCGCGTAGTGGCTCATCTGGTCGCCCACGCCATAGGTGCACCAGCCGAGCGCGAGCTCGCTGAGGTCACCCGTGCCGATCACGAAGCCAGAATGATGCCCAGCCAGGCGGAACAGGTAATCGGTGCGTAGGCCCGCCTGTACATTCTCGAAGGTCACGTCATGCACCGGCTGCCCGTCCGCAAAGGGGTGCTTCATGTCTTCGAGCATGCGCGTTGCAGCGGGGCGGATGTCGATCTCTTCCGCCGTGATACCCAGCGCCTTCATCAGCTTCCAGGCGTTCGACTTGGTGTGATCCGAGGTCGCGAAGCCGGGCATGGTGTAACCGCGAATGGTGGTGCGCGGCAGGCCCAGCCGGTCACAGCATTTAGCCGCCACGATCAGCGCATGCGTGGAATCGAGCCCACCCGAAACGCCGATCACCATCGATTTCGCATGGGTCGCCTCGAGCCGCCGCATCAGGCCATCGACCTGGATGTTGAAGGCTTCGTAGCAGTCCTCATCCAGCTTGTTCTGGCGATTGGGCACGAAGGGGAAGCGGCGCACAGGTCGCACCAGCCCGCGATCGCCGCCGGTGGGCGCCAGCTTGAAAGTGACCGTGCGGAAGCTGTCTTCGGGGCGCCCGGCAGCTTCGGCCGCATCGTTGAAGGTCTGCATCCGCGCGCGTTCGGCCAGGATCCGCTCGCAGTCGATATCGGCGATGCACAGTTCGGCATCGAGGCTGAAGCGCTCGCTTTCCGCCAGCAAATCGCCCAGCTCGTAGATCATGCCCTGCCCGTCCCACGCGAGATCGGTGGTGCTTTCGCCATGGCCGCTGGCGCAATAGAGATAGGCTGCGACCGCGCGCGCGCTTTGGGCGCGAGCGAGCAGGTGCCGCTCGTCAGACTTGCCGATGGTGATGTTGCTGGCGGAAAGGTTCGCCAGCACCGTCGCTCCCGCCAGCGCACCCCGGGTCGACGGCGGCGTGGGTGACCAGTAATCCTCGCAGATTTCGACAAACAGCTTGAAGCCGGGCAGGTTCTCCGCCGCGAAGATCAGGTCCACCCCGAAGGGCACACCATGCCCCGCGACAGCGATTTCGAGCCCCTTGATCTCGCGGCCATGCGCGAACCAGCGCTTCTCGTAATATTCGCGATAATTGGGCAGGAAGCTCTTGGGGATGACCCCCAGCAGCTTCCCATGCGCCACCGCCGCCGCGCAATTGTAGACCCGGCCATTGTGCCGCAGCGGTGCGCCCACCAGCAGCACCGGATCGAATTTCGCACTTGCCGCCACAATCTCGCCCAGCCCCGCCTCGGCAGCGTCGAGCAGCGCCGATTGCAGGTGCAGATCATCGATCGCGTAGGAAGAGATGCACAGTTCGGGATAGACCACCAGGTCGACCCCAGCCTCGTGCGCGCGCTCCGCCTCGCCCAGAATGCCCGCGACGTTATAGGCGATGTCGGCGGTGCGCGTCTTGGGCGTGCTCGTGGCGGCGCGCACGAAGCCGTGGCTGCGGATGTCGAAGAAAGGATGACTGCGGGTCTCGCCCTCCAGATCATTCTTTGAGGATACGCCAACCCCGATCAAAGTATCCTCTTGTGGCGCTGGCTCGAGCCAATCCTCCGGAGCGCAAATTCCCAAATCGGCCAGTTTCTTCTGCACCGGCGCGCGCGCAATCTTGCCCTTCGCCTCCCAGCCATAGACGGTCCGACTGGGCCAGGGATCGCCAAATTTGACGCCGAATTCCTCGGCAGAAAGCGGGGGTTGCTGCGTTTCACGCCAATGGCGAATCTTGTATCCGGCTAAGTGCATGGCAATTTAGTATCCCTTTGGGATACACAATGCAAGTTCCACTTCGCGCCCGCAAAGCAATTACAATTGCTGCAACCGGCGCCGCGGCTTGCACAAGTAACCGCCATCCCCCACCTCTCGAAACATCACCAAGACTCATCCAACAGGGAACCCCGCAATGGCCGACACCTACACCCCGCCCCAGGTCTGGACTTACGACAAGGAGTCGGGTGGCCGCTTCGCCAGCATCAACCGGCCAACCGCCGGCGCGCGCGAGGAAAAGGAGCTTCCGGTCGGTGACAATCCCTTCCAGCTCTATTCGCTCGCCACGCCCAACGGGGTGAAGGTCACCATCATGCTCGAGGAATTGCTGGAGCTGGGCCACACCGGTGCGGAGTACGACGCCTGGACGATCAATATCGGCGAAGGCCAGCAGTTCGGCAGCGGCTTCGTGGCACTCAACCCCAATTCGAAGATCCCCGCGCTGGAAGACCGCAGCGGCGCGACCCCGTTCCGCATCTTCGAATCCGGCGCGATCCTGGTCCATCTGGCGGAAAAATTCGGCGAATTCCTGCCGACCGACCCGACGGCCCGTGCGGAAGTGATGAGCTGGCTGTTCTGGCAGGTCGGCACCGGCCCCTTCATTGGCGGCGGCTTCGGCCATTTCTACGCTTATGCGCCCGAAAAGTGGGAATATCCGATCAACCGCTATGCCATGGAGACCAAGCGCATCTTCGACGTTGCGGACAAGCGCCTGGCTGAAAGCCGCTTCCTGGCGGGCGACGAATACACCATCGCCGACATGGCCAATTTCCCCTGGCTTGCCCCCTTCACCACCGGCCAGATCTATAACGACGCCAAGACCTTCCTCTCGATCGACGAGTATCAGCACGTCGGCCGCTGGGTGAAGGAGATCGCCGCGCGCCCGGCGGTGCGGCGCGGGCGGATCGTCAACAAGACCTGGGGTGAGGTGAATCAGCAGCTGCGCGAACGGCACTCCGCTGCCGATTTTGAAGGCAAGGATATTTGATCCGGGATATGCGTTAGAGGCCGAAGGTCCGGCACAGGAGACATGATTGGCCACCAACGCGCCCGAACGCATCAGGTTGAAGGAAAAGCTGGGCTATGGCGTGGGTGACCTTGCCTCCGGCCTCTACCTCAATTTCTTCGGCGTTTTCCTGTTCTATTTCTTCGTCGACCTGAACGGCGTGGCGCCCGCTGCGATCGGGCTGATGCTGCTGCTGACCAAGCTGGTCGATGCGGTGACCGACCCGATGATGGGGCTGATCGCTGATCGCACGCGCACGCGCTGGGGGCGATACCGGCCCTACCTGCTGTTCGGTGCAGTCCCGTTTGGCCTGTTCGGAGTGCTGGTGTTCGCCGTGCCCGACCTTGGCCAGAGCGGAAAACTGGTGTGGGCCTATGTCACCTACACCCTCGCCATGCTGGTCTATACCGCAGTCAATGTGCCCTATGGCGGATTGCTGGGGGTCATATCGCCCAGCGCCGCACAGCGCGGCAGCGTTACGGCCTATCGCATGTTCTTCGCGGCCCTCGCAGGGATCCTGATCGGGGTGCTGGGAACCACGCTGGTGCGCGAATTTGGCCAGGGCGACGAAGCGCGCGGCATCATGCTGACCATGGCCTGCATCGCCGGCCTTTCGACCATGTGCCTGATCGCCACTTTCGCCACGACGAAAGAGCGGATTGCACCGATTCAGGAAAACGGCTCGATCGGCGGAGACGTGATGGAGCTGCTGCGGACCGGATCGTGGATCGCCGTGGCGATCGCCGCCATCCTGGGCGTTACGGCAATCGCGGCAAGGCAGGCGAGTTCGCTGTTCTTTTTCGAATATGTCGCGGGTGATGACGGCGCCCCGGTGCTGGGTTTCCTTGACCGCCCCGCCCTGTTCCTCACGGCACTGGCAATCGGCCAGGTATCGGGCGTGATCATTGCCAATTTCCTGCAACGCCGCTTTGAGAAATCGCACCTGGTGATCGCGGCAGGCCTGCTCAAAGCGAGTGCGATCATGCTGTTCTACTGGCTGCCGCTCGATGCGATGTGGCCGCAGACCTTCATCCAGTATTTCGTCGGCATCGGCTTCGGCATGCTGATGGTGCTGGCCTATGCCATGTTCACCGACATCGCCGAATTCGTCGACTGGCGCGCCAACAAGCTGATGACGGGGCTCGTCGTTTCGGCTTCGATCTTTGCGGTGAAGGCCGGCGTGGCTTTTGGCTTGGCCCTCCCCGGCTTTATCATGGGCCTGACCGGCTTTGCCCCAGGTGCCGAGCAAAGCGAGGCCGCCAAGCTGGGCATTAACCTCGCTTTCGCCATTATTCCCGCCGCGATGCTGGTTCCCGGCGGGGTTGCGATGCTGTTTTATCGCATCGATCGCAAAGTGCTGGCGCAAATCGAAGGCGAACTTGCACTAAGGCGCACAAACCCCGCGTGAAGCCTCTTCACATTGCGAACGGAGCCGCTATAGGGAGCGCCCCGCCACCGGCGCGGGCCTGCTGGGGTGTAGCCAAGCGGTAAGGCAGCGGTTTTTGGTACCGCCATGCGCAGGTTCGAATCCTGCCACCCCAGCCATTCTTGTCTCGTGAACCGGCCTTCGCCGGTTCGTCCTCCCGGCTAATCCCTCCGCTTCGCGTTGCTCCGCTATGGGGCCGGTCCGGGCGCGCGGTCGCGCTTGCGGTCGCTGCGCGACCGAACCTCGCGACAGGCTAACGGACGGGCTCTGGCTCGACACCGCAGGTGTCGCAAGGCCACGCGGCCGCCCCGCAGGTGCTCGAGCCCGCAGGGTTCGAAGCAGCACCGAGGACGCTCACCCGGATGGGTGAGCGCAAATCAAACCGTCCCCGCCACCACCAGGCATTGCCCGGTCACCCATTCGCCCGAATTGCCGACCAGGTAGAGCACGCAGGCGGCGATATCCTGCGGCGTGCCCAGCCGTCCGGCGGGCAGGTTGAGCTGCTCCAGCAGCGGCCCGAAATCCTCGTCGCGCATGTTGAGCGCCTTTTTCACCGTATCGGTCGGCACGAAGCCGGGCAGGATCGCGTTGACGCGGATCTTCTTCGGGCCAAGCTCCAGCGCCAGCGTCTTCGTCAGCATGTTCACCCCGGCTTTGGCCGCGCTGTAATGCCCGCTGCCCGGGAACGGATCACGGCCGGCCATGGACGAGGTGTTCACGATGCTGCCGCCATCCTTCATGTGCTTGGCCGCCGCGCGCACGCCCCAGAACACCGAAGTGAGGTTGACCGCCAGCGTCTTGTCCCATTCCGCCGGATCGAGCTCGGTCAAGGGCGCGGATACCAGCGAACCACCGGCATTGTTGACCCAGATATCGAGCCGCCCGAATTCATCGACCGCGCGCTGGGCGAGCGCCTCCATGTCGACTTCGCTCGAAACATCGGTGCGCTGCGCCACCGCGCGGCCGCCAAAGTTGCTGGAGTTGATGACATGGGCCGTGTGTTCGATCTGGTCGAGCGAGCGGGCCGCGCACACCACGTCAGCACCGGCATCGGCCAGCAGGGTGGCGATCCCTTCGCCAATGCCCCGTCCGGCGCCGGTCACGACGGCCACCTTGCCGGTAAGGTCGAACAGTTCCTTCATCGCCACGCTCCCTGATCTGGTTTTTCAAGGGCTAGGTCGGTGGGGAGCGAGGGTCCACTAGCCAAATCGTGGGCGAACGGCGGCGCGGGCTACCACTGCGGTTCGGGCTGGAGATCGTTCGGCACCAGGATCATCGTGTTCTGTTCGACCCGCCAAGAGGCGAGCCGCGAGAGCAGGTTCATGCCGATGACGTTGGTTTCCCCCAGCGTCGGCGCGATTACCACGTCGAGCCCGCGCGCGACGACATTGCCGAAGCGGATTTCGCTGACCGTCGCCAGTTGCGCGCCGACCGGGCCGTTGGCGGTGTTGATCGTGACGGGCAGGCCGCCGCGGCGCGGCTCCAGCGCGGCGCGATCCGCCAGCCCTTGCGACACCGCAGTCAGCGTGGCGCCGGTGTCCACGAGGAAATTGGCCTGAACGCCGTTCAATTCGGCGCGCAGCCAGAAATGCCCGTCCGGCGCCATGGGAATGCGCGTTTCGCCGCCTTCGACGACCTGTTCCGGCAGGCCGATCTGCGGCACCGCCACTTCCAGCCGCGAATCGAAGCGCGACAGCTGAAGCACCACCAGCAACAGCACGCCTGCGAGAACGACAGTGCTGCCACGCCGCACCAGCTGGCCCAGTGGCAGCTGGCGCCGCACCATCAGCGAGCCGACCATGCTGAACGCGATAGCCGCGACCACCAGCAACAGCAGGCCAGAGCGGGGCACCGCCGAAAGCGTTGTCGCCAGATAATTCCAGATGCTCTCGATCGTCATTCAGCAGATATACGAAGCGCTAGCGGAATGGTCCATTACGGCGCGCTACGCGGAATGGTCGCATCCGCCAGGATCAGCGAGAAACGCGCTTTATCGTCGAGCCAGCGCTGCACCGGGGTCCAGCCGCCCGCCAGCAGCAGCATATTGCCGGTGCGGCGGTTGAACTTGTGGCTGTTTTCGGTGTGGATGCTCTCGCCCTCAAGCATGCGGAATTGCCGGCCGGAAACGGTGAAGGCGATGTCGCTCGTCGCGACCAGATGCATCTCGATCCGCGCATAATCGTCGTTCCAGCGCGCTTCGTGGCGCAGCGCATCGAGCGGGATGTCGCCATCGAGCTCGCGGTTGATCCGCCGCGCCAGGTTGAGGTTGAATGCCGCCGTCACGCCCGCCGGATCGTCATAGGCCGCGATCAGGATTTCCGGATCCTTGATCAGATCCATCCCGATCAGCAGCTTGGAGCCCTCGCCCAGCGTCTGGCGCATGGTGCGCAACAGGTCGACCGCGGTGCGCGCGACCATGTTGCCGATGGTCGATCCCGGGAAGAACCCCAGCTTGGGCAGATCGCCGACTTCCTGAGGCAGTTCCACCCGCCGCATGAAATCCGCTTCGACCGGGTAGACCGGCAGGCCGGGAAACTTGGCGGACAGCTCAGCGGCAGATGCGCGCAGAAAATCCCCGGCAATGTCGAGCGGGACGTAAGCGGAAGGTTCGATCGCTGACAGCAGCAGCGGGGTCTTGACCGAGCTGCCCGAGCCGAATTCGACCACCGCCCGGCCCGGCCCGATCAGCTGCGCGAATTCGGCGCCGCGCGAAGCGAGGATCTCAGTTTCGGCGCGCGTGGGATAGTATTCGGGCAGGCGGGTGATGTCTTCGAACAGGCGCGATCCGGCATAGTCATAGAACCAGCGCGCAGGTATCGCCTTTTGCGCTTCGCTGAGGCCCTGCAGGACGTCCGCGCGGAAATCGCGGTCGACACCGCTCTCGTCGAGATTGACCAACGCCAGTCCCTTGCCTGTGCTCATGGGATGTCCCTCGCCAACCGCAATCCGGTGAATTGCCAGCGCTGATGCGGATAGAAGAAATTGCGATAGGACGCCCGCGAATGGCCCCGCACCGTGGCGCAGCTCGCGCCCTTGAGCACGAACTGGCCGTTCATGAACTTGCCATTGTACTCGCCCACGGCGCCCGCGGCCGGTTTGAAACGCGGATAGGGCAGATAGGCCGAGCGGGTCCACTGCCAGCCATCGCCGAACAGGCTGTCACTGCCCGATGGCTGCACCGGACCAGCCTGATCAAGCTGGTTGCCCGCCGCGGGATCGGCGCTCTGCCCGATCGCTTCCCACTCGAATTCGGTCGGCAGGCGGCACCCGGCCCAGCTGGCAAAGGCATCCGCCTCGTAATAGGAGATATGCGTTACCGGGGCGTCCGGGTCGCGCAGCTGCCAGCCTTGCAGGGTGAAATGCTCGTCCTCATGCCAATAGAGCGGCGCGCCAATGCCCTCACGCTGGACCCATGCCCAGCCATCCGACAGCCACAGCGCAGGATTGGCATAGCCGCCGTCCGCGATGAATTGGCTCCATTCGCGATTGGTGACCAGCCGCCCGGACAGCGCGTAGGGTTCCAGCAACACACGATGCTGCGGCCCTTCGTTGTCGAAGCCGAAGCCCGCGCCGTCGTGCCCGATCAGCGCGATACCGCCTGGATGCTCGATCCACTCGTCCGGCTGCGCAGCTGCACCATCCGGCGATCCGTCCCACATTGCCGGGCCGAGCGGGTTCTGGAACAGCGCGTGCTTGATATCGGTCAGCAACAATTCCTGGTGTTGCTGCTCATGCGCGATGCCCAATTCGATCAGCGGCTGCAATTCCTCGCGATCGAGCAGCGCCGCCATCGCCTCGGTCACATGCGCACGCCAGCCCAGCACCTCTGCCAGCGATGGCCGCGACAGCAGGCCCCGCGAAAAGCGCGCGATACGTGCGCCCTCTGCCTCGTAATAGGAATTGAACAGGAAGGGCCAGCGCTCGTCATGCAGGCGATAGCCGGGCAGATGATCGCGCAGCAGAAAGGTTTCCCAGAACCAGGTGGTATGCGCCAGGTGCCACTTGGCCGGCGAGGCATCTTCCATCGACTGCACGGTGGCATCTGCATCGCTGAGCGGTGCAACCAGCGCCTCGCTCAAGGCGCGGGTCGCGTGAAATCGCTCCGCCAGCAATGCGGGAGGCTGATCGACCGCGCGGACACTGGGTTCGGGCACGGAATTCTCCTGTTGCTTCCGATCCATAGTCCGGAGCATGCCCGATTGCGGTTACAATTGAAAGGCAGGCCCGTTCAGGCCGCCGCCGCCTGCTGCTCCGCCACTTGCTGGTTGAGCATCTCTGCCAGCAGGAAGGCCAGTTCGAGCGACTGCGCCGCGTTAAGGCGCGGATCGCAATGCGTGTGATAGCGATCGCCCAGCGCAGCGTCGGTGATCGCTACTGCCCCGCCAACGCATTCGGTCACGTCCTGCCCGGTCATCTCGATATGGATGCCGCCCGGATGCGTGCCCTCAGCACGGTGAACGGCGAAGAAGCCCTTCACCTCGGTCAGGATGCGGTCGAACGGGCGGGTCTTGTAACCGCTGTCGGACTTGATGACGTTGCCGTGCATCGGGTCGCAGCTCCACACCACCGGATGGCCTTCGCGCTGCACCGCGCGCACCAGCCGCGGCAGACCATCTTCCACCTTGTCATGGCCGAACCGGCTGATCAGCGTGATCCGCCCAGGCTCACGTGCGGGATTGAGTGTGTCGAGCAGCGACAGGAGCGCATCGGGCTCCAGCGACGGACCGCACTTCATGCCAAGCGGATTTCCGATGCCCCGCGCGAATTCGATATGCGCGCTGCCGGGGAAGCGGGTGCGATCGCCGATCCAAAGCATATGCGCACTGGTGGCATACCAGTCACCGGTCAATGAATCCTGCCGCGTCATGGCCTGCTCATAGGGGAGCAGCAACGCTTCATGACTGGTGTAGAAGCTGGTGCCCTTGAGCTGCGGCACAGTGGCCGGATCGATGCCGCAGGCTTCCATGAAATCGAGCGCCTCACCGATCCGGTCGGCGGTTTCCGCGAATTTCTCGGCCCAGGGGGTGCGCCCCATAAAGTCGAGCGTCCACTGGTGAACCTGGCGCAAATTGGCATAGCCCCCGCCCGCGAACGCGCGCAGCAGGTTGAGCGTGGCTGCAGCCTGCGAATAGGCCTTCACCATCCGCGCGGGATCGTTGCGCCGCGCCACCGGATCGAATTCGATGCCGTTGATATTGTCGCCAAGGTAGCTTGGCAGGGTCACATCGCCGATCGTCTCCGTCGGCGAGCTCCGCGGCTTGGCGAACTGGCCGGCCATGCGCCCCACCTTGACCACCGGCCGCTTGCTGGCGAAGGTCATTACGACCGCCATCTGCAGCAGCACGCGAAAGGTGTCGCGGATATTGTTGGGGTGGAATTCGGCAAAGCTTTCAGCGCAATCGCCGCCTTGCAGCAGGAATCCGTGACCTTGCGCAACCTGCGCCAGATCGGCCTTGAGCGCGCGCGCTTCACCCGCGAAGACCAGCGGCGGATAGGATGCCAGCGTGGTCTCGGCAGCGGCCAGCTCTGCCGCGTCTTCATAATGCGGCAAATGCCGCGCCTCATGGGCCTTCCAGCCGTCCGGTTTCCAGTTCTGCACCACAGTCATAATCTCAATTCGGTCAAACGAGCAGGCGCGGTTACACGCCCGTCCTTAGAAATGCAAAGTCCAAAGCCCGCGCATGATAACAAAATTTCACGCGCCTGCCCAAGCCTGGCTTGTCAGCGCCCCATGATGTCAGGCGCGGCAGGCTGCATCGCCGGGCGCGGATCATTGTCATTGGCGGCGCTGGCAAGCTCGCGCCCTTCGGGCAGAACCGCCAGTTCCCAGCCCGGGCGTGCCGCGAGATAGCGCCGCGCCAGGATTTGCATGATTTCAGGCGTGGTGTTGGAATAATCGCCCAGCAGGGTGCGCACCAGCTCCACCCGCTGCGGATCGGTGCTCGCGCCTTCAAGCTGCATCAGCCAGAACATGTTGCTGGTCGCCGCCCGGCTGTAAAGCTGGGCCAGCGGCTGCGTGGCCCGGGTGATCTCGTCATCGCTGGGCGGATTGCTGGCCAGATCCTGCGCGATCCGTTCGGCTTCGGCGAAGAACACCGGCACATCGTCAGGCTTGAGCTGCGCCAGCGCCAGGATCATCCCGCCTTGCGGCATGTCGCTGGGCCATTGCGAGACGGCTTGCGGCGCATAGCTCGCCCCCAGCCGTTCGCGCAGCGCGTCCATCAGGCGATTGTTGAACAGGGCCACAAGGATTTCCAGCTGGCGGGATTCGCGCAGGCGCGCGACGCCCCCGCCGGTTGGCCAGGCGATGACTGCTGCTGCCTGGTTGGCGTCACCGCGATGCGTCAGTACCTTGGGCTCGTCAGCCTGAGCCGCGGGGAAGCCAAGCGAGCGGCTCTCCACTTCAGGGCTTAGCGGCGTGCGCGGCGGCAACGCGCCAAAGGTGCGGCGCAGGGTCTCAATCACCGCCTCGCGGTCGAACTCGCCGAACACCAGCACTTCCACCGGGCCTTCTGCCAGCCGCGGCTCCCACACCTTGCGGAAACCTTCCGGCGTAACCTTGGCCATCATCGCGGGATCGGGCGTGGCAAAGCGAGGATCGGGATCGCGCAGCAGGTAATCGAGATCGCGCTCGATCACGCCGGCCGGACTGGCGGAATAGGACGCGTGGCCGATTTCCACTGCAGCCTTGGCGCGCAGTACCGGATTGGGATCCCACCGGGGCATGCCCAGCTTTGCCGCGAACAGGTAGAGCTGGTCAGCCACATCGGCCGAGCGGGTTTGCGCCGCGAAGGTGAACACCGCATCTTCGATCGCGAAGTCGAAGCCCATCTTGCGGCCGGTTGCCAGCACATCGAGGTCGTTCTCGTCGATTTCGCCGAGACCGGAGGAAACCAGCGCTAATTCGCCAAGCGCAAGGTAGGGCGCGTCGGCAGCCGAGAATGCGCGATAGCCCGCCCCGAAACGTGTCTTTACCGAAACGCGACCTGGCTCGTCGGCGTTCGACCACAGGATCGCGCGGACGCCATTGGCGAATTCCACCTGCTCGATATCGAGCAACCCGATCGGCTTGCGCTCCACAATCGTGCCAGGCTTGCCGACGGGCGGCAGCTCGTCAAACGAAATGGTCCGGTTGGCCAGCCGCACGCTGGCATCGGGCGCCACGTCGCGCGCCATCGCCAGCCGCAGCCGCGCCTGGTCTGCCTCGGCCGCATCGGGCGTGACATAGACCGCGCGGGTGACAGAACCTTCGAACAGCTTGCGGGTATGTTCGAACACTTCGCCGGGATTGAAGCGAGCCCGCATGCCGCGAAACACGCCAAGCGCGACTTCGGGCGACGCCACGGTTTCGCGGATGTCGACCGCGCGCACGAGATTGTCGGCCAGCTTGCTGCCCGCGAGAACCCTGCGCTGCTCGACCTCGCTGGCGAAGGCCGTGTCGAACTGCGCGACTTCACGATCGATTTCCTCCTGGCTGGGGGGATTGGCGAGCGCATCGGCGATCACTGCGCGAACATCGGCCAGCGCCTCTTCCCACTTGCCATCCAGCGGCGCAAAGCCGACGAAAGTGGCATCGGCCGAGCGCGAGACGTCATCCTGCTGGACCTGTGCATAAAGGAAACTGCCGCCGCCTCGGGCGCGCGATTCCAGCCGCCGGTTGATGATCGCCTGCGCTACTGCATCGAGCATCAGCCCTTCGTTATAGATGATGGTGTCGTTGACCTGGCGCCACGGGCGCATCACGGCATAGGTCATGTTGCGCGGCATATCGGGTTCGACGATCACCGCCACTTCACCCAGCGGATTGTCGCCGCTCGCCCCGGCCGGTGGCAACGGATCGCCAAAATCGGGCGCGGGGACAGCGGGGCCCCTGCCCTGCCAGTCGCCGAAATAGCGCTCGACCAGCTGCGCGAACACCAGCGGATCGGCATCGCCCGCGACCGCGATCACGGTATTTTCGGGGCGATACCAGCGATCGTGGAACGCCTTTACGCCCGCACCCTTTGCCGCGCGCA
The DNA here is from genome assembly GCF_011047315.1 of Altererythrobacter sp. BO-6. Taxonomy (NCBI): domain Bacteria; kingdom Pseudomonadati; phylum Pseudomonadota; class Alphaproteobacteria; order Sphingomonadales; family Erythrobacteraceae; genus Altererythrobacter; species Altererythrobacter sp. BO-6. Next base: position 2,808,917 of record NZ_CP049259.1, on the reverse strand, counting down.
GCGCTCGGCTCGGTGCCGATCGGGCGCCGCGTCGCCAGCCGCTGCCCGGCGAAAAGCGTGCCGAGCGTCTTTTCGCTGACCCGCTGTGCCGCGCCACTTTGCTCGCGCATTTCCGCCAGCACGATCGGCACTTCGGTCGTCACATTGGCATCGTTCAGAACCGGTTCGCGGATCATGCCGGAAAGCAGCTTGAAGCTTTCCTCCAGCCCCGCAGGCGTGATCCCGGGCAGGTCGATATTATAGACCGTGTGCGTCGGGCTGGTTTCGGCATTGGTGTCATGCCCCAATGTCGCACCCAGCCGCTGCCAAGTGGGAATCGCCTCGCCCTGCCCCAGATATTTGCTTTCGCGGAACAGCAAGTGCTCCAGCAAGTGGGCATAACCCTGTTCATCATCGCGCTCGTGCAGCGAGCCGGCATCGATCCGCACCCGGATCGAGACCTGGCCCGGCGGCACGCCGTTCTGGCGCACCGCATAGCGCAGGCCATTCTTCATCTCGCCGAACAGCCACTCGTCATCAACCGGGATATTGCTGCCACGATAGAGCCACGGCACCTCGTCCCCCGTCTGCAAGGACGCAGGCGGCGTTGCTGGCACCTGCTGCGTAGCGGCGGCAGGCTCCTCCTGCGCGGCGAGCGACAGCGGGGCGGCCAGGGGTGCAATCAGCAGGGCGAGCGCGCTCAGGGCGCGGAACGGCGCAGTCATGCGACCCATATAGGGAAGCAAGAGGTGAAGGGATAGTGAATGGTGACAAAGCTTTGCTGGCTTGCCGCCGGGATGGCCTGCACCTACATGGGACAGCATGTTCATAGAAACCGAAACCACGCCCAACCCCGCCAGCCTCAAATTCCTGCCCGGGCGGCAGGTCATGGCCAGCGGAACCCGCGAATTCGCCACCCCTGAAGCAGCCGAGGCCAGCCCGCTGGCGCAGGCGATCTTCGACCTTGGCGAAGTGACCAACGTGTTTTTCGGGGCCGATTTCATCAGCGTCACTGCAGCGCCCGGCGCCAGCTGGACTGACCTGAAGCCGCAGGTGGTGGCGATCCTGCTCGACCATTTCGTGTCCGAAGCCCCGCTGTTTGCGGGTGGCGACGCGTCGGGGATCAGCGTGCCGGCTGACGCGAGTGACGAGCTGATGGTGGAGGAAGATCCGGCCGATGCAGAAATCGTCGCCCAGATCCACGAGCTGCTGGAAAGCCGCGTGCGCCCGGCCGTTGCCGGGGATGGCGGAGACATCGCCTATCGCGGTTTCAAGGACGGCGTCGTCTACCTTACATTGCAGGGCGCCTGTTCGGGCTGCCCATCAAGCACCGCCACGCTCAAGCACGGCATCGAAGGCCTGCTGAAACATTATGTGCCCGAAGTCGTTGAAGTCAGGGCAGCCTGATTTCAATCGAATTTTCAAGGACACCCATGATCAAGCAATTCCACGACCAAGTCCTGTCGGACGCGGCACTCGACCAGTTGTTCAACGAAGCGCGCAGCTATAACGGCTGGCTCGACAAACCGGTCAGCGACGAACAATTGCACGCCATCTGGGACCTGATGAAGATGGCGCCGACATCGGCCAACATGCAGCCGGTGCGGATCGTGTGGGTCAAGTCGGATGCGCAGAAGCAGGCGCTCGCCGATTGCGCGATGGAAGGCAACAAGGCTAAGATCCTGGCCGCACCGGTCACCGCGGTGATCGGCTACGATATCGATTTCCACGAGGAACTGCCCTGGCTGTTCCCGCACACCGACGCCAAGAGCTGGTTCGAAGGCGACGAGGAAGGGCGCAAGGAAGGCGCCTTCCGCAACTCATCCTTGCAAGGCGCCTATCTGATGCTGGCGGCGCGCGCGCTGGGGCTCGATTGCGGGCCGATGTCGGGCTTCGACCAGGCCAAGGTCAACGACACCTTTTTTGCCGACGAGCCACGCCACCGGGCGAATTTCATTTGCTCGATCGGTTATGGCGATCCGGAGAGCATCTTCGATCGTAGCCCGCGGCCCGAATTCGGGACCTTCAACACAATCGTCTGACTTGCAGCGCGCGGCGGCTTGAGGCATCGCGCAAGCCATGCGCACGCTCGCGATAGAAACCGCCACCGAAGCCTGTTCGATCGCGCTGTTCGAAAGCGGTGAACTGGTCGGCAGCGACCACCGCGTGCTGGGCCGTGGCCATGCCGAACAACTGGTGCCGATGATTGCCGCATTGCCTGAGAAGGGTCGCGCGGAGCGGATCCTTGTCTCGCTCGGCCCTGGCAGCTTTACCGGAGTGCGGATCGGGATCGCGACTACCCGCGCGCTGGGCCTGGCCTGGAAGGCGGATGTGCTGGGCTATCCCACACTGGCGCTGGTTGCCGCCATGGCGCAGCACAAGCATCCCGGAACCGCCGTTACGGTTTGCATGAATGGCGGCCATGGCGAATGGTTTGTGCAGGATTTTGGCCCCGGCGTTGAAGCCCAAAGCGAAGCGCGATCGCTCACGCCAGATGCTGCCAGCACAGCAGGCACCGCAAGCCTGATTGCCGGCAACCGGGCCCGGGAACTGGCGGACCGATCGGGCTGTGCACCGGTTGCGCTGGAGATTCTGCCCGATGCGCGCATGGTGCACCTGCTCTCCGATCAGCACCTTACTTCCGCGCTGACCCCGATTTACGGCCGCGGCCCCGACGCCAAGCTGCCTGATGGAAAGCAGGCGGGATGAGCGGCCCGGTCGTTTCACGTACCGATCAGGTCGATCGCATCATGGCCGTGATGGAGGGAGCCTTCGATCCGACCTGGGGCGAGGCATGGAACCGGCGGCAAGTCGGCGATGCGTTGATGTTCGCCAATACACATGCATTCGTGATCGACCCGGCAGGCGAACTGATCGAGTCGGGAACATCCTGCAATCACATCGCTGCCGGGTTTCTGCTGGCCCGCTATGCGCCCGGCGAAGTCGAACTGCTGCTGATAGCGGTCGCCCCCCAATACCGACGCGCCGGCCTGGGCGAACGCCTGATCGAGCTGCTGCGCGAGCATGCGCGCGGCGCAGGGGCAGAGAGCATCTTTCTGGAAATGCGCGAAAACAATCCTGCGGTGCAGCTCTACCGCAAGGTGGGCTTTGACCCGATCGGCAGGCGCAAGGCCTATTACTTGCTGTCTGATGGCAGCAGGATGGATGCAATTACTTACGCGCTGCCAATCTAGACAAAAGTATTACTGATTCAGGTAAATTTATCCACTTTGTCAGGTTGCAGAATCAGCAATTCGGGTCCATGCGTCTTCGTGGCGGAGGGAAAGACTCCGTGACCAAAAAATGAAAATGTGAGGAACTCATGGATACGACCGAAGTGGATATGAAAGAGACATTGATCACTCTCACGTCCGATATTGTCGCGGCGCATGTCAGCAACAATGCCGTGGCGGTTGACGACGTCCCGTCGCTGATCAGCAATGTTTTTGCAGCGCTTTCTTCGTTGGGCGGGAACGCTCCGGTGATGGAACAGCGGCCGGATCCGGCCGTGTCAGTGCGCTCATCGGTCAAGAAGGATCACATCGTCTGTCTCGACTGCGGGAAGAAGATGAAGATGCTCAAGCGTCACCTTTCGACCGAACATGGCCTGACCACCGACGAATACCGCGCTCGTTGGGACCTAGGCCCGGATTACCCGCTGGTTGCCCCAGACTATGCCGAAACCCGGCGCAAGCTGGCCAAGCAGATCGGACTGGGCAAGATCCCGGGGCAGAAGCGCGGACGGCGCAAGAAAGCCGCATAACTGCGGCTCAGTCGCTTGAGGTGAGCGCCTTGTGCCGATAGAAGTTATCGGGTTACTGGCGCTCACCAATCACAGCGGAGTGTTATTTGCCGCAGAGAATCGATCTTGAACAATTGTGTGCCGACAAGGGGCTGCGGATTACCGAGCAGCGCCGCGTGATCGCACGCGTCCTGTCGGAAAGCGAAGACCATCCCGATGTCGAGTTGCTGCATCAGCGCGCGTCGGCGATCGATCCGGGCATTTCGATCGCGACGGTATACCGCACTGTCCGTTTGTTCGAAGAAGCCGGGATCCTCGATCGCCACGATTTCGGCGATGGCCGCGCCCGTTACGAAGCCGCACCCGAAGCGCATCATGACCATTTGATCGACGTCGAAACCGGCAATGTCGTGGAATTCGTCGATCCCGAACTCGAAGCCCTGCAACGCGTGATTGCCGAGCGGCTTGGCTATCGCCTGGTTGACCACCGGATGGAATTGTATGGCGTCCGGCTCTCGCGTGACGACTGAGGCCGCGCTTCGCGCCGCTGCCGCCCGCGGCGAAATTACCCCGATCAGCCCCATGGGATGGGCGCGCCTCAGTTTTCGCGGATTGCTGCTGGTTCTCGCGCTGATCCTGCTTGTCCCGCTGCACTATCTCTACCGCACGCTGGCCTGGGGTTCGCCCTTCCCCATGTACTTCCTGCGCTTCGCCGCCTGGGTCGCCGGAGCGCGGGTCAAGGTGGTGGGCACGCCGCTGAAACGCGATGTATTCTTCATCGCCAATCACATTTCCTGGCTCGACATATTGGCACTGGCAGGCGCCAGCGGCACGGCCTTTGTCGCCAAGGCCGAGCTGGCCGATGCGCCTGTTGTGGGCTGGCTGGCCAGCCTCAATCGCACGGTTTTCGTCAAGCGCGAGAACCGCATGGGGGTCGCGGCGCAAATCAACGATCTGCGCGATGCACTGAGCGACAATTGGTCGGTCACCGTCTTCCCCGAAGGCACCGTCACCGACGGCCAATCGCTGCTGCCGTTCAAGACCAGCATGCTGCGGGTGCTCGAACCTCCGCCCGCCAATGTGCTGGTCCAGCCGGTGATGCTCTATTATGGCGCGATCGCCGAATGGATCGGCTGGGTCGGCAATGAGAGCGGCATCAACAACGCGCGGCGGGTGCTGGCGCGCAAGGGTTCCTTCCCGCTGGAACTGCATTTCCTTGAGCCGTTCAGCCCGGAAGACCACCATGGGCGCAAAGCGATTGCGTTCAAGGCGCGCGAAGAAATCGAAGCGGCGCTGGTCAACCGGCTCGGCAAGCCGCTGCGCGAATTCGAATATTCGGTCGATCCGGTGCGTTACCGCGCGCCCGAACGCGAGATGCCGATCGAATAGCGGGCGTTACAGCCCGGCGCTGACCAGCCAGTCATGGAACAGCCGCACCGGGCGGGATTCCAGCGCGGTCGGCTTGCACACGAACCAGTAGCTATACGGGCTTTCGACCTCGACACCGTAGAGATTGGTCAACCTATTGTCCGCTGCGCGCCGCAAGTGGTCATCATGCATGATCGCGATGCCCAGCCCTTGTGCCGCAGCCTCCAGCATAAGCTGGCCCGAATCGTAGTGGTCGATCGCCGCCGGATCGAAATCGGTCAGGCCCAGCGCCTGCTTCCACGCCTCGAAACTGGCCGGCAATTCGTTGTGGATCAGGAAGGTCTGCTTGGCGAGTCTGTCGGCATCGACGCCCTCGCCCAGCATCGCGGCCACCTCCTTGCTGCAGATCGCATGGACCATGTTGTGATCCAGCCGCACTGCGTGGAGGCCACGTTCCGGCCCGCGCGACAAAATGATCGCGGCGTCCAGCGTATCCCCTACCCGGTCCTCAAGGTGCGGGCCGGTATCGATGTCGATGTGCAGCAGCGGATGCCGCTTGCGAAGCTCCCCCAACTTGGGGAACAGGCGCTGGCTGCCGAACAGCGGCAAGACGCCCAGCCGCAGCCGCAAGAGCGAAATATTGTCGGACTGGCTTTCGACCGCCCGTGCCAACGCTTCCATATGCGGATTCACTGCCTCGTAAAATGCCTGTCCCTCGTCGGTCAGCTGCATTGACTGGCGCGCGCGGGTGAACAGCTTCTTGCCGACGAATTCCTCAAGGTTGCTGATCCGCCGTGACAGGGCGGACGGGCTTAGCCCGATCTCTTCAGCGGCGGCACGCGCGGAACCCAGGCGCACGGTGCGCATGAAGGCCTCCAGCGCGCGCAAGGGGGGCAATCTTCGATTCGGCATCTTTCGCATCTCCTGCCAGAGATACGCATGAGCCACCGAAAAGATGCAAAAAATCGAACCTCAGGCCCGATTTTTATTCCTCGGTTGTTGTTTCCTCATCAATTGGGGCGTGCAAGCGCAGCCGCGTGACATGGGTTTCATCGCCCGCAGTCACTTCGATCCGCCAGCCGCTGGGGTGCTCGACCACCGCGCCGACCTGCGGCACCTGCTCCGCCAGCACATAGGCGAGCCCGCCCAGCGTATCGACCGCTTCCTCGACCTCGGCCAGGCGCCGATCGCCGACCAGCTCCGCCACATCGTCCAGCTCGGCGCGGGCATCGGCATCCCACATGCCTTCGCCGATCGACACGACCATCGCCTTGGGCGCGTCATCATGCTCGTCTTCGATATCGCCGACGATTTCCTCGACAAGATCCTCGATCGTTATCAAGCCGTCAGTGCCGGAAAACTCGTCGAGCACAATTGCCAGGTGGGTGCGCCGGGAACGCATATCGGCCAGCACGTCGAGCGCGCCGCGCACCTGCGGCACATAGAGCGGCTGGCGCATCAGCGTGGTCCAGTCCTGCGGCGGTGCCTTCCGCTCCGCCAGATAGGGAAACACGTCCTTGATGTGGATCATGCCGATCACATCGTCGAGCGTGTCGCGATAGACCGGCATGCGCGAATGGCCGTGCTCGCTGAAGGCGGCGACCATCTCGTCCCAGCTGATCGTGGCTTCGACCGCGATGATCTCGCTGCGCGGCACGGCGATATCGTCGGCATCGTGCTCACTGAAATGGAGCAGATTGCGGAACATCTGCCGCTCCACCGGGGAAAGATCGCCGCTGGCGCCGTCGGGCGCGGTATCGGAACCCTGCTCGTCCTCGTGCTCGTCGATCGCTTCTTCCAGCTGCGCGCGCAGGCTGCGGTCGCCGTCACCGATCTTGAGAACCTTGCGAATGGCGGACATCAGCCCGCCGCTACTGTCCGCGTCTCCCGCGGTGGTTGGGGAATCGGGCATGGCCCTCAACTGGTTCCTTCTTGGCTGTTGTGCACCCCATATGGGTCCGCGATGCCCATTTTTGCAAGTATTGCGATCTCGAGTGCTTCCATCTTGTCCGCATCTTCGTCGCTGGTCTCGTGATCGTGGCCCGCCAGATGGAGCATTCCGTGGACGATAAGGTGCGCGGCATGGTGTTCGAGCGGGATGGATTTGTCCGCTGCCTCGCGGGCGCAGGTTTCATAGGCAAGCGCGAGATCGCCCAACATTTCGGGCGGGCCCTCCGGTGCGAGTTCGAGCAATTCCTCGCGCGTCAGCATCGGAAAGCTCAGCACATTGGTCGGCTTGTCCTTCCCCCGCCATTCGCGGTTGAGGACATGGACTTCCTCGTCCGAAGTGAACAGCAGGCTGGCGGAAAGGCGCGCGTTGGCGAGTTCGGGGGCGGCGCCTGCGCAGGCTTCAGCTGCGCGCATGGCCAGCGCCTCCCAATTGCCAGCAGGCCAGTTTTCGATCTCGATATCAAGCTGCATCAAATCACTCGACTCGTCGCATGTGGTGCACGGATGGAACACATGGAACACGGTTCAATCGAAGAAAAAGCGCTTGGTGCGGAGAGCGCGAGAAAGGCGGGACATTGCAGGCGTGGCAGGGGCTGGCTCATCCAGGCCACCTAGCGCGGATGGCAATGGTAGGAAAGGAGTGTGATCGCGGCGGGGCTATGTCCGGATATGGATGGGAAGCAGTCATTCGCTCCGGAGTTATGGCTGCCCCGTAGCTGTGTCTTGAGCTATTGCCATCAGGAATTGGCCAATCTGTTCCGCAAGCTCACCATAGGCCGGCTTCTCTAATGGCAAATGCGAACCATTGCTTAGCTCGACAAATGCCTTTGGCGCATCGATCCGCTCAAAGACTTCGAGGCTCAGTTCCGTTGGTGTCCAGAAATCTGCGCCGGGATGAACGAGCAAGAGCGGGCAATTGAGCCTGATTGAACTCGGCTTATACGCGTGGACCGTTCTGAAAAATCTCGCGGGCTTCCAGCTTTTGCCGATCATGGGATCGCTTGAGAAGTATCTCTGCATTGGCGTGTTGCTGCTCATTTCGCGAAGAGGCGTCGCAAGAGAAAGCGGTAACCAAACACGGTCGAATAACCATGGAGTCAGGGACATACCGAGCAAGCTTAGACGACCGAGCCACGGCCAACGTGCGGCCCGAACAAAATGGTCCTCATCGGAAAGATCGAGCAAAGTGGTAGCTATGACGCCCTGTATCCTGTCACACTTTTGGGCCGCGAAGACCGCAGTCATTCCGCCCATCGAGAGGCCCATCAGAACGACTGGACCTTGCTGGGCATTGGTGATCTCCGCAATGACCGCGGGCCATTCCGCATAATCCCAATCGAAGCTTACAGATGGTTTTGTGAGGCCAAAGCCGGGTAGGTCTGGCGCCAATACGCGCCATCCAAGTTCAGCTATGGGCTCGGCCAGAGGCGCAAGGATGCGTCCGTTCCCACCGCCGCCATGAACGAGAATGACGGTTCCCTTGCATACGCCGTTTGCGGGCCACTCATCCATCCGCATTAGGTGTCCTCGGACCGGAATAGCGTGCTCGACCGGATCAAACTCAAGACTGATGCCAAATTCGTCGGAAAGAACCCGACGGTAGTTTGCCCAGGAGGGTAAATCTGAGAACTTCTGCATAAGCAGATTATTGAATATTTGCTCAGATTATGAAACTCGGGTTTCGTATGGCTTCAAGATCGGCACGACCCAGACCAAGAAAGGCTGTTAGACAGGCAAGACAGGCGCGTTCGAAGAACACAGTCGAAGCCATTATCGAGGCTGCTACTCGGATTTTGGCAAATGATGGATGGGACGCTCTCAATACCAACGCGATCGCCAGAATCGCGGGTGTGTCGATTGGCTCGGTCTACGAGTATTTTCCGAACAAGGAAGCAATCGTCGATGTGATCATCGACCGACATCTCTCCAGCGGTGAAGCACGACTGGCAGAGGTCGCAGCGAACGCGCCTGATGAATTGCCGCTCGAAAAGGTAGTTAAGTTATTGGTTCGAGGCTTTGTCGACATTCATTGCGATGATCCAAAACTGCACAGGGCTCTTTCGGGAGAGGTCCCGCTTTCATCAATTCAGCGCGCCCGGGTAGATGGAATCCGAAATCAAACAATCCAGCTGGTAAAAGGGCTGATGGAAGGAAGCATTGAGAATACAGACCTCAAAGCCACGATAATGATTGATGCTGCAGACGCGCTGACCCACCGGTGGTTTGTTGACGAAATTGGGATTCCAGCTTCACCTGACGTGATGTCTCAGGAGTTAAAGCGAATGCTGCGCTCTTATCTGACGCAATCGAACTGATCCCCGAAACCGGACTTTCGACGTCACTCTTTGCTCTTAGAAAAGGCAACTAACGTCCGCACTTGGGTCGTTAGCCGACCTTTCGCCCCCCTACTCCGCTTTCCCCTCGTAAGCTTCGACGATCCGGCCCACGATCGGGTGGCGCACCACGTCTGCCGCGGTAAAGCGTGTCACCGCGATCCCTTCGACGCCTTCCAGCCGGGTGACCGCATCGGCCAGCCCGCTCATCCGGTCGCCGCCGGGAATATCGACCTGCCTGGGGTCGCCGCACACCACCATGCGGCTGTTCTGGCCGAACCGGGTGAGGAACATCTTCATCTGTTCGCGGGTGGTGTTCTGCGCTTCGTCGAGGATGATGAAGCTATCCGCCAGCGTGCGTCCGCGCATGAAGGCGATCGGCGCGATCTCGATCTCGCCCGATGCCAGCCGCCGCTCGACCTGTTCGGGCGGCATGCAATCATACAGCGCGTCATAAAGCGGGCGGAGATACGGATCGACCTTCTCCTTCATGTCGCCGGGCAGGAAGCCGAGCCGTTCGCCCGCCTCCACCGCCGGGCGGCTCAGGATCAGGCGCTGCACGCTGCCGCTGATCAGCTGCGCCACCGCCTGCGCCACCGCGAGATAGGTCTTGCCGGTGCCCGCCGGGCCGAGCGCAAAGATGATGTCATCCTTCGCCAGCTGGCGCATGTAAGGGATCTGGTTGGCGCTGCGCGGCACGATCGTCTTGCGGCGCGTGCGGATCATGATCGGCGGCGCATCGAGCTCGCCGTTGATGATCCCTTCCAGCACCGGCTCGTTCGACATGGCGATCAGCGATTCGATCGCGCCCGCGTCCAGATCCTGCCCCATTGCCAGCCGGTCATACATTGCCTGGATCGTGTCACGGGCGCGGGCCACGCTGTCTTCCGGCCCTTCGATCTGCAGTTTCTCGCCGCGTGCCGAAATGAACACACCCAGCCTGTTTTCGACCTGGACCAGGTTGGCATCGAACTGCCCGAACAGCGCGCCCAGCAGCGACTGGTCGTCAAAACTCATGTCGATCCGCGCCCGGCGCGGCTTGGCAGAGGGGAATGGCGAAACCGTAGAGCCGGTGTCGCGGGGCGAAGGATGGGCGGGTTTACGTGCCATGCGCTCCTTTGGCGTTGTAGCCGTTGGCGGTGTCGCCAGCTGCGTTGCTGAGTCGAAATTTAGGGAGGAATGCGCGGGAAGCAAGCAAGCCCCCTGCACGTGACGGTGGAAAGTAATGGACTTGAAACAGGCCGGGCAGCCCGTCATCATCCCGCCCGCTCACGCGTTTGAGGGAGAATCGCATGCACCGCCTGCTTGCCGCTTCGGCCATTGCCTTCGCCCTTTCCGCCTGTTCGCGGCCGGAAGAAGAGGCGCCGGTGACCGAAACCGCAACGGAGGTGGTGTCACCCGCACCTGCCAATGCGGAAGAGGACATTCGCCATTTCCTGCTGCAGGAATATCCCGATGCGGCTCCGTTGAAGTATGCACTGGCGTGGCACGATCTCGACGGCGATGGCGCTGACGAAGCGATCGTCCACCTGGTCACGCCCTATTTCTGCGGCTCGGGCGGCTGCAACACGCTGGTACTGACCGGCGCCGGGCCGATGTGGCGCAAGGTGGGCGAGATCAGCGTGTCGCGCACGCCGGTCAGCGTGCTGGAAACGCGCAGCAACGGCTGGAAGGACCTGACCGTGGCGATCGGCGGAGGCGGCGGCGCGTCGGGCAATGCGCTGCTGAAATTCGATGGAACCGCTTACCCGTCGAACCCAACAGTCGCACCCGCCGAGATGACTGATGCGACCGGGACAGAGCTATTGCCGGAAGAGCCCGTGCTGATCGAGCTGGCGGCAGAAGAAAAGTCAACCAGTTGAGGCGAGCGCGCGGACCTGCGGGATCCCGCGAAGCGAGTTCGGCCCGGCTTCGGCGAGTTCCACCGTCAGCAGGTCGCCGATGGCGCAATCGGCTTCGAACCAGACGCTTTGCAGCCATGGGGACTTGCCGAGCCATTGCCCCGGATGTTTGCCCTTGCGTTCGACGAGGACTTCGCACGTCTTGCCCACGCTCGCCATGTTGAAGGCGAACTGGTCGCGGCCCAGCGCGGCTTGCAGGCGCTGCAGGCGATCGTCCATCACTTCGCGCGCGATCTGGCCGTCCATCGTGGCGGCGGGGGTGCCGGGGCGCGGGCTGTATTTGAAGCTGTAGGCCTGCGCGTATTTAACCTCGTCCACCAGCGCGAGCGTGTCTTCGAATTCGGCCTCGGTCTCGCCCGGGAAACCGACGATGAAATCGCCGCTCAGCGCAATATCGGGCCGCGCCGCCCTGAACCGCTCTAGCAGCCGCAAATAGCTTTCCGCCGTGTGGCTGCGGTTCATTGCCTTGAGCACCCGGTCATTGCCGCTTTGCACCGGCAAGTGGAGATAGGGCATCAACTTGGCGACTTCGCCATGCGCGGCGATCAGTTCGTCATCCATGTCCGCGGGATGCGAGGTCGTATAGCGGATCCGCTCCAGCCCATCGATCCGGGCGAGCGCATGGATCAGGCCCGCAAGGCCCTGCTTGCGGCCCTTCTCATCCTCGCCCGACCAGGCGTTGACGTTCTGGCCCAGCAGGGTGATCTCGCGCGCGCCGGCTTCGACCAGTTTCTGCGCTTCACCCACCAGATCGCTGTAAGGGCGTGAGATTTCCGCCCCGCGCGTATAGGGCACCACGCAATAGGTGCAGAACTTGTCGCAGCCTTCCTGCACCGTCAGGAACGCCGCCGGGCCGATCTTCCTGCGTTGCGGGAGCGAATCGAACTTGGCGATCGCGGGCATGTCGGTATCGGTCGCGCGTTCGCCCGCCACTGCCTTGTCGAGCATGTCGCCCAAGCGGTGGTAGGCCTGCGGGCCGACCACCATGGAAACCGCCGGGGCACGGGCCATGATCTCCTCGCCCTCGGCCTGCGCCACGCAGCCCGCAACCGCGATCAGCGGCTTGCGACCGCGCTCCTCGCCCGCCTTCACCAGCCGGCCGATGTCCGAATAGACCTTCTCCGCCGCCTTTTCGCGGATGTGGCAGGTGTTGAGCACCACCAGATCCGCATCCTCGCCCTCAGGCGCGGGGGTGATGCCGCGCGCAGCCAGCAACTCGGCCATGCGCTCGCCATCATAGACGTTCATCTGGCAGCCGAAGCTTTTGACCCTGTAGGTCTTGGGAGTGTCAGTCGGTTTCATCGGAGGCGGCGCTTTAGCGGGAAGCTCCGCCGCTGCCAAGGACCGTGCGCTCCTGCGAAAGCGGGAGCCCGGTTGCAACTGCCCGATCTGGATTCCTGCGTTCGCAGGAAATCATTTGAGGGTTGCCGCCCGCGCGAGGTCCTTGCTCCGGCCAAACAGTTCGAGGATTGCGATCAGCTCTGCACGTGCAGGCACGAATACATCGACACCTCCGCACGGCACGCTTTCGCGCGTCTGCGGGCTCACAGCCAGCCATTGGCCGTCCTTCAGCACTTCCAGCCCGGCCATGAACTCGACCGGCATCGCTGGTGCGGGCCACAAGCCGAAGCGCTGCGAACGGAAGATCGCCTTGCCGTCATCCGGCGTGTCGGTGAGCGGCAGGCGCTGATACAAAGCGTCGAGATCGCGCAGTGACACCATCACATCGATGTCGGCAATCTTGCCGGGATCGCCCCCGTGCAGCGCGACTGCGGCGCTGCCGATGATCCACCATCGGTCCTGCGCATTCGCCATGGCCCCGGCGATTGAGGCCAGGGCCGAAGCGAGCGCCGGATCAGCCAACCGTTGCCTTCACGATCTTGCCGGGGCTGCGCGGCGGCTCGCCCTTGGGCAGCGCGTCGATATGTTCCATCCCGCTCTCGACCTGGCCCCACACGGTGTACTGCTTGTCGAGGAAGCGCGCATCGTCAAAGCAGATGAAGAATTGGCTGTTGGCGCTGTCCGGCACGGCTGTGCGCGCCATCGAGCAGGTGCCGCGCACGTGCGGCTCGGCGTTGAATTCCGCCTTGAGGTCGGGCTTGTCGCTGCCGCCCATGCCGGTGCCGGTCGGGTCGCCGCCCTGCGCCATGAAGCCGGGGATCACGCGGTGGAATACCACGCCGTCGTAAAAGCCTTCGCTCGCCAGCTCGGTGATCCGCGCGACATGGCCCGGTGCAAGGTCGGGGCGCAGCTTGATCACGACATCCTTGTGCTCGCCGTCGCCGGTGTCGAGCGTGAAAGTGAGCGTATCGGCCATTATTGAATCTCCTTCGTTTGCGGCGCCCTATAATCACTTGCGCGCCAAAGTCACCAGCAAGGTCACCCTTGCGCTTGCCTTTTCTCCCTGCCCGCCTAGACGAAGCGCATGGCCGACGATCCGCGCCTTGAAGACGACGACATCCTGCTGGCGGACGCTCCGCCAGAGGAAGGCGCGCGCCCGGATGACCGCATCGACGACGAGCGCCATGACGAGGAAAACCGGCTGAAGCCCGCCTATTTGCGCGCGGTTCGCGACGCGCTCGACCAGGGTGACAAGGGCGCGGTCTATGATCTGGTCGAGCCGCTCCACCCGGCCGACATTGCCGACCTGTTCGAACTGATCGACCGCGAGGATCGCGGGCCGCTGGCTGCCGCGATCACCGATCTGATGAGCTCCGACGTGATCGCCGAGCTCAACGATTACGTGCGCGAAGACATGATGGAAGCGCTGCCCGCCGAAGCGGTTGCGACCATCGCCGAGCAGCTGGAGACCGATGACGCGGTCCAGCTGATCGAAGACCTTGACGAGGAGGACCAGCAGGCCGTCCTCGCCGAGCTCGACGCGGAAGACCGTGCCGCGATCGAAAGCGCGCTGGCCTATCCCGAAGAGACCGCCGGCCGCCTGATGAGCCGCGACCTCGTCGCCGTGCCCGAACACATGACGGTGGGCGACGTGATCGATTACCTGCGCGGCCGGCACGATCTCGCCACCGATTTTTTCGAGATCTTCGTGGTGGATGAGCGCCACCACCCGGTCGGCACCTGCGCGCTCAGCTGGATCCTCACCACACCGCGCAATATCGCGCTGAGCGACGTGATGAAGCGCGACCAGACGCTGATCCCCGTCACCATGGACCAGGAAGAACTGGGCCTGATGTTCCAGAAATACGCGCTGGTGTCCGCCGCCGTGGTGGACGAAAGCGGGCGGCTGGTCGGCCAGATGACGGTGGACGACGTGCTCCACATCATCTCCGAAGAAGCCGGCGAAGACGTGCTGCTGCTGTCGGGCGCGGGCGAAGGCGACATCAACGAGCCGATCCGCGAAGCCTATGGCGCGCGGGTGCGCTGGCTGATCGCCAATCTCGGCACGGCGCTGGTCGGCAGCGCGATCATCGCCATGTTCGGCGCCGCGATCGAACAGCTGGTGGCGCTGGCGGTGCTGATGCCGATCGTCGCCAGCATCGGCGGCAATGCCGGTACGCAGACCATGGCAGTGGCGGTGCGCGCGATCGCCACAAATCAGCTGACCCGGGCGAACACCTGGAAGATCGTGGCGCGCGAATTGCGCGTGGCGCTGCTCAATGGCGTGACCATCGCGGTGCTGATCGGGATCGGCACTGCGGCGATCTTCACCCCGCAGCTGGGCATGGTGATCGCGCTGGCGATGGTGATCAACATCATCGTTTCGGGCATGGCGGGCGTGCTGGTGCCGGTGATTTTCGAGCGGCTGAACCAGGACCCGGCCGTGGCCTCCAGCGTGTTCGTGACGATGATCACGGATAGCATGGGCTTTTTCGCTTTCCTGGGGCTGGCAGTGGCAACCGGCTTGGCGGGATAGCCTCAAGCCCCTATGTGGCGCGCATGCCGCTCCACATGACCAAGATCGCCTATCGTTCGGGCAGCATCGACAACCTGCGCCGCTGGGTCGAAGCGGGCCCACGCGCGGAAATGACCACGCGCTATCTGCCTAAACGGCACGAGGAGATGGTCGGCGGCTCGCTCTACTGGATCATCGACCACACGATCGTGGCGCGCAGCCCGATCATGGAGTTCGAACAGCGGCCAGACGGGCGCTGGACGATCTGGCTGGAGCCGAAGCTCGTGCAGGCCCACCCGCGTCCCAAGCGCGCGCACCAGGGCTGGCGCTATCTCGCGGAGGAAGACGCGCCGCGCGACCTGGCCGAAGGCGAGGATGTGGGCGACGCCCTGCCGGGCCGGATGGCCGGGCAATTGCAGAAGCTGGGACTGATTTAGCGAATTAGTGGGAATGTCCGAGTGTGGGTGGGATGCGGACCTGCCTATTTCGTCATTCCTGCGCCTGCCGCAGCGCGTCCATCACCAGCCGCACATCGTGCTTGGCGTCCTCATCAGGCGGCAGCGCATATTCGGCATAGCTTGCGGCCAGCTCGTCCATCCGCTCGGCAATCCGCACCGTGTTGTAGCCATGGCTGACCACGAAGCGGCGCCGCGCCAGCAGCTGCGGCACGACGATCCGGGCATAGTCTTCCGCCGGCATGCCCGGCTTCATGAACTGTTCGGGGCCGATATCGGTGAACACCCAGCCGGGGATGATCGTGCCGGCGTGGACATGCGACGGCAGGTCTTCGCGCAGGCTTTCGGTCAGGCCCAGCACCGCGTGCTTGGCGGCGATATAAGCGGCCGAGCGCGGCACCGCGCAAAACAGGCTGTTCTCGCTGCCGGTGTTGTAGATCGCGCTCGGTGCCGCCTGCTCGATCAGGCGCGGCGCGAAGGCGCGGCAGCCGTGCCATACGCCCCAGAAATTCACGTCGAAATGCGCGCGGGCGGCTTCGGGACCTACTTCCCACAGTCTGCCATTGGGGCCGCCGACCCCGGCGTTGTTAAGCACCAGGTGCACTTCGCCCAGCCGCTCAAACGCGGCCTCTGCCAGCGCCTCGACCTGCGCCAGATCGCCCACGTCGCACGGCTGCGTCAGCGCGCCTTCGATCATGCCTGCCGCCCGATCGAGCCGGTCGCCCGGCAGGTCCGCCAGCATCACCGTGATGCCCTGCCCCGCCAGTTCGCGCGCAATCGCAAAGCCGATCCCGCTCGCCCCGCCGGTAATCACCGCGGTGCGAGGCGTAAATGCGCTCACGCCGCGCTTTTCTCCGCCACGCGGCGCAGCGCGTTGACATAGGTTTCGGGCGCCTGCGCGCCGGGGATCAGGAACTTGCCGTTCACGATCATCGCCGGGACGCCGGAAATGTTCATGTCCCACGCCTGCCGCTCTTCCGCGATCACCTGCGCTTCGAGCGTGTCATCCGCCAGCGCCGCCTTGGCCGCCTCGCGGTGCAGACCCACGCTGGCAGCAATATCCAGCAGCACCGCCTCGTCCGAGACATTGCGCCGCTCGTTAAAATGCGCGCGGAACAGCGCGAGCTTCAGCGCGGTCTGCACCTTCGGCCCGGCCTCTTCCAGCGCGAAGGCGAGCAGCTTATGCGCGGCGCGGGTGTTCCACATCATCGCTGGCGGCGCCTCGCCCTCGCCCTGATAGCTCAGCGATACCCCGGCGCTGTCCGCGATCGATGTCATCTGCGCGCGGATCGCGGCGCGTTCTTCGTCGCTGCGGCGGTATTTCTTGGCGAGATGGGCGTTCTGTTCCTCACCCTCTGCGGGCATGTCAGGGTTCAGCTCGAACGGGCGCCAGCGAATTTGCGCGGCGATTTCGCCGTCCAGTTCCTCCAGCGCCTTGCTCAGCTGGCCATAGCCGATCAGGCACCAGGGGCACATGACATCCGAATAGATGTCGATCGTCAGGCGATGGGGAGCGGTTTCAGTCATCGGTCGAGCCACCAGGTTACCAGATGGTGCGCAATCGCGAAACTGCGCGGAAAGATCAAATCGTCGGTGCCGCGCTCGCCCGCCGCGCGCGCCGCCTCCAGCTCCTCGCGGGTGAACCAGCGGGCATCGTCCAGCTCGGTGGTGTCGATCGTCAGTTCGGGATCGTCGGTTACCGAATAGCAGCCGATCATCAGCTGGCTGGGAAACGGCCAGGGCTGGCTGGCGACATATTGCACATCGCGCGCACGCACCCCGGCCTCTTCCCAGATCTCGCGCGCGACCGCCTCTTCGATCGTCTCGCCCGGTTCGACAAAGCCCGCCAGCGCCGAATACATGCGCGGCGGGAAACGCGGCTGGCGCCCCAGCAGCAGGCGCCCTTCGTGTTCGACCAGCATGATGGTGACCGGATCGGTGCGCGGGAAATGCTGCGCCTGGCATGCGGGGCAATTTCGCTGCCAGCCGCCCTTGGCGATCACTGTCTTGGCGCCGCAGCGCGCGCAGAATTTATGCCGCGCGTGCCAGTCAACCAGGCTGCGCGCCCCGCCATAAGTCGCAAGCTCGCCCGGCTGGAGCGCCTGCATCGCGGCCCAGATCTGCGGATTGGCATAGGCCGGGCCGGTCGCGCCCTGATCGGGCACCATGGCAAAGCAGGCCTTGCCGTCGAGCAGGCCCAGGAAGCACAGCTCGGCATCCTCTGCCACATCGGCCAGCGTGCCCCATTCGAGCGCACCGGCATCGTCGAACACCGGGTTGAGCCCGTCGAGCTTGAGCACTCGCGCGCGCCAATTCATTTGCGCGGCCAACGCCTGCTCGTCGACGCGGATCTGGTCAGCCCGCTCGATCGGCGAACCGGAAAAGGCGATCGGATGCATGGCGCGCATTTACGCTGCCGCCCGCCGCATTCCCGAGAGGTCCTTTTCCAGCGCGGAGAGGAATTCGTCGCGCACCTTGTAGGCTTCGGACGGCATGTATTGCGTGAACAGCGCGGCGCGCAGACCCAGCCCGAAATCGACCGCGCCAATCGTCCCGGCGGCCCCGCTCCAGCCATATTGCTGCCCTTTCGAGCGCCCGCCCGCGCCAAAGCCCTCTCCCGCAAGCCAGGTGCCCTTGGTGCTGACGCTTTCCGGCAAGATATTGGACGTGCCCTGCTTCACCGCCGCCTCGGTTATCACGCGTTTGCCGTCGATCACGCCATAGCCGAGCAGCATCTTGAGGAAGCGGTCGTAATCGCGCGGGCTGCACACGAGGCCCGAACCGCCCCAGATCAGCGGCGGCTTGTCGAGATAGATCGACGCGCCTGCCGGATCCATTGGCAGCGGCATGCCAGCCAGGATGCCGTAATTGTCGGTCAGCCGCTTGGTCTCACTGGCTGGGACCTGCCAATAGGTGCTGGTCATGCCACAGGGATCGAACATGCGTTGCTGCAGGAATTCCGCGAAACCCTGGCCAGAGGCGACTTCGATCACTCGGCCGAGCAAGTCGATGCTGGCCGAATAGCTCCAGCGAGTGGCCGGTTGATAGGCCAGCGGCAGCTTCGCCAGCCGGTCCGCGAAGGCTTTCAACCCCGGCGCAGATGCAACTTGTGGCAGTCCCGGGATCGGCAGGCGGCTGACCTGCCCCGACGTGATGCCGGCGCCGCGATAAGCCTCAAGCAGTGGCCCCTTGCTGGTGATATCATAGCCGAGCCCGGCCGTGTGAGTCAGCAGCTGGCGGATGGTGATCGGCCGTTCTGCGGGCACGGTATCGTCAAGCGGGCCATCGGGCCGCTTGAGCACGCGCATCTCGGCAAAGGCAGGCAGTATCTCTGCCAAAGGCTGGTCAAGCCGCAGCTTGCCGTCTTCGATCAGCATCATCACCGCCATGCCGGTGATCGGCTTGGTCATCGAGTAGATGCGATAGAGCGAATCGAGCCCAGCCTCCGCCTTGTTGTTGAAGGACAGGGTGCCGCGGCTGACCGTATGCGGATCCTGTGCCTTCCAGCCGAAGCTGACCAACATATTGGCCACCTTGCCGCTTTCGACATAGCTGCCAATCGTGCTCGCCACGTTGGGCCAGCTTTCGCTGACATCGTGCGCCAGCAACGCGCGGCCGAACGGCATGGTGGCCAGCGCACTGCCAGCGGCGAGGTATCCGCCTGCGCGAAACAGCTCGCGGCGGGACAGCTGGGGGGAATCGAAGGTGCGGAATGCCATCGATGGGTCCTTTATCGAAATGGATTGCGGGGGTTCTTGGGGGATTGGACCGCAGGGGTCAATCGGGTCTTGAAATCGGCGGGTGTTTTATACATATAAGACACATGCTCAACCTGCTTTCCTTCATCATCGGGATCGTATCGCTGGTGATCGTCATACCGGCGCAGATCCCATTCCTTGGCGCGCTCAACTGGATCGCATTGCCCGTCGTGGCGATCGGAATCGTCGTCGGGCAGCTGTCATCCAGCAACAGCGGGCGCAATTTCTGCCTGGTGGTATTGCTGATCGCAGCTGTACGGCTGATGATCGGCGGCGGAATTTTCTAGCCGCGCTGGGCCAGCGCCAGCCGCGCGGCCTTGGCATAGAGCGTGGGCAGGCCGGCCTCATCGATCCGTTCGATCGGCCACCATTCCCCCTCGCCAGCGGGCATGCCCTCAAGCCGGACGAGTTCGAGCGTGAGCGAGGCATGGGTAAACACATGCCGCACCGCGCCCAGCGGCTCGCCCTTGCCCGGCAGTGGTGCGTCGCCCGAACCGTCCGCCTGCGCGCTCCAGCCGTCATCCGGCAGCGCGCGCATCCCGCCTAGCATGCCGTTGCCAGGCCTGGTGACGAGCCACACCTGCGCATCGCGTTCGATCCAGTACGCTCGCCCATTGCGCTCGGGCTTGGGCTTTTTTGCCGCCTTGATGGGCAATCGCGCCGGATCGCCTGCCGCCCGCGCTTCGCACATGTCCGCCAGCGGGCACAGCAGGCATTTGGGATCGCGCGTGGTGCAGATCGACGAGCCGAGGTCCATCATCGCTTGTGCGAAGTCCCCCGCCCGCTCTCGCGGAGTGATCGCCTCCGCCCGTTCGCGGATCGGTTTGCGTGCACCGGGCAGCGGTTCCTCGATCGCGAACAGTCGCGCCACGACCCGTTCGACATTGGCATCGACCACCACCGCCCGTGCGCCAAAGGCAATCGCGGCGATCGCCGCCGCCGTGTAGGGCCCCAGCCCCGGCAGTTCGCGCAGTTCCGCCTCGGTTTGCGGGAAGCCGCCGCGCGCCGCCACCGCCCGGGCGCATTTCACCAGATTGCGCGCGCGCGAGTAATAGCCCAGCCCGGCCCAGGCGCTCATCACATCGGCGTCGTCTGCCATTGCGAGCGCCTCGACCGTGGGCCAGGTAGCGAGGAATCTGGCGAAATAGGGCTTCACCGCCGCTACAGTGGTCTGTTGCAGCATCACTTCGGACAGCCACACGCGAAAGGGCCAGGCCGGATCGGATGGGCGCGGAGCGCCGGGCGGATTGCGCCACGGCAGGTCGCGGGCATGCCGGTCATACCAGTGGAGCAGTGCGGCAGAGACAGGTTTGGCGCTGGCAGTCACGGCGCGGCTATGGCATTGGCGGCAGCGCAATGGAACGGGACAAGCCCTCGAAATCCGCAAAAGCGGGCAAAGCCAAGCCCTGGCAGCGCCCCCGTGGCGGCGCACCGCGCTCGATCGGCGAGTTGATGCCGCAGATCGGGCGAACCGCCTTTCGCCGTTTCGGATTCGTGCAGAGTTCGGTCGTAACCCGCTGGCCCGAAATTGTCGGTCCGGTCCACGCCCGCGTGTGCATGCCCGAAGCGATCCGTTTCCCCCGGGCGAGAAGTCCGACGGCATCTTGCAGCTGGTGGTGGTCCCCGCGCACGCTCCGCTTATCCAGCAGGTGATTCCGGAGATTATCGAGCGGGTGAACCGCTTCTTCGGCTATAAGGCCGTGGCACGGGTCAAGTTGCGGCAAGGTGAGGTTAAGCCGACGCGTGCTGAAGAGCCGGCCAAACCGCCGCCGTCGCTTAAGCCGATCCCGATGGAACTGGGTGACAGCTTGCGCGATATCGGCGATCCGGAATTGCGGGCGGTGCTGGAATCGCTGGCCCGCAGCATGGGTTACAAAGGGGAACAACCGAAGTGAAGCTATTGAAAGCAGGCTTGCTGGCGAGCGCATTGGTGCTGACCGGCGGTTTCGCCCCGAACTGGATGATCACGGTCACCAAGACCGATGCCGGGCATTTGATCGGCAATCCCAAGGCCGCGACCAAGGTGGCCGAATATATCAGCTATACCTGCGGGCATTGTGCGGACTTCGCGCGCAATGGCGATCCGGCGCTGAAGATCGCCTATGTAAAGACCGGCAAGGTCTCGGTGGAAGTCCGCCACCTGCTGCGTGATCCGATCGACCTGACCGCAGCGATGCTGACCCATTGCGGCGATCCGCAGAAATTCGCGCTCAATCACGCCGCCATCATGCTCAGCCAGGACAAGTGGCTGCCGATTGCCGCGAAATCCACGCCAGAGCAGCGGCTCCGCTGGTCCAACCCGGATCGGGCCGCGGCGCGCCGGGCGATTGCGGCTGACCTCGATTTCTACCAGCTGATGGAAGGGCGCGGATACCGCACCGTCGATCTGGACAAATGCATGGCTGACACGGCCATGGAAACCCGGCTGGTCCAGGCCTCGCGCGCCGATGCGGAGCGGCTTGGCCTGCGCGGTACGCCCAGCTTCACGATCAACGACAAACTGCTCGACGGCGTGCATGCCTGGCCCGACCTGCAAAAGGCACTTGATGCGCAGCTGACCGCCACCGCAGCCAAATAGTGCCAACACAGGACATTGGGGAAGGACTTGTGGAAAGCTGCCCCGTGCGCTTCACCCCCTTGCCCGCTTAGTATAGCCTCTTCTTCCCTCGTAAGGATTCATGACTGATGACGATTTCGCGCCGTTTCCTCGCTTCTTCGATCGCCGCCGGACTTGCGCTGGCACTGGCTGCCTGCAACGGCACCGAAGAAGGCACCGATACGCTGGCGGGCGAGCCGATCGCTGCGATCCCTGCCCCTGACGGCCAGCAGTGGACCGATATGGTCACCGTTACCCCGGAAGATGGCTATCTGATCGGCAATCCGGACGCACCGCTCAAGCTGGTCGAATACGCCAGCCATACATGCGGCGCCTGTGCCCATTTCTCGGCCAATGGCGCGCCCGCACTGAAGAAGGACTATGTTTCGACCGGTGTGGTCAGTCTGGAACTGCGCAACCTCGTGCGCGATCCGATCGACCTGACAATCGCCACGCTGGTGCGTTGCGGCCAGCCGGAGAACCATGCAGCCGCTGTCCGACCAGGCATGGGCATCGCTTGAAGCGATTTTCGAAACGGTGAACCAGAATGGCGCCGCTTTCGAAGCTGCATCCAGCCTGCCGCCCGAACAGCGCTTTGTCGCGATCGGCCAGGCCGCAGGCCTGATCGATTTCTTCGCCGCCCGCGGGCTCAGCAGCGATCAGGCCCGCACTTGCCTTGCCGATGGCGCGAAGATTCAGGCGCTTGCAGAACGCTCGCAAAAGCAAGGGCAGGAATTAGGCGTGACGGGCACTCCGACTTTCTTCCTCAATGGCAAGAAGCTGGAAGTGAACCAGTGGGAAGCGCTGGAACCGATCCTGCAACAGGCCGGCGCGCGGTAAGCCACGGATGACGGGGGGGCATTCACGCGTAATGGAGATTCACCGGCTCAAGCTCAGCGGTTTCAAGAGCTTTGTCGAGCCGGCCGAATTGCGCGTGGAGCCCGGGCTGACCGGCGTGGTCGGCCCGAATGGCTGCGGCAAGTCCAACCTGCTTGAAGCGATCCGCTGGGTCATGGGCGAAAACTCGCCCAAATCGATGCGTTCTGGCGGGATGGAAGATGTGATCTTCGCCGGGACCCAGGCCCGCCCGCCGCGCGACTTTGCCGAAGTTGTGCTGCAAGGGCGTGATGACGAAGGCGAAGAGCTTGAAGTCACCCGCCGGATCGAACGCGGCGCGGGCAGCGCCTATCGCGTCAACGGGCGTGACGTGCGCGCGAAAGACGTAGCGCTGACCTTCGCCGATGCCGCCACCGGTGCGCATTCGCCCGCGCTCGTCAGCCAGGGCAAGATCGCGCAGGTGATCGCCGCCAAGCCGACCGAACGACGCGCGATGCTGGAAGAAGCTGCGGGGATCGCGGGCCTGCATGTCCGGCGCAAGGATGCCGAGGGCAAGCTGCGCCAGACCGAAGCGAACCTGGCCCGGCTGGAAGACTTGATGGCCGGGCTCGACGCGCAGATTTCCTCGCTGCGGCGGCAGGCCAAGCAGGCCGAACGCTACACCAAGCTGTCCGCCGAGATCAAAGTGGCTGAGGCGCGGCTGCTGTTCGCCCGCTGGCGCGATGCCGCGCGCATGGCCGAGGAAGCCCGCGCCGCAGCGCAACAGGCGGATCGCAATGTCGAAGCCGCCAAGCAGGCCGCCGACCAAGCGCAGAAGGCGCAGGCTCTGGCCGCTGCCGCCGTCGCCGAGGCGCGCGACGAGCTGGCTGACCGGCGCGACGATGCCAGCGCGCATGGCCACCGCATGGCCGCGCTCACCAGCCAGCTCGAAGCCGCCGAACAGCGGCTGGCCGATCTCGACCGGCAGAAGACGCGGCTGGAAGAAGATCGCGGCGATGCCGGGCGGGTGACCCGCGACGCGGCCGAGGCCCTGGCGCGGCTCGACCGCGAGATCGAAGCTCTCGCCAAGGCGCTGGCGGAAGACGAAGCCCGCCGCCCCGAGATTTCCCGCCGCGCGGAAGAGGCCGAACGCGCCGCCCGCGCCGCCGAACTGGCGCTGGCCAATGCCACCGCCGACCATGCCGGGGTCGAAGCCGAATGGCGCGTTGCCGAGGCTGAGATTGCGCAGGCGCAATCGCGGCTTGAGCGGTTGCGCGGCGAACAGGCCCGCCAGCAACGCCAGCTCGACGAGCTTTCTGCCAGCGGCGATCCAGCGGCTGCGGTAGAGGCGGCGCGCCAAGACGCAGAGGCTGCCGCCAAGGCACTGGCCGAACTGCGGGCTGCGCTGGAAGCGGGCCAAGCGCGCAAGGCCGAATTGCAGGCGCAGCGCGACGAAAGCGGCGCCGCAACTGCCTCGGCGCGGGCCGAACTCGCCGGAGTCGAACGCGAATACCAGGCGCTGGTGCGCGATCGCGACGCGCGTGAGCGGCAGTCGCAAAATCGTGCCGGCCTGCCTGCCGCGCTCGACAAGGTTGCGGTCGCGCCGGGTTATGAACGCGCGCTCGCAGCCGTACTGGGCCGCGACGGCAAATCTCCGCTGGGCAAACCTGCGGGCGACAGCGAAGGACGGTTCTGGACCGGCGGCAGCGCCCCTGCCCCGCTGGCCGAAAGCCTGCTGGCGCATGTCACCGCTTGCCCCGAAGAGCTGAAACCGCGCCTGGCGCTGGTTCATGTCGCGGACAAGGACGACGGGCGTGCGCTCAAGCCGGGCGAGTGGCTGGTCACGCGCGCGGGGCACTTGCGGCGCTGGGACGGGTTCATCGCGCGCGGTGAAGGCGCAGCAGAAGCGGCGCGGCTCGAAGCGGCCAACCGGCTGGCTGAACTGGAACAGCAATTGCCCGCACTGCGCACCGCGCTGGCTGCGGCGGAACAGGCCGAAGCGGCAGTGCGCGACGAACTCTCCGCGCTGCAGACGGATCTCGTGGCACGCGAACGGGCGCTAGCCCAGGCAGCGGATGCAGAGCGGCAAGCACTGCGCGCGCTTGACCAGGCCGAGGCGGCACGCGAACGCCACGCGGTGCGTTCGAGGGAGCTCGACGAAGGGCTGGCACAGATTTCCGGCGAGATCGAACAGGCCGCCAGCGAAGTGGAAGCGGCCGAGGCCAAACGCAGCGCCCTGCCCTCGCCTGACAGCGGGCGAGCGAAACTGGAAGCCGCACAGGCGCGCAACGAAGCCGCGCGCACCACGGTGCAGGCCAGCGCGGCCGAGCTCGCCGCGCATGACCAGGCGCTGGCGGTTGCGCGTGAGCGGCTGGCGGCGCAGCGCAGCGAAAAGGGCAATTGGGAAGCGCGCTCGGGCGAAGCGGCGCGGCGCATGGCTGAAGTCGCCCGGCGGCTAGAGGAAATCGACGAAGAACGCACGGTCGTCGCCGCCAAGCCCGCCGGGCTGATGGCCGAGATCGAACAGGGCGATACCATGCGCGAGCGGCTGGGCAAGGAACTGGCCGAAGCGGAGCGCGTCGTCGCTGAAGCTCAGGCTGCGCTTGATACCGCCGAACGCGCCTTTGCCGAGGCCAATGAGACGCTCGCAACCCAGCGCGAAGCGCGCGCTGGCCTGACCGCGCGAGCCGAGAATGAAGAGGCGCGGCGCGGGGAGATGGCGCGTATTTCAGGCGAGCGCTTCCAGTGCCCGCCGCCGCTGCTGGCTGATCGTTTCGAGTTCGATCCGGACGCGATCACCGATGCGAGCGCGCAATCCGAAGAAATGGACCGGCTGGTCGCGAGCCGCGAGCGGATCGGGCCGGTCAACCTCGTAGCTGCCGAGGAGCTCAAGCGGATCGAGGAAGAGCATGGCGCCAGCGCCAGCGAACAGGCCGAACTGGCCGAAGCGGTCAACCGGCTGCGCGGCTCGATCGGCAATCTCAACCGCGAAGGTCGCGAGCGGCTGCGCGCCGCGTTCGAACAGGTCGATGGCCATTTCCGCACACTGTTCACGCGCCTGTTCGAAGGCGGGCAGGCGCATCTGGCGCTGGTCGACAGCGACGACCCGCTCGAGGCAGGCCTCGAAATCTACGCCCAGCCGCCGGGCAAGCGGTTGCAAAGCCTCAGCCTGCTGTCAGGCGGCGAGCAGGCACTGACCGCAACCGCGCTGATCTTTGCGCTGTTCCTGACCAATCCGGCGCCGATCTGCGTGCTCGACGAAGTCGATGCGCCGCTCGACGACGCCAATATCGAGCGCTTCTGCGATTTGCTCGATGCGATGGTGCGCGACACGGCCACGCGCTACCTGATCGTCACGCATAATGCCGTGACGATGAGCCGCATGCATCGCCTGTTCGGCGTCACCATGGCGGAAAAGGGCGTGTCACGCCTGGTCAGCGTCGACCTGAGCCAGGCCGAACTGATGGCGGCGGAATAGCTACGCGTTACGCGTCCAGCGCTGCTGCCAGCCGCGCCCGGATACCCCTCAGCTGCGCCAGCACATCATCGCCTGCAGCGCCCTGTGCCAGCGCGATCGCCACGCCGGGCGTTTCAGCCAGCGGCGGACGAGCCGCCCCTGACTTGCCTTCGCGGATCGCCGCTTTCGCGCCTTTGAGCGTGTAGCCCTCACGATTGACCAGCCGGTCGATCGCCTCGACCATTTCGACATCGCCCGGCCGGTAATAGCGGCGCCCACCGCTGCGCTTTAGCGGCTTGAGCATCGGGAATTGCTGTTCCCAATAGCGCAGCACATGCTGCTTGATGCCAAGCGCGTCGCTCACTTCACCGATCGTGCGCAGGGCCCCCTCGTCCTTGCCATCTTCAAAGGGCGCGGACACCGGATCAGCTGCCCTTGGCGATCCGCTCCTTCAGGAGCTGGCTGGCCCGGAACGTCAGCACCCGGCGCGGTGTGATCGGCACTTCGATGCCGGTTTTGGGATTGCGGCCGATCCGTTCGCGCTTGTCGCGCAGCACGAAAGTGCCGAAGCCCGAAATCTTGACGTTTTCGCCGGTTTCGAGCGCTGAGGACATTTTTTCGAGAATGGCCTCGACCATGTCGAGCGATTCAGCTCGCGAAAAACCCATCTTGCGATTGATGGTCTCTGCGAGATCCGAGCGTGTAAGCGTACCCACCGAACGCATCATGCGGCGTCTCCCTTTTCAGTCGTGCGACCCGAGTCCCTGCACGCACTGTATGGATTCGAACTATGCTTGGCAAATCACGTACTTGGACGACACGGAATTGTTCACATCCGCGCGAGACAGGCACCCCAGGTAAAGCCACCGCCCATGGCCTCGAACATCACCAGGTCGCCCGGCTTGATGCGCCCGTCCTTGCGCGCGACATCGAAGGCCAGCGGCACCGAAGCGGCCGAGGTATTGGCGTGGCGATCGACGGTCACGATCACCTTTTCCTCGGCGATGCCCAGCTTTCTTGCAGTGGCATCGAGGATCCGCTTGTTGGCCTGATGCGGCACCACCCAGTCAATATCTGCGGAGGAAAGACCAGTATCTTCAAGCACTTCGGCAAGCACATCGGCGAGATTGACGACCGCGTGGCGGAACACTTCGCGTCCCTTCATCCGCACATGGCCAACCGTTTGCGTGGTCGAAGGACCGCCATCGACATAGAGCAGATCGTGCTGCGCGCCATCGGCATGAAGCCGGGTGGAGATGATGCCGGGTGCATCGTCCGAGGCCGCTTCCTGTGCTTCCAGCACCACCGCGCCGGCGCCATCGCCGAACAGCACGCAGGTGGTGCGATCTTCCCAGTCGAGGATCCGGCTGAAGGTTTCCGCGCCGATCACCAGCGCGCGACTCGCCAGGCCCGTGCGCAGCATCGAATCGGCGGTCGCCAACGCATAGAGGAAGCCTGAGCACACCGCGGCAACATCGAAGGCAATCCCCCCATTGCAGCCGAGCGCGTCCTGCACCTTGGTGGCAGTGGCGGGAAAGGTGTTGTCGGGAGTCGCGGTCGCCACAATGATCAGGTCGATCCGGGCTGCATCGATCCCGGCATCGGCCAGCGCGGCACGGGCCGCAGCAGTGGCAAGGGTTCCCGTGGTTTCGCCCTCGCCCGCGATATGGCGCTGGCGGATGCCTGACCGCTCGACGATCCATTCGTCACTTGTATCGACACGCTCGGCCAGCTGCGCATTGGTGACCACCTGGGCCGGCAGCGCGGAGCCGCTGCCGCGGATCACGCTGCGGATCACTTGCTCGCCTCGCCGGGCTCGCCGCCATTGACCGGCGGGGGCGTGCGCAGACTGTCTTCACCCAGTTCGGCCAGGTCCTGCGCAATCCGCTCGGTCAGCCGGTTTTCCAGCAGCCGCGCTGCCACCGCAACGGCATTGGCCACGCCGCCCGATGTGGCGCTGCCATGGCTCTTCACCACCACGCCATTGAGGCCGAGGAAAACCGCGCCATTGTGATTGTTGGGGTCAAGATGATGCTTGAGCAGTTCGGTCGCCGGGCGCGACACCAGGAAACCGACCTTGGAGCGCAGCGAGCTGGTGAAGGCGGCGCGCAGTAGGTCGGTCACGAAACGGGCCGTGCCTTCGATCGCCTTGAGCGCGATATTGCCGGAAAAGCCGTCAGTCACCACCACGTCGACCTGGCCGCGGTTGATCTTGTCGCTTTCGACGAAGCCGTCGAACTGCATCGCAAGGCCGGTCGCCGCCTGCAGCTTTGCAGCGGCATCGCGCAGCGCCTCGGTGCCCTTGATTTCCTCGGTCCCGATGTTGAGCAGGCGCACCCGCGGCGCCTCGCGCCCAGTGATGATGCGCGAATAGGCGGCGCCCATGATCGCGAACTGCACCAGATTGCGCGCATCCGCCTCGGTATTGGCGCCAAGGTCCAGCATGACCACGTCAGGAATCTTCAAGCGTGGGCATGATTGCGGCGAGCGCCGGCCGGTCGATCCCCGGCATGGTGCGCAGCGCCAGCTTGCTCATAGCCATCAGCGCGCCGGTGTTGCCCGCGCTAACCGCGGCGCCAGCCTCGCCTTGCTTCACGGCATTGACGGCAAGCCCCATCGAGGTGGTCTTGGCGCGGCGCAACGCGCGGCTGGGCAGCTCGTCGCCACCCACCACATCATCGCAATGCAGGATTTCGGAGGCCCCGCGCATATTGGGGTGGTCTTCCAGCGCGGCCTTGATCCGCGCTTCGTCACCCACCAGCAGGAAGCGGAACTGGTCATGGCGGCGGCGCGCAAGGGCTGCACCCTCGATCATCACGCGAACACCTTCATCGCCGCCCATCGCATCAATGGCGATACGCGGCAGACTCATTTCCCGTTCTCCAATTCAGCGGTGCTTACAGGCCGACCGCGACAACCTCGCGACCATTGTAATAGCCGCAATGCGGGCACAGGTTGTGCGGCCGCTTAAGCTCGCCACAGTTCGAGCATTCGTGGAATGCCTCAACCTTCAGCGAATCATGCGCGCGGCGGTTACCACGGCGATGGGGCGATACTTTTCTCTTAGGGACAGCCATGGCGGCACCTGTTCCTCAATCAAATCGGTCAAATACGTGTGTTCGGGGCCGCCCTTACGGCAAGGACCGCGGGCGCACAAGTCACTCGTGCGCTACGTGGTACCCGGCCATGGCGGGAAGCCGCGCGCTATAGCGGAATTTTCTTGCGTTGCAACCCACCTGCCATCTGGGTAGCAAAACACAACCAAACCTGGAGGGGGAACCTTACATGAGCCTTATCTTGCCCGTTACACTTTCAGCCGCCGCTGCGGCAGCGATTATCAATATCTGGCTCAGCATCCGCGTGGGCCAGATGCGCGGACAGACCAAGGTGGTCCATGGCGATGACGCAGGCGGGCCCTTGACCCGCCGTATGAGGGCGCAGCTCAATTTCGTCGAGAACACCCCCTTCGTGCTGATCCTGATTGCGGCCATCGAGCTGAGCGGGCGCGGCCAGCCGTGGCTGGCCTATGTCGCGGGGCTCTATATGCTCGGCCGGATCGCGCATGGCATCGGCATGGACGGCGAGGGTTTCACGAAACCGCGCGGGATCGGCACGCTGATCACCATGCTGACGCTGCTAGGCCTGTCGATCGTGGCGGTGCTGATCCTGATGGGGGTGATGTAATTTCTCACCGTTAGGTGAGGAAATCGGCGAGCGACTAGCGAGCCGCAAGCCCGACCGGGCGCCCGCAGCGACGCGACCGTCAGGTCGTGTGAGCGAGGAAATCGCACGACGGATGTCGTGCGGAACTACGAAAGCGCGTAGTCGCTCACGAAGGCGTTGGTCTTGCGTTCCTGGCCGAAGGTGCTGACCGGGCCGTGGCCGGGGATGAACATCACGTCCTCGCCCAACGGCCACAAGCGCTGCGTGATCGAATCGATCAGGTCCTGATGGTTGCCGCGCGGGAAGTCCGTGCGCCCGATGCTGCCCTGGAACAGCACGTCGCCAACGATCGCGAAGCGGCTGGGCGCGTGGAAGAACACCACGTGGCCCGGCGTGTGGCCGGGGCAGTGGATCACGTCGAGCGTTAACTCGCCAACCGTCACCGTATCGCCATGCTTGAGCCAGCGGGTTGGCTCGAAACTCTGGGCGACCATGCCCCAGCGTGGGCCATCCTCGTCCAATTGCTCGATCCAGAACCGGTCATCCTCGTGCGGGCCTTCGATCGGCAGGCCCAGCTCGTCCGCCAGCATGCCGGTCTGGCCGCAATGGTCCAAATGGCCGTGCGTGACGAGCAGCTTTTCCAGCGTAACGCCTGCCTTGGCGACGCCCGCCTTGAGCTTGTCGAGATCGCCGCCCGGATCGACCAGCGCCCCGCGCATCGTCTTGGTGCACCAGATCAGCGAGCAGTTCTGCTGCAGCGGCGTGACGGGCAGGATCGCGGCCTTCATCGGCGGCGTAGCTTTGGGCGTCTCGTTCATGCGGGTGGAGATGGCCAAGCCGGTGCCGCATTGCAAGGCGGATAATGGCTAGAACCTGAGCGGCGCGAGATCGGGCGCTACCCAGCCACGCCGGGCATCGACGCTGAACAACAAATCCTTAGACCAGTGGCTGAGAATCCAGTCGGGCCGGCCAAATGGTCCGGCCAGCAGCGCGGCAAGTACAGCATGGAGCGCCGTGCCATGATGTTCGGCATGCACCGCGCGCGCCGCCGCGAGCGAGGCGACGGTGATCGTGTGATGATAGCCGGAACTGTCGGTGTTGGCCGTGCCATGTGCGTCGTTAAGTCGCAGGATCACGCCGCGAAAGCCCTCAGGCGTGGCAAGTTCGGGCCGGTGGCGGATGCACCACAGCGCCATCGCGAAATGCGCGGCATGGCTCCAATCGGCGTGCGGCAGGGTACAATCGAGCACGCGCGTAGCGAGATGCGCGATGGTATCGTCGGTCGGGAATTCGGTCGTTGAGGAACTCCCTCCGCGATCCGCACTCATACTCTCCCCCCTTCCAGACGACACGGCCGATAATCTCGACCTCTTCCGCGCTCACTTCGACCGGGGGATAGGCCAGGTTCTGGCTGAGCAGCGCAAGCCGCCCGCTTCCGGCGCTGGCAACCCGCTTGACCATCAGCGTATCGCCCAGCCGCACGACATGCACCCCGTCGCGAAACGGGCGCGGCGACCGGTCGACCAGGATCTCATCGCCATCGCGCAGCAGCGGCTCCATGCTGTCCCCTTCCACCGTGATCGCGGAAAGCTGCGCGCCCTCGAGCCCCTGTTCGGTGAGCCAGCGGCGCGAGAAGCGGAAGGCGTCGAACGGCACCTCCGCATCCGGCAGCGTGCCCGGCCCGGCGGAGGCACCGATATCGAGCCGCGGCACCTCCACCCAGCCGGTGAGTTTCGCGGCAGGAACGTAGGATTTTTCCCGCATATGCGTGTCAGGCGCGCCCAGTTGCGCCTCGTCTACCCCGAAGAAAGTCGCCAGCACGCGCCGGTCCTGCTCCTCCAGCTTGCGCGGCGAACCCTTGCGGATGAATTGCTGCAAGTAACTGGGATTGCGACCGATCATGTCGGACAGCGAAGCCAGGCTCACCCCACTCGCC
This sequence comes from Altererythrobacter sp. BO-6, assembly GCF_011047315.1. NCBI lineage: Bacteria > Pseudomonadati > Pseudomonadota > Alphaproteobacteria > Sphingomonadales > Erythrobacteraceae > Altererythrobacter > Altererythrobacter sp. BO-6. Next base: position 2,777,107 of record NZ_CP049259.1, on the reverse strand, counting down.
TGCGCCAGTTCGAGCAGCCGCTCCCGCTCATTCGTGCCTAAAGCCATGCCATTTTCCTCAACTTGTATGAAAATTCCTATAGCATAGGATTTTTCCTAGACAAGTAGGATTTCACATGGAACGAATCAGGAACATTAATTCCGATTCGCCCGCTGTTGCGGGCCAGAGAGGGGACGCAACCATGCTGATACGATCCGTCGAGAAATTCCTGCGCGAGCACGATATGGCCGCCACCAAATTTGGGCGACTGGCCGCGCATGACCCGCGCTTCGTGCTGGATTTGCGCATGGGGCGCATGCCGCGCGCCGGCACCGAAGCGCGCGTGCGCCGCTGGATGGCGGAATACACGCCGCAGCGCATCCCCGCCGCCTTCGCCGACCGCGCGATCGAGACGAAGGGATTCGCCCATGCGCGCTGAATTCATCGAAACGAAGAGCCGCCCGCTTCGCCCGCGCCGAACCGTGGCCGATCGCGTGCGCGACGCGCTGCAGCACCTGGCCGCGTACCAGTCCAATTTGCTCGGCCACACCGAGACCCCCTGGGCCAGCATCACCTTTGCCGGATCGCGCCACGAGCTGCGCCTCGAATTTTGCGGTATCACGGCGTGCAAGGCGGGCGAGGAATTCATCGCCGCCCTGCCCGATCACGAGTTCGCCATCCCCGGACAGCTGGTGGCAGACGCCACGATCAGCGCGGTCGAGTCCTGCTACACGCCAGAGCCGCGCATGGTGGTAACGGCCACGCTGCTCTTGCTGGAGGATGCCTGACTAATAACCTTTGCGGGGATCGAACACCGGCGAAACCGGCTCCCCCTTGAGGTAATGGTCGAGGTTTGCGAGGAAGCGGTCGGCCGAACGCTGGAACATCTTGTCCTGCGCGCGGCCTGACAGGTGCATGGTGATATGCGCGTTGTCGAGCGTCCAGAGCTCGTGCTCGGGCGGCAGCGGCTCGGGCGTGGTCACGTCAAGGAACGCCCCGCCGATCGTCTTGCTCTTGAGCGCTTCGACCAGCGCGGGCTGGTCGATCACCGCGCCGCGCGCGATGTTGACGATCACCGCATCGCTTTTCATCGCCGCGAGTTCATCCGCGCCGATCATCCCGTCAGTTTCGGGCGTGGCGGGCACGGCCAGGATCACCCAGTCGAACCCGCCGAGCTTGTCGCGCCATTCGTCAGGCGCCAGCACGCCGTCTTCTCCCTTGGCCCCGCCGCTGCGGCGCACCACGGTCACTTCGACATCGAAGGCTTCCAGCCGCGGCTTGATGAGCTGGCCGATCGCGCCATAGCCCAGCAGCAGTGCCTTCGATCCGGCCAGCTCGCGCTTGCCGGGTGAATCGACCAGCCATTCGCGCCGGTCTTGCGCGCGAACGACATCGCGATAGCCCTTGGCGGTCGTCAGCATGCCCATCACGACATATTCGGCGATCGTCAGCGCGTTGATCCCCGCGCCATTAGTGACGGTAATTCCGCGTTCGATCAGCACGTCCATCGGCATGAAGTCGAGCCCGGCGTAGATCGAATTGAGCCATTTGAGCTTGGTCGCAGCGCGCAGGGTCTCGGCCATGGCCTGCTGGTCGTACATGTCGAACCAGCCGATCTCGGCCTCGGGCACCGCCTCCAGCGCTTCTTCCTTGGTCATGAACCAGCGCACGTCGAGCCCTTGCGGAAGGCGCGGTTCAAGCAGCGGGCGGATCAGGGCGGAAAGCGCGAGTACGGTCATTGGCAATCCTTATCCGTTCGCTTCGAGCGAAGTCGAGAGGTATTGCGAGGCGTCTCGACTTGGCTCGACGCGAACGGGAACCGGTTCAAAGTTTCCACTCCCAGCCGAGCGGGTCGCCGTCCATCACTTCGACGCCCTTGGCCGCGAGTTCGTCACGGATCGCGTCGGAGGTGGCGAAGTCCTTCTCGGCGCGGGCAGCCTTGCGGCGGGCCAGCGCGTCTTCGATTTCGGCCTCGTTGATCTGCGCGGATTTGGGACGGATGCGGAGGCCTTCGCGGGTCAGGTCGAACAGGCCGAGGCCCAAAACCGCGTCCATATGCGCGATCACCGCACGCTTGCTGCCATCATCGACCTTCTTGGTCGCGAGCGCATCCTCGAGCGCGGTCAGCGCGATTGCTGTGTTGAGATCGTCGCTGACCGCCGCATCGAACTTCTCCAGCGCTGGGGCGAACTTGGGATGATCGACTGCGCCGCCGCTTGGCGCATTGCGCAACCGCTCCACCGCCATCACCATCCGCTTCAGCCGCGTCAGCGCCGCCTGCAGCCCTTCCCAGCTGAATTCCAGTTCGCTGCGGTAATGCGCCTGCAGGCACATCAGCCGATAGGCGAGCGGGTGATAGCCCTTGTCGATCAGCAGCTGCAGCCGCAGGAATTCGCCCGCGCTCTTGCTCATCTTGCCCGATCGTTCGACCAGGAAGTTGTTGTGCATCCAGATGCGGGCGCCGGAATTCTCCGCCACGTCGAGCCCATTGGTGCAGCAGAACGCCTGGTTCTGCGCGATCTCGTTGGGGTGGTGGATCTCGCGGTGATCGATCCCGCCGGTGTGGATGTCAAACGGGAAGCCGAGCAGCTTTCCGCCCATCACCGAGCATTCGAGGTGCCAGCCCGGCGCGCCCTTGCCCCACGGGCTGTCCCATTCCATCTGCCGCGTCTCGCCCGGCGGCGTGGTGCGCCAGATTGCGAAATCCTGCGGGTGGCGCTTGCCCTCAACCTCGTCAATCCGGGCTTCGCCGTCTTCGGTAACCGCACGCGCCAGCCGCCCGTAATCGGCGACGGTCGAGACATCGAAGTAGAGCCCGCTGGCGAGCCGATAGCAATGCTTCGCCTCGATCGATTTGGCGAATGCGATCATCTCGTCGATGTAATCGGTGGCGATCGACCACTTCGCCGGCTGTCGGATGTTCAGCGCCTTCACATCGGCCCAGTATGCCTCAGTGTAATGTCGCGCGATGTCCCAGATCGATTGCGCCTTTTCAGCCGCCATCTTCTCCATCTTGTCCTCGCCCGCATCGGCATCATCGGTCAGGTGGCCGACATCGGTGATGTTGATGATGTGGGTGAGTTTGTAGCCCTTGTAGCTGAGCGTCCGCCCTAGCACGTCGGCGAAGACATAGGCGCGCATATTGCCGATATGCGGGTAATTGTAGACCGTGGGGCCGCAGGTGTAGACGCGCGCTTCGCCCGGGTGGACGGGCTGGAAGGTTTCCAGCTGGCGGGTAAGGCTGTTGAACAGCTTGAGGGGAACGGCGTCGGTCATGATGCGCGCGCTTTGCGGCGGCGCGCCCGCAAAATCAATCCCACCCTTCCCAGCGGATCGATTCCTCGATTCTCGCGCGCGGCACCGCGAACGTGTTCACCGGTGCATCCGCATCGCGATAGCCGATGGCGACGCCGCAGAAGAAGATGTGATCCTCGGGAATGCTCACCACTTCGCGGATCTGCGGGGAATAGACCGCCCAGGCCTCCTGGAAGCAGCAGTCGAGCCCTTCCTCGCGCAGCAGCAGGCCGATCGTCTGCAGCCACATGCCGATGTCCGACCATTGCGGCGGGCCCATGTATTTCGGCGTGTGCACCAGCATGAGGACGGGAGCCCCGAAGGCGCGGAAGTTTTCGGCGAACCACATCAGCCGCTTGCCCTTTTCCTCGCGGGAAATGTCGAGCGCGGCATAAAGCGCCTCGCCCACGCCGAAGCGGCGGGCCTCATATTCGCCGTCAAGCTCGGGCGGATAGATATGGTATTCGGGCTTGTGCGCCTCGCGCCCCTTGGGGAATTGCTCGGCCACCTTGGTGAACAGCGCCTGCATCGGCTCGCCCGTCAGCACTACTGCGTTCCACGGCTGGGTATTGCCGCCCGAGGGCGCGCGCTGCGCCTTTTCGAGCACGCGGGTGAGCGTGGCGCGATGAACCTTCTGATCGGTGAACTTGCGGACGGAGCGACGGCTGGCGACAGCTTCGGAGACGTTCATCTGCGCCCCCTCTCATCCTCGAACAGCTCTGCCAGCTGCTCGATGATCGTCCCGCCGAGCTGCTCGACATCCATGATCGTCACTGCGCGGCGATAATAGCGCGTCACGTCGTGGCCGATGCCGATCGCCACCAGCTGCACCGGCGAGCGCGTTTCGATCCATTCGATCACCTTGCGCAAGTGGCTCTCCAGGTATCCCGCGCTGTTGACGCTGAGCGTTGAGTCATCGACCGGCGCGCCGTCCGAAATCACCATCAATATGCGGCGATCCTCGCGCCGCGAGATCAACCGGTTATGCGCCCAGAGCAGCGCCTCGCCGTCGATATTCTCTTTCAGCAAGCCTTCGCGCATCATCAGGCCAAGGTTGCGGCGCGCACGGCGCCATGGCTCATCGGCCTGCTTGTAGACGATGTGCCTGAGATCGTTGAGGCGGCCCGGACCCGCCGGTTTGCCGTCTGCCAGCCATTGCTCGCGGCTTTGCCCGCCCTTCCACGCGCGGGTGGTGAAGCCGAGAATCTCGGTCTTGACCCCGCACCGCTCCAGCGTGCGCGCGAGGATATCGGCGCTGATCGCGGCGATGCTGATCGGGCGTCCGCGCATCGAACCCGAATTGTCGATCAGCAGCGTGACGATCGTGGTCCTTGAACTCGATGTCGCGCTCGGTCTTGTAGGTCAGCAGCGTGCCCGGGGTGATGATCACGCGGGCCAGCCGCGCGGGATCGAGCAGCCCTTCCTCCTGGTCGAAATCCCAGCTGCGGTTCTGCTGCGCCATCAGCCGGCGCTGCAGCCGGTTGGCGAGCCGCGTGACGATCCCCTGCAGGCCGGTCAGCTGGCTGTCGAGATAGGCGCGCAGCCGGTCAAGCTCTTCCGCGTCGCACAGTTCCGACGCGGGCACTTCCTCGTCAAACTGCGTGGTATAGGCGCGGTAGTCGAAGGAATCGGGGATGTCCCCCATCGGCCGGTTGGGGCGCACCGGCATCTTGCCTTCCTCGCCCTCGTCGCCCGGTTCGCCCTCGGACATTTCCTGGTCCGCGGACATCTCGCTCTGGCTTTCGCCGTCAGACTCGCCTTCGCTGGTGTCACCGGCCATTTCAGCACTCTGCTGGTCGCCCTGGCCCTCGTCCTGCTCGCCCTCGTCCTGTTCGTCCTGGCCGTCTTCGTCTTCCCCGTCCTCATTGTCGCCTTCATCGGGCGCATCGGTGGGATGGGTCAGGTCGAGATGTTCGAGCAGGTCCAGGCTCAGCGCCTGGAACGCCTTCTGGTCATCGAGCGAAGCGGCCAGCGCATCGAGATCGCCGCCGACGCGTTCCTCGATATAGCTGCGCACCAGTTCCACCCCGGCGCGGGCGCGCTCGGGCACGGGCTCGCCGGTCAGCTTCTCGCGCAGGAGCAACGACAGCGCGGTCTGCAACGGCACATCGTCGCGGCTTTGCGCGCGCGCAATCGGATCGGAGGCGACGCGCATTTCCGTTGCGCTGTCGAGGTTGGAGCGGACCCCGCCGAAGCGGTTGGCGCCCAATGCCTCATAGCGGGTACGCTCGATGGCGTCATAGCAGGCGCGCGCGGTCGGCTCGGGCGGCGCGTTGCGGGTGTGCAGGTCCGCATTGTGATGGCGCAGCTTCAGCGCGAAACTGTCGGCAAAGCCGCGCGCCTCGGCAACCTGCTCGGGCGGAAGATTGCGGCCAGGCAGCGGCACACGGAAGTTCTTGCCCGATGATGAAGGTGCGTCCGCGCTCCACGCCACTTCCACCTCGGCCTCGCGCGCGATCGCGCGGCTGGCACCGGTCAGCGCGTGCTTGAAGCGATCGAGAGGGGTTTCTTCGGCCAAGGCGTGGTCTTCGCGAATGTTTAGCGGATAATCGACTGGCCCGTCTTTGCCCAATCGGCAAGGAAACCTTCAATCCCCTTATCTGTCAGGACATGCTTGAACAGCGCCTTGATCACGGCGGGCGGCGCGGTCATCACGTCGGCGCCGATCTTCGCGGCCTCGAGCACGTGGGTGACGTGGCGCACGCTGGCGACGAGGATTTCAGTTTCGAAGGCGTAATTGTCATAGATCAGGCGGATATCTTCGATCAGTTCCATACCGTCGAAGCCGTTGTCATCATGCCGCCCGACGAAGGGCGAAATGAAAGTCGCCCCGGCCTTGGCCGCCAGCAGCGCCTGGTTGGCCGAGAAGCACAGCGTGACATTGACCATGGTGCCGTCACCGGTCAGCGCCTTGCAGGTCTTGAGGCCGTCAATGGTCAGCGGCACCTTGATGCAGACATTGTCCGCCAGCTTGCGCAGCACTTCCGCCTCTTTCATCATCGTCTCGTGGTCGAGCGCGACCACTTCGGCGGACACCGGCCCATCGACGATGGCGCAGATTTCCTTGGTCACTTCCATGAAATCGCGGCCTGACTTGGCGATCAGCGAGGGATTGGTGGTGACGCCATCGAGCAGGCCGGTCGCGGCCAGTTCCCTGATGTCGTCAATCTCGGCAGTGTCGGCAAAGAATTTCATGGATCGCTCCGGTGTCGGCTGTTCGAGATCGTGCAGGTTCCCTACCGCATAGCAGTGTTTTCGGGCGAGGCCATGCGCGCGGCTTTCCGCATCTGCATCGGCGGGCCGTTTATGGTTAACGCAATCTTAGCATTGGCTAGGTAGTTTCCCCGATAAAGCCAGAATAGCACGTTGAGGAAATGCATTATGAACCGCACCGGATATCGGCCCGCGCTGCTTGCCGTCCTGCTGCTGGGCACCCCCGGCGCTGCTTATGCCAGCGACGATGCGTTCGAGCTGTGGCTCAACCCCTCGGTCGATTTCGCGCTCGATCGCGACAACACGATCGAACTGGAAACCGCGCAGCGATTCCGCAGTGCTGGCGACGGCCGGTCAGACACCTATTTCGCGCGCCTTTGGCTGCACCACAAGATCGCCGATAACGCGACCTTGTCCGGAGCGTTCGAGCAGCGCGAAAACGATGGCGGGCTCGACGAAGTGCGCACCATGCAGCAGATCTCGACCAGCCACGGATATTTGCGCACGCGATTGCGGCTGGAACAGCGCTGGGTGGAAGACCAGAGCCGTATGGGCCTGCGCCTGCGCCCGCGGCTGGGCGTGAAAGTGCCGTTCGACGGAGCCGGGAAATTGGCGTTCAAGGCCGACACCGAACTGTTCATTACTCTGCGCAGTTCACGCGTCGGCCCGGCAGATGACAGCGGCTTGACCGGTGTGCGTTCGCAATTGGGCCTGTCCTATGCCGCATCGGACAAGCTCGAACTGAGCCTGACCTATTTGCGCCAGCAGGATATTCGCGACAATGCGCCTGACCGGGTCGGCCATGCCCCTTTGATCGGGATCGCCTACAGCTTCTGACTTCGGCCTAGTATCGCGCGCCCGCACCGAACACGCCGATCAGCACTGGATCGCGGGTCGCAAGCGGATCGGCCCGGATCGCAGATTCCTCATTGCCGATCTCGCTCCAGATCGCATCGTCGACCTTGCCCGCCAGCCGCCGTGCCACGCCGCTGACATTCACGCCGGTCATCGCGTCGATCAGCTGACCGACCAGCGGGTCGGAGGAAATCTCGATCGCCCGACCCAGCTCTGGCACCATCGCCTCAATCAACTGCCCACCCATTTCGCCGCGCAGGAAATCGGTCGCCGCGCGCGGGCCGCCGCGCACCAAGTCATTGGCGTTGCTCCAGCCGATCACCCGCACGGCATCGACCACCAGCGGGGCGGCGCGTTCGCTGCCCTCGATCGCGATATCGGCAAAGGCATCCTGCAGCCGGTCCTTGAACAATGCGGAAGTGAGGATCCGGCTCAGCACGTCACCGCGCGTGCCCAGCAGCTCGCCCAGCCCCACGCGGGCCACTTGCGCATCCCAGAACCCGCCCGGCTCGACCAGCCGCGCGAAGGCGCGCTCGCTCGACAGCAGCAGCAGGCGCCGCACCGCCTCGGTCACGCTGAAGCGCGGCATGCTGTTGCAGCCCGGCAGCACGAGCAGGGTCGCACCGGCGGCGGCCCCGCCCAGAAAGGCGCGGCGGCCCAGCGTGTTTTCCAGCGAAACGTTCATATCCCTATCCCTCGTGCTTGTGGCAGGCATGGTTGAGCGCCCATATTGCCGCGGCCAAGATGAACCGTATCCGACTCCTTGTCTTCAACGCCGCACTGGGCGCGCTCGATTATCGCGTGCCCGATGGCGTGCACGTGGAGCCGGGCTCGGTTGTGCTCGCACCGCTGGGGCCGCGCCAGATCACCGGCATCGTGTGGGAGGCAGAGCGGCTGCCAGCCAAGGAAGTGCCCGCGGAAAAGCTCCGCCCGATCCTGGAGGTACTGCCAGTGCCGCCGCTCAGCGCGCCGCTGCGCCGGCTGATCGAATGGACCGCGGAATATTATTGCGCGCCGATGAGTGCAGTGGCGCGGATGGTGATTTCCTCGGGCGGTGCGCTCAACGGCCCGGCGACGATGACCGAATATCGCCTGTCGGGCGGGATGCCAGAGCGGATGACGCCGCAGCGCGAAGCCGCGATCGAGGCTTTGGAAGGCGAACAGGCGACGATCCGCGAACTGGCGGGCATCGCCGGAGTTTCCGAAGGCGTGCTGCGCGGGCTGGTGGACCAGGGCGTGATCGAGCCGGTGACGGTGGCGATAGACCGGCCCTTCCCCTCCGCCGATCCCGATTTCGACGTGCCGGACTTGTCGGCCGACCAGCGCGAAGTCGCAGACGTTTTGGTGAACGCCGTGCGTGCAAAGAGCTTCGCCCCCTTCCTGCTCGACGGCGTGACCGGATCGGGCAAGACCGAAACCTATTTCGAACCCATTGCTGAAGCGATCCGGATGGGGCGGCAAGTGCTGGTGCTGCTGCCCGAAATCGCGCTGACGGAGAATTTCCTCAAGCGATTCGAGCAGCGCTTCGGCGCGGAGCCGGTGCTGTGGCATTCCTCGCTCAAGTCGACCGAGCGCCGGCGGGCCTGGCGCGCAATATCGGAAGGCACGGCGCAGGTGGTCGTCGGCGCACGCTCCGCCCTGTTCCTGCCCTATCGCAATCTTGGGCTGGTGGTGGTCGATGAAGCGCATGAGGTGAGCTTCAAGCAGGATGACGGGGTGCGCTACAACGCCCGTGACGTGGCGGTGATGCGCGCCCATTTCGAAGGCTTCCCCGTGGTGCTGGCGAGCGCCACTCCCGCGCTCGAAAGCCTTCATATGGCCGAAACCGGCACTTACACACGGCTCGACCTGCCGAGCCGCTTCGGCGGGGCCGAACTGCCGCATATCGACACCATCGACCTGACCGAGGAACCGCCCGAGCGGCAGCGCTGGCTCGCCCCGCGCCTCGTCGCCGCGCTGGAAGACCGGCTGGCGAAGCATGAGCAATCGCTGCTGTTCCTCAACCGGCGCGGCTATGCCCCGCTCACCCTGTGCCGCAATTGCGGCTTCCGCTTCCAATGCCCCAATTGCAGCGCCTGGCTGGTCGAGCACCGGCTGTCGGCGCGCCTCGCTTGCCACCACTGCGGGCATGAAGAGCAGCCGCCTGCGACCTGCCCGGAATGCGGCGAGCCCGATTGCCTGGTCGCCTGCGGCCCGGGGGTCGAACGGATCGCTGACGAAGTGGCCGAGCTGTTCCCCGAGGCGCGGGTGGCGGTGGCAACGTCAGACACGCTCAACTCACCCGAGCGCGCGGCGCAGTTCATCCACGAGGCGGAAAGCGGCGCGATCGACATCATAATCGGCACGCAGCTGGTGACCAAGGGCTTCCACTTCCCCGAGCTAACGCTGGTAGGAGTGATCGATGCCGACCTTGGCCTCGAAGGCGGGGATTTGCGCGCGGCCGAGCGCACTTACCAGCAGGTGGCGCAGGTCGCCGGGCGCGCGGGGCGCGGGGCCAAGCCGGGCGAAGTGCTGATCCAGACGCGCCACCCGACCGCGCCAGTGATTGCCGCTCTGGCCGAGGGCAATCGCGACGCCTTCTACGAAGCCGAGACCGAGGCGCGCCGTCACGCGGGCGCCCCGCCGTTCGGCCGCTGGGCCGCGATCATCATCTCGTCGGAGGACGATGCCGAAGCGCGCGAGGCCGCCAACCGGCTGGGTGCCACCCGCCCGCAGCTTGACGGGCTGATGGTGCTCGGCCCCGCCCCTGCCCCACTGTCGCTGCTGCGCGGGCGTTATCGCCATCGCTTCCTGGTCAACGCGCGGCGCACCGCGAATTTGCAGGCGATCCTGACCGACTGGCTGGCGACACAGGACTTTGCGCCGGGCGTGCGGGTGAGCGTGGATATCGACCCCTACAGCTTCGTGTGAGGCACCATTCACGGGCTCAGTCATTTGGACTGCATGCAAAGCCCCATCCTCGTCCCCATCCTCGGCGACCAGCTGAGCCGCAATCTCGCATCGCTACGCGGACGCGCGAAGGACGACACCGTAATCCTGATGATGGAGGTGTGGGACGAGGCGACCTATGTGAAGCATCACAAGCAGAAGATCGTGCTGATCTTCTCTGCGATGCGTCACTTTGCCGCGGAACTGCGCGATGCGGGGTGGACGGTCGATTATGTGAAGCTGACCGATCGGGACAATTCAGGCAGTTTCACCGGCGAAGTCGCCCGCGCCATTGAGCGGCACGATCCGCGCGCCGTACATGTCGTCGAAGCCAGCGAATGGCGCGTGCAGCAGGCGATCGAGGAATGGCCCGGCAAGTTTGCCTGCGAGGTCGAAATCCTGCCCGATGACCGCTTCCTTTGCAGCCACGCCGAATTCGAGGAGTGGGCGGAGGGTCGCAAGCACCTGACGATGGAGTATTTCTATCGCGAGATGCGCAAGAAGACGGGATTGCTGATGCGCGGCGACGGCAAACCGGTTGGCGGCGAATGGAATTATGACAGCGAAAACCGCGAGCCGCCGAAGGAAGAGCTGAAAGCCCCGCCACGCCCGAAATTCGCGCCTGACGAGATCACTTGCGAGGTGATCGATCTCGTCGAAGAGAAATTCGCCGATCATTTCGGCTCGCTCGATCGGTTCGAATGGCCCGTCACTCGCAACGAAGCCGAGCAAGCCGCCGACGCCTTCTTCGCCGAGCGGCTGGAGAACTTTGGTCCCTACCAGGACGCAATGGTGCACGGGCAGGACGACCTTTATCATTCGATGCTGTCGACCAGCATCAACCTCGGCCTGCTCGACCCGCTTGACCTGTGTCGCCACGCCCAGCAAGCCTATGAGGAGGACCGCGCCCCGCTCAATTCGGTCGAGGGCTTCATCCGCCAGATCATCGGCTGGCGCGAATATGTGCGCGGGTTTTACTGGCACTTCATGCCGCAGCTTGAGCGCGCGAACGAGCTTGGCGCGGACCGCCCGCTGCCCGAATTCTACTGGACGGGCGAAACCGATATGCGCTGCATGGCGGATTGCATTCGTTCAACCCGCGACAATGCCCATGCGCACCACATCCAGCGGCTGATGGTGCTGGGCAATTTCGCGCTGCTCGCAGGGATCGAGCCGCGCGCGGTGCAGGACTGGTACCTGGCGGTCTATGCCGATGCCTATGACTGGGTGGAGATGCCCAATGTGGTGGGCATGATCCTCTATGCCGACGGCGGGAAACTTGCGACCAAACCCTATGCCGCGAGCGGCAATTACATCAACAAGATGTCAGACTACTGCAAAGGGTGCCGCTACAAGGTCAGCCAGAAGACTGGTGACGGCGCCTGCCCGTTCAACCCGCTCTACTGGCACTTCATGAACCGGCACCGCGACCGGCTGGAATCTAACCACCGGATCGGGCGGATCTATGCGACGTGGGACCGGATGGGCGAGACGAAACAGCGCGAATATCTGACAAGCGCAGAGAATTTCCTCGACACGCTTGTGCCAGCGCGCGAAGACTGGGCGCGATACCAATAGGGAGAGCCGCCGCCATGCTGACCGTCCACCACCTGCGCCTGTCGCAATCCGAACGCATAGTCTGGCTGTGCGAGGAGCTGGGCATCGATTACGACTTGAAGCTCTACAACCGGCGCACGGACAACAACCTGGCGCCTGACGAATACAAGGCGCTGCACCCGATGGGCATCGCCCCGGTCATCACCGATGACGGTTTCGTGCTGGGCGAAAGCGGTGCGATCATCGACTGGATCGTCGCCAAATATGGCGACCGCGGGCTGGTGCCGGACAAGAACCATCCCGATTTTGCCGATCACCTGTTCTTCTACCACTGGGCCAACGCCACTTTCATGACCAACGGGATGATGGCGCTGGTCGCCACCCGCATGATGGGCGCGGACCAAATGCCGCCCTTCGTCGCGGACCGCATGGCCAAGAGCTGGGCGATCGTCGAGAAGCGGCTGGGCGAGGCCGACTATTTCGGCGGAGGGCAGCTGACCACGGCAGACATCATGATGGGCTTCCAGCTCACCACTAGTCGCGCGATGAGCGGGATGAGCATCGAAGGAATGCCTAACCTGCAGGCTTACCTGAAACGCATCGGCACCCGCGAGGCGTACCAGCGCGCGATGGCGAAATGCGAACCGGGAATGCCGCCCAAGCTGGATTGAGCAAGCGGCTGATCGCCAATCGTTACAGCGCCCGTCCGTACAGCCTGAGGAGTTCGGCCCAGGCGCGCTCCGCTTCGGCTTCGGCATAGGCGGGGCTGTCAGGAACGCACCAGCCATGGTCGCCTGCGAACACCTCAACCATTGCCGTACGACCCGCCGCTGCTGCAGCCTCGCGCAGCACAGTCTTTTCGCCCGGAGCCTCGGCATCGTCATCCTGTGCGATCGCGATCAGCAGCGCGGCGTCCATCTTGCCGAACAGCTTGTGCGGGCTCATGGCATAATCTTCGCGCACCAGCCCGCCGCCATGGAAGCTGGCTGCTGCCTTGACCCGTGAAGGCACCGCAGCGGCAGTCCACATTGTGAATGGCCCGCCCATGCAATAGCCCTGCGTGCCGATGCCACGCTTGCGGTCGACCTCCGGCCGGCTATCGAGAAACGCGACAGCTGCCTCGGCATCGCGCATGATCGCCGCGGCATCGAGCTTGGCACGCATCTCACGCGCACGCGGCCAGCCGCCATTCCCGGCGAAATCGGCGAAGTCCTGCCAGATCGGTGCGGGCGTATCGCGATAGTACTGGTTTACCACCAAAGCGGTGAAGCCGCGATCGGCCAGCCGCCGCGCCATCGCCTTCTTGCTGTCGCGCAGGCCCGCGATATCGGGCCAGATGATCACAGCGGGCGCCGGGCCTGAAGTGGTGGCAGCCAGCCAGCCATCCATCGTGCCGTCTGCGGTCGCAAAGCTCACCGCCTGTTCAGTGAAACTGGGGAAGCCGGGTGAGGTGACGGTTTCAGGCTCGCCGCTCATGGCACCGCTGGTCGGTGCGCAAGCGGTGACCGCCGCCGCCGCGCCCAGCACGCCGAACTGGCGGCGGGTCAGCCCTTCGCGGGCCCAACGGGTGATCTTGTCTTCATCGCACATCCATCTGCTCCCTTCGCCTGTCGCTGCCCATATCTAGCGAGGAAACGGACGAATGCAGCAAATGGTTTCAATCCCTATCAGCTCTTCCGCTCGCGCTTCAGCAGTTCGGCCTTGATCTCAAGCCCATAGGCATAGCCACCCAGCGTACCGTCCGCCGCGATCACACGGTGGCAGGGGATAAGCACAGCAATATTGTTCGCGCCATTCGCGCTGCCGACCGCACGGCTGGCCTTGGCGTTGCCGAGCATCGCCGCCTGTTCGCCATAGCTGCGCGTTTCGCCCGCCGGGATCTCGCACAGCGCCTGCCAGCAGCGTTGCTGGAACGCCGTGCCTTTGACGTCGAGCGGGATGTGCGAATTGTCGAGCGCCGGATGCTCGACCGCTTGCACAACACGGTCAAACAGCGCGCGAAATTCGCCGCTGCCCGCGACCAGTTCGGCCTTGGGGAAGCGCGCCCGCAATTCCCGCTTCGCCTTCGTTGAAGCTGAGGCAGCACACGCCCTTGTCGGTCGCCGCGACCAGCATCGGCGCGATCGTGGGTCTCGACTACGGCCCAATGGATCACGCGCCCGGCCCCGCCATTCTTCCAGTCGCTCGGCTGCATGCCCATCCTGCCCTTCACTCCTTCGTAGAAGCGGCTCGGCGCTTCATAGCCTGCATCATAAATCGCATCGGTGACCCGCCCGGCGCCGCGCAGCGCCTTGCGCGCGCGTTCCTCCTTCAAGGCGCGGGCATAGGCCGCAGGCGAGAGCCCGGTGGCGCGGGTGAACACCCGCTGGAAATGCGCCGGTGAATAGCCGGTGATTGAGGCGAGTTCGTCAAGCTTGCTGCCTTCGCCCGATTTGATCGCTTCGATCGCGGCGAGCACCGCCGCTTCGTCACGCCCCACCTCGTCCGGGCGGCAGCGCTTGCAGGCACGCAGGCCCGCCGCGCGCGCTTCTGCACTGGTGGCGAAGAAGCGCACGTTCTTGCGATCGGGATGTCGTGCAGCACAGCTTGGGCGGCAATAGATGCCGGTGGTGAGCACGCCGGTGACGAAGCGCCCGTCGTACGCACGGTCGCGCCGCTTCACGGCGGCCCAGGCGGTGTCTGCGGGGATGGTTTCCTCAGTCATGCCGCCTTTCTAGGTTAATGCTCCGGTCACTGCATCCCGAAGCTTGCGATCAAAGCAAATGCGGGTCAAACAGAAGCACTATGGGTCGCTTCCTCACGCTTTTCGCATTGCTGCTTGCGCTTGTGCTGCCCCGTCCGGCCAACGCCGATCCGGCGGACATCGACGCTGCAGCCCGCGGCGTGGTGCGCGTGGTGATCGTGGGGACGGACGGGCGCGAAATCTTCCCGGTCAGCCATGGTTCGGGCTTTGCCATTTCGCCGACACAGATCGTCACCAATGCGCATGTCATCCGCGAAGCCTTGCAGGACGACACATTGCGGATCGGCATCGTCCCGTCAGAAGGCAGCGCCGCAGCCTATGCCCGGCCGGTTTCCGTCAGCCCGCGCAACGATCTGGCACTGCTGGAGATAACCGAGGGCAATCTGCGCCTGCCCCCGCTGACACTGGCCGGCAGCCTTGCCGGGGACATGGGCGAGGTATCGGCAGTCGGTTACCCGATGAACGTCGACCAGGCGCAAGGGCTGGAAATCAGCGACATCTTCCGCGCCCAGCCGCCGGTGAAGAGCCGCGGTTTCCTGTCAGGCGCGCGCCCCAGCCGCCAGTTCGACACGATCCTGCACACAGCGCCGATCGCGCGCGGCAATTCGGGCGGGCCGCTGCTCGACGGTTGCGGGCGGGTGCTGGGCGTCAACAGCTTTGGCGCGGATTCCGGCGGATCGGACGCCGAGTTCTATTTCGCGGTTTCGATCCGCGAATTGTTGCCTTTCCTGCGCAGCAACGAGGTTGAGCCGAGCGTCAACAACCTGCCTTGCCGCAGCATCGACGAGCTGGAGGCGTCGGAACGCACGCGGCTTGAGCAGCAACGGGCCGAGGCCCGGCAGCGACTGGAGGCGCGGGCCAACGAATTGCGCGAGCGCCGCGCGCGGGCTCAGCTCGAAGCGCAGCTGGCGGTCCAGAACGAGCGCGAAAATGCCATGGCGCTGGCGCTGTTGCTGCTGCTGGTAGCAGTAGGTGCAGGCTATGTCGCGGAGCAGGCGCGCAAGCAGGAGGGCGGCGAACGGCGCGTCATGGTGGCAGCCGGGGTAGCGCTGGTTGCGCTGGCAGGTGCGGGCATCCTGTGGGTTTCGCGCCCCGGGATCGACGAGATCGACCGCCGGGTCGAAGCCGCGCTTCGCGAGCAAGAAGGCAATCGCCCGGACGAGGCGGTGTCTGCGGCGCGCGAAGGCACCATGCTGTGTACACTGGTTCCCGAACGCAGCCGCATCACTGGCGCGCGAACCGACGATGTCGAGTTCGACTGGGCGGCGGATGGTTGCGTCAACACCCGCACGCAATACGGCCTCAACGGCGGCGAATGGACCCGGGTGATGGTGCCCGATGACGAGCAGGCGGTATCGATCAACCGCTATGATCCGGAAACGCGCACCTTCCTGACCGAACGCTACCTGCTGGGCAGTGACGCGATGGCGCAGGCACGCGAGGCGCGCGCCGCCTACGAGACGCCGCAATGCCGCACCACCGATGCCGCGCAAACGCTGGGCGAACAGCAGCAAAGCGTGATTGCGCTGTTGCCGCCGCGCCCCAATGAACGGCTGGTCTATAGCTGCGAGCCGCGCGCGGCTCGCACTGCACCGCTAGCGGCGACCGGCGGAGATTAGCCAGGCCGATAAACTAGGCCGCCAAGGCTTCCCCGCTTAGCGTGATGCGATGCATCTCGCGGCGATGCCCCTGATAATCATTCAGCGCATTGTGCCAGGTGGTCCGGTTGTCCCAGATCGCAATCGTGCCCGGCTGCCACTGCAGGCGGCACTGGTTGTCACCGGTCAGCGCGGCATCATAGAGACGCTGGAGTAGCGGCAGGCTTTGCTCGCGGGTCTGGCCAACGAAATGGATCGTGAAGGCCTTGTTGACATAGAGCAGCTTGCGCCCCGTATGCGGGTGGCGGATCACCACCGGATGCACCGCGCCGGTCTTGAGATCCTGTCCGCGCAGGTTCTTGCCCATATCGGTCTGCGCGTACAGGCCATCGGCCTTGTAGATATGGTCGGCGGTGTGGAACGCCTCCAGCCCCTCGATCTCGGCTTTCACCTCGGCGGGCAGCGCATCATAGGCAGCCCCCATATGCGCCCACATGGTATCGCCCCCGCTGGGCGGCAATTCGCGCGCCACCAGGACCGATCCCATCGCCGGAATCTGGTCATACGAATGGTCAGTGTGCCAGTCCCCGCCGATATTGGTCTGCTGGTCGGCTTCTTTCTTGACCACCGCGATCTCGTGAAAGTCCTTCTGCAGCGGGAAATAGTTGTTGATGTCGATCCCGCCCCAGCGCTTGCCGAAGCGAATGTGCTCCTCGGGCGAGAACTCCTGGTCGCGGAACACCGCCACTCCGTGATTGTAGATCGCCTGTTTGATCGAATCCATTTCGGCATCGCTGCAATTCGCCAGCGACACGCCCGATATCTCCACCCCGCATTTGGGGGCCATCGGCGTCAGTTCCATCGTTCCTCTCCCAGCCTTGCTATTTGGCCTCAATCGCCGGCGTTCGCGTCCGCTCACTTGGCTATCCTCGCTCACGCGACCTGACGGTCGCATCGCTGCGGGCGGCCGGTCGGCCTTGCGGTCCGCTTGGCTGGCTGGCGATGTTACGGGCTGTGCAAGCAGCCCGCAAGCGCGACCGCGCGCCCGGAGGAGCGAAGCGACGGAGGTAGCCAAGCGGCCCGGACGGGCCGCGCCCGGCGTTTGAGGGCAAATCAAACAGACTCCGGGTTGCACTTGCGAAGAGGCGATGCTAGGCGCGCGCCAGCTTTGCCGGGGCTCCCCCTGTGTGCCCGGAACGGTTGAAGCGATGCATCGTTATTTTCGCAGATCCTAAAGGACCTCAAACGCGTGGATATTTCCGCCGGTATTCAGGCTAGCCTAGCTGGGCGTTACGCCGTGGCCTTGTTCGAGCTCGCATCCGAGGGCGGCATCGTGACCGCTGTCGAATCGGATCTCGAAACGCTGGGCGCCGCACTTGCCGAATCGGCCGAGCTGCGCAGCGTCACCACCAACCCCGAATTGAGCCGCAAGGCGCAGGCTGAAGCGATCGCCGCTGTCGCCGCGCATCTGGGGCTGTCGGACCTTACCAGGAATTTCCTCGGTGTGCTGGCCGGCAACCGCCGCCTCTCGTCGCTCGGCGACATGATCCGCGCTTTCCAGACCATCGCCGCGGCACAGCGCGGCGAGGTCACCGCCGAAGTCACCAGCGCGCACGCGCTCAGCGATGAGCAGCTGGCGCAGCTGAAGGACAAGCTCACCGCCCGCCAGGGGCGCACCGTCAAGCTCAAGCCGAGCGTCGACCCGGACTTGCTGGGCGGCCTCGTCGTCACCATCGGATCGCAGCGCATTGATGGCTCGATCCGCACCCGTTTGAATTCACTTGCGCAGGCAATGAAGGCCTAAAGGACTAAAGACATGGAAATCCGCGCCGCAGAAATCTCCAAGGTCATCAAGGACCAGATCGCCAATTTCGGCACTGAAGCCGAAGTCAGCGAAGTCGGTTCCGTGCTGTCGGTGGGTGACGGGATCGCCCGCATCCACGGCCTCGACAAGGTCCAGGCCGGTGAAATGGTCGAATTCGCCAATGGCATCCAGGGCATGGCCCTGAACCTCGAAGCCGACAATGTCGGCGTCGTGATCTTCGGCTCTGACGCCGAAATCAAGGAAGGCGACAGCGTCAAGCGTACCGGCACCATCGTGGACGTGCCGGTCGGCAAGGGCCTGCTGGGCCGCGTGGTCGATGCCCTTGGCAACCCGATTGACGGCAAGGGCCCGATCGAAGCGACCGAGCGCCGCCGCGTCGAAGTAAAGGCGCCGGGCATCATCCCGCGTGAATCCGTGTCGGAGCCGGTGCAGTCGGGCCTCAAGGCGATCGACGCGCTCGTCCCCGTGGGCCGCGGCCAGCGCGAGCTGATCATCGGTGACCGCCAGACCGGCAAGACCGCCGTCGCGATCGACACCTTCATCAACCAGAAGGGCGTCAACGCGTCGAACGACGAATCGAAGAAGCTCTATTGCATCTATGTCGCCGTCGGCCAGAAGCGCTCGACCGTGGCGCAGATCGTCCGCCAGCTCGAAGAAAACGGCGCGATGGAATACTCGATCGTCGTCGCCGCAACCGCTTCGGAGCCTGCTCCACTGCAGTATCTCGCACCCTACACCGGCTGCGCGATGGGCGAATTCTTCCGCGACAACGGCATGCACGCCGTGATCGTGTATGACGACCTTTCGAAGCAGGCCGTGGCTTACCGCCAGATGTCGCTGCTGCTGCGCCGCCCGCCGGGCCGCGAAGCTTATCCGGGCGACGTGTTCTACCTCCACAGCCGCCTGCTTGAGCGTGCGGCGAAGATGAGCAAGGCCAATGGCGGCGGCTCGCTGACCGCGCTGCCGATCATCGAAACGCAGGCAGGCGACGTGTCGGCCTATATTCCGACCAACGTGATTTCGATCACCGACGGCCAGATCTTCCTTGAAACCGGCCTGTTCTACCAGGGCATCCGTCCGGCGATCAACGTCGGCCTGTCGGTCAGCCGCGTCGGTGGCGCTGCCCAGACCAAGGCGATGAAGAAGGTGTCGGGCTCGATCAAGCTGGAGCTGGCGCAGTACCGCGAAATGGCGGCCTTCGCGCAGTTCGGTTCGGACCTCGACGCTGCGACGCAGAAGCTGCTCAACCGCGGTGCGCGCCTGACCGAGCTGCTCAAGCAGCCGCAGTTCTCGCCGCTGCCGTTCGAAGAGCAGACCGTGTCGATCTATGCCGGCACCAACGGCTATCTCGACAGCATCCCGGTTGACCGCGTGACCGAATATGAGGAACAGATGCTGGCGTTCATGCGCGCCGAGCATGCCGACGTCCTCAAGGAAATCCGCGAGACGACCAAGTTCGAAGGTGAAACCGCCGACAAGACGAAAGCTGCGCTCGACGCCTTCGCCAAGCAGTTCGCCTGAGCCTGAGAGACACGATTAGGGAGCCGACATGGCCTCGCTGAAGGAACTCAAAGGCCGGATCAACTCGGTCAAATCGACCCAGAAGATCACCAAGGCCAAGCAAATGGTCGCGGCGGCCAAGCTGCGCCGTGCGCAGGCTGCGGCTGAATCCGCACGCCCCTATGCCGAACGGCTGGCGGCGGTGATGGCGTCGCTCGCGGCCAAAGTGGGCAAGAGCGATTCCGCGCCCAAGCTGCTTGCCGGCACCGGCAGCAACCAGCGCCACCTGCTGGTGGTGGTCAACACCGACAAGGGCCTGTGCGGCGGTCTCAACGCGAATATCGTGAAAGAGGCCAAGAAACAGGCGAGGCAGCTGATCGCGGAAGGTAAGGACGTGAAGTTCTACCTGGTTGGCAAGAAAGGCCGCGCCCCGATCAAGCGCGACTTTGAAAGCCGCATCGCCAAGCTGTTCGACACGGCCAATGTAAAGACCCCGGGGTTCGAAGAAGCCGATGCGATCGCAGCCGAACTGATCGGCATGTTCGAAGCGGGCGAATTCGACGTCGCGCACCTGGTCTACCCGACCTTCAAGAGCGCGCTGGCGCAAGACCCGACCACGATCCAGCTGATCCCGGTCCCGTCCAATAACTCTGGGCCCGAGGATGCCGCGGGCGGCGATGCCGCGGGCGGCGATGCCGTGGTCGAATACGAGCCGGGCGAAGAGGAAATCCTCGAAGAACTGCTGCCGCGCTACGTCAAGACGCAGATCTTCGGCGCGCTGCTCGAACGCGAAGCGAGCGAACAGGGCGCATCGATGACTGCGATGGACAACGCCACGCGCAACGCAGGCGACCTGATCAACAAGCTGACGATCCAGTACAACCGCAGCCGCCAGGCCGCGATCACCACCGAACTGATCGAAATCATTGCCGGCGCGGAAGCGTTGTAAGCGAAGGTGACCATGATGAACCGCACCATCCTGATGCTGTTGCCGCTTGCGGCCCTCGCTGCTTGCGGCGAACAGACGCCTGCGCCCGTGCCTGAGGAAACACCCTCGGTTGAGGAGCAGATTGCCGCCATGGAAACGATCGCTGCACCCGACCAGAAGCTGTTCGCCGAAACGCTGGCAGCCGCTTGCCCGAATGCGAAGCCTGTCAACACCGCTGTGTGCAAGCGCGCCGGGCTCGGTTCGGAAGACGTCGTATGCGAATACGGCCTCGGCGATGACGAATATCTCCGCAACAAGGCGACCATGACCGTAGTCGATGACGCATGGGCAATCGCCGATCCAGAAACAGTTTGCGCCCAGGGCGCGTAAGATACCGACAAGAGCAGGACATCAAAATGGCCACCGCACCCGCATTGAACCAGACCACCAACGGCACCATCAGCCAGGTCATCGGCGCTGTCGTCGACGTACAGTTTCCGGGCGAACTGCCCGCGATCCTGACCGCGCTGGAAACCAAGAACGGCGACAACACGCTGGTTCTCGAAGTTGCCCAGCACCTTGGTGAGAACACCGTGCGCACCATCGCGATGGACGCCACCGAAGGCCTCACCCGCGGCAGCGAAGTTATCAACACCGGCAAGCAGATCTCGGTGCCGGTCGGCCCCAAGACGCTCGGCCGGATCATGAACGTCGTCGGCGAGCCGATCGACGAGCGCGGCCCGATCGGTGCGGAAATGACCGCCCCGATCCACGCCGAGGCGCCCCTGTTTGTTGACCAGTCGACCGAAGCCGCCATCCTCGTCACCGGCATCAAGGTGATCGACCTGCTCGCGCCTTACGCAAAGGGCGGCAAGATCGGCCTGTTCGGCGGCGCTGGCGTGGGCAAGACCGTGCTGATCCAGGAACTGATCAACAACATCGCCAAGGGTCACGGCGGCGTGTCGGTGTTTGCCGGCGTGGGTGAGCGTACCCGCGAAGGTAACGACCTCTATCACGAATTCCTCGACGCCGGCGTTATCGCCAAGGACGCCGATGGCAACGCCACCAGCGAAGGTTCGAAGGTGGCGCTGGTGTTCGGCCAGATGAACGAGCCTCCGGGTGCCCGCGCCCGCGTCGCTCTTTCGGGCCTGACCATGGCGGAATACTTCCGTGACCAGGAAGGCCAGGACGTGCTGTTCTTCGTCGACAACATCTTCCGCTTCACCCAGGCGGGTTCGGAAGTGTCGGCGCTGCTCGGCCGTATTCCTTCGGCGGTGGGCTACCAGCCGACCCTCGCCACTGACATGGGTAACCTCCAGGAACGCATTACCTCGACCACCAAGGGCTCGATCACCTCGGTGCAGGCAATTTACGTTCCGGCCGACGACTTGACCGACCCGGCGCCGGCGACCTCGTTCGCTCACTTGGACGCGACGACCACGCTGAGCCGCGCGATTTCGGAACTGGGCATCTACCCTGCGGTTGACCCGCTTGACTCGACCAGCCGTGTTCTCGAACCGCGCGTTGTCGGCACCGAGCACTATGAAACCGCGCGTAAGGTTCAAGAAACGCTCCAGAAGTACAAGAGCCTGCAGGACATCATCGCCATCCTCGGGATGGACGAGCTGTCCGAAGAGGACAAGCTGACCGTCGCCCGCGCGCGCAAGATCCAGCGCTTCCTGTCGCAGCCGTTCCACGTCGCCGAGGTGTTCACCAACATTCCGGGCGTGTTCGTGCAGCTAGAAGACACGATAAAGTCGTTCAAGGCGGTGGTCGAAGGCGAATATGACCACCTGCCCGAAGCGGCCTTCTACATGGTTGGCGGCATCGACCAGGCGGTCGAAAAGGCCAAGAAGCTGGCCGAGGACGCGTAAGCATCATGCCCCTTCACTTCGAACTCGTCACGCCGGAAAAGCTGGTCAGGTCCGAGGACGTCCACATGGTGGTCGTCCCCGGCACCGAGGGCGAATTCGGCGTGCTTGAAGGGCACGCGCCCTTCATGTCGACGATCCGTGACGGCGCGGTGCAGGTCTACAAGACCGACGGGGCGCAGCCCGAACTGATCGAAGTGCGCGGCGGCTTTGCCGAAGTCGGCGAAAACGGCCTGACCGTACTGGCGGAGCACGTCGAGGGCTGATTTGCTTCGACCTTTGCGAACACGAATGGGGCGGTCCGCAGGGGCCGCCCTTTTTCGTTCGACAAACCGCATCTCTGATCGGGCAAACAGCCTTGCGCGGGGCGCCCTGATTGGCAATGGTTGGGAATTCTATTGAGAAGGGTCGCTCAATCCATGAAACTTGTATCCACCGCCGCTCTCGGCGCAGCATTGGCACTTTCCATGACAACACAAGCAATTGCCCAGGACGGCGAGCCCGGCCCTGAACAGGATCCCTATATCTGGCTTGAGGAAGCGCGCAGCGACGAAGCGCTGGCTTGGGTAACCCAGGAAAACCAGCGCACCTTGGCCCATCTGGAAGCCGATCCGCGGTTCGAGCAGCTCAAGAACGAAGCGCTCGCCATCCTCGATAGCGAAGACCGCGTCCCCTATGTCAGCTTCCGGCCCGACGGGCTCTACAATTTCTGGCAGGACAAGGCGAACCCCAAGGGGCTGCTGCGCCGCACCACGCTCGAAAGCTATCGCAGCGACAGCCCGGAGTGGGAAACCATTCTTGATGTCGATGCGCTGGCTGCAGCCGAGGGCAAGGAATGGGTCTATCAAGGCTCGACCTGCCTGCCCCCGGCGCTGAACAAATGCATGATCGCGCTATCCGACGGCGGCGAGGACGCAACTGTCCTGCGCGAATTCGATACGGCGACCAAGAGCTTTGTCGAAGGCGGCTTCGTACTCGACCGGAAGAGCCAGGGCGGCATCCAGTGGATCGACGAAGACACGCTGCTGGTCGGCCGCGACTTTGGCGAAGGCACGCTGACGGAAAGCGAATATCCCTTGAGCTCGCGCGTGTGGAAGCGCGGCACGTCGATCGACGATGCGCCCGAAATTTTCCGCGGCGAGAAAAGCGATGTCTGGGCCGGCGCCACATTGCTGCGCGACAACAAGGCGGTGATCCATGCCCGCATGGCGTTCCGCGCTGTCAGCTTTCACGAGACCGAATATTATGTCGAGAAGGACGGCGAATGGCTGCGGCTCGACATCCCGCTCAAGGCCTCGCCCTATGCGATCGTGGACGGCCATTTGCTCTACTCAACCGATGTCGACTGGACCGTGGACGGGCAGACATTCCCGGCAGACAGCCTGATCGCGGTCGATCTTGAGGCGTGGAAAGCGGATCCCAACGGTGCAAAGAAGACACTGGTATGGGCCCCCGGCGAACGCCAGACCAAGCAGGGCTCCGCCACCACCGGCAGCTCGCTGTTCGTCAGCATGCTCGACAACGTCGTCGGCAAGGTCGTGAAGTTCGATTTCGTCGCCAATGAAAACGGCGGCGCATGGCAGCAAAGCCCGGTGGAACTGCCCGGCAATGCCACGATCGGCATCACGACCTCGTCTGACGAAACCGACCAGATCATGTTCACGGTCACCGATTTCCTCAATCCCACTACGCTCTACTACGCCGATGGTGGCACACCAGAGGTGATCAAGCGGGAAACCAGCCGTTTCGACAAGGCCGGGCTTGAAGTCCGGCAGCTGGAAGCGACGAGCGCCGACGGCACGAAGATTCCCTATTTCATCGTCCGCCGCGCCGGCGCGGCGATGGACGGCAGCATGGCCACGCTGATGACCGGTTACGGCGGGTTCCAGGTGCCGCGCCTGCCCAGCTACATGGGCGTAACCGGCAAGCTGTGGTTGGAAAAGGGCGGCGCATTCGTGCTCGCAAACCTGCGCGGCGGCGGCGAATTCGGGCCGATGTGGCACCAGACCGCCATCCGCGAGAACAAGCAGCGGACGTGGGACGATTTCATCGCCGTGGGCCAGGACCTGGTCGATCGCGGTTTCACCTCGCCCGAACACCTCGGGATCATGGGCGGCTCGCAAGGCGGCTTGCTGGTCGGCACCGCATTTACCCAGCGGCCCGACCTGTTCAACGCGGCAATCGTGCAGATCCCGCTGTTCGACATGCTGCGCTTCCACGTGATCGGACGCGGCGCTTCCTGGATCGGCGAATATGGCGATCCGCGCATCCCAGAGCAGCGCGCCTGGATCGAAGGCTATTCGCCCTATCAGAAGATCGTGGCGGGCGTGGATTATCCCACGCCGTTCCTGTGGGCTTCGACTGCGGATGACCGCACCCATCCCACCCACGCCCGCAAAGGCGCTGCGAAGCTCAAGGAACTGGGCCAGCCCTATTACTATTTCGAGGACATGACCGGCGGCCATTCCGGCGGCGTCGACAATGAACAGCGCGCCAAGCTGCAGGCGTTGCAATATGTCTATCTGATGCAGCAACTGATGGACCCAGTTGCCGATAAATAATCCGGCACCGATCGGAAGAATAGCAGGGGCGACTCTTCTTGGGGTCGCCCTTGTTTGTTTTGAGATGATACTTCCGCGTCGATTGAAGCCGGCCTGGCGCCAAAAATGGATCAACTCGTCCTGCAAATCCAACGGATCGGGTGCTTAACCCAATCGAAAGCATGGCTCGAAAGGCCAAATTAACTCTCGAAACCCAGAATTTTCAATCAAGGGGGGCCAAAATGCTTGGAGATGAACTATGCCCTATGCCCCGAACGAAACGGTAGCCGACGCGATCAAGCGTGCCGGATTGCCTGAATCGCATGACATCAACTGGACCGAAGCCCGCAAGGAAGAAGTGGTCCGCGCGGTCCGCGACAAGCTGATCAGCTTTGACGAGGCCCGCTGGCGTTACCTGCTCAGCCGTAGCGAGTTCCGCCAATGGGAAGAAAAGGTGGACCAGCGCCATGCGCGCAAGGTCGAACCGAAACAGCCGCTCGAACTGCGCAGGCACAAGGTACCCGTCGCCTACGAAGAGGCCTAATGGCCTGACTGAATGCAAGCCGCCCGGTTTCGCTCACCTTTTCCTGGTTGGTGCGTGAAAATCGGGCGGCTTCGTGCTGACCCATTGCACGAATTTCGCAACATCGGGATGCGCCCGGATCGCCCCAATGTCCGCGCCCATCCGTGCCAGCTGGGCATTGGTGAAATTGGCGTGGATCGCCTTGTGGCAGATTGGATGGACCGGAACGGTCTCACGCCCCTTCTTCGCCTTGGGCACAGGGTGATGCCACTGGAGCAAAGTCTCGAAGGGCCGTTCACACAGCCAGCAGGCTTCGGCGATTACCTCGCCCATTCGGGATCGCCCCTGATCGTTTCTTCGGTGAAGAGCCGATAGTTACCGGCGAACACTCGCTTGGCCGCATTGATCTTCACCGGCATCTCGGCCTGGCCGCCTTCGCATGGCCGGATTGCGACAAATTTCCCGTCGCGCAGGATCACCACGCCATCGCTGATTGCAGGGTTGTTGGGCTCGCCTTCGGTGAAATTCGTTCGCACCATGCGGCTGTAGACTATGTACTGGGTGCCCGCGTTGGCAAACCGGATCTGCGCCTCGCCGCCGCCAGAATAGGGAACATTGGCCAATACACCGCCGGTCAGGACAATTTCCGGCTCGGCACCGCCGAAGCGGTATTCAGCCTCGCCCATTTGCGGCGCACAGACCGCCAGGCGCTTGCCACCAGGCATCTCGCAAGAGAAGATCGTCTCCTCCTGCGAGGTGCACGCGACCGGATTGGCCCGGGCTGCGCGATCAACCGGCTCGGCACCGACGGCGCGATCGACCGCATCTGCAGCAGGCCCCGTGGTCGAACTTGCCCCGACGCTTGCTACAGCAGCAGGCTCGGCGGCTTGTTGCCTCTCAGGTTGCGGTTCACCGCATGCAGTCAGTGCGGCGAGTGCGCCAAGGGTTGCGAAACGCCTCATCCCTTCTTCGCTGCGGCCTTTTTCTTCTTCATCGCGTCATGGAAACGATCGGCCCAGCCGGGCTTCACGATCTGCTCGCCGCGTACCATGCGCAGGTCGCCATCGCCGACATCACGGCTGACCGCGCTGCCGGCGGCGACGATCGCATCCGCGCCGATCCGAACCGGGGCGATCAGCGCGCTGTTCGATCCGATGAAGGCCCGCGGCCCGATTTCGGTGCGGTATTTGAAATAGCCGTCGTAATTGCAGGTAATCGTACCCGCGCCGATATTGGCATGCTCGCCGATCGTGGCATCGCCGAGGTAGGTCAGGTGATTGGCCTTGGCCCCTTCGCCCAGCACCGCGTTCTTCATCTCGACGAAATTGCCGATCTTGCTGCCCTTCTCCAGCACCGCGCCAGGGCGCAGGCGCGCAAACGGGCCGACCGAACAGCCCTCGCCCACGCTGGCGCCCTCAAGGTGGCAGAAAGCGTGGATCGTCGCGCCATCGGCCACGCGCACCCCGGGGCCGAACACGACATTGGGCTCGACCGTCACATCGCGGCCCAGCTGCGTGTCGTGCGAAAAGAACACCGTTTCCGGCGCGATCAGCGTGGCGCCATCGGCCATCGCGGCTTCGCGCCGTGCAGCCTGCCAGCGGGCTTCAACTGTCGCCAGCTCTGCGCGGCTGTTGATCCCCGCTACCTCGTCCGCAGCGGTTTCGATCACAACTACGCGGTCACCCCGGGCAATCGCCCCGGTGGCGACATCGGGCAGGTAGTATTCGCCCTGTGCATTGTTATTGCCGACCGCCTCGAGCAGCGGCCACATGTCATCCGAATGCGCGGCGATCAGCCCGGGATTGCACAGGTTTACCGCGCGCTCTTGCTCGCTCGCGTCCTTGAATTCGACCATCTTGCGGACGGTGCCGTCTGCATCGGCGATGATCCGGCCGTAAGCGAGCGGATCTTCGGGCCTGAACCCCAGCACTGCCACTTTCGCGCCGCCTTCCAGCGCGCCCAGCAAGCGGCGCACGGTGGCTGCCTGCACCATCGGGCAATCGCCGAAGCACACCAGGACAAGGCCTGAGAAGCCCTTCAGCGCGTCTTTCGCCTGCAGCGCGGCATGGGCCGTACCCAGCTGAGGTTCCTGCAGCGCAACCGAGACATTGCGCCCGCCCAGCGCATCGCGCAGCTGCTCATGACGATCCCCCGCCACCACGACGGTATGCGCCGGTGACAGTTCCTCGAAACTGTCGAGCAGGTGGAACAGCATGGGCTTGCCCGCGATCGGGTGGAGCACCTTGTGCAGGTCGCTTTTCATGCGGGTGCCCTTGCCCGCGGCAAGGATGATGGCGGCGAAATCACTCATATGCGCCACATGGCACCAAACGCTTGCGGTTTGAAGCACCATCCGCCACCGCAAGCGTCATGACGGATTTTCGCTTTGACGGCATTGGCTTCGATCTCGACGGTACGTTGCTCGACACGTTCCGCGATCTCGGCACGGCGGTGAACCATGCGCTGGAGCTGGGGGGCATGAAACCGGTCTCGGTGGAAAGCTCGAAAGACTTGATCGGCGGCGGCGCAAAAATCATGCTGGCCCGCGCGGTCGAGGCACAGGGCGGCCTGCCCGATGAAGAGTTCCGTGCGCTCTACAAGGCGATGCTGGCATATTACGCCGAGCATAACGCCGTCTACACCCGCCCATATCCGCATACATTGGAGTTACTGGAAGAGCTGGGCGCGCGCGGGGTGAAGCTGGCGGTCGTCACCAACAAGTTCGAAGGATTTGCCACGAAAATCCTCACCGAAATCGGCCTGGCGCGGCATTTCGTGGCGATCATCGGCGGGGATTCGATGGGGCGCGGCCCCGATGGCTCGTTCCTCGCCAAGCCCGCACCCGAGCCCGTCATCGAAGCGCAAAAGCGCTGCAAGGCGCGGCGCTTCGCATTTGTCGGCGACTCGACCTATGATGTAAGAGCGGCAAAGGCTGCGGGCGTCCCGGTGATCGGCGCCGCCTATGGCTATTGCGACCGCGCACCGCACGAGCTGGGCGCGGATGCCGTAATCGATTCGCTGGCAGAGCTGATTCCGGCGCTGGAGCGGCTCTAGCCCGCCCGCCTGCCCCTACGGCATGGCGGGTGTCAAAAGCGACTGTTGCAACGCAGCAAGGAAAGTGCCACCCAGCGCGCGCATTTGACGTTTACGGGCACGTAAAGCCCGTTGAATTGAAGCAGGAGAGAACCCCCATGAGCATCGACTTCAAGGACAAGGTAGCCATCGTTACGGGCGCAGGCGGTGGCCTGGGCCGCGAATACGCGCTCGAACTCGCTCGTCGCGGTGCGAAGGTCGTCGTCAACGACCTTGGTGGATCGCGCGACGGCACCGGCCATTCGGACATGGCGCTGAAGGTGGTCGAGGAAATCGAGGCCATGGGCGGTGAAGCCATGTCCAATGGCGGCTCGGTCACCGAGTACGAGCAGATGGAAAAGATGGTCGCTGACGCCAAGCAGAAGTGGGGCGGCGTGCACGTGCTGATCAACAATGCCGGCGTGCTGCGCGACAAGACCTTCGCCAAGATGGAACCGGCCGATTTCGAATTCGTGCTGAAAGTGCACCTGACCGGTTCGGCCTTTGTTACCAAGGCATGCTGGGAAACCATGCGCGAGCAGGCCTATGGCCGCATCATGATGACCGCCAGCAGCACCGGCCTGTTCGGCAATTTCGGCCAGGCCAATTATGGCGCGGCCAAACTGGGCCTTGCGGGCCTGACGAAGACGCTGGCGCTCGAAGGCGCGAAGTACAACATCAAGGTCAACACGCTCAGCCCCGTAGCGGGCACGCGCATGACCGAAGACCTGTTTCCCGAAGAAGCCTTCAAGCTGTTCGATCCGGTAAACGTAGTTCCGGCCGCGCTTTTCCTCGTCAGCGAAGATGCGCCGACCAACGCCATCGTGGGCGCGGGTGCCGGTGGCTATCACAGCGCCTGGACGGTCATGAACGACGCTGTCTGGCTGCGTGAGGAAGACCGCACGGTCGAAGGCTTTGCCGCCAACTGGGACAAGATCTCGTCCTTCACCAACCTTACCGCACCGCAGAGCGGCAGCGAGCAGAGCGGCAATATCCTGAAGGCCATGCAGAAGGTGCTTGGCGCCGACGCCGCACCTTCCAGCGCACGCGGCTGATATATCAAAGCGATTTAAGAGAGTGGGCTCCCGCGCAGCGATGCGAGGGGGCCCATTCTTTTGGCCGACTGCCTGGCCATGTCATTTAGTGTATTGACACTGTAACACACTAAATTTAGTGCTTCTCAGATCATCGGGCGATGGAGTGAGAGGCACTGCCAATGACGACGCTTACCACCCGGCCCGAACCTGCGCCGCATCTGATCCAGCGCTTGATCATACTCGCGCTGGCAGGCCTGTTCATTTTTTACCACGTCACGATGTTGACCGATTTCGCGCACGGGCAGATGCTGTCCAACAGCGTCTTCTATGACGGCTTGCAGTCTGTCCTTCGTGGGGCGATCATTGCCAGCCTCATCCTTGTTGTCCTCGGTAAACGCTTTGCGCTCTGGACTATGTGGCTGAGCATCGGCAGCTTGATAGCGACCCATTACTGGGCTCATTTCGGCATGGTGGAGGCAGACTTCATAATCGGTCGCCACCCTTTATCTTACCTCAAGGGCCTGATTATGCCCTCGATCGTCACCATGGCATTCTTGTATCGTCGGCGCTGAATCGGTTTTTGCAGTCTAATCCTCCACCGCCTTGACCAGCCGCCGCTCCATCGGCGCCAGCACACCTGCCAGCTCGTGCCCGCGCTTCAGCACCTGGCCATGCTCGCCATAGAGCGTCCACATGCCTTGCCGGTTGCGCAGCGCAGGACGCTTCTCGATGCGGGCCTGGGGATTTTCGGCGGTGCGCCGGAATGCGGCGAAAACCGCAGCATCGCGCGTGAAATCCATCGCGTAGTCGCGCCATTCGCCGGCCGCGACCATCCGTCCGTAAAGATCGAGAATGCGCTGCAATTCCTCGCGGTCGAAGCCGACCTGCCCCGCCACGCGCGCGGGAAATGCTACGACCGATCCGGGCTGGCCGGGGCGCATGCCCGAATTCATCAATCGTCAGTCCCGCTGCGCTTTGCCAGCTCGGCTGGCATGGTTGCGCGTTTGAGCGCTTCGATCTCCGCCTTCAGCCCGGCGATCTCGCTCTCCAGCTTTTCGACGCAGTCACGCCCAAGTGCGCCATTTTCCCCGCAGGGATCATCGCACGGAGTACCATAGGGGATGAATTCGCGCACCCATTCCTCGGCCGGGACCAGCGTGGAACGTGCCTTCAGCCCGATCATCGTTGCGCCTTCGGGCACATCGTCGGTCACCACCGCGTTGGCGCCGACACGGGCCCGTTCACCAACTGTAATCGGTCCAATGATCTGCGCGCCGGAGCCGATGATCACATTGTCGCGTATGGTCGGATGGCGCTTGCCGCCCTTCCCATTGGTCGGATTGGTGCCCCCCAGCGTGACGCATTGATAAATAGTCACATTGTCCCCGATCTCGGCGGTTTCACCAATCACGGTAAAGCCGTGGTCGATGAAGAAATTCCGCCCGATCGTGGCGCCCGGGTGGATGTCAATCGCGGTCAGGAAGCGCGAAAAATGGTTCACCAGACGCGCGAGGAAGAACAGCTTGGCTTCGAACAGCCAGTGCGCAATCCGGTGAAAGAACAGCGCCCAAACACCTGGATATAATAGGATTTCCCAGCGCGACCGCGGCGCCGGATCACGCGCCCGGACAGAGTCCAGATAGGCTTTGAGCCGGTCGAACATAGCCAATTACTCCCACCAAACGCCGATCAAAGCAAGCGCGCCTGCTCCGGACCGCGGATGGATTCCAATGCATCTCGCCATAGCGACATGGTGGCTGGCACCTTGCGTTCAAGGCTCAAGCGGTCAATCGCGATCACCAGCCGCTCGATATCGGCAAAGCTGCGCTCCGCGCGCGGCACAAGATATTCGAGCGCACCATCGGCCAGCACGAGGCCGCGTTGCTGGGCGATCGCTTCGATCATCTGCGCGATCATCGCATCGTCAGGGGCGCCGATTTCGAGCTGGAGCGATCCCCCCAGCCGCGACCGCAGGTCCGGCAGGGCGATCTCCCACGGCTGGCTGCCAGATATCAGCAACAATGGCCTGCCGCTTTCCTGCGCACGGTTCCAGCGATGGAACAATTCGGCATCGTCGTGCCGGTCCGCATCATCGACCACATCGATGCCTTGCGCTGCCGCCCACAAGCCCAGCAGCGACTTGCCGGAGCGCGGCGGGCCGGTAAGGACGGCTGTATTGAATGGCCACCCTTGCGGATTGGCCAAGGCGTCATAGGCGGCCTGGTTGGCATTGCCGATCACAATGCGGGTCGGCTGGCCGCTACCGGGCGGAGCAAGCGGAAGCGCGATTTGCGAAGGCATGCCTGCCCCCTCGTCAGCGGCTGATGAGGAGCGCGTCAGAGCCCTGCTGCACGTTCAAACCGCGCGCGCGCAAGGCACCGGCCAGCTGGCTCAGCGTGCCAGCATAACTCACCGTCATCACCGATGTCCCGCCAAAGGCGAGGCTGGTGGTGGCGGCGCCGCGCACGCCCGGGACGCTGCGCACCATGGCGAGCGTGGCATCAATCGAGGCGGCATCGGGGCTGGCGAATTGCACGACATAGGAACTGACGACAGCGGTCGGCGCCTCGATCGGTCCGGCGTCCGGCCCCTGCTCGGCTGCGCCAGCCGCAATAGCCGCCTCGCGCGCTTCGATCGCTCGGCCAATCTGGATCAGGCGCGCGATCGCCGGGTCCATCAACGACGCGCCGTCTTCGCTCAAGGTCGGATCAGGGCGCAACTTGCCATCGGCCAGCGCCGTCTGGAAAATCGTATCCACCCGCCGCACCGCCTGATCGAGCATTTCGGGCAGAGCATCGGGGCTGTCTGCGGTCATGGTGAAACTGTCGAGGTAGCGATTGTCGGGGCCGTAACGCGCCGTAAAAACACCCTTCACCGGCCCGCCGGGATAGGAATATTCGAGCCTGGCGACCGGCACGAGCACATCGGCCGCACCAAACTGGTCAAGGATCACGCGCCACCAGGCGCGGCTGCGGCGCATCGTCTGCCCGTGGTTGAGCAGCACCGATTCGCCACCAGCGCCGGACGGCCGCACATAATTCACCCGGCTGGTCCCGGGATTGAATTCGGCCCAGGCGCGCTGCCACGGGTTGCGCACCTCATACATGGTGAAGGTGCCGGCGCTGGCGGTGACCGGCAGCAGCAGCATCGGCGCCGATGGCGGGCCGCGCTCGCCGCTGCCCAGGTACTGCGCAGCCCGGCTGCGATCGAACACCACGCCCAGCGTCGCGCGGTAGCGTTTGGGCCCGATCAGCTCGCGCTCGATCACAACCGCCGAAACCATGGATTCAATCGTCGATTGCGGCAGGTCCGGCCCGTTGATCTTTTTCCACGCCAGCGTCTGCGCTTCGCTCCAGCCCTTTTCGCGCGCGTCTTCGGCATCGTCACCGCGCACATCGACTTCAACCCCGCCAACGTCGATATCGCTGGTCGAAGCCACCGGGGCGATGCCGCGGTCTCCGGCGATTTGCGCAGCCAGCATTGCGAACCCGAACGCCAGTGCGACGAACATGGCAATCCCCAGCGCGAACCGCGCGATCGGGCGGCTGGGCAGCGTGGGCAACGGGCGCAAGGTGGGAAAGGATGCGGTCATCGGGGAAAAGCTGACGCCTTTTGCCCAAAGGCGAGTGGAATTCCAAGCGCGAATGGCTAAAGCCGTGAACATTATGGCCAGCAACAATCCGCCGCCCGAAAGTTACACCTATGAAGATGCCGGGGTCTCGATCGACGCCGGCAATGCACTGGTCCGCGCGATCGGCCCTTTGGTGAGGGCCACGCGCCGCCCGGGCGCCGATGGCGAGATCGGTGGTTTTGGCGGTTTCTTCGATCCGCGGGCTGCCGGATACAAGGATCCGCTGCTGGTTGCTGGCAATGACGGGGTGGGCACCAAGCTCAAGCTGGCGATCGACCATGACCGGCATGACACCGTCGGGATCGACCTGGTGGCGATGTGCGTCAACGATTTGATCGTACAGGGCGCGGAACCGCTGTTCTTCCTTGACTATTTCGCCACCGGAAAACTCGAAAACGGCGTGGCCGAGCGGGTGATCGCGGGGATCGCAGACGGCTGCAAACTGGCGGGCTGCGCGCTGATTGGCGGCGAAACGGCGGAAATGCCCGGCATGTATGCGCCCGGCGACTATGACCTGGCTGGCTTTTGCGTAGGCGCGGTCGAGCGCGGCGAGCAGCTGACCGGCGAGAAGGTTGCACCGGGTCACGTGCTGATCGGCCTGGCATCCTCGGGCGTGCATTCGAACGGCTATTCGCTGGTCCGCCGCCTTGCCGCTGACAAGGGCTGGAAGCTCGATCGCCCCGCCCTGTTCGATGCCGAGCAGTTGCTGATCGACGCGCTGATCGAGCCGACGCGGATCTATGTCGCCTCGCTGCTGCCGCTGATCCGCAGCGGTTTGATCGACGGGTTGGCGCATATCACCGGTGGCGGACTGCTGGAAAACATTCCACGCGTCCTGCCCGCTGGTGCGCATGCCATGGTCGATGCCAACAGCTGGGAGCAGCCGCGGCTAATGGCTTTCCTGCAGGCGCAAGGCAACATCGAGCCAGCTGAAATGGCGCGTACCTTCAATTGCGGCACCGGCATGGTGCTGGCGGTGGCGCCGGACAAGGTCGAGGCGGTGCTCGAAGGGCTGGCGGCGGCAGGCGAAACCGCCTTCCGCATCGGCGAGATCGTGGCGGGCGAGCGCGGCTGCACCGTGCGCGGCAGCCAGGGCACCTGGAGCGCCAAGGCCGACTGGGAGGCAACGCATCTTGCCTGATGCAGCCGCGGCAAAGGCAAGAATTGCCATTTTCATTTCTGGCGGCGGGACCAATATGGCCGCGCTGCTCTATGCCAGCCGCTTGTCAGACTGCCCCTATGAGATCGCACTCGTCGCCAGCAACAGGCCCGATGCCGCTGGGCTGACGCTGGCCGAAGCTGAGGGGATCGCGACCTTTTCACATCCGCATCTGGGCATGGAGCGTGCCGACCATGATGCCGTGATGGAGCACGCCGCGCGCGATGCCGGGGCGGAGTATATCGTGCTCGCCGGCTATATGCGGATCCTGTCAGAGGAATTCGTCACCCGCTGGGCCGGCCGGATAGTCAATATTCATCCCTCGCTGCTGCCCAAGTACAAGGGCCTCGATACCCATGCGCGCGCGATCGCGGCAGGGGATAGCCACGGCGGGGCAACGGTTCACCTCGTCACGCCCGAACTCGATTCAGGAGCGATCCTGCAGCAATTGAAGGTCGCGATCCTGCCGGGCGACACTGCTCACGCACTGGCCGAGCGGGTCAAACTGGCCGAACACCAGCTCTACCCCCGTGCCTTGGCCTCCTATCTGTCGCGTGGCAGCGATCCGGAATGGCTGCTCGAACAGGTGCGCCGCCGCGCCATGGCCCTGCCCGAAGTGGAGGAGCGCCCCAGTCACGGGGCACCCGGCTGGCGGGTCGGCGGGAAAAGCGGCAAATATTTCGCCTATTTCAGCGACCGCCACCATGGCGAGGAAGCAATCGCCCTGCTGGTGAAGACCAGCGGCGTCGACGAAATGACCTCGCTGGTAGAAAGCGATCCGGCCAGTTTCTATCGCCCGGCCTTCTACGGCGCGAGCGGCTGGGTCGGGCTAGTGCTCAACCGGCGGGAACTTGACTGGGCGCAAGTGGATTATTGGTTGGAACGCAGTTGGCGCGCGGTGGCGCCCAAGCGATTGACCCGACTGATCGACGTGGCGAAGGAATTTTAGCTAGACATGCCGCCGCGCACACACCCGCTCGAACGGTCTCCCCGTGTCGACCGCCTGAATGACTGGCTCACAACAGCGTGGGACAAGGGGCTGTCGTCCTATCCCTCGCTCGATCCGCAAGAGCTGCTCGCGAAGGGCTCGAGCGACTACAAGCCGAATGACCTCGCCAGTGGCCGCAGGGAGGAAGACGCAGCAGATTTCGTGCTGCGGCTTGAGCGGCTGTGCGCGGCGCTGGTCAACGAAGCCGATCTCAACCCGCTGGGCCGCACGATCGCCCACGGTCAGCTGGCCCGGGTAATCCGCCAGCGCCATGGCCTTGGCGCACTGTGGGCGCGACGGCCCGAACTGCTCGAAACCGAGCTCGCACCGCCGATCATCGTCGTGGGCCAGATGCGCGCGGGCACAACCCGGATCCATCGCTTGCTGGCAGCCGATCCGCGCCATGCCGCCACGCGCTTTTGCGACAGCTGGCATCCGGTGCCCGAAAAGCTCGACATGCGGCCGATCTGGAGCGGCATTGCACTCGCCATGGGCCGCACGATCAACCCCTGGCTCGACACGATCCACCCTTTTAGCGCCGCACATCCGGATGAAGAACTCGGCTGGCTTGCTGCCGCGCTCAACCATGCCGCCTATGAAGCGCAATGGCGGGTGCGCGGTTACAGCATGTGGAGCGAAGCGCGAGATCCAGCACCGGTTTATCATGAGTACGCGCGCATCCTGCGCACCGATGCCGCACATGCCGGCAACGCTGACCGGGTGCGGGTGATGAAAGTGCCACAGTTTTCCGAAGACCTGCCCGCCTTGCTTGCCCAGTTCCCGGATGCGCGGCTGGTGGTCGCCCGCCGCTGCAACGAAGAAGTGTGGCGCAGCGCGGTGTCGCTGGTGGCGAACCAGATGGCGATCCAGTCAGACGCGGCCGACCTTGAATGGATCGAGCAGGAATGGCGCCGCAAGCTGGCCTTGCGCGATGAGCGGCTGGACCAGGCGCTGGCCGGATTTTCCGGTCCGGTTGCAGAACTCGATTTCGATGTACTCAATGCTGATTGGGAGGGCGCGGTTGAGGCCGCCTATGCCGCGCTGGGCATTGAGCTGACCTCCGCCGCCCGCGCCGCCATGACGGCGCAGATGCGCGGCAGCGCGGATGGCGCGCATTCTGCGCACTCTGCCCAGCTCAAGGCTTTCCGCGCCGCTGCGACCGGCTGAGAGGGCTCAGGCCTTCTTGCCGATACCCGGGATAAAGGCCCCTACTCTCTTACGATAATCGGCATATTGTTCGCCGAAGACGTCGAGCAGGTCGCGCTCCTCATAGGCAATCCCGATAATGATATAGATCGTGAATCCGGCTGCCATGAAGGCATGGCTGTAGGTCATGTCGGGCGTCGCCCACAGGCCGAGGAAGAACCCGGTATAGAGCGGGTGGCGCACCAGCTTGTAAAACAGCGGCGTGCGCATCTTCGGCGGCGCAGCTTCCTTGCCCGTCAGATTGAACCATGCCTGCTGCAAGCCGAACAGCTCGAAATGGTTGAGCAGGAAGGTCGACAGCAAAAGAATGCCCCAACCGGCCCAGAATACCGTCCAGATAGCCAGGCGCGCCGCTTCGTTCTGGACCGACCAGATCGTCCCTTCGATCGGGTGCCAGAAGTGGAACAGCGCACCAAGAACCACGACAGTCGCGAGCAAGTAGAAGCTGCGTTCCACCGGTGCCGGGACGATCTTCGTCCAACCTTCCTTGAAACCAGGCCGGGCCATCATGGAATGCTGGATGCCAAACAAGGCAATCAGGCCGGAATTGACCAGCAAGGCGGTTATCAAGGGGCCGTCGCGTCCCTGGTCTACGGTTAGCGGCATGAAATCGAAGGCACCGACCCAGCCGATAAAGAAAAGAAGAGCCGCGACAGCAGCGGAGTAAAAGGTCGCTGAAACCAGCATCAGCAGCAATCTGCCCATGATTCCCTCCCCCAGAACCATCAGGCGACCCGCAAGCACAATAGCTGATTGTTGCCCCGATAGCGAATCCACGGGGCAAGCCCTTGAATCGGAAAGGCCCCGCTGCATCTCTGCAGCGAGGCCTTCAGACAAGCCGCTTGATGCGGAGTTAGCCGACGATTTCTTCGGGCTTGAAGAAGAAGTCGATCTCGATCTTCGCATTCTCGTCGCTGTCCGAGCCGTGCACGGTGTTTTCACCGATCGACAGCGCCAGCTCCTTGCGGATCGTGCCAGGAGCGGCATCGGCCGGGTTGGTCGCGCCCATGATCTCGCGGTTGCGGGCGACGGCATCTTCGCCTTCGAGCACCTGCACCACTACCGGCTCGCTCATCATGAAGTCGACGAGTTCGCCGAAGAAAGGGCGTTCCTTGTGGACCGCATAGAAGCCTTCGGCCTGTTCGCGGGTCATGCGGATGCGCTTCGAAGCGACGACGCGCAGGCCGGCTTCTTCCAGCATCTTGGTAACCGCGCCGGTGAGGTTGCGCTTGGTGGCATCGGGCTTGATGATCGAAAAGGTGCGGGTAACCGCCATTGTTCTGTTCCTTGCGAAATGGGGGTGTTTTGGAGTTGCGCGCGCCCCTAGCGCCGAGTGGCAGCAACTGCAAGCCTTTGCGGCGTCAGGCCCCTGCGCGCCAGCGGCCGCTTTCGTCCTGCTTGTGGATCTCGCGGGTTACCCCCTCCGCCCCGTCAAGCTCGCGCCACAGGGCCCGTGCCGCATCGGTTTCGGCTGCACCGAACAGCAGCAGTGCGCGTTCGAACTGCATGGCCTCAGGCCGCCACTTCCCATCCGCCAGCAACACCATGCCCGCTCCATTGGGAGCCTCGGCCTTGTCCGAGAGCAGGATCGGCTGGCTTGCTGAATGGGCGCCATCCGCCTCGCCATTGGCCAGGAAATCCTCCGGGCTGCCGCCGCGCCACAGCTCGCGCCCGATCACCGCGCGCTGCCCCGGGTCCTCGCTAACCACCAGCAGCCGCTGGCCTGCCTGCAACACCTTGCGCGCGAGCATCACTGCAACGCGCTCAACCGGATCACGGCTGAGCTGGTAGAAGTCGACGCGGGTGGTCATCTCTTCTGGCCTACCGCTTCGCTACATGAGGCCATCTCGGCGCTCCCCCTTCGACCGGCGGCATCGTTCCGAACAATAGCGGACATTATCCCAGTCGCGTTCCCACTTCTTGCGCCAGGTGAACGGCAGGCCGCAATGCGCGCAAGTCTTGGTCGGAAGATCAGACTTGCGGCGCATGCGTGGCATGAACCGGCCCCTAGCCGCCCAGAGTGTTGCGAATGAAACGGTCGAGCAGGCGCACGCCATAGCCGGTCGCGCCTTTGTCCCACGTGCGACCGGGCTTGTCGGCCCAGACCATCCCGGCAATGTCGAGGTGCGCCCAGGGCGTGTCATTCTCAATGAAGCGTTTGAGGAATTGCGCCGCGGTGATCGATCCGGCTTCGCGCGGACCGATATTCTTCATGTCCGAAATCGGCGAATCGATCAGCTTGTCATAGGCTGCGCCCAGCGGCATCCGCCACAGCTTGTCGCCCACGCTTGCGCCCGCTTCGGCCAGATCGTTGGCGAGATCGTCGTCATTGGCGAACATGCCGCCGTGCTCATGGCCGAGCGAGATGATCATCGCGCCCGTCAGCGTCGCCAGATCGACGATCAGCGAGGGCGAGAACTCGCGCTGGGTCCAGGTCAGCGCGTCACAGAGCACCAGCCGCCCTTCGGCGTCGGTGTTGAGCACTTCGATCGTCTGCCCGCTCATCGAGGTCACGATATCGCCCGGGCGCTGTGCCTTGCCATCGGGCATGTTTTCGACCAGCCCGACGACACCGATAATGTTGGCCTTGGCCTTGCGCTTGACCAACGCCAGCATCGCTCCGGCCACTGCGCCCGCGCCTCCCATGTCCCATTTCATGTCCCACATGCCGGGTCCTGGCTTCAATGAGATACCGCCCGTGTCGAAAGTCACGCCTTTGCCGACGAAGGCCACCGGCGCATCACCGGCATTGCCGCCCATCCACTTGATCGCCAGCAGGCGCGAGGGCTGCTCGCTGCCCTGCCCCACGCCCAGCAGCGCGCCCATGCCGAGCATTTCCATCGCCGGCTCGTCAAGCACGACCAGTTCCGCGCCGGTACCCTCGAAGCGCTGCTGGCAACGCTCGACGAAGCTGACCGGATAGATCTTGTTGGCCGGCTCGGCGACGAGTTCACGGGTGAATTCAACCCCTTCTGCCACGGCGGCAGCATCGGCCCAGGCCGCTTCGGCGCCCGAAGGTGAGTTGATGACCGTGACGTTGCCGAGCGTCTTCTTCTGCTCGTCTTTCATCCGCGTGCGATAGGCGTCATGCCGCCAGGCACGCAGGCGCAGGCCCAGCAGGACTGCGGCGGCTCCCTTTGCATCCACCCCGCTGCCTGAAAGATCGAGCACCAGGTCGGTCTCGCCCGAGGTGAGATATTTCGCCGCCAGCGCCGCGCCGGCCTTCTCAAGGCCTTCGGCGCGATTGTCCCCCGTCGCATCGCCATCGCCAGCCCCTGCCAGCGCGATCCGCACCACCTGCCCGTCACGCTCCACGAAACCTTCGAACAGCTGCCCGGGATTGCCCTTGAAGCGCGCCGCTGCTGCACCGTCGACAAGCGAGCGCTCAAGCCGCGGCGGCAAGTCATCCTTGTTCGCCAAATGGGCGATAAGGCGGGCGTAGGCGGGTGCGGGGTCAGTGAAAGTGATCTGCATGGTAACTCCGAAAGGGATCAATGCGCGCAGTTTCAGGACGAGCTGATCCGCGCGCGGCAAGCTCTGGCTAATGGCGATTGCGATTAGGCGCGAGCGGTGCGATAGGCAAGGCCATGTCCCCGCCGCCGCAGCTGTGCCTGCAAGCTTCACCCTATCGCTTGCCTGTGATCGCGACCGCCTGTGCGGCGCTCACTTTGGCTGGCGCACAGCCGGCACTGGCACAAGAGTCGGCGGCGATGACACCCGATGCGGTCAAGCCAGCCGAAGAGGTGGTCCACCTGTTGCAGCAGGAGGAGCAAGCACCCCGGAGTGATCGGGCAATCCGCTTCGAAGCGCGCAATCTCGATTACGATGACGAAGCTGACGTCATCACTGCCAGCGGCGATGTGTTGCTTTCCAGTGAGGATCAGTCCGTCCGCGCCGATAATGTGCGGTGGGACCGTCGCAGCGGCACGATCTACGCCAATGGCCATGTGCGGCTGGTCGATGAAAGCGGCAACCAGCTTTACACCGAATCGGTCGAACTGACCGAAACGTTCGAAACCGGGGCGATGGCCGAATTGCTGGTGGCCCTGCGTGCTGGTGGACGTCTTGCCGCGCAAGCCGGAGAGCGCGGCGATGGCGGCGATGTTGTGCTGCGCGATGCGGCCTACACCGCCTGCCCGGTCACCACCGCCGACGGCTGCGACAAGACGCCCAGCTGGCGCATCACGGCAAGACGGATCGTATTCGATCCAGCCGAAAACCGGGTCAGCTTCGATGGGGCGATGCTGGAATTGTTCGGCGCCCGCATCCTGCCGATGCCGGGACTCGCCTTTCGCACCGACGGGCGGGCGATCTCCGGCTTCCTGGTGCCCGATTTGCGCGTGTCTGAATCCAACGGCGTCGAAGTCAGCGGCAGTTATTACTGGCGTCTGGCCGACAACAAGGACCTGACAGCAGGCACATATCTCTACACCAAGGCCGCACCGATGTTCTCGGCCGAATGGCGCCACCTGACCGACAAAGGCGCCTACCAGATCACCGGCTACGGGACCCACAGCCGCCGCATCGCCACCTTTACCGACGCACCGACGACCGAGCGCGACCTGCGCGGCTATCTCTTTGCCAATGGCCGGTTCCAGCTAAGCCCTGAATGGAGCATCACGGGATCGGTCAGGCTGGCGAGCGACCGGACCTTCCTGCG
Source organism: Altererythrobacter sp. BO-6 (assembly GCF_011047315.1). Lineage (NCBI taxonomy): Bacteria > Pseudomonadati > Pseudomonadota > Alphaproteobacteria > Sphingomonadales > Erythrobacteraceae > Altererythrobacter > Altererythrobacter sp. BO-6. The sequence continues at coordinate 2,736,000 of NZ_CP049259.1, read as the reverse complement.
CCGCTATGACATCAGCCGCGATGACCGTTTGCGCTCTACCTTCAACCTCGAGCGGATCGACGACCAGTCCTATTTCAGCCTTGCGGGATGGGCCACGCAGACGCTGCGGCTCGAGGCGCCGCAGGGGCAAGTACCGATGGCCTTGCCGGTCATCGATTACCGGCACCGGCTGGCCGATCCGCTGATTGGCGGCACGGTGGAGCTGCAAGCCAATACGCTCAGCCTGACACGGCAGGACGGCCAGGACACGCAGCGTGCCTTCGCATCCGCGCGCTGGGACCTGCGCCGGCTGACCGGGCTTGGGCAAGTGGTCACGCTGACTGGCCTGGCGCGCGGCGATGTCTACCACAGCGACGAGAACGGCTTTACCGCGACAGAGATCTACCGCGGCAATTCGGGCTGGCAGAGCCGCGCGATTGCCGTTGGTGCGATCGACGTGGAATGGCCTTTCGTGGGTGAGGCATTTGGCGGCACGCAGGTTTTCAAGCCGCGCGTCCAGCTGGTCGCCAGCCCTTCGATCCGTAATCTGCAGGTCCCCAACGAGGACGCCCGAGCGATCGACCTTGAGGATTCGAACCTGTTCGCGCTCAACCGTTTCCCGGGTTATGACCGGATCGAAGACGGCGTTCGCCTGACCTATGGCCTCGATTGGGAGCTGCAGCGCCCCGGCTGGCGGGTGAAGAGCACAATCGGTCAATCCTATCGCTTTGACACGGCGCGCACGATCCTGCCCGATGGCACGGGCCTTTCCGAACGGGTGTCGGACTTTGTCGGCCGCACCGAAATGCGCTTCCGCGACACGGTGAAGCTGACCCACCGCTTTCGCCTGGACAAGGACAATTTCCAGATCCGCCGCAATGAATTCGATGCGACGGTGGGCAATGAACGCACCTATGTCGAAGTTGGATATCTTCGGCTCAATCGCGACATCGCCAATATCGAGGATTTGCAGGACCGCGAGGAATTGCGCGCGTCGCTGCGCGTCGCTTTCGCGCGCTATTGGTCGGTGTTCGGTTCGGGCGTGGTCAATTTGACCGACCGTAACGAGGACCCGACCTTTTCCAGCGACGGTTTCGAGCCGATCCGCACGCGGTTGGGCGTCGCCTATCGCGACGAGTGCCTGGAATTCGGGCTGACCTGGCGGCGCGACTATGTGAACGCGGGCGACGCCGCCCGGGGAAACACGTTCCAGCTGACCTTTGCGCTGCGCAATCTCGGCCTGCGCTGACGGGTTAATGCGCGAAAATGACTTGCGGGGATTGCCCCAAGTTCAAGCGTTGGCAGGCACGCGCAAACCGGTTATCTGGGCGGCGACTAACCGGTGCGGGACCGGCTCAGCTATCGTTCAGCCGGGTCTTGCCAGGATTTACGGGAAACGGGCGCCTTTGCGCGCTGCAATTGGATTGATCGCGTGACACGCAAAAGCCTGAACAAAATGCTTCTTCCCCTGGCCGCAGCAGCCGGGATGATCGCTGCGCCTGCCGCGATCCTGAGCGCGCAAACCGCGCCGGCGGCGGACGATCCGCTGCGGATTCCATCCGATTTCTCGTTGCTGGGTGAACCCAACCCGAACGTTCGCACCGCCACCGCGATCGTCAACGGCCATGTGATCACCGGCACCGACGTTGACCAGCGCGTGGCGCTGGTGACCTCCGCATCGCGCAACCAGCTGGGGCCGGAAGAGCTGCAGCGACTGAGGATGCAGGTGCTGCGCAATTTGATCGACGAAACGCTCCAGATTCAGGCGGCAGAAGCCCAGGAAATAACGGTCGAGCAGTCGTCGATCGATTCGACCTATAACAATGTCGCTGCGGAAAACTTCGGCCAGGACACCAAGGCCATGGACGAGTACCTGCGTTCGATCGGATCCTCCCCCGCCTCTTTGAAGCGGCAGATCCAGGGCGAACTGGCGTGGCAGCGACTGCTCAGCCGCAATGTCTCGCCCTTCGTCAATGTGTCCGAGGAAGAGGTCAACGAACTGCTCAAGCGGCTTGAGGCCTCGCGCGGGACCGACGAGTACCGGCTTGGCGAAATCTTCCTGTCGGCAACACCGGAAAATCGTGCAACCGTGCTCCAGACCGGCCAGCAGATCATGGAACAGCTGCAACAGGGCGGCAGCTTCGTTGCCTATGCCCGGCAGTTTTCCGAAGCGTCGACAGCCGCAGTCGGGGGTGACCTCGGCTTTGTCAGGCTGGCCCAGCTTCCGGCCGAACTAGCGACGGTAGCTACTGAAATGCAGCCCGGCCAGCTGGTTGGCCCGATCGAAATTCCCGGCGGTTTCTCGATCCTCTACCTGATCGACAAGCGCCAGGTGCTGATGGCCGATCCGCGCGACGCCTTGCTGAGCCTCAAGCAGATTTCGATCGATTTCGCACCGGACACCACACAGGAAGCGGCAACGGCACGCGTTGAAGCTTTCGCTGCCGGCGTTCGTTCCATGCGCGGATGCGGGGACGCCGATACGGTAGCGGCGTCGCTGGGTGCCAATGTCGTTACAAACGACCAGATCCGCGCGCGCTCGCTGCCGGAACAGCTCCAGAATATCGTGCTGAACCTCCAGCTTGGGCAATCGACGCCTCCGTTCGGCTCGATTGCGGAAGGGGTGCGGGTACTCATGCTGTGCGGCCGCGACGATCCCAAGGTCGAAGGCGGGCCGAGCTTCGATCAGCTGCTGAACCAGCTGGAAGACGAGCGCATCAACAAGCGCGCACAGCGCTATCTGCGCGACCTGCGTAACGACGCATACATCGAGTACAATTGAGCGTTGCCCTGCCTGCGCCGATAGCCGTTTCGCTGGGCGATCCGGCGGGAATCGGGCCGGAAATCATCGCTGAGGCCTGGGCTAGGCGCGATAGCGCGCAGGTGCCTCCGTTCTTCGCAGTCGGCGGCGCGGCAATACTGCAAGCTGCAGCGCAAGGCCGTGGCCTGACGGTTCCGCTGATCGCGATAACCACGCCGGCTGAGGCGGCTTCGGCTTTCGCTACCGCTCTGCCGGTGCTGGGCGGCAAGGACGCTGCCTTCAGCCCCGGCAAGCCCGATGAAGCCGGTGCGCGGCTTGCGCTGCATTCGCTCGAGCAGGCCGCACGGCTCGTGACGGGCGGGAATGCCAGCGCGATCGTGGACCGCGCCCATTGCCAAGTCGGAACTGGCAAAGGTCGGCTTCGGCTATCCCGGACAAACCGAATTCCTAGCTCATGCCTGCGGCTTGCCAGAGCGTGATGCGGTAATGATGCTGGCCGGGCCGACTTTGCGCACAGTGCCGCTGACGGTCCATTGCGCCCTGGCCGATGTTCCCGCCCTGCTGAGCCATGACCTGATCTGCCACAAGGCACGCATCACCGCGCATGCGCTGGAGCGCGACTTCGGCATTGCCCATCCGCGGCTGGCCGTCGCGGGGCTCAACCCGCATGCAGGCGAAGGCGGCAAGTTCGGCGATGAGGAAGCGCGCATCATCGCCCCGGCCATCGCAGCATTGCAGGCGGAAGGGATCGACGCGACCGGTCCGCATCCGGCCGATGCCCTGTTCACCCCGCGTGCCCGCAGCCAGTATCATGCCGCTCTGTGCATGTACCATGACCAGGCGCTGGTGCCGCTCAAGGCGCTCGAATTCGACGAAGGGGTCAATGTGACATTGGGCCTGCCGATCGTGCGGACCTCGCCCGATCACGGCACCGCCTTCGACATCGCGGGCAAAGGCATTGCCGATCCCGGCGCGATGATTGCGGCGATCCGCATGGCAGGGGAAATGGCGCTTCGGCGGGCGAGCCATGCCTGACCTGCCTCCCCTGCGAGAGGTTATCGCGAAACACGGGCTCAGCGCATCCAAGGCGCTGGGCCAGAACTTCCTGTTCGATGCGCAATTGCTTGACCGGATTGCTGCGATCCCGGGCAATCTGTCAGGCCAAGCAGTGCTGGAAATCGGCCCTGGCCCCGGCGGGCTGACGCGCGCGCTGCTCAAGGCCGGTGCCCGTGTGACCGCGATAGAAATGGACAAGCGCTGCCTGCCCGCGCTGGCCGAGCTCGCCGAAGCCTACCCCGGCCAGCTGCGTGTGATCGAAGGCGACGCTTTGAAACTGGACCACGGCGAGCTGATGGGGGGCGAACCCTTCGCCATTGTCGCGAACCTGCCCTACAATGTCGGCACCGCGCTGTTCACCCGCTGGCTGGGCGGCGAGCAATGGCCGCCGCAATGGACCTCGCTGACACTGATGTTCCAGCTGGAGGTGGCGCAGCGCATCGTCGCCGAGCCGGGCAGCGGTGCATATGGCAGGCTGGCGGTGCTGGCGCAGTGGCGCAGCGCAGCGAAGCTGGCAATGAAGGTGCACCGCAGTGCCTTTACTCCGCCGCCCAAGGTCATGAGCGCCATCGTCCATGTGACGCCTGCGGCGATGCCCGAAGGGGTTTCCGCGCGGGTTCTGGAGCGACTGACGGAGGCCGCTTTCGGCCAGCGCCGCAAGATGCTGCGCCAAAGCCTGAAGGGCGTTCCCGGAGCGCTGGAAGCACTAGGAAAGCTCGGGATCGACGAAACGCGCCGCGCCGAAACTTTGGGCGTTGACGATTTCGTCGCTGTGGCGCGGGTTTTGTCCTAGCTGCCCTTTTTCACCCGCCGCCAATGATGCAGCAGTGGCTCGGTGTAGCCGCTCGGTTGCTCGACGCCCTTGAACACCAGGTCGCAAGCCGCGCGGAAAGCTTCGCCATCCTCATTACCCACCAGCGGAGTGTAAAGCGGATCGCCCGCGTTCTGCGCGTCGACCTTGGCGGCCATGCGGCGCAGGCTGTCCATCACCTGTTCCCTGTTCACCACGCCGTGGAGCAGCCAGTTGGCCATGTGCTGGCTGGAGATGCGCAGCGTCGCGCGGTCTTCCATCAGGCCCACGTCGTTGATGTCGGGCACCTTGGAGCAGCCGACGCCCTGGTCGATCCAGCGCACGACATAGCCGAGCAACCCCTGCGCATTGTTGTCGAGCTCTTCGCGCAGTTCGTCTTCCGACCAGTTGACGCCTTCAGCCAGCGGGATGCTCAGCAAATCGTCGAGCGGCGGGATCTCGCCCAGCCCCTTCTGCTCGGCAAAGACGTCGCACTGGTGATAATGCAGCGCGTGCAGCGTCGCGGCGGTGGGTGACGGGACCCAGGCGGTGTTCGCCCCGGCCTTCAGATGGCCGATCTTCTCGACCATCATCTGCTTCATCAGATCGGGCGCGGCCCACATGCCCTTGCCGATCTGCGCCCGGCCAGAAAGGCCATGCTTGAGGCCGATCGCGACATTGCGCTTCTCATAGGCGGTGAGCCATGTGCTGGTCTTCATCGCCCCCTTGCGGAGCATCGGCCCCGCCTGCATCGAGGTGTGGATCTCGTCCCCGGTGCGATCAAGGAAGCCGGTGTTGATGAACACGACGCGGTCCTTCACCGCGTGGATGCAGGCGGCAAGGTTCGCCGAGGTGCGACGCTCTTCGTCCATCACGCCGACCTTGATCGTCTGGCGCGGCAGGCCGAGCAGGTCTTCCACGGCATCGAACAGATCATTGGTGAAAGCGCATTCTTCCGGCCCGTGCATCTTGGGCTTCACAATGTAGATGCTGCCGGTCTTCGAATTACGGTAACGGCCATGGCCTTCGACATCGAGCGCGCCGATCGCGCTGGTGAACACAGCGTCCATGATGCCTTCGGGCACTTCACCCCCGTCCGCCAGCCGGATCGCCGGGTTGGTCATCAGGTGTCCGACATTGCGCACGAACAGCAGGCTACGCCCAGGCAGACTGTGCTCGCTGCCATCGCGATCGGTGTAGGCCTTGTCACCTGCCAGCGCGCGGGTGAGCGTGCGACCGCCCTTCTCGAAGCTTTCCTGCAGGTCGCCGCGGATCACGCCCAGCCAGTTGGAATAGGCGAGCAGCTTGTCTTCGGCATCGACCGCCGCGACCGAATCCTCGCAGTCGCAGATGGTCGTCAGCGCGGATCTGCAGATGATGTCAGCGATCCCGGCCTTGTCGGTCTTGCCCACCGGATGCGCGCGGTCGAACACAACTTCGATGTGCAAGCCGTTGTTTACGAACAGCAAACCCTTGTCGGTCTTGCCGACATACTGGCTCTCATCCTGCAGTTTGCCGTCGTGCTCGTCCTTCAGGTCAGCCCAGCTCTGATCCACCAGAGGAAGCGCCTGATCCAGGAATTCGCGCCCGCGCGCGATCACCGCTGCGCCGCGATCCTCGTCATAGCCGCCGGGCCGTGCAGGCGGCGCATCGAGCGCGTCGGTACCGTAGAATGCATCGTACAGGCTGCCCCAGCGCGCATTGGCGGCGTTGAGCAGGAAACGCGCATTCAGCACCGGCACCACCAGCTGCGGGCCGGCCATGGTGGCGATTTCAGGATCGACGTTCTGCGTGCCGATGGTGAAGTCGCCGGGCTCTGGCACGAGATAGCCGATTTCGGTCAGGAACGCCTTGTAGGCCGCCGCATCGTGTGGTCTCCCAGCGCGCTCGACATGCCACGCGTCGATCTGTGCCTGCAGTTCGTCACGCTTGGCCAGCAGCGCGCGATTACGCGGCGCAAAATCAGCCAGCAGCTCCGCAAATCCGCGCCAGAAAGCATCGACATCACGGCCCAGTGGCCCCAGCACTTCGCTTTCCAGGAAGGTCGCCAGACGCGGATCGATCCCGATCCCGGCACGATTTGCAAATTCGCTCACAGATTCCTCGCACAGCTAGGCCTGCCGACACCTGGCAAGCGGTTCGTCGATGTGTTCCTGGGGAGGAGAGGAGCGGGCTATGGCCAATGCAAAAGCCAATTGCAACCGCACTTTGGGATGAGTTGCGCAGACGGCTTGGCCTGACGCTACGGCGCGGCTAGAGCGGTTGCACATGCAACAATCGCAAGCCCTTCATACAGCGCTGATCGAGCGGATTGATGCGCCCGCCATGCTCGAACAGGTGCAGGTGTGGAGCGCGATCAACACAGGTACAGCGAATCTTTCCGGGCTGGCGACGCAGGCGGATGCGCTGGCCGAGGCCTTTGCCGCGCTGCCGGGCGAGATCGAACTGGTCGATCCGGCGCCCGTGACAGCGATCGACGCGAATGGCCGCGAGTACGAGAAGCCGCACGGCCGGCATCTTGTGCTGCGGGTGCGCCCGCAAGCGAACCGCCGGATCCTGCTGACCGGGCACATGGACACGGTGTTCCCGGCCGATCATACCTTCCAGAACCAGCAGTGGCTCGATGAGGAGACGCTCAACGGGCCGGGTGTCGCCGACATGAAGGGCGGCATCGCAGTGATGCTCCATGCGCTCGTGGCGGCGGAGGAAAGCGGCGCACTGGGCACGCTCGGCTATGACGTGATGATCAATTCGGACGAGGAAACCGGGTCGCTTGCGTCCGCGACGCTGATCGCCGAGCTGGCGCAGGGCAAGCTTGCCGCGCTGACCTATGAACCTGCCGCCCTGCCCGATGGCACGCTGGCGCATGCACGCGGCGGCACCGGCAATTACTCGATCACCTTCACCGGCAAGAGCGCGCACGCCGGGCGAAATCCGCACGAAGGGCGCAACGCGATCGTCGCAGCAGCCGATTTGATCCTGCGCCTCAAAAGCATGGAGCGCGAGGACCTGACCATCAATCCGGCCAAGCTGGAAGGCGGCGCCGCGAACAATGTCGTGCCCGACCACGCAGTGTTGCGCTTCAACATCCGGCCCAAGTCGACCGAAGCGATGGAAGGATTCGATAACGACCTCGCTGATGTGCTCGCCGCGATCGAGCGCGAGCACGAAGTCGGCGTGCATCGCCATGGCGGCGTCACCCGCCCACCCAAGCCGGTGGATGCCCGCGCGCAGGCGCTGTTCGACCTCGTCAAGGCTTGCGGCGAAGAGCTCGGCCAGCCAATCCGCTGGCAATCGAGCGGCGGCGTGTGTGATGGCAACAATATCGCCGCCTGCGGCGTCCCGGTGGTGGACACCATGGGCGTGCGCGGCGGCGCGATCCACAGCCCGCAAGAATTCCTGATCGTGCCCAGCCTGGCCGAACGCGCCGCGCTGTCAGCGCTTGTCATAACCCGCATTGCCAACGGAGAATTCCATTGACCTTCCGCCTGCGCGCCGCGCGCGCCGACGACCTTGAGCCGCTGTACGAAATGGCCAAGCTTACCGGCGGCGGCTTCACCAATCTGCCGCCTGATCGCAAGGCGCTGGGAGCCAAGCTCGAGCGGGCCAGCACCGCATTCGCCAATGACGGCGACGAGCTGGCCGATGAGCAATTCGTGCTGGTGCTTGAGAACGCCGAAACTGGCGCGATCCGCGGCACCTGCCAGCTGATGAGCAAAGTGGGACAGCGTTGGCCGTTCTATTCGTATCGCTTGAATACGCTGACGCAATATTCGCAGGAGCTTGACCGCACGGTGCGCGCCGAACTGCTCAGCCTGGTCACCGACCTCGAAGGATCGAGCGAAGTCGGCGGGTTGTTCCTCCACCCCAATGAACGTGCCGGAGGCCTTGGCTTGTTGCTGGCGCGCAGCCGCTATCTCTTCATCAAGATGCATCGCAGCCGCTTTGCCGACCGCGTTTTGGCCGAGTTGCGCGGAATCATCGACGAGCGCGGCGGATCGCCCTTCTGGAACGGCGTGGCGGGCCGCTTTTTCGGGATGAACTTCCAGGAAGCGGACTATTTCAACGCGATCAACGGCAACCAGTTTATCGCCGATTTGATGCCCAAGCACCCGGTCTATGTCGCGATGCTGGACGATGAAGCCCGCAGCGTGATCGGCGTGCCCCACCCAACCGGTCGCGCGGCGATGCGGATGCTGGAGAACGAGGGCTTCCATTACGAAGGCTATGTAGACATCTTCGATGGCGGGCCGACGATGACGGCACGCACCGACGAGGTGAAAAGCGTGGCTGAGGCAGAAGCGCGGAAGATCTCCGCGATCGATTTGAAGGAAGGCGAACGCGCGATCATCACGGCGGGCAGGCTCGCCAGCTTCCGCGCCTGCTTCGGCGCGCGCATGGTGAATGAGGATGGCACCATTGCGATCGATTCCGTCGCTGCCGATGTGCTGGATGTGAAGCCTGGTGACACGGTCTGGAGCGTGGCGCGATGAGCCTGAGGGAAATCAATTTCGACGGGATCGTCGGCCCTTCGCACAATTATGCCGGCCTCAGCCTCGGCAATATCGCCAGCGCCATGCACCAGGGTGACCCTTCCTATCCGCGCGCAGCGGCGCTGCAGGGGGTTACCAAGATGCGCGGCAATCTCGCGCGGCTTGGGGTGCAGGGCTTTTTCCTTCCACTCCCCCGCCCCAACATAGGCCTGCTGGAGCGGCTCGGCCCTGGCGCAGAGCACAACCCCGCGCTGCTCGCGGCAGCATGGTCGGCCAGCAGTATGTGGACCGCCAACGCCGCGACCGTCAGCCCCGCTCCCGACACCGCCGACGGCAAGTGCCACCTGACCCCCGCCAACCTTGTGACCATGCTGCATCGCGGGCAGGAATGGCCCGATACGCAAGCCCAGCTGAAGATCGCCTTCGGAAATAGCGAGCACTTCACCGTGCATGACGCCGTCCCACCCAGCTTCGGCGACGAAGGCGCGGCCAACCACATGCGACTGTGTGCCGGGCACGGCGAAGCAGGAGTCGAGGTGTTTGTCTATGGCCGCCCAGGTGGCAAATTTCCCGCGCGCCAACATGTCGAAGCGTGCCGCGCTGTCGCCCGTCTGCACGGGCTTGCTCCCGAACGCACCGTTTTCATCGAGCAAAACCCGGTCGCGATCGAAGCAGGCGCGTTCCACAACGATGTCGTCGCGGTCGCCAATGAAGATGTGGTGTTCGCGCACGAGCTCGCCTTTGCCGACCGGCAAGGCGCGTACGACGCGATGCGCAAGGCCTTCCCCGCGCTGCAGGTGGTTGAAGTGCCCGATAGCGCGGTGAGCCTGGCCGAAGCGATCAAGACCTACCTGTTCAATGCGCAGCTGCTGACCCTGCCCGAAGGCGGGATGGCGCTGATCGTGCCTGAGGAATGCCGCGAGAGCAAAGCGGTGTGGAACTGGTGCGAGCAAATGATGGCGTCAAACGGCCCGATCCGGCAGGTGATCCCGGTCGATGTGCGCCAGTCGATGGCCAATGGCGGCGGCCCGGCCTGCCTGCGGCTTCGCGTCGTGGCCGATCCAGCGACGGTCGACCCGCGCTTCCTGCTGGACGATGCGAAAGCCGACCTTATCGAGTCGGTCATCGCCGCCAACTGGCCCGAACAGATCGATCCCGCCGATCTCGGCAAGGAAGCGCTCAAAAACAGTGTCACAACGGCACGTTATGCCCTGCTCGAGGCCTTGGACCTCACCGAACTAGGTTAACGCGCTGGACAACCCGCGCTCGATCCATACGATAACCTTTCATTAACCAGCCGCGCGCCGCGCGGCGGAAAAGGGAAGGCTCCGCATGTTGCGCAAGATCGGCCGGCTGTTCGTGATCAAGACGCGCTTCGAAGCCTATCTGATCATCTACGCCCTGGCGCTCGGCGCGATGACCCGCGGCGTCCATTACACCGAACAATTCCCGGGTGTTGGCGGATATCTGCTGTGGGCAGCCACCGCTGGCGCAGTGTTCCTGGGCGGCGCGAAAATCCTCGACGCGATCCGCTATGAGCAGGAAGCCAAAGCGCGCGCGGCGGCGGAAGAAGCGCCCAAGGTCTGAATTTCGCTGGATATGAGGTGGGGGTTTCTGTTGCTACGTACCCCCGGACGCCCGGTTTCCGATTCTGTTACCCGGTTCGGTCCGAACCGTGCTCTAGGCTTTGTAAATTCAGGCCGTTAGGCCGTCACATTACGCAGCGAGAGCAAGTGCTTCGTTGTCGTTGGCACTTGTAGGTTTTGAGCCTTGAACGGGTTACTCAGCCCGGGCGAAAACAACGTCTTTCAACACACGTCGATCCTGGTTCGGCCCCGTCATAAACCCCGGATTTCGCCGGGCTTTGTGGTGGAGCCGCCGGGTACTGCCCCCGGGTCCGTTGCGCCTATTGCACGCCGCAGTTTATCGCCATAGCCCGCAAAAACGGGCAGGACCTATATAGGCCCCGCCCGCTTAATGTGAAGTGTATGCGTGCCAGGCGCCGTGTGACGCCGCGCGCGCCCTACTTTTTCAACGCGTCGCGAATCTCGGTCAGCAGGTCGATTTCGCTCGGGCCGGCGGTTGCTGCTGCCTCTTCTTCCTTCTTGAATTGCGCGGTCACCTTGTTGGCATAGCGCACCAGCATGAAGATGATGAACGCCAGGATCACGAAATTGATGATCGTGGTGATCAGCGCGCCGTAACCGATCATGGCCGCGCCCGCTTCCTTGAGCGCAGCGTAATCGGTGGTCGAGCCTTCATAGCCTTCTGGAGTGCTGAGCAGGATGAAATAGCTCGAGAAATCGGCGCCGCCGAACACGAAACCGACGATCGGCATGATCACGTCCTCTGTCAAAGACGTGACGATCGTGCCGAATGCGCCCGCGATGATCACAGCCACCGCCAGTTCCATCACATTGCCCTTGGCAATGAATTCCTTGAATTCCGTAAGCATGCAGACCTCCTCAACTCCCCGGAAGAAGCCGTAATCTTGCATTATGACAGGCACTTGCCAAGCCCGCAGCTCACTTGAATTTCCACAGCGGTGACCTATACTCGTAATACAGATGGCCGCGCAGGCGCGCGGTGACTTGCCGGAAGGGAATTTCGATGAATTTCGTTGCTGCTGTTCGCCGCTTTGCACTGGTCGCCGGGCTTGCCTTCGGCTTGTCCGCCTGCGGGATCAATTCGGTCCCCGCGGCCGAAGAAAACGCCAAGGCCAAATGGGCCGATGTCGAGGCGCAGTTCCAGCGCCGCGCAAACCTGATCCCCAATCTCGCTGAAGTGACGCAGGGTGCGGCCGAGAGCGAGCGTGCGATCCTGACCGAAGTGACCGAAGCGCGCGCCCGCGCAACCAGCGTCAACATCAGCGCGGATGACCTGAACGATCCAGCGAAGATGGCTGAATTCCAGGCCGCGCAGGCCCAGCTTGGCCAGGGCCTTGGCCGCTTGCTCGCGAGCTTCGAGGCCTATCCGCAGATCCAGTCGAACCAGAATTTCCTGGCGCTGCAAAGCCAGCTGGAAGGGACCGAAAACCGCATTGCCGTGGCCATCCGCGATTATAACGAAGCGGTGCGTCAGTATAACACCACGATCCGCACCTTCCCAGACACCATCGGCGCGAACATCATTCATGGTGCGGAACCGATGGTGCCCTATGAAGCGGTCAGCGCCGGTGCCGAAGTCGCTCCCGAACTCGACATGACTTCGGGCAACTGAGCCAGCCAGTGCGCGCACTGGCGCTGATCTTCGCTGCATTCGCGGCGCTGCTGGCTGCGCCTGTTGCGGCGCAGCCGGACTTTCCGGAGCTGACCGGGCGCGTGGTCGATGCGGCGGATATCATCCCCGCCGATGTCGAAGCCGAGCTGACCCAGAAGCTTGAAGCGCTGGAAACGCAATCGCAGCGCCAGCTGGTCGTGGCCACGGTGCCGGACCTGCAGGGCTATGACATCGCCGATTACGGTTATCAGCTCGGCCGCAATTGGGGCATCGGTGATGCAGAGCGCAATGACGGCGCACTGCTAATTGTCGCACCCAATGACCGCAAGGTACGGATCGAGGTGGGCTATGGCCTTGAAGGCTATCTCACCGATGCGCTGTCAGCCCTGATCATCCAGAACGCGATCCTGCCGCGCTTTCGCGATGGCGACATGCCCGGCGGGATTGTCGCGGGAACTGACGCAATCATTTCCCAGCTGGTCCTGCCTGAAGACGAAGCCCGGCAGGTCGCCGCGCAGGCCAGCGAAGCGCGCGAGCGCGACAGCGGCTTCCCGGTCGGTTTTTTCGTCTGGGGCGCGATCATTTTCTTCTTTTTCATATTGCCAATGCTGCGCGGGCGGCGGCGCAAGCGGCGCTACAGGGGCAAGGGCCGCGAATTCGGCGACACCGTGACTGACATCATCCTGTGGGAAGTGGGCAGCGCGATCGTGCGCGGCGCGCTCTCCGGTGGTGACGACTGGGGCGGCGGCGGAGGGGGTGGCTTCGGTGGCGGCGGCTTTTCCGGTGGCGGCGGCAGTTTCGGGGGCGGCGGCGCCTCCGGGGGGTGGTAAATGGGACGCTATCTGACGCCTGACCAACACAAGATCGTCAGCGATGCTGTTGCTGCGGCGGAACAGCATACTAGCGGCGAGATCGTAACCGTGCTGGCTGACCGGTCAGACGGGTATGGCGATGTCGCGCTGTTGTGGGCGGCTATAGCGGCATTCACTGCCATGAGCTTGTTCGCGCTGTTTCCGCAGCCCTTCATGGGTTTGTGGGACAGCTTGGTAGGCGGGTGGTTGCACGAATGGACCACCGGTGAACTTGCCAGCATGGTGATCGGCCTGGGATTGGCGGCTTTCGCGCTGATGTGGCTGATCCAGCTATGGGATCCGCTGAAATTCGCGCTTATCCCTGCTCCGCTCAAGCATGCCCGCGCACACGATGCCGCCATCAAGCATTTCAAGGTCGGCGCCGAGCGGCGCACCCACGGACGCACCGGGGTGCTGCTCTATCTCTCGATGAAGGAACACCGGGCCGAGATCGTCGCGGACCTCCCGATCGCCGAAAAGGTCCCTGCCGAAGTGTGGGGCGAGGCCATGGCCGACATGCTTGAACATATCCGGCGCGGCTCTATCGCCGAAGGCCTGGCAGCAGGGGTGCGCGACGTGGGCGAAGTGCTGGCCGAACATTTCCCGCGCGACGCCGATGACCAGAACGAGTTGCCCGACCGCTTGATCGAAGTCTAAGCGGCAACGCATGAGTTCTTCCGATTCCGCTCCACCGAGCGACCCCGATGCAAACCAGCCTGAAACCATCGAGTGGGAAGGCAAGTTCATCGCCGCCAAGACCCGCGGCCGGTGGGAATATGTCGGCCGCGCGCGTGGCATCAAGGCTGCGGCGATCATCGCTATTGACGACGAAGGTTACGTCATCCTCGTCGAGCAGTATCGCGTTCCGCTGGGCAAGGTTTGCCTGGAGATCCCGGCCGGCCTGATCGGCGATGACGAAGGCAAGGCAGGCGAAGCGGCAGAAGAGGCCGCGATGCGCGAGCTTGAGGAAGAGACCGGCTATCGCGCCGCGCGGATGGAAGACCTGGGCGAATTCTATTCCAGCCCGGGCATGGTCAGCGAGAGTTTCAGCCTGATGCGCGCGCGCGGCCTGACGAAGGTCAGCGAAGGCGGCGGAACCGGCAGCGAGGATATCAGGGTGCACCGGGTGAAGCTGGGCGACCTGCCGCAATTCGTTGCAGATTGGCGCGCGAAAGGCCACGGAGTGGATGTGCGCATTGCCATGCTGATGGCAGCGGGATTTATCGGAGAGGATTGAACTGATGGCAGGAAGATGTGCGGGCAAGCTGGCGCTGGTTACCGGCGCGGCGCAAGGCCTGGGCGCGGCGCATTCGCGGCGGCTGGCGGAAGAAGGCGCGCGGGTGCTGTGTACCGATATCAACGGTGCAGGCGCCGAAGCGACCGCAGCGGCGATCAATGCCGATCTGGGCGCAGGCACCGCTTTCGGGGTGCAGCACGATGTGACCGATCCTGCTGCATGGGAAGCCGCGGTCGATGCCGCGCGCGAGCATCTGGGCGGGCTCAACGTGCTGGTCAACAATGCCGGAATCGGTGTTGGTGGCAATATCGAGACCTGCACCTTCGATGACTGGAAGCGCTGCTTCTCCGTCAATGTCGATTCGATTTTTCACGGCTGCCAGAAGGCCTTGCCGCTGATGCGCGAACATGCGCCGGGTTCGATCATCAACATCAGTTCGATTGCAGGGTTGATCGCTAGCGACACCATGCCGGCCTATAACGCCTCCAAGGCGGCGGTGTGGATGCTCTCGAAGTCGATCGCGCTGCACTGCGCTAAGAACAATATGCAGATCCGTTGTAATTCGGTGCATCCGACCTTTGTCGATACGCCGATCCTCGACGGGACGGCGCGGCACCACAATCTCGACAAGCAAGTGCTGCTGGATAAGCTGGCACGGCAGATCCCGCTCAAATTCGTGGGTGAGCCCAATGATATCGCCAATGCGGTGGTCTACCTCGCCAGCGACGAAAGCCGTTTCATGACCGGAGCGGAAATCAAGCTCGACGGCGGCATCTCGGCGATGTGAAGGGGTTGAGAGGGCGGAGATCCCCCGCCCTCTCTCATTTCGCGATCAGCGCGATCGCGAGGTAGATCAGGATGAAGCTGCCGAAGCCGATCAACGTGCCGAGCACGAAGCCGAGGCGAACGATCAGCGGATCGATCCCGAAGTAATTGCCGATCCCGGCGCAGACGCCGAAAATCTTGCCATCAGCCTTGTCGAGGCGGAAGTTGCCGCTGGAACTGTTGGCGACGGGCTTGTGGTCAAACTCGCTCATGCGACGAGGCCTGTAACCGGGGTGGCGTAATCGACCACGGTGGCGAGAATGACGCCGGTGACCGCAAACGAGAAGACAGCGGCGAACAGACGGCTGCCGATATCCGAACGGTTGAACATTATACTACTCCTTGATTGAAGGTTTGGCTGATCTGCGATCAGGCAAAAAGGTTGGGGCTGGCAGGCACGATCGTGGCGGCCATCACAGCGGCCGAAAGGACCAGCGAAGCAACTGCGGCGAAGAGCTTGTTCGAAGCATCAGAATTGAAGAACATGGGGTCATACTCCTGTTTAACATTTCCCAGCGAACCATTTCGCCGGACAAAACACCCTTTGCATAGGGCGTGCCAATTTCGGAAAATGGCAGAATTCTGGGGTTTTTCGGATCCGTCTTCCTGAATGCACCGTTCATCAAACCGAAATGTTGGGATTTTTCACCAACATTCAGGATCGGTGATTTTGATCCGTCCGGAGATGGCCAATCTGCCTCGAAATGCTAAGCGCTCATGCTACCTATGGCGCTTGATCGCATTGCCCTTTCGCATTTCCGCAACCATCGCCAGACCGAGCTGGCGGGGACGCGCCAGCTCAACCTGCTGGTGGGCGAGAATGGCGCGGGCAAGACCAATATCTTGGAAGCGCTGTCGCTGCTTGCGCCAGGCCGCGGATTGCGCCGCGCCGCGCTGCCTGAACTTCCCGGGCCGCATGGCGGGGGCGGGTTCCAGATCGGCGCCAGCCTGATCGAGCAGGGGCATGAAAGCGCGCGGATCGGCACTTTCGTCGAACCCGAGCGCCCGGGCCGTCGACTGGTGCGGGTCAATGGGGCAGAAGCGAGCGCACAATCCTTGAGCGAATGGCTCGCGATCGGCTGGCTAACTCCGGCGATGGACGGGCTGTTCATGGACAGCGCAGGCGCACGGCGGCGCTACATGGACCGGCTCGCGCTGGCGATCGATCCCGCCCATGCGCGCCATGTCTCGCGCTTTGAAGCGGCGCTGCGCGAACGCAACAAATTGCTGGAGGACAGCCGCGACGCAACATGGCTCGATGCGATCGAAGCGCAAGTGGCCGAACACGGTGCGGCGGTTGCCGAAGGCCGCATGGCACTGGTCACGGCGCTGGCGGACGAGCTGACCGCCCTGCCCGACCAGCCTTTTGCCAAGCCGATCCTGACCTATTTGCCGGGCGGTCCAACCACACGGGAGGAACTGCGCTTAGAACTGGCCCGCCAACGCGGCCGTGACCGTGCAGCCGGTCGCTCGCTTACCGGACCGCAGCGCGACGAGCTGGATGTGGTGATGGCGGGAAGCGGGCAATCCGCCGCATCCTGCTCCACCGGCGAACAGAAGGCGATGCTCATCGCCCTGACGCTGGCCCATGCGGTGCTCGCTGCCGAGGGGCGCCCCGGCGTGATGCTGCTTGACGAGGTCGCCGCGCATCTCGATCCCGTGCGCCGCGCCGCGCTGTTCGAGCGCCTGCGCACTGGCCGTGCACAAGTGTGGCTGACGGGCACAGAACCTGCGCCCTTCGAGGACATCCTGGGCGAAGCGGCCGTCTGGCGGGTCAGCGCCGGGACGGTCGAGCGGCTCTAATTGCCCTCTGCCGGCAGCGCTCCGGCCACTTGCTCCACCGTTGCCGCGACGAGTTCTTCGATCCCCTCTTCGGTCGGATGGATCCGGTCGGACTGGAACAGCGTGGGGTCCTGATAGATCGATTCCAGCCAGAACGGGATCAGTGCGGCGCCATATTGCTTCGCCAGATCGGCATAGAGCGCATCGAACTGCGCCTGGTATTCCGGCCCGTAATTGGGCGGCGCACGCATCCCCATGATAAGCGCCGGTATGCCGCGGGCCTTCAATTCGTCGAGCATGGCGGCAAGATTGGCCTTGGTCTGCTCAGGCGAAATCCCGCGCAGCAGATCATTGCCGCCCAGCTCCAGGATGAACAGGTCAGGCTTCTCGTCCTGCGCGTCGAGCGTGAATTTGAGCCGCTGCAAACCCGCTGCGCTGGTATCGCCCGAAATCCCTGCGTTTGCGACCTGTGCATTCAAGCCGCGCGCACGCAGCGCGGCCTGCAATTTGGCCGGATAGCTGTCACTCTTGTCCACGCCATAACCCGCGAACAGGCTGTTGCCGAAGGCGAGAATATTGCGCTCTGGCCCCATCACGGGAACCGTCGCCATGTCTGCGGCATTGGTATCCGAACCGGTTTCCGCCGCCTGATCGGCGGGCACCTCAGCGCCACAGGCCGCGAGCAACAGTGCGGGAATGATCGACCAAACGCCTTTTGCCATCTGCAAGTCTCCTTGTGCGGCCCCCAGCCCTATGCGAATGCGAACCAGTGACAAGCCCCTCTCTTGCAATTTCCGCCCGTAACCTGACCCTTACGCTTGGTAGTGACGCCGCCCCGGTAGAGATTCTGCGCGGGATCGACCTCGATGTTACCAAGGGCGAGGTGGTAGCCCTGCTCGGCGCTTCGGGTTCGGGCAAGAGCTCGCTGATGGCGGTGCTGTCCGGCCTTGAACGCGCCAGCAGCGGCGCGCTGATGGTGGCCGGCGAAGACTTTACCGCGATGGACGAGGATGCGCTGGCGCAGGCCCGGCGCGGGCGGATCGGCATCGTCCTGCAGGCTTTCCACCTGCTGCCGACCATGACCGCTGCGGAAAACGTCGCCACACCGATGGAGCTGGCGGGCCGGGAAGGCGCGCAGCAACGGGCCGAGGCGGAACTCAAGGCGGTGGGTCTGGGCCACCGGCTGCACCATTATCCCACCCAGCTTTCGGGCGGCGAGCAGCAGCGCGTGGCGATTGCCCGCGCGATTGCGCCCCGCCCCGACCTGATCTTTGCCGATGAGCCGACCGGCAATCTCGATGCGACCACCGGACAGGAAATCATCGAACTGCTGTTCGCCCGGCGCAAGGAAACCGGCGCCACCCTGCTGATGATCACGCATGACCGGGCTCTGGCCGAACGCTGCGAGCGGATCGTGACCATGGCCGATGGCGTGATCGTGTCCGACACAGCCTCTGCCAGCGCCGCCGCATGAGCGCGAACCTTAACTGGAGCACCGCCTGGCGCATCGCCCGGCGCGATCTCAACGCGCGCTTCAAGGGGCTGCGCCTGCTGCTGGTGTGCATCTTCCTCGGCACCGCCGCACTCGCCGCCATCGGCACGCTGACTGCGGCGATCGAACGCGAACTGGCGGGCCGCGGGCAGGAACTGCTTGGTGGCGATCTGGAAATCGAAGTCTGGCAACGCGACCTCAGCACTCAGGAAAAGGACGCGCTCAGCGCATATGGTGCGATCTCCGGCGGCACGCGGATGCAGGCGATGGCCAGCACGCCCGATTCCGCCGCGCCGGTGGAACTGAAGGCGGTCGACGCGAAATGGCCGCTCTACGGCACACTGACGCTGAAGGACGGACGCAGCGTGGGCGCCCCTGTAGCGGGCGAGGCCTGGCTGGGTCAGGGCGCGCTCGACCGGCTGGGCATTGGGGTCGGCGACACATTTCGCGTCGGTACAGTTGACCTGAAAGCCGCAGGCGTGATCGCCAACGAGCCTGATCGCCTGTCGGAAGGCTTCCAGCTCGGCCCCACAGTCATCGTGGCGCAGGAATTGCCCTTTGAAGCCGGCCTGATCGCACCCGGAACGCTTTACGAAAGCAAGTACCGGGTCGCTTTCGATGGCGGGCAGGATCCCGAAGACGTGCAGGCGGCGCTGGAACAGCGTTTCCCCAATGCCGGGTTCGACTTCCGCACGCGCGACCGCGCCTCGCCGGGAGCAGACCGCTTCGTCGGCAATATGAGCGATTTCCTGACGCTGGTCGGCCTGGCCGCCCTGGTAATCGCCGGGATTGGTATCGGCGGCGGAGTGGCAAGCTATCTCGACGCGCGGCGCAATTCGATCGCCACGCTCAAGGTGCTGGGCGCATCGAGCATGGATATCGTACGGATTTACGCCCTGCAGATCGGCTCTGCGGCGCTAATCGGCAGTATCGCGGGGATCGTCACCGGCGTGCTGGTAACCCCGCTGTTGGGGCTGGCGCTGAAAGACCTTTTGCCGGTCGAAAGCGGCTTCGTGATAGAGCCTGCCCCGCTTGCGCTGGGCGCCGCCTATGGCTTGCTGGTCGCTTTCGCCTTTGCAGCAACGCCGCTGCTGCGGGCGCGCGCATTCCCGGCGATGGCGCTGATGCGTGCGCGGGTGTCGCCGCTGGCACGCGACTGGCGGGCGCTGGGCTGGACCGCGCTGGGCATCGCCGCGATCTGCGCCCTTGCCCTGCTCACGACTGCGCAACCGATGCTTTCGGGCGGCTTCCTGGTCGGTGCTGGTGGCGCGTTGATCGCGCTTGCGTTGATCGGCTTAGGCATCCGCCTGCTCGCCAAGCGCGCGCCGCGCACGTCCAACCCGCTGCTGCGCGCGGCGATCGCCAATCTCCACCGCCCCGGTGCGCCGACCGGCGCGCTGGTCACCGCACTCGGCTTTGGCCTTGCTGCCTTTGTCTTGCTGGCCGCGATCCAGAGCGCGATCGACGGCAATATCCAGCAGCGCGTGCCGCGCCAGGCGCCGGACTATTTCGTGCTCGACATTCCGCGCGATGGTGAAACGGATTTTCGTGCGCTGGTAAGCGAACTCGACCCGAAGGCCGAGATCCGCACCGTGCCCACGCTGCGCGGCGCGGTGCTGGCCTATGGCCCGAAAGACCGCATGACCCGTGTCGCCGACCTTGAGGAAATCCCCGAGGGCGCCTGGGCCCTGCGCGGCGAGCGCGGGCTGACCTATGCCGACACGCTGCCACCCGGCAATTCGCTGGTCGAAGGGGAATGGTGGAGCGAAGGTTATGATGGCGAGCCGCTGGTCTCCGTCGATGCCGATTTCGCGCGCGCGATCGACCTCAAGATCGGCGATTACCTGAC
Source organism: Altererythrobacter sp. BO-6 (assembly GCF_011047315.1). NCBI lineage: Bacteria > Pseudomonadati > Pseudomonadota > Alphaproteobacteria > Sphingomonadales > Erythrobacteraceae > Altererythrobacter > Altererythrobacter sp. BO-6. Next base: position 2,715,666 of record NZ_CP049259.1, on the reverse strand, counting down.
CATCGGCGTGCTGGGGATCGAACGGCAAGTGCGCGTGGCGAATTTGCGTGTGATCGACTGGGAGAGCATGGGGTTCAACTATGCGCTGGTCTTCTCCAGCAACGCCATTGCCGACGCGCCGCATAACCTCGCTGCCACGATCGAGCTGACCGACGAGAGCCGCTCGGGCGAACTGCTGCGCCAGATGGTCGCGCGCTTCCCGTCAAGCAGTGTGATCGAGATCGGACAGGTGCTGGTTGAGGCCCGCACGATCCTGGAACAGGTCGGCGCGGCCACGCTGGCCGCCGCGTCCGTGGCGGTGCTGGCGGGCCTGGCGGTGCTGATGGGTGCGATTGCCGCTGCGCGCGCCTCGCGTACCTATGACACGGTGGTGCTGCGCGTGCTGGGCGCCAGCCGGCGACAAGTGCTGGGCTTGCAACTGGCCGAGTATGGCGTGCTCGCCGCGCTGCTGGCGCTGGTCGCTCTCGCGCTCGGCTCTACCCTCGCGTGGTTCGTGATCACCCAGCTGTTCGAATTCGACTGGCTGCCCGACTGGACCGAAGTGCTGAGCGTGCTTGGTATCGGGCTGGTGCTGGTGCTGGCCTTCGCACTGGGCGGCTCGCTTCCGCTGCTGAAAGCGAAGCCCGCCCAGGCGCTAAGGGAGCTTTAGAAGCTCAGTCGAATACGCGCGCGTCGACCATGCCCTCGCCGGGATTGGCCTTCTGCACCAGCGTTCCGGCGATCATGTCGTGCAGGCCTTGCTTGCGCTCGGTGAAGCCGATCATGATAAAGCCGATGAACAGGATGATCGTGGACAAGATCTTCGCGAAATAGCGTCCAACCGCGCGCATCGGACTGATCCGGCCACCGTCAAGATCGGTGACAATTAGGCCCAGGGCGCGCTTGCCAGGGGTGCCCTGCATCGTGGACGATCTCGAAGGCGACGAAATAGGCTATGCCGACAACGAAGTTGACCAGATCGGCAATTCCGAAGTCCGTTTGTGCAGCTTGATCGAACAGCGAGACCCCGGTCCCAAATGAAACGACAAGCGCCACTACCATCAATATCACGAAATCGATCAGATAGGCCGCAACCCTGATCCAGAAACCGGCGTAATTACCCATAAACCCCTCCCCTTTGGACGTTACAGCGTCAGGATTGAGGTAAATTCTTAAAAGATCAACAAAAAGGGGCCGGTTTTCACCGACCCCTTCGAATTTCATTCCGATTGGTAAGGATCAGAACTTGTAGCGCACTACGCCGCCATAGGTGCGCGGTGCGCTCGGATAACCGGACACTGTGCCTGCCTGCGCAACGCCGTCAAACACCGTGATGATATACTGGTCATCCAGCAGGTTGCGGGCCCAGGCACCGATTTCGAAGCCATTCTCAAGTGCCAATGTGATCGAGGCATTCACCAGGTTCACCTCGCGGCGGAAGATCTTGGTGTTACCGAGCGATGCATTGAACGTCGGCAAACCGTTGTTGATATCGGTGTTGCTTTCGTGGCTGTAATCGAGACGGCTGATCAGACGTGTGCCGCTGGCGCCGAATTCATGCGTGTAAGTCGCCGAAGTAGCGAGGGACCACGCCGGAATGCCACCCGGCCGCCTGCCTGAAAGGTCACCCACCGGGCTTTCGGTGAAGCTGTCGTAAATCGGATCAAGGTGGGTCGCCGCGAAGGTCAGTACCAAGCCGTCCGTCGGCTGGATCCGCGTATCGATTTCAAAACCCTTGACCGACTGCTGACCGGCATTGTTGAGCTGGAAGCCCGTGCCAGTGAACAGGAAGCTCTGGAAGCCCTTGATCGTCTGATCGAACAGCGCGAGGTTGACGCTCAAACCGTCCCACTGTCCCTTGATGCCGAATTCATAGACTTCGGCTTCTTCCGGACCGGCAAAGCGCGACCCGGTACCAAGGTTGGTGACTGCGATCCCGGCATTGGTGATCGGTGACGGCGGGGCGAGAATAATGGACCGGCTCGGCCCCGGAATATAGTCACCAAATGAGGGGCGCGAATCGCGCGACAGATTGACCGAGCTCGCCTTGAAACCTGTCGCGTAGCTGGCGTAGATATTGATTTCGTTCGAAATCTGGTACGATGCACGCAGCAGGTAGGTGAACTTGTCATCCGAGGTCTTGCCATCCTCGACCGCGTTCGGGATGGTCAGGAACGGCGGCTGGAACTGGAACGGCGAAAGCCCAACCAATGGAAGCAAAGGGTTGCAGGCGGGCGGTGGAGCGCTTGCCGAACACTGCGTAAAGGCCAAGGTTCTGAGCACAGTCTGATTGACCGCAGGCAACGCATTGAACTGCGCTGCATTGGTCACCGCTCCGCTGGTTGCCAAGGTTATGAAAGCATCGATCGCATTGATATTGGCCAGTTCATCGAACGCTTGCCCTTCAAGCGCGAAATCCTTGCTGTCATCGGTGTAGTTGAATCCGGCAGTCAGGACCAACCCATCAACCGGCTCGAAATCGACCGTTCCGAAAACCGAGTACGACTGGTTGTCCATGGCATAGTTTTCGCTAGTGAGCGGCCCGGCAGAGAAAATGCTGTTTTGTGGCAAACCCAGCCCGCCTTCGACCGCGTTGAAGCTGAAGGTCGGGTCAAGCGTGGCAGCGCGGGCTAGCAGGGTGAAGAAGTTACGCGCTGCAGTTCCAGTTGTCAGGAAGCTGTCCTGGGAAATGCTTTCGTCGAAATAGTAACCACCAAGCAGGAAGTTGATCGGACCGTCAAAGTCGGAACTGATACGCAATTCCTGCGTGAAGGTATCGACCTTCTGGTCTCGCGTTTCAGTCACGATGTCTGCGCTGGTGAAGTCGACGTCCTGATTGAGGAAATTCTTCAGCTCGCGGTATGCCGTGATCGAAGTTACTGAAAGCGGGCCGGTTTGCCAGTCAATCTGTAACGAGCCGCCATAGTTGTCGACCTTGTTGAACGGTTGCTGGTTGAGGAAGGTTTCATAACTGAAAAAGTCGGTCGTAAGTGCGCCGCCGACGCCAACAATGGCCGCCGCAGTCGGTCCCGCAATCAGAGTGCTGACCTGGCAGCACACTTCATCGATCTTCGAATAATCGGCGATCGCACGGATTTTCAGGTCTGGTGTCGGTTCAAACAGCAATTGGCCGCGGGTTGCCCAACGGTTGCGGTTCGACAGTTCCTTGTCGAGGTTGACGATATGCGCGTAGCCGTCACGCTTGTTATAGCTACCGTCGAGCGAGAAGGCGATGTTTTCGCTCAGTGGGCCAGTAACGTCTCCCTTGACGACGATCGCATTGTAATTGCCATAACTGAGTTCGGCACTGCCGCCGAATTCGAATTGCGGTTCCCGCGTAACGACCGAGATAACCCCGGCCGAGGCATTCTTGCCGAACAGGGTCGACTGCGGGCCATTTAGCACTTCGATGCGCTGAACATTGGGCAGATCGCTCAGCGCTGCGGCAGAACGCGAACGGAACACGCCATCGATGAACACGCCCACCGAAGGCTCGATCCCGAAGTTGTTGTCACCATTGCCAAAGCCGCGAATGATGAAAGTGGAGGCAGAGGCGCTCTGCAGCTGGCTGACGCGCAACGAAGGGGTGACGGTCTGCAAGTCAAGCACGTCGCGGATTTGCGCCTGCTCCAGCGTTTCGCCAGTTGTAACTGAAACCGAAATCGGGGTTTCCTGCAGCGTCTGCTCACGCTTCGTTGCGGTAACGACGATCACATTGCTGTTGAAGTCCTCTTCTTCGGCCTGGTCGGCATCTTGTGCCGAAGCGACCGAGGGAACGGACAGGGCAATGGCCGCGGCACCTGCAAACAGTGCGACGCGTGGCGAGCCGGCGCGAATGCCGGACGAAATGGAACGCATGAAATCTCCTCTCACAAACAACCGGAGTGGAGAAACGACCCCCACGGGCTCCCAACCCCGGCTCCCGCAATCACTCTAGGGTAGAGGTGGAATCAGTACAAGAATCATCGAGGTAATAGGACATCGCGTTATCCCCATGTTGCCACAGCGACACACCTTCCGTTACGTCCGCTTGCGTCTCGCGCTTGTGATGTCGGCGCGCTTCGGCTAGGGGCGCGGCCAATTGTGCGGCGCAACATGCCGCCCCCCTTTATTCTCGGAAGTTTCCTATGGCCCGTCCGCTTCGCAATATCGCGATCATCGCCCACGTTGACCACGGCAAGACCACGCTGGTCGACCAGCTGTTCCGCCAGTCCGGTACATTCCGCGAAAACCAGCGGATTGAAGAGCGTGCGATGGATTCGGGCGACCTGGAAAAGGAACGCGGGATCACCATCCTGGCCAAATGCACCAGCGTGGAATGGGAACACGCGGGCCAGAATATCCGCATCAATATCGTCGACACGCCGGGCCACGCCGACTTCGGCGCCGAAGTGGAGCGCATCCTTAGCATGGTCGACGGGGTTATCCTGCTGGTCGACGCGGCCGAAGGCGCGATGCCGCAGACCAAGTTCGTCACCGGCAAGGCGCTGGCGCTGGGCCTGCGCCCGATCGTGATCGTTAACAAGATCGACCGTCCCGATGGCCGCCCGCAGGAAGTGCTCGACGAAGTGTTCGACCTGTTCGTCAGCCTCGACGCCAATGACGAGCAGCTCGACTTCCCCGTGCTCTATGCTTCCGGCCGCGATGGCTATGCCAGCGAGGACCAGGAGGCGCGCTCAGGGTCCCTCGCCCCGCTGTTCGACAAGATCGTGGAACATGTGTCCGCGCCGCAGCTGGACGAAAATGGCCCGTTCAGCTTCCTGGCGACGCTGCTTGATCGTGACAACTTCATGGGCCGCGTGCTGACCGGCCGGGTCCAGTCGGGCAAGCTCAAGGTCAACGATCCGATCCATGCCATCGACATGGACGGCAAGGTGGTCGAAGTTGGCCGGGCGACCAAGCTGCTGAGCTTCCGCGGGCTGGAACGGGTTCCGGTGGACGAAGCGCAGGCGGGTGACATCATCGCCCTTGCCGGCCTCGAAAAGGCGACCGTTGCCAACACCATCGCCGATCCTTCGGTGAAAGAGCCGATCGCCGCGCAGCCGATCGATCCGCCGACGCTGGCGATGCGCTTTGCCGTCAACGACAGCCCGCTCGCCGGGCGCGAGGGCGACAAGGTTACGAGCCGCATGATCCGCGACCGCTTGCTGCGCGAAGCGGAAACCAATGTCGCGATCCGCGTCACTGAAAGCGCCGACAAGGACAGCTTCGAAGTTGCCGGCCGCGGCGAACTGCAGCTGGGCGTGCTGATCGAAACCATGCGCCGCGAAGGCTTCGAGCTTGGCATCTCGCGCCCCAAGGTGCTGTTCCGCGAAGAGAACGGCCAGCGCATGGAGCCCTATGAAACCGTGGTGATCGACGTCGATGACGAGCACTCGGGCACAGTCGTCGAGAAGATGCAGCGCCGCAAGGCGGACCTCACCGAAATGCGCCCCTCAGGCGTGGGCAAGACCCGCATCACCTTCTCCGCCCCGTCACGCGGGCTGATCGGCTATCACGGCGAATTCCTGTCCGATACGCGCGGCACCGGCATCATGAACCGCCTGTTCGAGAAATACGGCCCCTACAAGGGCCCGATCGAAGGCCGCATCAACGGCGTGCTTATTTCCAATGGGGACGGCGAGGCGGTGGCCTATGCCCTCAATTCGCTGGAAGAGCGCGGCGAGCTGTTCATTGCTCCGCAGGCGCGCGTGTATGAAGGCATGGTGATCGGCGAGAACGCCAAGCCGGACGACCTTGAAGTGAACCCGCTCAAGTCGAAGCAGCTCACCAACATCCGCTCAAGCGGCAAGGATGATGCGATCCGCCTCACCCCGCCGCGGCGGATGAGCCTGGAACAGGCGATCGCCTATATCGACGATGACGAGATGGTCGAAGTGACGCCGAAGTCGATCCGCCTGCGCAAGACCCTGCTGTGCCCGCACGAGCGCAAGAAGGCGAAGCGACAGAAGGACGCGGCGTAAGCGAGGCGGTAGCCATCGCGCGCGCGGCCTGATACCCGCTGGCACATGCACAGCGGCACACTCGTCACCCTCGCGCTCTATTTCATCCTCATGCTCGGCATCGGGCTGTTTGCCTGGAAGCGATCGACCGACACATCCGAAGGCTACCTGCTTGCCGGGCGCAACTTGCCGCCGGCGGTTGCCGCGCTCAGCGCGGGCGCCTCGGACATGTCGGGCTGGCTGCTGCTCGGCCTGCCCGGCGCGCTCTATGCCAGCGGACTGGTGGAGGCATGGATCGGGATCGGGCTATTCGTGGGTGCGGCCGTCAACTGGGTCGTCGTGGCCCCGCGCCTGCGTGCCCAGACCGAGGCGCTCGGCAATGCGCTGACCATCCCCGAATTCCTCGCCAACCGATTTCCCAGGCGGGCGGTTGCGCTACGGGTGGTCTCCGCCATCATCATCGTTGCCTTCTTCACCGTTTACACCGCCGCCGGCCTTGTTGGCGGGGGCAAGCTGTTCGAAACCGCCTTTGCCGGATTGCTGCCCAATGCCGGGATGAGCGATTACATGCTCGGCATCTGGATTACAGCAGGCGTGGTGCTGGCCTATACCATGGTCGGCGGATTCCTGGCTGTCAGCCTTACCGATTTCGTGCAGGGCTGCATCATGGTGGTGGCGCTGGTGCTGATGCCGCTGGTGGTGATGTTCGGTGAAGGCGGCAGTGGCGGCGGATCGATTGCGGCGATCCCGCAGGAAGGCTTCCTCAGCCTGACCCACGGCCTGACCTTCATCGGCTTTCTCAGCGCGGTGACCTGGGGCCTGGGTTATTTCGGCCAGCCGCATATCATCGTGCGCTTCATGGCGGTGCGCAGCGTCGAAGACATGCCAACCGCGCGCAACATCGGCCTAGCATGGATGGCGGTCTCGCTGATCGGCGCAATCGGCGTCGGGATTGCGGGCCGCGCCTATGCGCAGCGCAACGGGATGGTGCTGGACGATCCGGAAACGATTTTCATCGTCCTGTCGGACCTGTTGTTCCACCCGCTGATAACAGGCTTCCTGTTCGCCGCGCTGCTGGCGGCAATCATGAGCACAATCAGCTCGCAGCTGTTGGTCTCCTCAAGCTCGCTGACCGAGGATTTCTACCGCCTGTTCCTGCGCAAGCAGGCCAGCGAACGCGAGGCGGTGAATGTGGGCCGGATCTGCGTGGCGCTGGTCGCGCTCGCAGCAATTGCCACTGCCGCCGATCCCGAAAGCGAGGTGCTGGGACTCGTCTCCAACGCCTGGGCCGGTTTCGGCGCAGCGTTCGGGCCGCTGATCGTCCTCGCGCTGACCTGGGACAGGATGACCGCAAATGGCGCGCTGGCCGGGCTGGTGACTGGGGCCGTGGTCGTTATGGGATGGATCTATCTTGGCTGGAACGGCAGCTTCCTGGGCGGACCGGGTGTGTACGAGATCATACCCGGCTTCGTCGCCGCGTGGCTGGCGATCATCATCGTCAGCAGGCTGGAAGGAACTGCGGCGCCTGCGCAGGGTTGATCGGCAAAAGGACTGGAGCGCCAGATATGAAAACCCTCAAGATTGCCCTTGCAACCGCCGCATCGCTGGCCATCGCGGCGCCGCTCGCCGCTGAGGCGCCCGTTACCAGGCCAGTGGATGAGCAGATCGGCGCCGGCGGGCGCCCGGTCGGCGCGCCATGGTCGCGCAGTCCGGTCCACGCGCAACACGGCATGGCGGCGACCGCGCATCCGCTGGCAACACAGGTTGCGCTCGACATCCTGAAAAGCGGCGGCAACGCGGTTGACGCGGCGATCGCGGCCAACGCCGCGCTGGGCCTGATGGAGCCGACCGGCAATGGCATTGGCGGCGACATCTTCGTGATCGTCTACGATCCTGCGACGGACAAGCTCTATGGTCTCAACGGTTCGGGCCGCTCGCCCAGGGGCCAGACGCTCGAACAGCTAAAGGAGAAGCTCGGCGACGCAGACAGCCTGCCAGCGCTTGGCCACCTGTCCGTCACCATCCCCGGCACGGTCGATGGCTGGTTCGAACTGCACAACCGCTTTGGCCAATTGCCGATAGCCGATGTTCTGGCACCGACGATCCAATACGCCCGAGAAGGGCATCCGGTCGCACCGGTGATCGGCATGTACTTCGATCGGGCATTGCGTTCGTTCGAGCGCCGCTCTGACCAGTTCGATTTTACCAATGCCCGCGCCACATGGTTCGCCAATGGCGCGCCCAAGGCTGGCGAGATATTCAAGAACCCCGATCTTGCTGACACGCTGCAGCGGATCGCGCAGAATGGGCGCGACGAATTCTACAAGGGCCAAAGCGCGCAGGTGATGGTCGACTATCTCCAGCGCCAGGGCAGCGCCTTCACGCTGGAGGATTTCGCCGCGCATCGCAGCGAATGGGTGGAACCGGCCTGCGTCCACTATCGCAAGGGCTATGAGCTGTGCGAACTGCCGCCCAATTCGCAGGGCTTCGCCGCGCTGCAGATGGTCAACATTCTCAAGTACGTCGATCTTTCACAGTGGGAGCGCGGCAGCGCCGAAGTGATCCACTATATCACCGAAGCCAAGCGATTGGCCTATGCCGATGTGGCAAAATTCTATGCCGATCCTGATTTCGCGCCCTTCCCGCAGGAATTGCTCTCCGATGCTTACGGCTATGCTCGCTTCCAGCTGATCGATCCCGCTCGTGCCACCCCGGGATTCGCGCCAGGCGACCCCTTGCCCGAGCCCAAGCTCGAGGGGCCAGGCGATACGACCTATATGACCGTGGTCGATGGCGAGGGGCTGATGGTCAGCCTGATCCAGTCGAACTATCGCGGCATGGGCAGCGGGCTGACGCCCGACGGCCTTGGCTTCATGTTCCAGGACCGCGGCGAGCTTTACAGCCTGGATCCGGCGCATGCCAATGCCTACGCGCCGGGTAAGCGCCCGTTCCAGACCATCATTCCGGCCTTCGTGAAGAAGGACGGCAAACCCTATATGACGCTGGGGCTGATGGGCGGCGGAATGCAGCCGCAAGGCCATGTCCAGGTGCTGATCAACCTCGTCGATTACGGCATGAACCTGCAGGAAGCGGGCGATGCCGCGCGCATCAACCACGAGGGCGGACGCGAGCCGACCGAGCCCGCCAGCGGCCCCGCAAAGGACCCGCTCGGCACGCTGTTCGTCGAACCGGGCATCCCCGCCGAAACAGTCGATGCGTTGAAAGCCATGGGCCACAAGGTCGAAGTGGTCAGCAACGGCATCATGTTCGGCGGTTATCAGGCGATCGCGCGCGATCCGGAAACCGGCGTTCTGACCGGCGCCACCGAAATGCGCAAAGACGGACAGGCGCAGGGCTACTGACGCCGCGATTTCCTACTTGTCCGCATTCGCGCTAGAATGCGCGCATGGAACGCCTCGGTCCCTGCCAAAGCTCCGCGCCTGCAACACCTTCGCGCAAGGGCGCTTTTCTTCGCTTGGACTGTGTTCCATGTGTTCCATCGGGCAGGCTATGCGGGAGGGCAATATGGCCAGAGTGACCGGATTGGGCGGCGTGTTTTATGTCGTGAAAGACCCCGAAGCGACGCGCGCATGGTATCGCGAGAAGCTCGGCATTGACGGCCCCTATGGCCCGCAGCTTGCCTGGGCGGAGGAGCCCAAGGCCAACCCCTATTCGCTGATCAGCCATTTCAAGGACGATACCTATGTGAAGCCCGGCAAGGGCGGCTTCATGATCAACCTGCGCGTGGACGATCTCGACGGCTTCGTGAAACTCATCAAGAAGCGCGGGGTGAAAGTGCTCGACAGTGTCGACGAAAGCTATGGCAAGTTTGCCTGGCTGCTCGACCCCGACGGGGTGAAAATCGAGCTGTGGGAGCAGGTGGCCGACGAACTGCCGGAATGATGCGTTGAAGCCCACGGTTGCACCGCGGCGTTTACGCTTGGTTAACCATAGTTTTGCAGACTTGCGGCCATGTTCCCACGTGCGCCGACCCTTATCCTGCTTTCTGCTGCCCTCGGCGCTTGCGGCGCAGTGCCCGAACGCGCATCGCACACGCCGCAATCGGCCCCGCGCCCGGTCGCGATGAGCCAGCAAGCGCAAATGTGCCTTGCCGGACTGAACGAAACTGGCAGCCGTTTCTCGCCGCTGCCTGACCGGATCGACGGCCCCGGCTGCGCTTTCAGCGGCGCGGTGCAATTGTCCGCCGTGCGCAGCGACGAAGCCCAGCTGGGCGTGACCAATATTGGCCCACTCGCTTGCCCCACGGCGCAGATTTTCGCCGGCTGGGCGCGCTTCGGCGTCGACCGCGCAGCGCGGCAGATCCTCGGCAGCCCGCTGGCCCGGATCGAGACCATGGGCAGCTATTCCTGCCGCAATGTTGCCGGGACCAGCCGCCGCTCGGCCCATGCCAGCGCCGAAGCGATCGATGTGGCAGCCTTCGTGCTTGCGGACGGTCGCAGGATCAGCGTGCTGGACGATTGGTCAGGCGGAAGCAGCAAGGAACGCGAGTTCCTGCGCGTTGTGCATCAAAGCGCCTGCAAGCGCTTCGGTACGGTGCTGGGCCCGGAATACAACGCGGCGCACCGCGACCACTTGCATGTGGAGCTTGGCGGCGGAGGTTTCTGCCGCTGAGGCATAAAGGCTAAAGCCGCGCCTCCAGCTTCAGCCGGACCGCATCTGCTGCATGGCTTGCCCCTAGCTTTGCCATCATGTTGGCACGGTGGATTTCGACCGTGCGCGGGCTGATGTCGAGCTCACGCGCTATCGCCTTGTTGCTGCTGCCGCGCGTCAGCCAATCGAGCACTTCACGCTCACGGCCCGAAAGGCATTCGATCTTTGCGCGCGCGTCCAACATTCGTTTGCGGGCGGCCACATAGCTCTCCGCTTCCGCAGCGATCCGGTCGATCGAAGCGGCAAGGCCAGCCGGATCAAGTGGCAGCGAAAGGTAATCAAGTACGCCTGCCTTGACCGCCGCGACAATGCGACTGGCCGAAGGTTCCTGTGCCACTGCCAAAACTGGCAGGAGGATGTTCGATTTGCTCAATTGATCGAATACCACCGAAATGGTCTGCTCAGTGCCCAAATCATTCAGCACGATTATTCCGTCGCGCGGGCAGTGCGCTGTAAGTTCGGAAACGTCGCCATACACTTCCGTGTGATGGCCCAAGGCGAAACAGAGGCGGGCGAACTCGGCGCGCGCCCGGCTCGATGGATCGACAAAGTGCAAGGTCGGTTTGCTGGACATGGCATCGTCCTGCCGCGCAGCACCGCTCTCTGCACGCCAGACTGCTTCCGTAATGGAGCGAAGCCGCTGCGCTTGGCGGCGGGAATGCAGGAAAACCGCGCAATTATTTGCTTCGATCTGGATCGGGATTACGCGCTTCTCGCGTCAGGATTGGTGCCTAAGCGAGAATACCTGCCAAGCCTTGGCGTCAATGCCATTCAATTTGCCGGACGTTCAAGCTCCGCAAGAACTGTCAGGATCGCTTCATCGGTATAGGAAAAACCCATGTGCCGGCACCGCAGGGCAATCGCCCGGTCGCGTTCGCCCGGTTTCCCGCGGGCGCTGCGCGGTGCGACAATCCCGTCGCGCGGGCTCCACAGAGCCACGGTTTCAACCGGGGGCTTCATTGCTACCGGGCGATCAACCGGCGGGTTATCGACAGCATGACCGGTCACAAACTGATAGAGGCGCCAGGCGTTGTTGGCGCGCGGATCGCCGGAAAAGGGCGATCCCATGGTGATCACCTTGGCAACCAGCTCTGGCCGGCGATGCGCCAGCTCGCGTGCGAACAGCCCGCCAAGGCTCCAGCCCAGCATGACGACCGGTTGCCCATAGCGCGCATGGATTTCTTCCAGCCGCCGCTCAAGCACATCGATGTTGTTTTCCGTGGGGCCGAGATTGAAGCCCAAACCCCAGCGCTTGGTCTTGTGCCCGGCCCGCTCAAGCTGCCGCGCGAGATAGCGCATGCGCGAGGGATGCGTGGCAAAGCCCGGCAGGATCATCACAATGCGCGGCTGGCTGGCCGGCTTGACCTTCAGCCGCCGGAACGGGCGCAGCAGCGGCTCGATAAGATAGATCGTTTCGCCCAGCAGGTGCCGTTTGCGCGGCGGCTGGATCTGTGCCGCAGCAGGTTGGCGCGCCAAGGCGACGCGCCGCGCGAATTCGCTATCCGCCCATGCCGCAAGCGGCTGGCCCAGCAGGGATGCCTTGGTTGCCATAAAATTGTAACATGGCCAAAACCGCTGAATGACTGATTAAGCAATCGAAATTCAGGCCTGTCAGATCACAGTCAGACTATTGGCAATCGCCGATCCGCTCGTGATTGACCTTCATCCGGATGGTGGATTCCTGAGGACCTGCGAAATTCCCCTTCATGGTCATGTCCATTTCCGAGCCGGTCGAACTCCCGGTACCCACCATGGTCATGGTCATCTTTCCCTGTCCCGGCATTGTGCAGGCCATGCGCGCGTCAATCTTGCCGCCGGCTGCATCGAATTTCTCGACCTGGCAGTCGCTGCTTTCCTGCGACTGCCGCGCCATTTCCTCAAAGCCGCGCTCGGATTCCTCCTGCGTCAGGCAGTATTCGTTGGTCTGCGAACCCATTTGCGAGCGCATCATCTCCGCCATCTGCTCAGGCGCACCAGGAATATCGAGCTCCAGAATTTCAACCGTGCTGCGATACCGGCCCGGCTGAGGCTTGATATCGGCTGCGTCGACCCGTTCGGCAATTTCCGCGGGGCTTACGCTGTCACCACTTGCAGCTTCATCGGCCGGGTCACTGCCACAGGCTGCGAGCAGCAGTACGGCAGAAATCGCGAGAACTGGTTGATAGTGCATGGTTTCCTCCGGAAATTGGTGACGCGATGTGATAACAAGCATCGCCGCAAAGCACCACTTTGCATTTCAGGTCAGCATTCGCCCAGCCGCACCCCTTCCTGCGTTGCCAGCACGCGGATCACATGCCGTCCCGGCTGGCCGGGCAAGGTCGCGTCGCCTTTCATTTCCAGTTTCATCCGGTATTGCTCTGCCGACTGCGTGATGTCGACCGTAAAGCGCGGATTGAAGCCTGCCTCTGGCGCCACATTCGCGCAGATGCCGCTGCCGGTCACACGGGTTGGCGTCACGTCATATTGCTCGATGGTGCAATCACCGCGCACGCGCCGGTTGATATCTTCCTGCTGCCATTCGCGGTTGATGAACATCGGCTCGCCGCAGCGCTTCTCGCTGGCAGAGAGCGCCTTGAGTTCGGGTGGGACCATTTCAGGCGGGACCAGCCGCCCGTCGATATAGAGGCTGCCAAGCGTGGTGATCATCTCCCAGTCGCCGTACAGCGGCACGTTGTCGGGATTGTCGCCAGCGCATGATCCCAGCAGCGCCGCGGCCGCGATCACACCCGAATATCGAACCAGTTGCATTGGCCCCTCCAAATCTTGCCACGACAGTTCTACCAAGCTCTTCCTAAGATTGCATTTCCCGGCACGCGCGATTGCGAATCCGGTTAATGTGCTCCATATGTTCCGCTATGGCAGAACTGGTAATTCGCAGGGGCCTCGACGAGCCCGAGACAGGCGCGGAATTCGTCCCGCACCGGCCCGCCCGCCCTGAAAAGGCCGATGGCGGGAAGCGTTTCGAACTGGTCAGCGACTATGAGCCTTCGGGTGACCAGCCGACCGCGATTGCGGAGCTTGTTGGTGCGGCAAGGGAGGGCGAACAAACTCAAGTGCTGCTGGGGGTAACCGGCTCCGGCAAGACCTTCACCATGGCCAAGGTGATCGAGACGCTGCAGCGCCCTGCCCTGGTGCTCGCCCCCAACAAGATCCTCGCCGCGCAGCTCTATGGCGAGTTCAAAAGCTTCTTCCCGAACAACGCGGTCGAGTATTTCGTCAGCTATTACGACTACTATCAGCCCGAAGCCTACGTTCCGCGCTCCGACACCTATATCGAGAAGGAGTCGAGCGTGAACGAGGCGATCGACCGGATGCGCCATTCGGCCACGCGCGCGCTGCTGGAACGCGATGACGTGATCATCGTCGCCTCGGTCTCGTGCCTTTACGGCATCGGTTCGGTCGAAACCTATTCGGCGATGGTGTTCGACATCAAGGCTGGCGAGAGCGTCGACCAGCGCGAGCTCATTCGCAAGCTCGTGGCGCTGCAATACAAGCGCAACGACACGGCGTTTGCGCGGGGCAGCTTCCGCGTTCGCGGTGACAATCTCGAGCTGTTCCCCAGCCACTATGAGGACATGGCCTGGCGGTTCAGCTTCTTCGGGGACGAGATCGAAGAGATAAGCGAGTTCGACCCGCTGACCGGCAAGAAAGGTGCAAGCCTCGACAAGGTGCGGGTTTACGCGAATTCGCACTATGTCACCCCCGGCCCAACGATGAAGCAGGCGGCAGAGGCGATCAAATTCGAGTTGCAGGAGCGGCTCAAGGAATTGCACGAAGAGGGCCGCCTGCTCGAAGCGCAACGGCTGGAGCAGCGGACCAACTTCGATCTCGAGATGATCGCCGCAACGGGCTCATGCGCGGGGATCGAGAACTATTCGCGATTCCTGACCGGGCGCCTGCCCGGCGAACCGCCGCCGACCCTGTTCGAATACCTCCCGGAAAACGCACTGCTCTTCGTCGACGAAAGCCACCAGACCGTGCCGCAGATCGGCGCGATGGCGCGCGGCGACCACCGCCGCAAGCTGACGCTCGCCGAATATGGCTTCCGCCTGCCCAGTTGTATCGATAACCGCCCGCTGCGCTTCAACGAATGGGACGCGATGCGCCCGCAGACCTTCTGCGTCTCGGCTACTCCCGGCGGTTGGGAGATGGAACAAACCGGCGGCGTCTTTGCCGAACAGGTGATCCGCCCCACCGGTCTGATCGACCCCCCGGTCGAGATCCGCCCGGTCGAGGACCAGGTCCAGGACTGCATCGAGGAATGCAAGAAAACCGCGCAGCTCGGCTATCGCACGCTTGTTACCACGCTGACCAAGCGCATGGCGGAGGATTTGACCGAGTTCATGCACGAGGCGGGCGTGCGCGTGCGCTACATGCACAGTGACGTCGAGACGCTGGAGCGCATCGAGCTGATCCGCGACTTGCGCCTTGGCGTCTATGACGTGCTGGTCGGGATCAACCTGCTGCGCGAGGGCCTGGATATTCCCGAATGCGGGCTGGTGTGCATCCTCGACGCCGACAAGGAAGGCTTCCTGCGCAGTGAAACCTCGCTGATCCAGACTATCGGCCGCGCCGCGCGCAATGTCGATGGCAGGGTGATCCTCTATGCCGACCGCGTCACCGGCAGCATGGAGCGCGCCCTCGCCGAGACCGACCGTCGCCGCACCAAGCAGCAGGCCTATAACGAAGAGCACGGCATCACCCCGCAGACCATCAAGCGCAACATCCACGATATTGTCGCGCATACGGCGTCGCAGGACAGTGTGACGGTCGAGACAGGCGATGAGGAACGCAACAACCTCGTCGGGCACAATTTGCGCGCTTACATCGAGGATCTGGAGAAGCGCATGCGCGCCGCTGCCGCCGATCTGGAGTTCGAGGAAGCCGGGCGCCTGCGCGACGAAATCCGCCGACTCGAGAACGAGGAGCTGGGGCTATCGGACGGCGAGAAATTCGCACCGGTCAAAGGCAAGTCGACCGAAGGCCGCCCGGGGACGCGCAAAATGCGTTATGGCAAAACGCAGCGGAAGATGCGGTAAGTGGCGATCCCGACAACCTACTGAAAGGAAATGAATTCTCAATGGGCCACATGAAATGGGGCATGATCGGTTGCGGCAGCGTGACCGAGCGAAAAAGCGCCCCCGCCTATTCGGTTGTCGAAGATTTCTCACTCAAAGGTGTGTTTGGCAGGAATCGTAGCAAAGCCGCGGACTATGCCCGACGCCATAATGTCGCGCTGGTGTTCGACAGCGTAATGGAACTGGTGCACTCCGACGAAATCGACGCGGTCTACATCGCCACTCCGCCGGACAGCCACGAGGAATTGGCGCTTGCGGTGGCGGAAGCCCGCAAGCCATGCTGCATCGAAAAGCCCATGGCGCCGAGGTCACAGCGCGTGCGAACGCATCCTTGAGGCATTCGAGAGCCGTAACCTACCGCTGTTCGTCGCCTATTACCGTCGCTCGTTGCCGCGGTTCCGCCGCCTGCGCGAGCTGTTGGACGGCAGGACTATAGGCGATGTGCGCCATGTCCACTGGACCTTGCACCGCGCCAGCCGCCCGGCGGACCATAGCTTCGCGAACGACTGGAGGGTCGATCCCGCAGTCGCCCCCGGAGGTTATTTTGACGATCTGGCCAGTCATGGCCTCGACCTGTTCCACTGGCTGTTCGGTGAAGTGGCCGAGGCTTGTGGCACCGCCACCAACCAGCAGGGCCGATATGCCGCAGCCGATGCGGTTGCTGGTTGCTGGTTGCTGGCAGCACAAGTCCGGCGTGCTCGGTTCGGGAACCTGGAATTTTGCAGCCAGCAGCAGGCTGGATCGGGTGGAGATTACCGGAAGCGAAGGCTGGATAACCTGCTCGATCTTCGAGGAAGAACCCTTGCAAATCGATAGCGGCGGAGCAGTCTGGGAGGAATTTGTCGAAAACCCTGCGATTATCCAGCTCAACCATGTCGCTGCAATGCGCAACGCTCTGATCAGCGGTTCACCGCACCCATCGACCGGCAAGAGCGCCAGTCACACAGCCTGGATCATGGATCGCATCCGTCCTCTGGACTTCGTGGTACCTTAAGCGAGTCAGGTTCCTACCTGTTGACGAACTAATCATGCCGGGGATAGTCGCTAGCCATGAAGCATCTTCTTTGCGCCGCCGCGCTTATCGCCCTTCCCCTAGCCGCGCCTGTCCTTGCCGATGCGCCCGCCGAAAAGGCTTCGGCACCCGCCGCAAAGATCGAGCCGCAGGTCAGAACCCGCGACCTGGTAGGCACCTTCGGCGGCCAGCGGATCAATTATCGCGCGACCATCGGCGAAACGATACTGACCGGCGAAGGCGACAAGCAGGAAGCGGTGATCGTCACCACCAGCTATGTGAAGCAGCCGCGCGATCCCTCGCGTCCGGTGTTCTTCATGTACAATGGCGGGCCGGGTTCAGGCTCGGTGTGGCTGCAGATGGGCGTCTTCGGGCCCAAGCGGGTTGCGATCCCTTCCGATGCGCGCGATGACGGTGCGCCGCCCTATCCGATCCTCGACAATCCTGACAGCCTGCTGGACGTGGCGGACCTGGTGTTCATCGATCCGCCGGGTACCGGCTTCAGCTATCTGACCGAGGGCACTGACCCGAAGAAATACTACGGGCTGGAAGAAGACGCTAAAGCGGTGGCGCAGGTGATCCGCCGCTGGATCAATGATAACGGCCGCTGGAACAGCCCGAAATACCTGGGCGGGGAAAGCTATGGCACCACCCGCACCGCCATGGTGGCGCGTGAACTCGAAGGGCGGACCTTCAACGATGTCGGGCTAAATGGGCTGATCCTGATTTCGACCATACTCGATTTCGCGATGCGCGAGCCCACGCCGGGCAACGAGCTAGCCTATGTCGTGACTCTGCCCAATATGGCAGCCGCAGCATATTATCATGGCAAAGTCCAAGCGCCCTCAGTCGAAGCGATCGCGGAAGAAGCGCGGCAGTTCGCGATCGGTCCCTTCGCCAGTGCGCTGCTCAAGGGACAGGCTTTGCCCGCTGCCGAGCGCTCCGCAGTGCGCGCAGAGCTCTCCCGCCTCACCGGCCTTTCGGAAGAGTACCTGGAACAGGCCAATCTGCGCGTCACCGACCAGCGCTTTTACAAGGAGCTGCTGCGCGACCGGGGCCTCACAATCGGGCGGCTCGATGCGCGCTACACCGGCACCGATTACGACAATGCCGGGGAAACCCCTGATAATGATCCCAGCTTCTATGGCATCGATGCGGGTTACACCGCTGCGATCAACAGCTGGGCACGCGAGAGCCTGGGCTTCCAGACTGACCGTGAGTACCAGTCGATCAGCGGCATCGGCGGGCAATGGAACTGGTCGCTCGGCAGCGGCTGGGGCCGCAATGCCTATCTCAACGTGGCGCCTTTTATTGGCCAGGCGATGCGCCAAAATTCCCAGCTGCGCGTCTTCAATGCACAGGGCTGGTATGACTTCGCCACGCCTTTCTTCGGCGCGGAATATTCACTCAACCGCATGGGCATTCCGCAGGACCGGGTGACGCTGAAATATTACGATGCGGGCCACATGATGTATGTCCGCGACGAGGATCGGACCAAGCTGTCGCAGGATATCCGCGCTTTCATCCGCGCGCGATGAGCCACAGCGTGCTGCGCGCCCTGCCCTTCGCCGCTGTGCTGGCGCTTGCCGGGTGCAAGCCGCCACCGACTGACGCCGACATCGCCGGCGGCGAACCGGCTGCGCTGGAAGGCCCGTCAGAGCCGATCATGTCGCCAGACACCGAAGGCGCGATCTGGGCGCAAAGCCGCACGCCAGGGCGGTTGATCTATGGCATTCCCGGAGAGCCTTCGTTGCTCGCCATAGCCTGTGTCCTGGGCGACGGCGCTCCGGCGATCCGTCTCACCCGCTATGCCGAGGCAGATGCAGAGGCCCAGGCATTTGTCGCGCTGATCGGCAATGGCCATGTCGCGCGCATCCCGATCGACGCGACTGAGAGCGACGGCGCATGGCTATGGGAAACGACCGCACCGGCGGATTCGCCCGATTGGGAAGTGCTGACCGGCAGGCGCGACGTTGCGGTGACTATCCCGGGCGCGGGCCGTCTGGTGCTAAATCCCTCACCCCTCCCTGGCGAATTGATCGAGACCTGTCGCGCCAATGCACCCGACGCTGTAACTAGCGCGGACGCTGTGCCCGCTCCGTAAGCATATCGGCGGTGAGCACCTGCGGCAGTTGCTCGCCCTCCCCGCCCGGCTCGTACCACAGGTAAAGCGGCACGCCCGCCGCACCTTGCTGGTTGAGGAAGGTGCTGATTTCGGCGTCGCGCCGCGTCCAGTCACCCACCATGGCGATCACGCCGGCCTGGTCGAACGCGGCCCGGGTTGCCTCGCGTTCGATCGCCACGCCTTCATTGACCTTGCAGGTTACGCACCAGTCAGCCGTGAACCATACGAACACCGGCTTGCCACTGGCGCGCGCTTCGGCGAGCGCGGCTTCGCTGAAGGCTTGCGGCTTGAGCAGCGATTGCGAAGTATCCGTAACCTGCTCGGCATAGCTGGCGGGTAACGCGAAAAAGCCGAAGATCAGGAAGGGTGCAGCAATCAGCCCAAACGCAGGCCAGGCCATCTTGCCGCGCTGCTGCAAACGGCCCACCACCATCAGCGCAATGATCACGCCTGCGGTCATTACCAGCGCGAACATGGCAAAGCCCTGCCCGCCAATCCGCGCTGTCAGCCACACGAGTGCGAGTGCTGTCAGCCCCATCGGGATCGCCATCACGCGCCGGAAGGTGTTCATCCACGTACCGGGCTTGGGCAGCATGCGCCGCAGCGCAGGTACGAGGCCGATCAACAGGAACGGCAGCGCCAGCCCCAGTCCCAGCGTGGCGAACAGCACCAATGCCTGCACCGGCGGCAGCAACAGCGCTGCACCCAGCGCCACCGCCATGAACGGGCCGGTGCACGGCGTCGCTACAAACGCTGCGAGCAATCCGGTGGCAAAGGCACTGGCCGGCTCGCCGCTGCGCGTGAATGACAGAGAGGGCAGTTCGAACAACCCAGCGAAATTGGCGGTAATCGCCGCCGCCAGCAGCAACAGGAACACGACAACGCCCGGCTCCTGCAGCTGGAAGGCCCAGCCAACCTGCTCGCCAGCGGCACGTAGCGCCAGCATGACCGCACCTAGCGCGACGCAGGCCAGCACGACCCCGGCGGTGTAGGCCAGCCCTTCCTTGCGCGCTTGCGCCTCGCTTTCGCCTGCGCGCGCAAGGCTGATCGCCTTGAGGCTCAGGATCGGGAAGACGCAGGGCATGATGTTGAGCAGCAACCCGCCTGCCAGCGCACCCAAGAGCAGCAACCAGATCGGCGGTGTCTCAGTGGCGGCCTCTCCCGCGATGAGTTCACCGCCGGTCGGCACTGCGCCGGGCTCCGCTTCAAAGCGAATGCCGTTGCCGCCGCCCAGCGACAGAATGCCTTCGATCCGGTCAGGCTCTGCCCCGCCCTTCAACGGGATTTCGACCACAAGCGTGTCGCCATCACGGCGAAACATCTGCGGCGCAGCGTAGTCTGCAACGCGTTCGGTCCGCACGAACAGGTGCGGCTGATTGAGTGCCATCGATGCTGGGATCGGGATCGCCACCCGCAGCTTGCCCGCGCTGAATTCGAACTGGCCCGTACGATCGAGCGGCGGCGCAATCGCAGCACGCCATGCCGGGAAACGCTGATCTGAAACAAACGCTGCCGGGTCACTGACCAGAGTTGCGCTCATCCGGCCCTGTTCGGGCACGCAAATCGCATCGGTACAGGCGAGCCATTGGCCCTCAACCGCTATTGGGACAGGGCCTGACGCCGTGAAGCCGGCCGGCACCGTGATCGGCACCAGCACGCTATAAGGCCCCTTGTAGACATGGTTCATCAGCCCGCTGATCCGCAGCGTCTGCGGCACGGGATAAAGCGGCTCGCCCGCCTGCCAGCCATCCGGCAAGTCCCAGCTCAGCTGCATGCCCAGCCCTGCATCGCCGGGATTCGACCAGTAGCCGTGCCATTCGTCGGAGACCGGCTCAAAATGGATCGCCAATGTCAGTTCTTCACCGGGCACTACAGGTCCGGCAGCATGCAGGCTGGCAACAAGATTGTTGTCTTGCGCGCGCGCGACACCGGCGAGTGCAGCAAGGCTGAGCAACGCCAGCAGGGCCCAAATCGCCCGGAAACGGTTGAACATGCTTGCTTGGGTCACAAATCAGCCTCTAGGGATCACAGATGCAGTTCGCAAACCAATGCTGAAGGTTACAGTTCCCCATGCCTGACTCAACACCTGACAAGCGCGATCTCCTGATCATCGGCGGCGGCCTGGTTGGTATGACGCTGGCGCTGGCGGCGGCGCGCAAGGGCTTTTCCAGCCATGTGGTGGATCGCGCCGATCCCGCCGAACTGACTGCTGAGGGGTTTGACGGGCGCGCCTCGGCCATTTCAACCGCCAGCTGGAACCTGTTCACCAATATCGGCATCGCTGAAGCGCTTGAGCCCTATGGTTGCCCGATCGATTCTATCGCCGTGACCGACCAGATGAAACCTGGCCGGATCGATTTCACGCCCGCACCGCATGACGGCACGCTGGGCCGCATGTTCGCCAACCGCCAGCTGCGCCTTGCGCTGTTCGAAGCCGCCAAAGACGAGCCGCTGATTGCCTGGCACGCACCGGTCGATGTCACCGCGCGCACCCGCGGGGAATTCGGCGTTTCCGCCACGCTGGGCGATGGCACAGTGCTCGAAGCCGCGCTGATGATCGGCGCCGAAGGTCGCTTTTCGCCGAGCCGCGAGGAAGAAGGGCTCAAGATGGCGAAGTGGGACTATCACCACCGCGCCATCATCGTCGGCCTGACCCACGCCAAGCCGCATGACAATGTCGCATGGGAGATCTTCTATCCCGATGGCCCCTTCGCGCTACTTCCGATGCTCGACGGACCGGACGGCACGCATCACAGTTCGCTGGTCTGGACCGTTGACGAGAAGGACGCAGCAGGCGTGCTGAAATTGTCCGACCGGGCGTTCCTGGCCGAAGTGGTCAAGCGGATGGGCGATATTCTGGGAGAGGTGCAGCTCAACAGCCAGCGTTCGTCCTATCCGCTCAGCCTGCAGCACACCGCGCGCATTACCGGCGAGCGGCTGGTTCTGGTCGGCGATTCCGCGCACGGCATGCACCCGATCGCGGGCCAGGGGCTCAATCTGGGATTGCGCGATGTCGGCGCGCTGGTGGAAGTGCTGGAGGAAGCGCGGCGGCTTGGGATGGACCTGGGCGATGCGCAGGCGCTCAAGCGTTACGAGAATTGGCGCGCGCTCGATTCGATCATGGTGATGGGGGCAACCGACGGGCTGACCCGCCTGTTTGGCCTGCGCGGCAAGGCCGCTTCAGCGGTGCGACGCCTGGGCATGGCGGGTGTCCAGCGCATGCCCATGCTAAAGCACTGGTTCATGGACGAAGCCCGCGGAGTCTCTGGCGACGCGCCCGCCCTGCTCCGCGGTTGAACCCGGTTACTGGCCCGGTGCGCCGACCGGGCTGCGCTGCTCAACCGGATTGCCCGCCCCGTCGCGCAAGCGGCCTGGATCAAGCACTGCGGCAGTCTCGATCGTTTCCAGCGCTTCCATCGCCGCGCCATAACGTTGCGCATCGGCGATCCAGGTTTCGGCCTTTTCCGCGCCGGGCAGGTTCTGCACTTCTGCGATGGCCGCATCGACCCGCCCGCTTTCAAGAAACTGCCGCGCGCGCTCCAGCCGCCGCTCGGGCTGCGGTGACGGCGTACTTTCGCGCCGGATCACGAACAGCTGGCCCAGCTCGCGGCGGAAATCGGCCCAGGAATTGATGCCGTCATTCTCGCGCAATTCAGGCGCCAGCCCTTCGAGGCGTGCCAGCAGGACGTCGAGCGTGATCGGATCGCGCGAGAAAGTGATGATGGTCCGCACAGCATTGGGCCAGCTGTCGCCAAACCGCAGGCGCAGCTGATCGGCGAGATAGCCTAGCTCCGCGCCGCGTTCGATCGCACGCCTGGTGGCAAAGGCGATCAGCAGGCCTTCCGCCCGGGCCGCATTGCCGGCCGCCGCTTGCGCCTGCAAGTCAAGCCGTGCCAGCCGTTGTTCTGCCGCAGCCAGGCGCTGGTCGAGCCCACCTTGTTGCTCGGCCACGCGTTCGACCGCTTGTGCAGCGCCGGCGGCCACTTCAGCGGCCTGCGTTTCGGATGCGGACGGCGTGGGCGAGGGAGAAGCAGCCGGATCAACGGCGGGACCGGTACCTTCAAGCGGTGCCGCCACATCGCTTGCCAACTGTGCCGGGGCGTCACTCTCCCCACCAATCGGCCAGAGGAAGTATGCCACCGCAGCCGCGCCCAGCACAAAGGATGCCGCTGCCGCACCCAGGATCGGCCGCAGCGAAGCGCGCTTGCGGCGACTGCCAAACCGTGATTCCATAGCTGTCTGTACCAAAGCCTCTATCCAGCTCCCGACCCGTTTTGCCGCATCATTGGCACATGTCCCGCGCCAAGGCCAGCAGTGCGGGCTCAGCGGGTGTAGAGGCAGACCGCGCGTCAAGCCAGCCCTCGCCGACCGGCTCGAGTATCCGCGGGCCCAGCGCGGCCAACGCAATCGAGCCTCGATCAAGCCCCAGCCGGTCGCATTCCTGGGCAAAATGCTGCGCCGCTCCTGCAGAATGCAGCAGGATCAGCGCCCCTTTTCGCAATTCATTCTCGAATTCGGGTGATATTTCCGTGTCTTGCACCCGATAGACGACACGAAGTATCAGCTCGGTACCGGGTGGCAGCTGCAACGGGACATGATCCTCTCCCGCCAGGCGCAGCAGGCACCGGGGCCCCGGTTCGAGTGTATCGAGCAATGCTTGAAGTCCGCCCGTGCCGCTGGCCGCGACCCTGAATCCGGCCTTCTCTGCCGCTGCCGCAGTCGTCTTGCCGACCGCCAGAACCGGCAAATGATGCAGAGCCTCCAGCTTGTCCCCTCCGTGACGAAAAGCATTGGCGCTGCCGACCAGCAGGGCATCGATCCCGCCGAGTTCAGGCAGCGTCCAGCCGCACGGCGCAATGCGCGACAGCGGGAAACCGGTGATCGGCAGACCGTGTGCGGCTCCGACCGCTATGGTGGAAGACAGCCCCGGCTCGGGCCGGATCGCGAAAACCCGCATCAGGCGGGCGTTGCCCCGAAATGCGGCACCATGCCGGGGGTCAGCTGCGCCAGCAGGTCATGGCCCAGTTGGGTGACCCAGTTGTGATCGCTTGAGGAACCGCTGGCGCTGGCTTCGATCCGCTCGCTGCCGTCAGGGCTGAACAGCGCGCAGCGCAGTGTCAGGCTTTCATCCTTAGCAGTGGTCAGCACCGCAATCGGGCTGTGACAATTGCCGCCCAATGTCTTGAGCAAGGCCCGTTCTGCCATCACTGCCGCGTGGCTGGGAGCGTGGTCGATCACCGCCAAGGCAGCCGCAGTCACGCTATCGTCGGCGCGACGTTCGATACCGATCGCCCCTTGGGCCGGGGCCGGTAGCCAGACCTGCGGATCGAGCCGCGCGCCGATTGCATCCTCGCCCAGCCGGTCAAGCCCGGCAGAGGCCAGCAGCGTGCAATCAGCTTCCCCCCGCTCAAGCTTGGCGAGCCGGGTCGCGACATTGCCGCGGAACGAGACAACCTTGCAATCAGGCCGCGCATGAAGCAGCTGCGCGGGCGCGGCGCGGCGCGCTGGTCCCCACGGTCGCGCCTGCGGGGATATCGGCAATGCTGGCGGCACCGACCAAGCGGTCTGCCGTATCCGCTCGCGGAAGCACCGCGGCAATCCGGAGCGTATCCGGCCGCAAGGTCTCGACATCTTTCATCGAATGGACCGAAGCGTCGATCCGCCCTTCGTGGAGCCAGTGATCGAGCTCTTTCGTCCACAACGCCTTGCCGCCGATTTCCGCCAGCGGCCGGTCGAGCACCTTGTCACCACTGGCCAGCACCGGCACCAGTTCGACCTCGTCCTCAGCCCAGCCATGTGCCTCGCACAGGCGCCTGCGCGTTTCATAGGCCTGCGCCATGGCGAGCGGAGAATTGCGCGTGCCGAGCCGGATCTTGGGTGTCGTTTCAGTCATTGCTGCGCTTGCTCTAACCCCGCAAACCTCTAAGGGAAAGTGCCATGAGCACAAAGCCGCGGATCGTTTTGGGCATTGAATCCAGTTGCGACGAAACCGCCGTGGCATTGGTGGCGAGCGATCGGACAATACTGGCCCAGCAGGTCGCCTCGCAAGTGGCCGAACACGCACCCTATGGCGGGGTCGTGCCGGAAATCGCGGCGCGCGCGCATGCCGAAAAGCTCGCGCCGATGCTCGGCAGCGTGATGCGCGAGGCTGGCCTGACGCTGGCCGATTGCGACGCGATTGCGGCGACCGCCGGGCCGGGCCTGATCGGCGGGGTGATGGTCGGGCTGGTCACAGCTAAGGCGCTGGCGATGGCTTCGGATACGCCGTTAATGGCGATCAACCACCTCGAAGGACACGCTCTGAGCCCGCGGCTGGCCGATCCCGCGCTCGAATTTCCCTATTTGCTGCTGCTGGTTTCAGGCGGGCACTGCCAGATCCTGTTGGTCGAAGGCGTGGGCGATTATCGCCGCCTCGCCACCACCATCGACGACGCGCTGGGCGAAGCCTTTGACAAAAGCGCTAAAATTCTCGGCCTTGGCTATCCCGGCGGTCCGGCGCTGGAACGGCTCGCCAAACAGGGTGATCCGCAAGCGGTGCCCCTGCCGCGCCCGCTGGCGGGCTCAAGCGAGCCGCATTTCTCATTCGCCGGGCTAAAAAGCGCCGTTTTGCGCGCGAAAGAGAGCGGCAGGCACGCCGATGCCGATATCGCCGCAAGTTTCCAGCAGGCCGCGATCGATTGCCTGACCGACCGGCTGGAGCATGCGCTGGACCGGATTGATCCGCCGCCGCACCTGGTTGTCGCAGGCGGTGTTGCAGCAAACCAGTCTGTGCGGACCGCGCTTGAAGGGCTTGCTTCGCGCCGCGCCATGGGCTTCACCGCTCCGCCAATGGCGCTGTGTACCGATAATGCCGCGATGATCGCTTGGGCCGGCTGCGAGCGGCTGCCGCTGGGGCAGTTCGACAGGCTCGATGTGGCCGCGCGGCCGCGCTGGCCGCTCGACCCCGCAGCCGAGCCGGCGCGCGGGGCGGGGGTCAAGGCATGAGCCGCCCTGCCCCCGTAGGCGTGCTGGGCGCCGGTGCCTGGGGCACGGCGCTGGCGCAAATGCTCGCGAGCGACGGGCGCGAAGTGCTGATCTGGGCGCTTGAGCCCGAGGTCGTGAACGAGATCAACCGCGACCATCGCAACACGCCTTATCTGCCGTCAGCCACGCTCAACCCCACCATCCGGGCAACCGGCAGACTCGCCGATTTCGCTGGTATCGACATTGTGCTGGCGGTCACCCCCGCGCAACACCTTGGCAACGTGCTGGGCCAGATGACCACGGCACCGCGCGACCTGGTGCTGTGCAGCAAGGGAATCGAAGCGGGCAGCGGACGTCTGATGAACGATGTCGCTCAGGAAGCCGCGTCTTCAAGCGAAGTGGCGGTGCTTTCCGGCCCGACCTTTGCGCATGAAGTCGCCGCAGGCCTGCCGACCGCCGTGACGCTGGCATGCAGCGGCGGCGAAGCCCAGTGGGACCGGCTCGCCCCGGCGATCGCCCGCCCCACGTTCCGCCCGTATTACAGCGAAGACGTGACAGGCGCGGAGATTGGCGGATCTATCAAGAATGTGCTGGCGATTGCCTGCGGCGTGGTTGAAGGGTTAGGCCTGGGCCAGAACGCGCGCGCGGCACTGATCGCGCGCGGCTATGCAGAGATGCTGCGGTTCGGCGAGGCATTGGGCGCAGAGCGCGACACACTGGCCGGCCTGTGCGGGCTTGGGGATCTGGTGCTCACTTGCAGCAGCACGTCCAGCCGCAACTTCTCGCTCGGCAAGGCGCTGGGTGAAGGCGGCGATGCCGGGGCGCTGATGGCCGATCGGCGAACCGTGGCCGAGGGGGCCTACACAGCGCCGGTGCTGATGCAACTGGCGCAGCAACGCGACATAGCCATGCCGATCGTCGCGGCGGTCAATGCCCTGCTTGGCGGCGCCGCACCTGGACGGGTTGTGCAGGAGCTTCTGTCCCGCCCGCTTACCACTGAACGCGGCGAACCGGCGTGACTGCTCCCGCATCGCCCGGCAGCACCGCGCCCGATCACGGCGACGACATGGCAACGCTCGCCAAGGGCGGCCGCACCAACACGCTGGGTTTCCTGATCCGCCTGATCGGCGGCATCCCGTTCCTGTTCATCGGCTACCGGCTCTACGGGGTCGAGGACATGGGGCGCTTTGCCGCCGCCTTCGTGGTGATCGAAATCTTCGCGCTGATTTGCGCACTTGGCGAAAAGCGCGGGCTGGCCCAGCGCCTGACTGAAGGGGCGGACGAAGCAGGTGAAGCCAAGGTCAATTTGGTGTTCGACGGGATGCTGGCGTCGCTGGTCGTCTCAGCGCTGGTTGCAAGCATGCTCCTGATGTTTCCGGCAATCATGTTCCCGAATGGCATGAGCGGCCCGGCGGATATCTGGATGGTCGCGGCAATCCCCGCTTTCGCGTTGACTGAAATCCTGCTCGCGGCGCAAGCCTACAAATACGATATCGCCACAACCGTGCGCGCGCGCGCCGTAGTGGAGCCGTGGACAAAGTCGATCGCGGTGATCGCCTTTTTCTACATTCCAGGGATGCGCGAAAGCGGCCTTGCGCTGGCTTTTCTCGCTGCGATCTATGCCGCGATGCTGACCGCGCTGTGGTCGTTCGTACGGACATATGGCTTGCCCAAGGCATGGCGCCCGCGCCCGCGCTATCTTGGTAACATGGCACTGCGCGCGCTGCCGCTGGTGGGTGCAGACGTGATCGAACGCGGCACCCGCCTGCTCGACGTGTTCCTGCTCGGGCAGTTCACCTCCGAGAGAGCGGTGGGCATCTACTTCTTCGCCAAGGAAGTGGCGAGCCTGCCGCAGAAGCTGAAAACGAGTTTCGAGCCGATCCTCTCTCCGGTGGTCACGAAAAACCTCAAGATCGGCAATTATTCCGCCATAGCCGCGCAGGTGCGCCAAGTGGGCTTCTGGATTATCGCGGTACAGGTGGCGATTGCGCTGGCGCTGGCGATACCGGGAGAAGCGGTGATGGGCCTGGGCGGCCCCGCCATCGTCGGCGGCACCGGGGCGCTGGCCTTGCTGCTCGCAGCGGAAGTTGTCGCATCGATGGCGGTCGTATCGGAAAGCGTGCTGGTCTACATGGCGCGCAAGCGCAATCTGGCGATCTCGATCGGGATCATCGCGCTGCAAGGCGCCCTGACGGTAGGCCTGATTTTGGCCACCGAAGCGCTGATGCTGAGCGAAGGGTTCAAGGCTGCAGGCGCTGCCATGGCGCTGTTCCTGGCGCTGGGCGTGTCCAGCCTGATCAAGGCCTTGCTGCTCAAGCGGCTTCTCAAGGCGCCGGTCGGCAACTGGCGCTGGGGCTTGGTGTGGGCTACGGGACCGGCAGTCGTTGTCGGCTTCCTCGCCACCCTGCTGCCCGAATGGGCCGAGTTGGTATTTGGCATTCCGGCAATCCTGCTGACCTATGGCTATGTCATCTGGCATCGCGGGTTTGGCCCGGAAGACCGCGTGCTGTTCCGCCGCAATATCGGCGGCGATGCCGCTTGAGGGTAAGCGGCTTGGCAGACAAACGCCCGCGCTGCTAAGCGATCCGATTATTGCAGATGGAGATGACCAGCGTGACAGCCGCAGAATTCATCGACGCCTATTGGCCATATATCGCGATCGCCGTGGTCGCGGTGCTGATCGTGTTGTGGCTTGCCAACCGCAAGACTTCGGTCATCCGCGAAGGCTTGGCGAAGGACGTGCTCGACGAAGGGGCGGAACGCGCGCGGCGCAACCAGGCGCTGATCGACGCCGCTCCGGCAGAACCCCCGCCGCAGCCGGCCGCAGCTGCAGTTCGAGTCGATGGCGACGATCTGACCCGGATCAAGGGTCTTGGCCCCAAGATCGCCACCATTTTGAACGAAATGGGCATCACGCGCTTTGCGCAGATCGCCGATTGGGACGAGGCCGACATCGACCGGATCGACGCGCAACTGGGACGCTTCGAGGGCCGTATCCGGCGTGACAGCTGGGTGGAGCAGGCTAAGTTCCTCAGCCAGGGCGATGAATCCGGCTTTTCTGCCAAATTCGGCCAGAACGGATGATTCTATAGGCGCATTGACGCTAAACTGTGTTAGCCTTGCTTGACACTCACGAGTCGAGGAGGATTGACATGGCTCAGCCGTGCGTCCTGGTGGCCGAAGACGAATGGATTATCGCAGCCGATCTCTGCGCCACTGTGGCAGAGGCGGGTTTTCATGTCGAAGGCCCGCATCGTGACATTTCCTCCGCCATGCTCGCTTTCCAGAAGCACAAGCCTGACGTGGCAATTCTCGACGTTAGGCTCGATGATGGCACGGTCTTCGCGCTTGCCCGAAAACTTGCGGATGAAGACGTGCCGATCATTTTCCATTCGGGCTATTCAAGCGAGGCAGAAGTCGCTGAACTTTTCCCGGGCGCCACGACCTTGCGCAAGCCCTGCCCGCCAGCGAAAATGATCGCTGCAGTTAACGGAATGCTGGGATCAGCCTAAACCGCGGCTTTCTTGACATGCGCAGTTTCTGTATCTCCCATGGGAACAGTGGGAGAAAATGATGATCAAACGTCTATTCGTGACCGCCGCTGCTTGCACTGCAGCCGCTCTATCCGTGCCAGCCATCGCCTCATCGGAGCCGCATCTCGGCGAAATCGCCACCTTTGGCTTTGACTTTTGCCCGCGCGGATGGGCCGAAACCAATGGAGCGGTCCTGAAAATTAGCGATCACATCGCGTTGTTCTCACTTCTCGGCACACGCTTCGGCGGCGATGGTCGAACAACCTTCGCCCTACCGAAAATCAGCAGTCCGGATGTAAAGCATTGCATAGCGATGGAAGGCATTTTCCCCGCCCGCGGTTGAACCAAGCACACTTGCAGTCATTCGCCTGACCTGCGAAAGGCGACACAAATTTAGTTTCAGGAGAAACCAATTGGCCGGAATGGTTCCCTTCAACTGGGAAGACCCCTTCGATCTTGAAAGCCAGCTGACCGAAGACGAGCGGATGATCCGCGACGCAGCGCATGGCTTTGCCCAAAGCGAGTTGCAGCCGCGCGTGATCAAGGCTTTCGCCGACGAGATCGATGCACCAGAGCTCTTCCCGCTCTTCGGCCAGGCGGGCCTGCTGGGTGCGACCATACCTGAGGAATATGGCGGCGCAGGCGCAAGCTATGTCGCCTATGGCCTGATCGCGCGCGAGATCGAGCGGGTCGACAGCGGCTATCGCTCGATGGCTTCGGTCCAGTCCTCCCTCGTGATGTTCCCGATCTACGAATACGGATCGGAGGAACAGCGCCGCAAGTACCTGCCCGGCTTGGCCTCCGGCCAGCTGATCGGCTGCTTTGGCCTGACCGAGCCCGACGCCGGCTCTGACCCCGCAGGCATGAAGACCGTCGCCCGCAAGGATGGCGACGGTTACGTGCTCAACGGCTCGAAGACCTGGATCTCCAACGCGCCCTTCGCCGATGTCTTCGTCGTCTGGGCGAAAAGCGAGGAACACGGCGGCGGCATTCGCGGCTTCGTGTTGGAAAAGGGCATGAACGGGCTTTCCGCGCCCAAGATCGAAGGCAAGATCTCGCTCCGCGCCTCAACCACCGGCATGATCGTGATGGACGATGTGAAGGTCGGTGCCGATGCGCTGCTGCCCAACGTGCAAGGCCTGAAAGGGCCGTTCGGTTGCCTCAACCGCGCGCGTTACGGCATCAGCTGGGGCGCAATGGGCGCCGCCGAATTCTGCATGCACGCCGCGCGGCAATACGGGCTCGACCGCAAACAGTTCGGCCGGCCGCTCGCCGGCACGCAGCTGTTCCAGAAGAAGCTCGCCGACATGCTGACCGATATTGCGCTTGGCCTGCAAGGTTCATTGCGCGTCGGGCGCCTGATGGACGAAGGCCGTTTTGCGCCGGACATGATCAGCGTGGTGAAGCGCAACAATGTCGGCAAGGCGCTCGATATCGCACGAATGGCGCGCGACATGCACGGCGGCAATGGGATCAGCGAAGAATACCAGGTGATCCGCCACATGGTGAACCTGGAAACGGTCAATACCTACGAAGGCACGCATGATGTCCACGCGCTGATCCTGGGCCGCGGGATCACCGGGCTGGCAGCGTTCTGATGAAGCTCTTCGGATATTTCCGCAGTTCCACCACCTACCGGCTGCGCATCGCGCTGGAGCTGAAAGGGATCGACTACGAATATATTCCGGTAAACCTGCTCACCAGCGAGCAGAAGGGTGAAGCCTTCACCAGCCGCAACCCGTTTGGCAGCGTGCCGATGCTGGAGGCGGACGGACGCGACCGGGCGCAGTCGATGGCGCAGCTCGAATGGCTGGATGAGGCATATCCGGAAAAGCCGCTGCTGCCTGCCGACTTGGAAGATCGCTACACCGCACGCGAGCTGGCCTATGCCATCGCCACTGAAACCCACGCGGTGAACAATCTGCCGGTCCTGAAGTACCTCAAGGACCCGCTAGGTCATTCGCAGGAAGAGATCGAGATCTGGTACCGCCATTGGCTGCAGCGCACCTTTGCGCCGCTGGAAGCGCGGCTGGCGCAGCTGGGCGCAGGAGATTTCCTGTTCGATGCACCGGGGCTGTTCGAAGTCGTGCTGCTGCCGCAGTTCTACAATGCCGAACGCTTCCAGTTCGATTTCAGTGACAAGCCACACATCATGCGCATCGCCCGGGCCTGCCTTGCCCTGCCCGCATTCCAGCGCGCGCACCCTGACAACCAGATCGATAATCCAGAAAGAAGCTCATGAAACTTGCCAGCATCAAAGACGGCACTCGCGACGGCAAACTGGTCGTCGTCTCGAAAGACCTCACCCGTTATTGCGCGGCAGACAATATTGCCCCGACCTTGCAGGCCGCGCTCGACAATTGGGCAGAGGTCGCGCCGCAGCTGGAAGTGCTGGCAATGGATGTCGAGCATGAAGCGGTGCCGTGCGAGCGCTTCCACGAGCGCGAGGCGCTCTCGCCTTTGCCCCGCGCCTATCAGTGGGCGGATGGTTCGGCCTATATCAATCACGTCGAGCTGGTGCGAAAGGCGCGGAACTCGGAAGTTCCGGAAAGCTTTTACCACGACCCGCTGATGTACCAGGGCGGCAGCGACAGCTTCCTCAGCCCCCGCGAGGACATTCCCGCTGGGCGATGTGGCCTGGGGCTGCGACATGGAGGGCGAAGTCGCCGTCATTACGGACGATGTGCCGATGGGTGTCTCTGCCGAGGATGCCGCAGGCCACATCAAGCTCTTGATGTTGGTCAACGACGTGAGCTTGCGCGGCCTGATCCCGGGCGAGCTGGCCAAGGGGTTCGGCTTCTTCCAGTCCAAGCCCGCGAGCGCCTTCTCACCCGTGGCGGTGACGCCGGACGAGCTGGGGGATGCGTGGAAGGATTCGCTGATACACTTGCCCTTGATGGTTGATTACAATGGCGACGCCTTTGGCCGGGCAGAGGCCGGCGTCGATGCCACGTTCAACCTTGCGCAACTGGTTGCGCACGCCGCGAGGACGCGCAAGCTGTGTGCGGGCACCATCATTGGTTCGGGTACTGTCAGCAACAAGGGCGCGGATGGCGGCCCTGGCAAGCCGGTGAGCGAAGGCGGGCTCGGCTACAGCTGCATCGCAGAAATCCGCATGATCGAAACGATCTATGACGGCGCACCCAAGACCCGCTTCATGCAACCGGGCGACACCGTGCGGATCGAAATGCGCGATGCGCACAATCACTCGATCTTCGGCGCGATCGAGCAGAAGGTCGTGGCGGTCTAAAGCTCGCGCATCCAGAATTGCAGCGACTTGGGGCTTTCGGCCGCTTCGCCGTGATCGCGCCAGGCGATGTGGCAAGTGAGGCCGTTGACTTTGGCATAGCCCCGTCCAAGCCAAAAACTGTCGAGTGGGCGATAGCTTTCCGGTCGCGCGGGATGATCGTCGGGCCGGATGACTGAGGCAAACGCGGCGTAACGGGCGCCGCACGCGCGGGCGTGCGCCTCGCGCTGGTCGAAAAAGGCATGGCCGATCCCCTGCCCGCGACAATCGGGCAGCAGCACGCTCTCGCCAAAGTAGAAGACTTCGGACGTATCGAAGCCAAATGCTTCGACCGGTTCGCGAATTTCGCGCTCTTGCGCCGCCATAGGTGATCCTGTCGAGGCGCCGACGATCCGTTCGCCATCGCGCGCCAGCACCAGCACAGCATCTTCAGATGCGGCAAAGGCGCGCAAATAATCCTCTTCGTAGGCCACGTCGCCATCATAGAGATAGGGCCACTCGGCAAACACGCGGATGCGCAGCTCCGCCAGCGCCGGGATGGCGGGAAGGATCGCCGAGCCGGTCAGAGCTTCGATCTTCATGACCCGTCCTGGTGCGGGACCGCGGCTATAACCGGCTCATGACCCCAGTGCTCGAGCGCGCGCAGGATATCGGCGCCCGCAAGTCCGAACGTCCCCGTATTGCGCAGCGGGTGGACATTGACCCGCTCGGCCGCCGCCAGCCCGGCGTCGATCACCACCGTGACGCTGCCCGGTGCCGCATTGATCATCGCCAGTGGCGTGACCGAACCGGGAGATATCCCGATCAGCCGCTCCATGTCATCCGCCTTGCCGAAGCTCACCCGCTTGCACCCGATCACCTTTGGCAACGCCTTCAGGTCGACCCGCGCTTCGGCAGGCACGGTTACCAGCCAGAACACCCCGCCAGCGTCTTTCAGGAACAGGTTCTTCGTGTGCGCGCCGGGAATTTCGGCGTCTACCTGCCGGCTTTCCTCGACCGTGAACACGGCGATATGCTCATGCGCGGCGTATTCGATGCCAAGCGCGGCAAGGTCTGCATAGAGCCGCTCCTCGCTCGTCATGCGCGGATCAATACACCACCACGCTGCGGATGCTTTCACCGGCGTGCATCAGGTCAAAGCCCTTGTTGATCTCCTCTAGGCTGAGGACGTGGGTGATCATCGGATCGATCTGGATCTTGCCGTCCATGTACCAGTCGACGATCTTGGGCACATCGGTCCGGCCCTTGGCCCCGCCGAACGCGGTGCCACGCCAGTTGCGTCCCGTCACCAGCTGGAACGGGCGGGTGGCGATTTCCTTGCCCGCTTCGGCAACACCGATGATCACCGAAGTGCCCCAGCCGCGGTGGCAGCATTCGAGCGCGGTGCGCATTACCTCGGTATTGCCGGTGCAATCGAAGCTGTAATCGGCGCCGCCATCAGTCATGGCGACCACCTTGGCAACCACATCGTCGCGGCTCATGCCGCGCGTGTTGAGGAAATCGGTCATGCCGAACTTGCGGCCCCATTCCTCGCGCGCCGGGTTGATGTCGATGCCGATAATCCGGTTCGCGCCGGCCAGCTTCGCGCCCTGGATCACGTTGAGGCCGATTCCGCCAAGGCCAAACACAACGACATTGTCACCCACCTGCACCTTGGCCGTGTTGACTACCGCGCCGACTCCCGTGGTGACCCCGCAGCCAATGTAGCAGCTGGCTTGGAATGGCGCGTCTTCGCGGATCTTGGCGACGGCGATTTCAGGAAGCACGGTGAAGTTCGAGAAGGTCGAACAGCCCATGTAGTGGAAAATCGTCTGCCCCTTGTAGCTGAACCGCGATGTGCCATCCGGCATCAGCCCCTTGCCCTGGGTGGCGCGGATCGCGGTGCACAGGTTTGTCTTGCCGCTGAGGCAGCTCTTACACTGGCGGCATTCGGGCGTATAGAGCGGGATAACATGGTCGCCCGGCTTGACCGAGGTCACACCCGCGCCGACGTCGCGCACGATCCCCGCCCCTTCATGGCCGAGCACGCTGGGGAAGATGCCTTCGCTATCGAACCCGTCGAGCGTATAAGCATCGGTGTGGCAGATGCCCGTCGCCATGATCTCGACCAGCACTTCGCCCGCCTTCGGGCCTTCGAGATCGAGCTCGACAATCTCAAGCGGCTGCTTGGCTTCAAAGGCAACGGCGGCGCGGGTTTTCATCGGCGATTCTCCTGTTCCTCACCGGATTGGTACGAGTCCGCACGCGAAGCAAGTAGTACGCATTTCCTGTGGCGCGCACGGCGACTTGCGCATATTCCGATGCCGATGAACTACCTCCGCTTCCCGCGATCGATCCTCGCAGCGCTACTCGCGACACTTGGAGGCACCGCAGCCAATGCCGAGCCTGCCAAGGTAGACATTTCGCAAGACCCGAACGTGCTGCAATTCCGAGCCTGGCAAGAGGCAAACAGCCTACCGGCCGTCGCGCTGGTCGCCGATGGGGAAGCGCCGCGCACCGCGGGGGGCAGCCGAATTGGCGGGTACGTTTGGCTGCCTGATGGCGAGACATGGCCGCTGGACCGCGAAGGCAAGCCGATGGTGTTTCTGGCGCAGGTCGATTTTGGAGAGTTGCCGCCGTTGCCGGACTATCCCACTTCGGGTGCACTGCAATTCTTCATCAGCCGCACGGGCGATCTCTACGGGATGGATTTTGAAAAGCCCGAAAATGGTGATTTTCGGGTGATCTATCGCGAGTCACTGAGCGGGCAAGGACGGCTCGAAGTCGGCAGCACCAAGGGGGTCCAGAAGTTTGACGACTATACGCCGATTTTCCCGGAAACAATTGCCAAGGGCGTGCGGCTTGTTCCGTTTGCTACCAGCCACAAGCCCTCGACCGACTCATGGCTGATGGAACGCGACGTCGAGCATTTGCCGCCTTCGAACGAGCGAGAGGCATGGGACAGGATCTATGCCTATGCAGGCGAGGTTTCGTTAGAAGACGGCTTCGGGCAGAGCCGCGTGGGCGGCCACCCTGAATTTACCCAGTCCGACTGGCGCATCCGCCCTGAGTATCAGGACGTCGACCGCGTGCTCCTGCAACTCTGGACTGATGACCGGAACATGATGTGGGGAGACAGCGGTCAGGGTCAGTTCCTGATCCGGCGCGAAGACTTGCTGAAGCGCGACTTCAGCAAGGTCTTCTATCAATGGGATTGCTACTAGGCGCTTTCGTGCACGGTCTTGGTGACAAGGCACGCGGCGACGCCTTCCGCGCCATCTTCCAGCCCATAGCCTGACCATTTGACCCCGCCGAAGGGTGCATCGACGGCACTTACCGAACCGCCGTTGATCGCCACCATGCCAGCCTCAAGCTCGCTGGCTAGCCGCATCCGGCGCTTCGCGTCCTGCGTCCAGGCATAGGCGGCGAGGCCATAGGGCAGGCGGTTCGCCTCTTCCACCATGGCTTCATAGCCCTTCATCGGGTTGATCAGCGCGACCGGGCCGAACGGCTCTTCATTCATGATCGTCGCATCCAGCGGTACTTCGCTGAGCACGGTCGGCTCGTGGAAGAAGCCCTGGTTGCCGATCCGGTTGCCCCCCGCATCCAGCTTCGCGCCCTTTTCGAGCGCGTCCGCAAGCTTGGCCTGGATCCCGTCGGGGCCGCGCTGGCTTGCCATCGGGCCCATCTGGGTGTCCGCCTCCATCCCGTTGCCGACTTTGACCGCCTTGGCCCGCTCGACAAAGCCGTCACGGAAGCGCTCAAACACGTCTTCCTCGACCAGGAAACGCGTCGGGCTGACGCAGACCTGCCCGGCGTTGCGATATTTGTTGCCCGCCATCGTATCGAGCGCCTTGTCGATATCGGCATCCTTGAAAATGAGCACCGGCCCGTGCCCGCCAAGCTCCATTGTGGCGCGTTGCATATTCTCCGCTGCAAGCTTCGCCAGATGCTTGCCCACCGCGGTCGAGCCAGTGAAGGTGACCTTGCGGATCACCGGGCTCGCCAGCAGGTGTTCGCTGATGTCCGAAGGCACGCCGAACACGCATTGCAATACGTTGGCCGGTACGCCTGCATCGCGCAACGCCCGGACGATGCCGAGACCGCCCGCCGGGGTTTCCTCCGAAGGCTTGACGATTACCGAGCAGCCCGCTGCCAGCGGGCCGCCAACCTTGCGCATCACATTGAGCGCGGGGAAATTCCAGGCCGAAAAACCCGCCACCGGCCCGACCGGTTCGTGCCGCACTTCGACGCGCTGCCCATCGGGGCGCACCAGCGTCTTGCCGTAGAGCCGTTTGCATTCACCCGCGTAGAATTCGAGCAGCATGGCGCAATAGATCGTCTCGCCAATCGCTTCCTTCAGCGGCTTGCCCTGCTCGCGGGTGATCGCCGCGCCGATATCCTTTGCCCGCTCGCGGATCAGCGCCGCGCCCTTGCGCAGCACCGCTTCGCGTTCGTCGGCCGAGGTGGAGCGCCAGCGCTTGAAGCCGTCCGCAGCCGCATTAAGCGCGGCGTCGAGATCGGCGCTCGTGGCTTTCGGCAATGCGGCGATCGTTTCGCCGGTCGCGGGATCGAGCACGTCGATCGTGTCGCGCGCGGATGAACCAATCTTCTCGTCGCCAATGAGCAGCTGAAGCGGGGGGTATTCAGTCACAAGGCCTCCTTTGCGTTATCGCGCCGTCCTTAGCACCGCCTTGGGCGAGGTCTATGTCAAAGCAATCAGCGGTTCTGTCGCCCCTCGACCAGGCTGTCGACGACGCCCGGATCTGCCAATGTCGAAGTGTCGCCCAGCGAGCCAAAGTCATTCTCGGCGATCTTGCGGAGGATGCGCCGCATGATCTTGCCGCTGCGCGTCTTCGGCAGCGCGGGCGTGAAATGGAGATGGTCGGGCGTTGCGATCGGGCCGATTTCCTTGCGCACCCATTGGCGCAATTCTGCGGCTAGTTCGTCGCTTTCCGCTTCACCTTCCATCAGCGTGACATAGCAATAGATGCCCTGCCCCTTGATATCGTGCGGATAGCCGACCACCGCCGCTTCGCTGACCTTGGGATGCAGCACCAGCGCGCTCTCCACCTCGGCAGTGCCCATGCGGTGGCCGGAGACATTGATCACGTCATCGACCCGGCCGGTGATCCAGTAGTATCCGTCTTCGTCGCGCCGGCAGCCATCGCCGGTAAAATACTTGCCTTTGTAAGTGCTGAAATAGGTCTGCACGAAACGCTCGTGATCGCCGTAAACGGTGCGCGCCTGCCCCGGCCAGCTGTGCGTGAGGCACAAGTTCCCGCTGGTTGCGCCTTCAAGCACGGCGCCCTCATTATCGACCAGTTGCGGGCGAACGCCGAAGAACGGCTTGCCTGCACTGCCCGGCTTCATGTCATGCGCCGCCGGCAGGGTCGTGATCATGCAGCCGCCGGTTTCGGTCTGCCACCAGGTGTCGACGATCGGGCAACGACCGTCACCCACCACATCGTGATACCAGCGCCAGGCCTCCGGATTGATCGGCTCACCCACCGTGCCGAGCAAGCGCAGCGAGGCGCGGCTGCGGCGCGTCACATGGTCATCGCCCTCGCGCATCAATGCGCGGATCGCCGTCGGCGCGGTGTAGATGATGTTGACCTTGTGCTTGTCGACAACGTCCCAGAACCGCCCGTGATCGGGATAGTTCGGCACGCCTTCGAACACGACTTCAGTGGCGCCGTTGATCAGCGGGCCGTAGACGACATAGCTGTGGCCGGTGACCCAGCCGATATCGGCGGTGCACCAGAACACTTCGCCCGGCTGGTAATCGAACACATAGTGGAAGGTTGTGGTCGCCCACACGCCATAGCCGCCGGTGGTGTGGAGCACGCCCTTGGGCTTGCCCGTCGAGCCCGAGGTATAGAGAATGAACAGCGGATCTTC
Source organism: Altererythrobacter sp. BO-6 (assembly GCF_011047315.1). Taxonomy (NCBI): domain Bacteria; kingdom Pseudomonadati; phylum Pseudomonadota; class Alphaproteobacteria; order Sphingomonadales; family Erythrobacteraceae; genus Altererythrobacter; species Altererythrobacter sp. BO-6. The sequence goes on along the minus strand of NZ_CP049259.1, from coordinate 2,677,236 downwards.
CGCATGCATCGGCTCACAGGGGCAATCGGCATCGGAGGCGAGCTCGCCAAACCAGTGGTCGCGCCCATCCTTCATGGCGATATCGGCGCCTGTGTGCCTCACCACCAGCACGCCATCCACCTCGACCCCATTTAGCGCCAGGGCGGCGTCGACATTGGCCTTGAGCGGCACGGACTTGCCGCCACGCAGTCCGCTGTCGGCAGTCACCACGAAGCGACTGCCGCAATCGGTGATCCGCCCTGCCAGCGCTTCGGGCGAAAATCCTCCGAACACGACCGAGTGGATCGCGCCGATCCGCGCGCAGGCGAGCATGGCGGTCACGCCTTCGACCACCATCGGCATGTAGATCGTAACCCGGTCACCCTTGCGCACGCCCAGTGCCTTGAGCGCATTGGCCATCCTCACGACCTCTGCGTGCAGTTCGCGATAGGTCAGGCTGCGGCCGGGGCTTGCCGGATCGTCAGGCTCGAAAATCAGCGCGGTTGCATCGCCGCGCTCTGCCAGGTGGCGGTCAACCGCATTGTGGCACAGGTTCAGCGTGCCATCCGCAAACCATTTGATCTCGACCGGGTCATACGACCATTCGCCACCCTTGCTTGGCGCTTTCATCCAGTCGAGCCGCTGCGCCTGTTCCAGCCAGAATGTGTCCGGCTCCTCAATCGAACGGCGGTACATCGCATCATATTGTTCCGCGGTGCAGTGGGTATCGCGCACCTGCTGCGGACGGCTCACGAATTCGCTGTTCGATGCTGGCATGCTTTGCTCCTGCGCTCATGTGCTGCCCCGGAGTAAGAGCAGCGAAGCCCGGCGTCCAGATTGGAAGAGCATCTTTCTTCGCGCGAAAATCCCGGCCCGCAGAACCGTCTTTTAACGGAAATCGGTAGGCTTCAGATTGTAGCGGGCAAGCTTGTCATAAAGCGTCTTGCGCGGCGTTTGCAGCATTGCCTGAAGCCGGGCGACATTGCCGCTGCAACGGCGCAAGGCATCTTCAAGCAGCGACCGCTCGAAATCGGCCAGGGTCTCTTGCAATGAACGCTCGCCTGCAATCAGCTCCGGCTGCACGTCGAACGATGACAGCCCGAGCACGAAGGCGCGCGCGTAGCCGCTCAGTTCGCGCAGGTTTCCGGGCCAGTCGTGCGTCTGGATATGACGCCATTCGGCTGGCCCTATATCGCGCGCTTCAAGTCGCAATTCGCGTTCATGCAGGCGCACGAAGTGGCGAAAGATTTCGGCCACATCGGAACGTCGCTCGGCCAGTGACGGCATGGTAATCCGCACCGCTCCGAGACGCTGCTCAAGTGGGACGCGCTGGGGCGCAGCCTCGGTCTGCGCGGCGGGATTGCGGGCGAGGATGACCCTGACATTGATCTTGCGTGCCCGATCAGCCCCGATCGGCAAGACGGACCTGCTGTCGAGCACCGCGAGCAGGCGCGAATGGATGTGATCGGAATGGAAAAGGAGTTCGTCAAGGAACAGCGTCCCACCATTGGCACGTTCCAGCAAGCCGGTGCGCGACAGGCCGGCCGAAGGCTCGCGACCGAACAACAAGATTTCGGCGTCCTCATGCGCGATGATACCTGCATCGAGGGTCACGAATGGCCTGCCGGAACGAGGACTGAGATCGTGGATCAGCCGGGCGGCATAGCTCTTGCCGGAGCCAACCGGCCCTTCAACGATCACGTCAATCTCGGAACGCGCGACAGCATCGACCACGTTGCGCAGCTTGAGCGCTGCGTCAGACGAACCCAGGGTGCCGACTTCGCTCCTTTGGCTCAATTCACCGCGCAAGCGCCGGTTTTCGAGCACCAGCGCCCGCTTTTCAGCTGCCAGCCTGATAGAGCGCATCAGCTCGACCGAGGAATAGGGCTTGGCCAGGAAATCGGCCGCGCCCGCCTTCATTGCCTCGACCGCCATTTCGACGTCGCCATGTCCGGTCGTCAGGATGACCGGCAATTCGGCGTCCATTTCGCGCAGGCGGGCGAAGAATTGCAGGCCGTCCATGCCTGGCATGCGAATGTCGCTGACGACCACCCCTGCAAACTCGCTGGATAAGGATTTGAGCGCGGTTTCGGCATCCTCGAACGCGCGCGCCTCGACGCCTTCCAGCTTAAGCGCCTGCAATGTCGCTTCGCTCAGCGACCGGTCATCTTCAACCAGGATGACTTCGATGGGCGATGCCTCATTCATGCGCGCGGGATCGCCATGGTGAAACGGGCGCCGTCAGGGCCGCTCTCGGCAATCAGGTCGCCGCCAAGGCTGCGCATGATGTCGAGCGAGATTACCAGGCCGAGGCCAAGCCCCTCCTCCTTGGTCGTGGTAAAAGGCTGGAACAGCGTCGCCTGAACCGCAGGATCGATCCCGCCTCCGTTATCGGCAACCGTCAGGAAGCAGCGATCCGCATCAAGCGCGATGTCGATTGCGATTGCGCCGCCCGGTGCGGTGGCGTCGAGCGCATTCTGGAGCAGGTTCACCAAGACCTGTTCCAACCGCACGTGCTCAGCGCGAACCATGGTTTGCGCCAGCTGGGGATCGGGCCGGACCACTGCGGCGCCATGCCGTTCGATCCGGTCACGCAACAGCAGCAAGGCTCCGTCTATCACTCGCGCCAGCGGTATTTCGCGCGGCTCGCGCGCGCCGCGTCGGCTGAACCGGAGCAGCTCCTCGGTGATCTGTCCGATTTTGGCAGTTAGCGCTACGATCTTCGCAAAATTCTCTGAAGCTGCGGAGCTTTCGCCTTTGGCCAGCAGCCGCTCGCCATTCTCCGCGAAGACCCGCATGGCCGCCACCGGCTGCCTGATCTCATGTCCGATCCCGGCGGTAACCTGTCCCAGCGTGGCCAGCCGGTTGGCTTGCAGCAGCTGATCGCGCAGCATCGATGTCTGCTCAGCCAAAAGCAATTCCGATTGCACTTCGCGCCGTCTGAGCCACCAGATCAGGCCGCCCAGCAAGAGCGCCGCCAGGATCAGGCCGGACAACACCATCAACCGGCCACTGGCCACAGCTGCCGCCATCCGCGGCTCTGGGTTGACGAGCAGATGCAATTCCCATCCTTCAGGCGAAATGGGCTGGATCTTCTCAATCAGGGCATCGGCGGCAGGTGCCTTTCCATCCGATCCCTGGAACAGCGTGGGGAGCGAGGTCCTGCCAAATCGCAAGCCGTCCTGCGCCGGATCGCGAGCCTCTGCGCTATCCGGGCGCGTTGTATGGAAGCGCCATTCGGGATTGCTGGTGATCAGCACCACACCGTCCGCATCCGTCACGAACACCCCTTCCTGGGCCTCGCGCCAGCTTTCTTCGATAGCATCGAATTCAACCTTGAGCGCAATCACGCCAAGCGTGGTTGTTCCCGACTGGACCCGCTGCGCGATGTAGAGACCCGGTCGGCGGCTGACCGTACCAAGGGCAAATTCGCTGGATGATCCGCGCGCCACGGCTTCTGAGAAATAGCTCCGGAAGCCGTAATTCGAGCCAACAAATGTGGTGGGCAAGTTCCAGTTGCTGGCTGCCAGCGTGAGACCGCTGCTATCCATCAGATAGATGGCCGAAGCTCCGGTTTGCGCAGCAAGATCGGCCAGCCGCCGATTCAGCACAGGCTGTTGCCGGGCTTCACCTTGCAACAGCGCCCGCACTTCCGGGTCTGCAGCCAGAACCCTTGGCACAAGGCTGAACTTGTCGAGCTCGCTCTCAAGCCCTGCCGCCAGGATCGCCAGGTCACCCGCCGCGGTTGTCTGCACCTCATCCAGGGCGGCAGCACGCGTGGCGCGATCGACGGCCAACATCGCCAGCAAGCCGATCAATAGCATTGCCAGGCCGGCAATTCCCGGCAGGTACCAATTTCCCATGCGGTTGCCCAAAGCCGCCCTCCTTCGAATCGACCTTGTGCGGATTTTCGCAAATTGATCAAGAAATCTGTGCGATTATCCGGACAAGTTGCACCGTCACAATTATCAAACTACTGATTCAAAGTGAGTAATTAGATTTCAGTGCATTCCTTGCCCTGACCGAACTTGCGCCTAATCTGAGGTCAGAAGGCAGTTGAAACTGCAGCACAGGGGAAGAGGGTAATGGGGCGGCAAGAGGGAATGGCGCAAGCGCCTGGAGCGTCCGCGCAGGAACAGCCGCAGAAGAACCCGTTGTACCGCCAGCTTTATGTGCAGGTGCTGACCGCAATCGTCCTTGGCGCGATTGTCGGCCATCTTTTCCCTGAATTCGGTGCTTCGCTGAAGCCCCTTGGCGACGGCTTCATCAAGCTGGTCAAGATGATCATCGCCCCGGTGATCTTCTTGACCGTTGCCACCGGCATCGCCGGGATGAGCGACATGAGCAAGGTCGGCAGCGTCGCCGGCAAAGCCTTCGCCTATTTCCTGTTCTTTTCGACCCTGGCGCTGATCATTGGCCTGATCGTCGGCAATGTGGTGCGCCCAGGCGCTGGCCTGAACATCGATCCGGCATCGCTCGATGCGGCAGCTGTCGCTAATTATACCCAGACGGCCCATGAGCAAAGCATCGCCGGCTTCCTGCTCGATATAATTCCCGAGACCCTTTTCAGCGCCATGACGGAAGGAAAAATCCTCCAGGTGCTGCTGGTCGCAATACTGGCGGGCGTGGCCATGGCAATGACCCGCCCGCACAGTGATCTTGTGCTGGATGTCATGGGCTCGCTCAGCGAGATCGTGTTCAAGCTGGTCCATATGCTGATGAAACTTGCGCCGATCGGTGCCTTCGGCGCGATCGCTTTCACCATCGGCGAGTTTGGCATTGGATCACTGGCCAATCTCGCTGCATTGATTGCCACCTTCTACCTCACCTCGCTGCTATTCGTGCTCGTTGTGCTCGGGCTAGTGGGTTATTTCGCCGGCTTCTCGATCTTCTCGCTGATCCGCTATCTGCGCGAAGAACTGCTGCTGGTGCTCGGCACATCATCTTCCGAGGCGGCACTACCCAGCCTGATGGAGAAGATGGAGATCGCTGGTTGTCGCAAGACCGTGGTCGGGCTGGTGGTGCCGACCGGCTATTCGTTCAATCTCGACGGCACGAATATCTACATGACGCTGGCCGCGCTGTTCATCGCGCAGGCGGTCGGGATTGATCTGAGCTGGGGCGAGCAGTTCGCATTGGTGCTGGTCGCCATGATCAGTTCCAAGGGTGCGGCGGGAGTCACCGGCGCGGGATTCGTGATCCTTGCGGCCACGCTCTCGGTCGTACCATCCGTGCCGGTTGCGGGCATGGCGCTGATCCTGGGGATCGACCGCTTCATGAGCGAATGCCGCGCGCTCACCAATTTCATCGGCAATGCGGTGGCCACCATCGTGGTGGCGCGCTGGGAAGGCGCGCTCGACCACTCACGGCTTGCAGCCGCCATGGCTGGCAATCCGCTGCCGCTGCCCGAAATAGACATCGAGCACCACGAGCGCACCGGCCCGCACAGTGAAGCGCTGGCGGCAGAATTGGCGGGACATTCCACGTGATTGCACGTCGCTCCCTGCTCTCGACCGCGACCTTGCTCGGCGCTTGCGCTGGGCTAGGAGCATGGGCGCCGCTGGCTGCCGCCGAGCATGAGGAAATCCTGCTCTGGCCCGGCCGGGCTCCGGGCCAGGGCGGCCCTACCGGATCGGAGAAGATCGGCGGGCCCGGGTCAGGGTATGGCGCCGTATCCAACATTTCCACGCCGCGCATGCGCGTTTACCGCCCCGCACAGCCGAATGGGGCAGCAGTGATAGTGTGTGGCGGCGGTGGCTATTTCAGGATCCAGCTGTGGAAGGAAAGCACGCCCGCAGCACGCTGGCTGCAGGAACGCGGCTTTACCGTGTTCGAGCTGATCTATCGGCTGCCGAATGATGGGTGGGATGCCGGGGCGCCGTTCGCTGATGCCCAGCGCGCCATGAAGATCGTGCGCACGCGCGCCAGCGAATTCGGCCTGCGCACCGACCGGATCGGGATCATGGGCTTCTCGGCTGGCGGTCACCTCGCCGGGTTTACCGCGCTCCAGCCCAGGCGAGCTCTTTACGAGGGTCGCGACCGCTATGAGGGGGCGAGCGCCCGGCCCGATTTCTCAGTCCTGCTTTTCCCGGTGGTGACGCTGCGCAAGCCCTATGACACCACGCGCACCCGCCGCGAGATCATCGGCACGGATCCCAGCCTTGCCGCGCAAGAGGAATGGTCGCTAGATACCCACGCCAGCGCAGATGCGCCGCCGACGATCATCTTTTCCGCAGCTGACGACCAGATCACACCGCCGGCACACGGCATCACCCTGTTCCAGGCATTGCGGGCGAAGGGCGCTTCTGCTGAACTGCACATTTTCAACGAGGGTGGCCATGGCTGGGGCCTGGGCGAGCCAGGCCAGGTGATCAGCCAATGGCCTGCAATTTTCGCCAAATGGTTCGATACGATTTTCAAAGAAAGCATTCGGGAGGAATGACAATGCAACAGGGAACGATTCGCAAGTTGATACTGCTGTCGGGCACAAGCCTGGCCGCGACCGCGACGGCTGCAACCGCTCAGGACGTCCAGGGTCCGCCGCCACCGCCGCAGGAACGGGAGATCGTCGTCATCGGCACCCAGATCCAGGGTGCGCAAATCAATGACGTTTTGCCGGTAACTGTGCTGGATGAGGAAGCGATCGAGAATACCGGCGCTGCGTCGGGCGACGAATTGTTCCGCGCGATTCCGCAAGCGGGCACGGTGGCTTTCAACGAACAGAACGCGACAACTCAGAACAGCGCGCGCGGCGATGTCGGCTCGATCAACCTGCGCGACCTCGGCACCGGCAATACGCTGCTGCTGATCAACGGCAGGCGGATGACGTTGCACCCCGGTTTCCAGACTGAATTGCTGGTACCTGTGGTTAGCTCTGACACCAATGAAATCGCCCCCGGCAGTATTCGCCGGATCGAAGTCCTGCGCGATGGCGCGTCGGCAATCTATGGCGCCGACGCGGTCGCTGGCGTGATCAACACCGTGCTCAGGGGCAATCGCAAGGGCGGATTCCTTGAAGCCGACTGGCGCGCCTCTGACGGAACCAGCCTGTACAGCTACAACATCAGCGGCGGCTATGGCTTCGATTTTGCGGGCGGGCGCGGCAATTTGACCGTCTACGGCGGTTATTTCCATGAGAACGGCCTGCCCACTTCGGAACGGCGCTATGCGGCTGACGAAAACCGCCTGCCGCTGGTAGAAGGTACCGATTTCGAAGGTGATGCTTCGTTCAACAACCGCAACACCTTTGGCCCGTTTGGCCAGTTCGATATCCAGGCACCATCAAGCCGCACGCCAATCGGTGACGACGACTTCTACCTTCAGCCGAGCACGTTTCCGGGCTGTGCTCCGCTCAATTTCGGCGGCGGGATCTGTGCCCGTGCCGGAACGACCCCGACTACGGCAGTGCGCTACAACCAGAACTTTGATGGCACGCTGATCAGCGAAAAGAGCCGTTACAATGCAATGGCTTTGCTGAGCTATGAATTGAGCAACAGTCTCGAATTCTACTTTGAAGGCAGCTTCTATCGCTCCGAAAGCCGCCGTAACAACGAGGCTTCAGCCATTCTGGGCGCAACGCCGATCGGCATTTCGCGCAATGCCTATTGGAATCCGTTCGGACCGACTGGCAGCCCGAACCGGCTCCCCGGAACCACGATCGCTGCCGGTGGCGCTGATGTGATCATGGAGCGTTATCGCTTCGTCGATGTCGGCAGCCGCGATGTGAGCGTAGACAAGGACACTTACCGGCTGGTTGGCGGCCTGCGCGGCAATTTCGGCAACTGGGACTTCGATACCGGTTTCCTCTATTCCGAAGCGAAGCTGACCGACCTTGCGCGCAACCGCGTCTCCATGACGCTGGCACAGGAAGCCATCAACCGGACAACCCCGGATGCGTACAACCCGTTCAACGGGGGCTGCCTGAACGATCCGGGCGAAGGCGACTGCACACCCAATCCCGAAGCCGTGCTGGATTCGATGCGGATCGATGTGTTCCGCAAGGGCGGGACCAGCCTCGCTCTGGCCGATTTCAAGGTCAGCCGGGACGATCTGATCTCATTGCCCGGCGGAAACCTGGGCATCGCCGCCGGTGTCGAATGGCGTCGCGAAACCTTCTTCGATGATCGCGATCCCCGGCTCGATGGGACGATTACGTTCACTGACAGCATCACCGGCGAATTTGTCGGCAGTGACGTTGTCGGCACCAGCCCAACGCCTGATACAAGCGGCAATCGCGAGGTTTACTCGGCGCACGCAGAAGTTTTCGTTCCGCTTGTAAGCCCGGACATGAACATCCCACTGGTCGAGGAATTCAATGTCCAGCTGGCCGGCCGGATCGAACGCTTCAATGATATCAAGGAAACCGCCATGGTGCCGCGCGTGGCTGCGTCGTGGACCACAATCCCGGGCGTAACCTTCCGCGGCGCATGGTCCGAAGGTTTCCGCGCACCGAACCTTGTGCAAGTGAACGACCAGGGCACGACACGGGTTAACACCCGGGATGACTTCGTCGTCTGCCAGGCACGGGTCGAAAAGGGCACGCTGGCAAATCTTGGCGCGTGCCCCGGTGAGAGTACGGTCAGCTTCCGTTCGGGGAGCGAAAATCTCAAGCCTGAGGATAGCGAGAGCATCAATCTGGGTGTCGTGCTTGAACCGACCTTTATCCCTGGCCTGACGCTGACGGCAGACTATTGGCGCGTCAAGCAGACCGGACTGGTCGGCACCTTCGGGGATGACAATGCGATTGCATTGGACCTGCTGCGTCGGCTCAACGGCAGCAGCAATCCTAACGTAATCCGCGCCGATCCCGATGCCGATGCCATCGCCCTGTTTACCGGCACCAGCCTGTCGCCTGCGGGTGAGATCATTCGCGTGATCGATCCATATCTCAACCTCGATAGCCGCGTATCCAAGGGTTGGGACTTCGGCCTGTTCTATCGCGTGCCCGATTTCGGCGCAGGCGATTTCCGCCTTCGCTTCAATGCGGCCCGTCTTAAGAGCTTCGTCCAGTCCGCCGGCCCTGACAGCCAGGAACTGCTCGAAGGGATCGCCGACGGTCTTCTACCGGCTGATGTGACGGTCGGCGGCCTTGGCGAGCTGCTCGAGATCGAGGGGCGTCCGAAATGGCGCTTTAGCGGCTCGGTAAACTGGGAAAGCGGCCCGGTCGAAGTCGGCATGTTCGGACAGTATGTCGGCAAGGTCTGGGATACCAGTGTGACGCGGGACGTGCTGATCGATACGGATGATCCAAACGGAAACTTCTATCGCGTCGACGATATGTTCACAGTGAACTTCTCGATCGCCTATTCGATCGAGAACGACACACCGCTGGATGGCACCCGGCTACGCTTCGCTATCAACAACCTGTTCGACAAGGATCCTCCGCTGGCGGACGAGCAGTTCGGCTACTTCAGCGATTTGCACTCGGCTCGCGGACGTGTCTTCCATATCGAATTGCGCAAGGAGTTCTGATGCGCAAGAAGTCAGGGGATGAATAAGGGACATCTCCTGATCGGACTGGCATTGGCCACGGGGGCATGCTCATCGAGCATGCCCCCCTCGCCGATTTCGAGCACCGCAGCGGTCGAAACTGCCTGCTCGACAACGGCCGCAAGGATCAGTTTCGATTTCGAGGCCGCCTCTTCTTCTCGATGCGTCATCGAAGGCGAGCGCGAGTTCAGCATTCTGGTAACGCCCGAACACCAGCCGCCGATCAATCCCAGCCCCTGGTATGCTTTTCGCTATAAGGCTGATGGTCCGGACGATCTGACCGTAAATCTGCGTTACCTCGGCGCACGCCACCGTTACGCGCCCAAATGGCATGACGGTACAACCAGCGCTGAGCTGTCAGCAGAGGTAAACGAAGACCGATCGGTTGCGACACTGCGCCTGCCGCCTGGCGAGGCCATAGTCAGCGCGCAGGAAGTGTTCGACACGGGGGACCATGATGAGGCATTGACCCGCTGGGCCAGTATCCCCCGTGCGCAGCGTGTTACACTCGGCCACTCGCATTCCGACAGGCCAATTGAAGCACTCCGCCTCGGGCAGCCCGACGCAGCCAGGCTGGTAGTGCTGATTGGACGCCAGCATCCACCCGAAGTGACGGGCGCCATCGCGATGGAGGCCTTTGTCGATCGCATTGCCGAATTGGCCGCGACCGACCCAGCACTGGACCAGCGCTACCAGTTCCTTGTCATTCCGCTGCTCAATCCCGACGGGGTGGCACATGGCAACTGGCGCGCAAATCTTGGCGGCAAGGACCTCAACCGTGACTGGGGCGAATTCTCGCAGCCTGAGACACAAGCGGTCAAGCGCTGGCTCGATGCATTGGCTCCCGACATCCGGCCTGTCCTGATGCTGGATTTCCATTCGACCTACGCAAACCTGTTTTACGTGCAGGGCGATGAGGCGACACCACGCCAGGTGGAATTCCTCAATGCGTGGCTGACGGCAAAGGAGAACGCGTTTGCGGATTACCCGTTTACGGTCGAACGCCGCAACGCCAACCCCGGCAGCGGGACGACCAAGAACTGGTTCCACGAAACCTATGGCATTCCCGCCTACACCTATGAGGTGGCAGATAGCGCCGATCGGGAAGCCTTGCGCGCGGCTGCCGCGGAATTGGCCGGCTCGCTACCGGCGGCTCTGGAACTGCTCGAACCATAGCTGGCGAGGTCGGACAACCCGCAAAGCGTTAGAATAGCGTCTGGAGCAAAGGGTTTGGGAACTTTCGCTCCACGGTTACCCCGTAAAAGCTTTCGACGAACCCCGGCAATTCCGCGCATTCGACCAGTTCGCCGCTTGCCAGCTCGTCGCGCACCACAATCGGCGGGATCGCGGCAAGGCCCACACCCTCACGGGCAAGCAGGCGCATCATCGCCATATCGTCCACTTCCGCAGCGATCTGGGGCCTTAGGCCCAGCCTGTCTGCCATGGCATCGAAGCCCATGCGCAGCGCCGATCCGGGAGTGGCGAGAATCATCGGCGTTTCCGCAATCAACTGCGCGATCGGCCGGGCGCCCGCCAACAACGCGGGTGTGGCGATCAAACTTACACCCTGTTCGTCCAGGCGACGCACGATGAAACTGTTCAGCGTGTCCGGCGGTGGAGGCTGGTTGGTCAGCACCACGTCAAGGTGCAAGTCGGCCAGAGCGTTAAACAATTCGCCCGCGCTGCCGGAACGCAGGATGACCTCGACATCGCTTCGCCCCAGCAGCGGCCGCAGGAACTGCAGCTGGAAGTTGCGCGAAAGTGTCGCGAGCGAGCCGACTCTGAGGGCCTGGCGCTGATGCCCGCTGGCTTGCAAGGTCGCGACGAGTTCGTCGCCGCTGGCAAAGATCGAATTGGCATAATCGAGCGCAATCCTGCCAGCCTCGGTCAACAGCAATGCACGGCCGCGGCGCTCGAACAACTGCTGGCCAAGCCGGTCTTCAAGCAAGCGAATCTGTGTCGAGACCGCGGATTGCGAAACATTGAGGATTTCGGCCGCGCGGGTCAGATTGCCTTCGATCGCGACAGCCTGGAAATAGCGCAAATGGTGATAGTTGAGTTCCATGTAGGTTCTTTTAAACAGAATGACATGGAGCAAACAGTAGGTTCTATTGATTTATCGATGCAAATACCTTGCCGCAGGATCGCTCATATCACGGTAACGGAGCCGCGGCGGCTATCCCCTTGCCAAGACTTGCCGCCTGCCGCTGCCGGTTAAGGTGGATCCCTACGGGAATACAGATGGCAACAAGGCCCAACATCAACAATCCGCTGACTGGTTCCGAGTAAACGAAGCTGCCGACCAACGCACAATTGATTATCAGGATCAACGCCGGCAGGACCGGATGGCCGCGCGCGCAGAACGGCCGCGCTAGGTCGGGCTGGCGTATACGCAGCGCGAAATAGGACAGGACATAGAGGCAAGCAGCCAGCAACGTCAGTGCCCCCATCAAGCGGAAAACAAACACATATCCACCCGAAAAAACCAGCGGGATCGAGATAAGCGTGCCGGCAGCCAGGGCCAACGTTGGCGTACCCCCGCGATTGACCCGCAGAGCAGCTTTGAGGAAGAGGCCGTCTTGTGCCATGCCGTAGAGTATGCGCGGCGTCGCCATAACCGAGCCATTCAAGGTAACGAGCGCCATGAGCGTTGCCAGCAGCGCCACGAAAACATTCCCCCACTGCCCCGATGCCGCCTCGATCACAGGTGCCATGGGAAGTGTTGACGAACGCAGCACGTCAAAATCCAGCGCGCGTATCAGGCTGTAGTTTACTGCCAGATAGATGACAGTCACGATGATGGCCGAACGGAACAGCGATCTCGGGATGTTGCGGCCAGGATCCCTGTCCTCCTCGGCAAAATAGATTGTGCTGTACCACCCGTCATAGACGGCAACGATAAACTGCAGGCCCAGCAGGATGGAAAGAATACCAATGGGCTCAGGCATTGCGGACGCAGCATCGGTTGGCGCCACCGCTGCGGCAGAACCTGCAGGCATTGCCAGCGCGACTGCCACCACGGCAATGAGAAGGCCGATCTTTATCGCCGTTCCCACGATCTGCACCCAGCGACCTTCTTCCACGCCGGGCCAGTTAAGCGCAGTGACAGCGAGGAGGATCAACATTGCCGAAAGCGACACGTTTTCGCCGATCCACGGTATGATCGATCCCAGAAAGTCCGCTGCAGCAATCGCTATCGCGGCGTTCACCGCCACAAAGGCGACCCACATCGTCCAGCCGACCAGCAATCCCATGGCATCGCCAAGCCCTTCTCGTACGGGGACGTAATGACCGCCGGCCTTGGGCAGCGCAGACGAAATCTCCGCCGCGACATTGCATGATAAGAGCACGTACACCCCGCCTGCCAGCCACAATAGCATCACGATCACCGGATCCGGCACCATCTGAGCGATCTCTCCGGGAGCCCGCATTATGCCGGTGCCGATGACAGTGCCCACGCAGACGGCGATGGCAAACGGCATTCCCAGCCGCTTTTGCAGATGTCCGGGGGTAGCGTTTTCGCTCATACCGCCGCTGCCCCGCCTTTCTTGCCGATTTTCGCCAGCAGGCAAAGCGCGAGGCCAATCAGTGTCACCGCGGCAACGGCGTAATAGGTCAGCGCATATCCGCCATTTTCTGCCAGCCAGCCGGAATAGCCCGAGAAGATCGAGCGCGAAAAGTTCGGCACGGCCATGAACAACGCAAACTGGCTTGCGGCCACGGCAGGATTGCAGACCCGCATAGCCCAAACGATCAGCAGGATGTTGAGGAGCAACCCTGCACCATATTGGAGGCTGTACAAGGCGAGGAAGATCCGGTCATTCTGCCAGGTCGGGAAAGTCACCCCACCGATCACGGCCAGTGCCGCGATCAAGACGAACAGACCGGCAATGGCATTTCTCAGCCCGACCAGGCGTACCACCAGCGGCGTCAATATCGCTGCGGCAATGGCGCTAAGCAGACTGGCCATGGCGGAAAAGCTGGAGAACTGGTCGCTCCCCCAGCCGAGCTCCTGCACCGCCAGAGGCGGACTCACGGCGTCAATGAACGACCAGCTGCCCTGTGAGAAAGCCACTCCCAACAGGTACAGGAGGATCAGGGGCGAAGCGAGGGACTGGAACACCCCTTTGATGATCGGCCACCACGCCCCCTGCTGGCGCTCCTCGCATTCCTGCGACGCGCGCCCCTCGCTCCAGGGCAGCAATCGCTCGCCCGGGCGTTCCCTAAAAATCGCCACGAATGTCGAAACAACAGCGACGAAGCCGGCAAGCACCAGCGCCATGGTTGCTATGTTACCTGTCACCAGCAACTGACCGGCGACGAAACTCGTCGCCGAAACCCCGAGTGCCTGTGACGCGAACATGAAGCCATTCACGGTAGTGCGCTCTTCATCGGGCACAAGGTCCACGGCCATCCCGTCAACCGCCACATCGTTAAAGGTCGCACAAATGTTGAGAGTGAAGCAGAACCAAGCGAGCAGCCCGACTTGCGCTGCAGACGGCGCGGCAACCGCCAAGGCAACCAAGGTCGTCGCCATCATCGCTTGAGCGACGAGGATCCAGGCCCTGCGGCGGCCCATCGGTTTGAAGGTAAACCGATCCATCAACAGCCCGTTGATCAGTTTCAGCGACCAGGGCAACATCGCTGTGCCAACGAATACGCCGATCGCTGTGGGTGAAGCGCCGCTCGCTGCCAGCCAGGCCGGTATGGCAACCAGCGTCAGACCCAAAGGCACGCCCTGCATGAAATAGAGGATCACGATGGCGGAAAAGCGCGCCAATTTGTGCTCAGCGAGCGAAGGAAGAACTGGTTGTGCAACAGCCGGTACAGTCAGTGTGGAAGACGATGATTGCACGGCGCAACTCCTGCTCTACGGTTCGCGCGCCCAGGTATTTTTCCAATGACCGTCCCTACGCTTGCTGCTGACGCGCAAACGGGACCGTCTTGGAACATTCTGAGTTGGAAATCCGGCGGATGGCCGGGTCGCAGAAGCCATCCGCCGGAATCAGACCCTGGCCTATTTCAGGACCAGCTCCTGATATTGTGTCGAGCCCGTCGGCTCGCGCATTCCTTCATCCTTCGCCTCGGCATCGCTGCACCGCTCGACGCAGACGCAGACGCATGCTGCAAAAAATCCTTCTCAACTCGCCAAGGCATCGACCGGCATGACTTCGTCCGGGCTCCACCCATCCAAGATGATGTGCCAGCTACCGCCCTCCCCTTGCCGGTAGATCGCAACGCCCTTGCCATGCTCGGTAATCACTTCTCCGTCTTCCCGGCCGACAAAGCGCGCCGAATAGACATATCGGTCTATCGCCAGCATGCCGGATTTCTCGAAAGCGAGCTGCGCCTTCTCGTAATGGGCATCGAAAGCCTCGAAGAAGCTCGCGCCCCACTCCCTGACGGCTGACTTTCCGATCAGCTCAGGCTCGCCGGCAACCTGAAAAACGACGTCATCCGACAGGAGCGCCATGACCTGATCGATATCGTTCGAATTGATCGCATCGACATAGTCGGCGTGAAGCTCTGGGCCTTGTTTCGAAAAGTTGTCCATGTCCCAGCCCTCCGCATTCCTGTCAGGCAAAGCTTCGCCGTAAGTGGCAGAGCCGAACTCTACCTTTGAGCAAATACCTGAATTGTCGTGCGAACCCCGGCCGCAGTTTATGCCCACGCCGATGCTGGCGGGTCAACTGGGCGAGCCGTCAAAAAAGCGTCAATTCTTGCGCGGATCCGCCGGCAACAAATCCGGCCAGCCGTGCCGGTTCCAGGCCTCGACCAGTCCGATGTCCTCGGCGAACTGCATGAAGTCGGGATGCAGACGGGTCTGGCGAATGGGATCGACGTCTGCCCACAGGCTCATCAGGCCGAACATATTGGCCGGATGGATGCGCTCGCGGTAAATTTTCATGGCCAGCGTTGAATGGCCCATCCATATTGCAGGAAAGGCGATTGTGGGATCGTAGGGGTCGGGCATGGTCGCATGGAGCCCGGCCAGCATTTGGCAATAGAGCGCGCGATCTTCTTCCTTGCCGCCGCAAATACCCTTTGCCGCGAGCCGCCAATAGGCATCGCGCGCTTCATCGCTCATCGGCGCTGTGCCGGCCGGTGGCAGGATCACGGAGTTCATCAACAGCCGGGTGCGATAATAGGTCTCGACTGCTTTTTCGTGTTCACCGATTGCCGACTGGACGACTGCAAGCCACATTCCCGGCATGCCCAGGTCGACCATGCGCTGCCCGGCCGCAAGCGCAGCATCCATATTGCCCTGGTTGAAGTGCGCGGTGCACAACAGCACATAGTTGCGGCCATAGACCGGATCCAGCTCGACAGCCGCTTCGATAAACGGCAAGGCTTCACGGGTCCGCCCAAGATAGAGCAGGAACGATCCAAGGCGCACCGTTACATCGGCATTGTTCGGTTCGAGCCGATAGGCTTCCAGTGCAAAATCGAGCGCCTTGGCGGGATTGCCGAGCGTCCATTCGTGGATGCCGCGCATCGCCAGCGCGTGGCCCTGACCGGGATCGAGTGAAATCGCCCGATCGGCGCAGGCCGCCGCCTGCCCCGAACGTTCAACCCGCTCAAGGCATGGTGTGTAAACCGCCGTATGCACATGTGCTTCCGCCATCGCTGTCCAGCATTCGGCAAATTCGGGGTCAATCGCCAGGCTTCTTTCGAGGAGCTCAATCGCGGTAGCGACCGCGCCCTCGGTCATTGACCTTTGCACCAGCGAGCGGCCTTGCAGGTACAGCGCATAGGCTTCGCGGTTCGCAGTCATCCGGCGATGCGGCGCCGCTGCTCCCTCCACTCCCAGGGCTTTGCACAGGCCGGCAATCAACTGGCTGCCGATAACCTTTCGCGCCCCGACAAAGCCATCAACCGTGTCCTGCCAGCGTTCCGACCAGATTTCCCTGCCACTTTTGCCGTCGATCAGGCGGATCGTCAGGCTGGTCAGGTCAGGACTTCTTAGCACGGTGCCTTCGACGAGGTGCGACACACCCAGCTTGGCCGCAATCTCTGGCAGCGTGCCACCATGCGCCGTCATGGCATTTACGGAAGTCCGCCCGGCAAGCGAAAGCTCGGCAATTGCCCCCAGCCGCGATTGCAACTCGTCGACGACGCCTTCAGCAAGGAACAATCCCCCGCCCAGTTCGTCATGTTGTTCAAACGGCAGCACGGCAACGCCGATCCTTCTGCGGCGCCCGTGCATTGCTTCGCGCCCTGCCCATGCCGCAGCAAGGCGGTCATGGGCCTCGACCCGGGATGTCTCCTTGAGCACATCCAGCAGGCGCTGCACTGCCAACCGAAGCTGGCTTTCGACATGCAGCCTTTTGGCGGCCAGCCATTCGGCAAATTGTTGGCCGAAATCGATATGTTCGATCAGGGGGCGACCGGCGATCTCGGCAAGGATGCGAGTCGCCTCCGTGTCATCGCCACTGGCCAGCGCGGCCTCAAGATCATGCAGATCGGAGCGCATCGACAATGGATCGATCGCAATGCGAGAACTGCCAGCTTCAAGAATATCGCAGCCAGCAGCCTGCAGCTGCCGGTTCAGGTCATGCAGGCATTGGCGAAGGCTTGCGCGCGCCTGTGCCCTGAACCGTCCGGGCCACAAGAGCTTGCTGAGTTGTTCGCGCTCGATTGCTTCTCCGGGAGCGATACAAAGCATGGCCAGGATCGCCCGGGCCCGGCGATTGGAAATGCCGATCTCCCGGCCGTCAGCAGCAAATAGCTTGAATTCGCCAAACAGCACGGCACGCACTCGTGCGTGCTCTCTTGGCGCTTCGATCAGCGCCATGCCATGCCCCATTTGCCCCACAATGGAGAAGACTATAGCCCGAAGCCACGTAAAGCAAATATTCGCTTCCTAAGCGGCCCGTTCCCTCATCAGCAATATGACCGACGAATTGAGCGAATGGAGCGGAAAAGCGGCACCGGAGCGGGCGCCCCGGTGCCTGCCTCCCCTCCCCCTTAGAACTTCGCTTCGGCGAGGATCGTGAATGAACGCCCGCGCGGGTCGGCGACGCGCGGCTCCCACGAGCTCCCCGCGCCGGTGTTGCTGTCATAGGTAATCGCAAACGGCGGATCGGTGTTGAACAGGTTTTTCACCCCTGCCGTGATGCGGAACCGCTCTTCGATATCGACCGAAGCCGAAAGGTTGTAGATCACATAGGCCTTAACCCGCGGATTGAAATCCGGCCGGGTGATTGTCCCGCTGGCGATGCCGGGTAAGGCCTGATTTTCGTATCCGTTGCGATAAATCTGCGAGAAGTTGATCGAGACGTTATCCTTGCGGAAATTGACCCAGGCATTGTGCTTCCATTTCAGGCCCAGGTCGCCAGCGTAGGTGAACACGCCACGCTGGTCGACATAAGCCGCCGTTGGCGCCTGCTTTTCCTCTTTCTTCAGCAGGTAGCTGCCATCCATACCCAGATTGAGCTCGCCGCCGAAAGCATCAAGGCCGCCCCGCAACGATACTTCGAGGCCCTCGGTCCTACGCGATCCGATATTGTCTGCGCGCAAGTCAATAAGAGTCAGAATACCGTTGGTTCGCTGGAAGCGGTCTGGATCGAGGAACTGGATATTCTGCAATGCCTCGCGAAGCGAAAGGGCCCCGATCACATCGTCAACCGCGATCGACCAGAAATCGACCGAAGCGCTCCAGCGCGGAGCGGGCCGCAAGACCACACCAACAGAAAATTGCTCGGACGTTTCAGGTCCGAGGTTGAGATTGCCCCCGGTCAAAGTGTCGGGCGTGATCGCCGCACAGCCCGGCAAGGAACTGACTGCACCGGTCGGGCAGGTCGTCGGATCGACCAGCGTAATACCCGGATTGGGAGACTGGGTGACGCCGTTGAAAATCTGGTTGAAAGTGGGCACCCGGAATCCGGTGTTGTAGGAGCCGCGGAACATCAGCCATTCGGCAGGCTGGAACTTGGCGCTGAACTTCGGATTGAAAGTAGTCCCAAACCCGCTGTAATCGTCAAGACGCGCTGCTGCGGTGACTTCGAGCATGTCGAACACCGGCAGCAAGACTTCGCCATAGACAGCCTTCACGGTGCGCTTCTTGCCATCGAGAGCATTGGCGTTATCAAAGGCGACGTTGAAGATTTCCGGCCTGTTCAGTTCAGCCTCGGGCGAACCGTTGAAGCTATAACCCTCACGCCGATAGTCTACGCCCACCGCCATCTGCACGGCGCCGCCCGGCAGATCGAACAGCGAGCCTGAGATCGACGCGTCGAACTGCCATACGTCATATTTGCCGCCGTAGAGCAGAACACCTTCGGCCGAGACTGCCTCAAGCGCAGCCAGCGCTTCAGGCGTCTGCTCGATCGAGAACGGGTTGATGATGCCGCTGTTCAGCAGGCCAATAATGCCCGGTGCGGTTGCCCCCGGCGCGATTGGCGCGCGGGTATCGAGCCCGCCCCTTACTGCACCCGGGATGCCCGATTGTAGCGCCCTATCTGTCGAGGAGAAAATGCCGCGATAGGCATATCCTGTTCCCAAGACTGATACCGCCTCACTCTGCGCGTAGGAACCGCCCGCCTGGTAATCCCAGCCGCCGCCCAACGGGCCGTCGATGAACAGCCCGGCGCGGAAGGTCTTGGTATTGGTTTCATATTCGCGCGGGCCGCAAACCACACAGCGCCAGCGATAAGCGATCGGTTTGCCATAATTGCCTGTGGCATCGACCGTTCGGTCACCCACGGCGCCAATGGCCGGGAATGCTGCGGCAAGCTGGTCGTAAATACTGTTGTAGGTGCTCGCCGTCAGGGCATTGAGCGGATAATAAAGCGGCGTGGTGCTGGTGTTGCCGGCATACTGGTTCGATGAGAACTGCTTGGAGGAATCTGCTTCCGAACCGGTGACTTCAGCAGAAATCTTGTGATCGCCGAGCGCCAGTGTAGCACGCCCGTAATAGGTCAGCGTATCGATCGGTTGCTGCAGGATTGCCGCGCGGCCAGTGTCCCACGCGCAAGCATAAAAAGCCGGATTGTTGGCCCACAACGCGTGGTCATAAGCCATACCTCCATCGAAGGTTTCGCATCCTGCCCCACCGGGCAAATCGAGCACGTTGATACCACCTGTCGCCTGGAAGGTCTGGCCAGGAACAGGCAGCGCCACGCCGCTGATCAAGCTGCCATTCGGAGCGAACAACGCGTTGGTACCATTGGGAAAAATGGTCGCAATCGGCGTGCCGCGTGTGTCGATCGACAGGCCGCGTTCGGGCTGGTTGCCGTTCACGAAGTCGCGATCCGAACCGCGCAGGATTGAGTGCCAGCTCTTGCTGACCGAGGCCATGATATTGAAGCCCTGTTCATCAAGGTCGCCGTATCCAACGGTTCCCGACAGGCGGTAGATGGGGCTGTCGCCTTCCTGCGTGATGTCAGTGAAACCGGAGACCGCTACGCCCTGGAAATCGGTCTTGGTGATGAAGTTGATCACACCGCCGATGGCGTCGGTGCCATAGATAGCCGATGCGCCGTCCTTGAGCACTTCGACCCGCTCGATCGCCGCGATCGGGATCTGGTTTACGTCAACCGCCGAGCCGGTAAGGCCGTGCGCGGCAACGCGCCGCCCGTTGAGCAGTACCAGCGTGGCTGCCGAACCCTGCCCGCGCAGGTTGGCGGCGGATAGCCCGTTTGTGCCGCGCTGCGCGCCGCTGGTCACGTCGCTGTTCGATGCCAGATTGTCGGCGCCATTGCCGTTGGTCGAAAGATAGGAGATCAATTGTTCAGGACTGTTGATCCCCTCGCGCTGCAGTACCTCGGTGGTGATAACCTCCAGCGGCAAGGCGCTCTGCGTGGGATCACGCTTGATGCGCGAGCCGGTAACAAGGATGGCATTCGCATCGGCTTCCACATTGCTAGCCCCATCGTCTGCGATCTGTGCGCCTGACTGGAGAGCAATATCCGCGGTCGACTGCGCATGCGCCGCCCCCGACGCGCCCAATGCCAAAGCCGCAAACGCGCTTGTGCTCACCAGACCGATCCGAATTGAAGGAATTGTACGCATAGATACCCCCTGAAAGCCCTGAAATTGCTGTGTGCATCAATTAACCGCATTTTTGCAAGCGGATATGAGTTTGTTCAAATGTGGAAAAGAGCGACCGGGAATTCTTACTACGCGGCAAGCGAAATTTGCGAACGGCCAATGCCTGTGCCAATCGTCAGGCGAAATCGGCTCGGCTCAAGCAATAAGGGATGCGAAATGCGCGGACGCATAAGCCAGGTTGCCTTACTCTCCATGCTGCTTGCCACACCGATGAATATTGCCTTGGCTGAGGAACCGGCAGCACCCGAACGGCAAGCCCCGTTGGCACAAGTCAGGGTACAATTCACGGCATCCGAGATCGCCCAGGTCGAGGCAGCCGGCATTGCCGACCTGCAATCGGGGCGCGCCGTCACTGCCGATGATCCCGTGCGGGTCGCGTCAATCTCGAAGCTCGTGGTCGCCATCGCGGTCATGCGACTGGTAGAAGAAGGCAAGCTGGCGCTTGATGACGATGTGTCCGCAAAGCTGGGTTGGCAGTTACGAAATCCGGCTTTCCCGGATGTGCCGATTACGCTGCGCATGTTGCTTTCCCACCAGTCGAGCCTGACCGACAATATCGACTATGTGCTGCCGCTTGATGCAGACATGGCGCAGGTGCTGGCCGATGCCCGCGCGTGGGACGGGCAACACGCGCCAGGGACTTTCTTCCGTTACACCAATTTCAACTTCCCGGTGATCGCGGCGGTAATGGAAAAAACAACCGGCGAGCGGTTTGACCGGTTGGTTGGTGATATTGTGCTGGAGCCCCTGCAAATTGAGGCCTGTTTTAACTGGGCCGATTGCGACGAAGACCATGCCGCCCGCGCGGTGGCACTCTATCGCGAGCGGAAGCCGGTAAAGGACGAGCATCGCGGTGGGATGCCCGATTGCCCGGTCACCCCCCGCCCGCGACGGGTCGTGCGATATTGCCGCACACTGGGTGCCGGGCCAAAACGGCGCGATCTTTTCACCCCAGGGCGGATTGCGCATTTCGATGGTCGGTCTCGCCAAAATCGGCCAACTCCTGCTGGGCCAGGGCGAGGTCGACGGGGTCCGATTGCTCGAATCCGAATCCGTCAGGACCCTGCTGACCCCTTTATGGGCCTTCAATGGCCAAAATGGCGAGACAGACGAAGATGACGGCAACGGCCACAGCCAGTCGGGCTTCATGTGCCAATATGGCCTTGCCAGCCAGACACTCGCGACCGGCACTGACGGTTGTCATGACGATCCGTTCGGTGACGGGCGCCCGCGCGTTGGCCATGCCGGAAGCGCCTATGGGCTGAAATCGGGCCTGTGGATCGACCTGCAGCGCGGCGAAGGGGTGGCCTATTTCGCCACCGATGTGCTCGATGCTGACACGGGCAGCCATTCGGCATTCACCCGCATCGAAGAACAGCTCGCGAGCGGCGCGCCGCTGACTGCGGCGACTGCAGCCGCCAACTAGTTGAGCCGGCGGGCAGACTAGCGGGCGATGGCTTCCTCTATCGCCGCCAGCGCATCCTCGCTATCCCAGTGATATCCTCCAGCAACGCGGAAAAGTTCTTGGCCCTCTGCATCGTAGAGCACTGTCAGTGGCATCACCCCGCCCCCGCCATATGCCGCCGCGAGGTCGTTTGCCGGATCAAGCCACGGTTCGAGCCGCGCAAACTTGCGATCGGCAAAGAACGGCACAACCGCCTCCGCGCCGCGCATGTCCTGGCTCACGGTAACCACCCGTAGCTCGCCGTCCTTCACCGCCGCAAGTTCGTCGAGCATCGGCATCTCGACCACGCAGGGTGCGCACCAGGTCGCCCACAGATTCAGCAGCACCGGCTGGCCTTTCAGAGCGGCGAGGTTCAGCTCCTTCCCGTCCGGGTCTTTGACCGTGATCGCGGGCATCAGCTCGCCAGCAAAGCTGCGATCGATCTCGCCAGTCAATTCTGGCTTGGCCTTGCCCAATTGCTCCTGCTGTTGCGCGTCGCCCTCCGCGCCACTATCGCAGGCGGCCAGAAACAGCGCCGAGGCGAGGACAGTGAGCGATAGCCGTAAGGACATGTCGGGCTCCAATCAGATGTGGGGCGGAAGGTTCGCTGAAGGACCTAGCGCGATCATGCGCGAAATCAACGCCTCGATTCCTTTCGACAAGGCGCTGTGGCGGCAGGATATCGCTGCGTCGAAGGCGCATGTTGCGATGCTGGGCGCGCAGGGGATCGTTTCCGCCGAAGATGCCCGGGCGATTTCAGATGGCCTTGATAAGGTCGCAGCCGAGTATGAGCGTGACGGGGTGCCTGAGAACTGGGACCTTGAAGACATCCATATGACCACCGAAGCGCGGCTCGGCGAACTGATCGGGCCAGTTGCCGGACGCCTCCACACCGCGCGCAGCCGCAACGACCAGGTTGCGACCGATTTCAAACTGTGGGTGCGTGACGCGATCGACGAGACCGATGCCGCGCTGGGCCGCTTGCAGCTCGCCCTGCTGGACCAGGCAGAGGCCCACGCGGCCAGCATCATGCCCGGCTTCACCCATTTGCAGACTGCGCAGCCAGTGACGCTGGGCCATCACCTGATGGCCTATTTCGAGATGATCGAGCGCGACCGCGACCGCTTCAATGACGCGCGCACGCGGCTGTCGATGTGCCCGCTGGGCAGCGCGGCGCTGGCCGGCACGGGCTTTCCGATCGACCGCCAGATGACTGCCAAAGCACTGGGATTTGCCGCGCCGACGCGCAACAGCCTGGATGCGGTGTCCGATCGCGACTTTGCGCTCGATTTCCTGATGGCGGCGAGCCAGTGCGCGCTGCACCTGTCGCGCTTGGCAGAGGAGTTCATCATCTGGGCCAGCCAGCCGTTCGGCTTTGTGCGGCTGCCCGACGCGCTCAGCACCGGCAGCTCGATCATGCCGCAAAAGAAAAACCCCGACGCCGCCGAGCTTGTGCGTGGCCATGCCGGGCGGATCATCGGCTGTGCAACATCGCTGATGATCACCATGAAGGGCCTGCCGCTCGCCTATTCGAAGGACATGCAGGATGACAAGCCGCCGGTGTTCGAAGCTGCAGGGCTGCTTGCACTCAGCATCGCTGCAATGACCGGCATGGTGGCAGACAGCACGTTCAACACCGCGCGCATGCGGCAGGCGGCAGAGCTGGGTTATGCCACGGCGACCGACCTTGCCGATTGGCTTGTGCGCGAGGCGGACGTGCCTTTCCGCGAGGCGCACCACATCACCGGCGCGGCTGTGAAGCGGGCCGAAGCCGATGGCGTCGCGCTTGACCAGCTGCCGCTTGACGTATTGCAGGGCATCGACCCGCGTATCGACGAGCGGGTCTACGAGGCGCTTTCGGTCGATGCTTCGGTCGCCTCGCGCGCCTCCTATGGCGGCACCGCGCCCGATCAGGTAAGGCACCAGATCGAACTGGCCAAAGCGCGGATGGGATTGACAAGATGAGACTATGGCACCTTGCTACGCCCGCACTGCTGGGCCTTGCCGCGCTAGCTGCCGCATGCGGACAGCGCTCGGACATCGAGCCTCTGGCGAACCAGGCCTTGCCGCCCGCACCCTATGGTAGCGAGACGCAGCCGAGTGCCGAAGAGCTGCTGGAGATGGAAACTCTCGCTGCTCCCCAGCGTAGTGTGGAATTGCGGCGCCGTTCGGAAGAGCGGGCGGACGATCCCTTCGACCTGCCGCCAGAATAGACCGAAACCAGGGAAAAGATGGACCATTTCGCTTTTAAGAATGGCGTGCTCTACGCCGAAGATGTGCCGCTGCCGCGCATTGCCGAGGAAGTCGGCACACCCGTTTACGTCTATTCGCGGGCCACGCTGGAACGGCATGCGCGCGTCATGCGCGAGGGGCTCGACGGTGTGCCGAACAAGCTGATTGCCTTTGCGGTCAAGGCCAACCCCAACCTCGCCGTGCTGAAGGTCCTGCAAAAGCAGGGCTTCGGCGCAGATGTGGTCTCCAGCGGCGAGCTCGTCCGTGCCCTCGCAGCCGGAATGTCGCCGGAGATGATTGTGTTCTCGGGCGTGGGCAAGACCCGCGCCGAGCTGGAGCTGGGGCTCGACAAGGGCATCGGCCAGTTCAACATCGAATCCCGCGAAGAAGGCCGCGAACTGGCAGAACTGGCTGCGGCGCGCGGCGAGCGGGCCCCCGCCTGCCTGCGCATCAACCCCGATGTCGACGCCAAAACGCATGAGAAGATCTCTACGGGCAAGGCCGAGAACAAGTTCGGTATCCCGCTGATGCATGCCCGCGAAGTGTTTGCGGAACTGGCTGCGCTGGATGGGTTGAACCTGCGCGGCGTGGCGGTGCATATCGGCAGCCAGCTGCTCGATCTGGAGCCGCTTGAAACTGCTTTCGGCAAGGTCGCTGAACTTGTGGCAGACCTGCGCGCGGCGGGTCACACGATCACCCATGTCGATCTGGGCGGTGGGCTTGGCGTGCGCTATCGGGCTGGCGAAAACCCGCCCACCCCGGCCGATTATGGCGCAATGGTCGCACGTGTGACGAAAGACTGGGGAGTACACCTGACCTTCGAGCCGGGTCGCGTGATCGCAGGCAATGCCGGCGTCCTCTTGACTCGCGTGATCCGGGTAAAGCGGGGCGGCAACGGCCCACCCTTCGTGATCGTCGATGCCGCGATGAATGACCTCGCTCGCCCTTCACTCTATGGCGCATGGCACGATTTCGATGCAGTCCAGCCCAGCGGCGAACGCATGACCGCCAATATCGTCGGCCCGATCTGCGAAACCGGCGATACCTTTGCGCGCGATCGCGAATGCGACGCACTGGTGGCGGGTGACCTTGCAGTGTTCCGCACTGCCGGCGCCTATGGCGCTACCATGGCCAGTTCCTACAACTCGCGCGGCTTCGTGCCGGAAGTGCTGGTTGACGGGGATCGCTATGCGGTGGTGGCGGACCGCCTGCACCCGGCGGCCATCATGGATGCTGAGCGCGTCCCCGATTGGCTTTAGGCCCGACAGGTTGGCATGATCAACTCGCTGCCGCTGTTCCATCGCATCCAGGGCCAGAAAGTCCTGGTGCTGGGCGATGGCGACGCGGCAGAGCCGAAGAAGCGGCTGGTCGAACGCGCCGGAGGTGTAATCGAATACGATATGCAACGCGCGATCGACGAGGGCGTGCGGCTCGCCTTCGTCGCTTATGACGATCCGCGCGCCTGCGAAAACGCAGCCATAAACCTGCGCTGCGCAGGGATGCTGGTGAACGTGGTCGACATGCCCGATCTGTGCGATTTCACCACGCCCAGCATTCTGGAGCGCGAACCGTTGCTGATCGCGATCGGAACCGGTGGTGCCTCGGCCGGCCTTGCCAAGCATGTCCGGCTGCGGCTCGAGCGGTTGCTGCCGCAATCACTGGGCGAACTTGCGCAGGCGCTGTTCGCCGGGCGCGACGCGTTGCGGCGCAAATTTCCCGATGGCGCTGACCGCCGCCGCGCGCTGGACGATAGTTTACGCGAAGGCGGGGCACTCGATCCGTTCGATCCGGTTGCGCATGCGCGCGTTGCGCAATGGCTCGCGGACGCGGACCGGCCAGAACCTGCGCGGATCGAGACTATCGCACTAAGCTCGTTGGACCCCGAAGACCTAACCTTGCGGCAAGCCCGCTTGCTCGGAGAAGCGGATACGCTGCTGCTCGATGGCGAAATTCCTGCCGCGATTTTGGCCCGCGCGCGCGCGGATGCGGCGCGGGAACAACTGGATGGAACCGCGCCGAACGCAGCGCCGGGACTGACAGTGGTGCTCAAAGCCCCCGATCAGGCCGCATAGGCGGCGGCGCCGGCCTCGATCTCCGCGAAATAGCGCGCCATCGCGTCGCAAGCCTTTTCGCTTAGCGAGATAAACACCCGGCGCTTGTCAGACGAATCCGCCACTCGCTCGAACAGGCCGTCGTCGGTCATCTGCTGGATCCAGCGCAGCGCAGTGGTGGCCGGCACGCCGGCAGCAAGGCATAGCGAGGTTACCGACACGCGCCGGTGTTCGGCATGTGCCGCGGTGAGATCGAGCAGCATGTCCCAGGCCGGATCGGCAAACAGCGCAGCCTCGAAATATTTTGTGCGCGCGTGCCGCTGGCGGATGATCCGGCGCACCAGTCGCGGATCGGGGAGGCTGCGCCGCACCAGTGGCTCGTCCCGGTCAGCTTCGCCAAACCCGCGAAACACGGGCCGATTGTCGCGCAGACCGGATTCCGCGCCCGCCGTTTCGTCAACACCCGCTTGCTGCGCGAAATTCTCGAGCCGCCGCGATATTGCTTCGACCTGCTCGGTCAGGTTGAGCAATACGGCGCGATCCTGGGCAGAAAGTTCGCGAACATGCCCCCGGTTGGTGCCCGCAAGGCTGCGCCCGACAGCAAGCAAACGCTCAGGCGGAGAGGGATCAACCAGGATTTCCGGCTGCGACTGATCGAAGCACGCAAAGACATCGTCCAGCGCCGCGATCGAAGTCGAAACCACCAAGCGCGCACCTGACGCGGCGATGCGCATATCGAGCAGGCACAGCGCTGCCATTGCGGAGGCATCCACGCAGGGCACATCAAGCAGCACGGCATCGCCAAGCAAGGCGATGCTACCGTCAAGAAGCTGGTCAACGGGTCCCTGGTAAAGAATGCTGAAGTCAGCCCCGGCCAGTTCATCCGCCGCCTGATGCCGCCAGAAAGCCCGATCTGAAAATATCGCGACACTCCCGCGTTGATACGGAGAGTCGTCAGCTGCGCGATATTCAATCTCGCTCGACTGTTTCATGCCGATTCTTCCCCATTCGCACCCAATTAAGAACAGGGTAAGAACAAAAAAGGATCAGGTCAAGAATTGATGCGAAAAATCAATCAAGGAATGGATCGCGCACCAGGATCGTATCGTCGCGTTCGGGGCTGGTCGAAACCAGCGCCACCGGCGTTTCGATCAATTCCTGCACGCGCTGGATATACTTGATCGCATTGGCGGGCAGGTCAGCCCAGCTGCGCGCACCGGCGGTTGATTCCTGCCAGCCTTCGAGCTCTTCATAAATCGGCTCGACCGCCGCCTGGTCAGCCGCGTGGCTGGGATAGTAGTCGAGGATCTTGCCCTTCAGGCGATAGCCGGTGCAAATCTTCACCTTCTCCAGCCCGTCGAGTACGTCGACCTTGGTCAGCGCGATGCCGGTTACACCGCTGATCGCGCAGCTTTGCCGCACCAGCACTGCATCGAACCAGCCGCAGCGCCGCTGCCGCCCGGTGACGGTGCCGAATTCGTGCCCGCGCTCGCCAAGGCGCTGGCCGACTTCGTCCTGCAATTCAGTGGGGAACGGCCCGCTGCCAACTCGGGTCGTGTAGGCCTTGACGATCCCCAGTACGAAACCGGTGGCGTTGGGGCCCAGCCCGCTGCCGCTGGCCGCGGTACCGCTGACGGTATTGGAACTAGTGACGAAGGGATAGGTGCCGTGGTCGATATCAAGCAGCACGCCCTGCGCACCTTCAAACAGGATGCGCGCGCCCGCCTTGCGCACCTTCTTAAGACGCTTCCACACAGGCTGGGCATATTGCAGCACGAAAGGCGCGATCTCTCGCAAGTCAGCCAGCAGCCGCTCACGGTCAACTGGCGGCTGGTCGAACCCGGCGCGCAGTGCATCGTGGTGCGCACACAGCCGATCGAGTTGCGGCTCCAGGTCGTCGAGATGCGCGAGGTCGCACACACGGATCGCGCGGCGACCGACCTTGTCCTCATAGGCCGGGCCGATCCCGCGCCCGGTTGTGCCGATCTTGCCGCTGCCGGCGGCCGTTTCGCGCAAGCCATCAAGATCGCGGTGGATCGGCAGGATCAGCGGGCAATTGTCAGCGATGGCGAAATTGTCATCGGTGATGCTGACGCCCTGGCTTTCCAGTTTTTCGATCTCTGTCTTGAGGTGCCACGGATCGAGCACCACGCCATTGCCGATGATGCTGAGGGTGCCGGTCACGATGCCGGAGGGCAGCAGCGAAAGCTTGTAAGTGGTGCCGCCCACCACCAGCGTGTGCCCGGCATTGTGCCCGCCCTGGAAGCGGACGACAGCATCGGCGCGGCTGGCCAGCCAGTCGACAATCTTGCCCTTGCCCTCATCGCCCCATTGGGCGCCGATCACGGTAACATTGGCCATGCGGAAACTCTCATCTGGCAGACAAACCGCGCGGGCCTAGGCGTTGGCGTGGCCGAGGGCAAGCACCAAGGCGCGATTGTCCAGACCTGCCATGGGAGGCATGAACTCATGCATAGCACTAATCGCGAAATTCGCGACCAGTCGTTGCAATTGCTCGCTGGCCGGAACGGTTATCCCTTCGCCAACGACAGCCCGCTGGGATAGTTAATTTCAAGCTAAGTCTGAGCGGTAAGAACTCGCGCAAGACATTCAGCTATGGGGGCTTTTGCAGGTCAGCGCCAATGGGAGGCGATGACCGGGACAGGAAGCAGGAGCCGGGTCGCTTGAGGGAAGATGTGCTTGAAGCGGCCGAGCCTGCCGCGCCAACCGACAACTCCACAACCCGGAGCGAACGTGGTGTACAAGCTCGTAGCGCAGCAATAGCCGGCCTGGCCTTGGCCACCGCGGCTTGCGGCGGTGGCGGTGGTTCAGGCGGCGGGGCAATCGGCGGAGGCAGTTCCGGCCCTACAGTCGTCAAACCGCAGACCGACGCGGAGGCCGCGCGGTTTATCCTTCATGCTTCGCTTGCCGCTTCAACGGCTTCAATCGCAGATGTGCGCGCAAACGGATATGAGCCCTGGCTTGATGCGCAGATGTCGCTCGCCAACGACCAAACCGCCGAGCAATTCTTCTCCTCGCGTGGTTACGACAATATCGACAGCAACCAGTATTACTTCAACTCCGGTATCGCCGACCGGATGATCTGGAGCGAGCTGATGGCTGGCAACAGCGGGGTGCGCAAACGTGCGGCGCTGGCACTGTCCGAATTCTTCGTCGTCTCGCTCAACTCGGTCGATATCACCTGGCGCAGCCAGGCGATGGGCTATTACTGGGACACGCTGAACCGTCACGCCTTCGGCAATTTCCGCGATCTGCTGGAAGCGATCACGCTCAACCCCGCATTGGGCGTGTTCCTGAACACCCTGGGCAACCGCAAGGCAGACCCGAACACCGGCCGCGTACCTGACGAGAATTTCGGGCGCGAGGTGATGCAGCTGTTCTCGATCGGGCTCTACGAACTCAATCTCGACGGAACGCCGAAGACAAACGCCAGCGGCAATCCGATCGAGACCTATGACAATGACGATGTGACGGAGATCGCCAAGGCGTTCACCGGATATGATTACGACTATACCGGCGTTACCTTCACACCCGCCTCGCCCGGTTCGACCACCCAGATCCAGAACCCGCTCTACGTCCGCCAGCCGATGACGGCCGATCCGGCCAAATGGCGCAGGCCGCGCACGACCGGCTATCACTCGGACGAAGCCAAGAGCTTCCTCGGGACTACTATCCCCGCCGGAACGGGCGCGGTCGAAACGCTGCGACAAACGCTCGACGCGCTGTTCAATCATCCCAATGTCGGGCCATTCTTCGCTCAGCAGATGATCCAGCGGCTGGTGACCAGCAACCCCTCGCCCGCTTACGTCCAACGGGTTGCAGGCGTGTTCAACAACAATGGCAGCGGGCGGCGCGGTGACATGCGCGCCGTGTTCAAGGCGATACTGCTCGATGACGAAGCGCTCTCATCCGCAGGCCTCACCAACCCGCAGTACGGCAAGCTGCGCGAACCGATGGTGCGCTTTTCCCAATGGGGCCGCACTTTCGGGGCACAATCCGCATCAGGCAATTGGGCGATCCCGGACCTGAGCGACAGCGCCAGCCGGCTCGGCCAGTCGCCGCTGCGTTCCCCCTCGGTATTCAACTATTTCCGGCCCGGCTTCGTACCGCTCAATTCGCAGGCCGCGACCCGCAACATGGTGGCGCCCGAATTCCAGATCGTCAACGAGAACACCGTCGCCTCCTATGTCAATTTCATGGAGCGATCGGTCGACGGCTCGGGCGGCTGGGTCTCCGACGTCAAGGCCACCTACACGGAGGAACTGGCAATCGCGCATGACGCACCCGCCCTGCTCGAACGGCTCGATCTGCTGCTGACCGGCAAGCAGCTGTCGCAATCGACCCGCGACACGATCCTGACCGCGATGCAGGCGGAAACGGTCACGCAAACCTCCGATGACGCGACCAAGCGGCGGCGCATCCACATCGCCGTTCTGCTGGTGATGGTTTCCAACGACTACCTGGTCCAGCGGTAAGGGAGCGCAGACGATGTTCATCGGCAAAGATACCGAGATTTCGCGCCGCGCTTTCATGCAGCGCACAGGGCAATTGGCCGTCGCCGGATCAGCTGCGAGCTATGCGCTGGGCCTCGCCGGTATCGGCGAAGCCGCGGCGTTCAGTTCGGGCGGGGGGTACAAGGCGCTGGTTTGCGTCTTCCTCTATGGCGGTAATGACTATGGCAACACGCTGATCCCGTTCGACCAGCCCAATTATGACCGTTACGCAGCGATCCGTGGCGGCGGCGGCACTGGCGGTATCGCGCTTTCACAAGCAAGCCTTGCCAACACGGTCTTGACCCAGCCGACATCGCAAGTGCTGACCGACGATATCCGCTATGCGCTGGCGCCGACCATGCCCCGGCTCAAGGCGCTGTTCGACCAAGGAGCAATGGCACCCTTGCTCAATGTCGGGCCGCTGATCGTGCCGCTGACCAAGGCACAATACGAAAGCCAGAATAACGTCAGCTTTCCCAAGCCGCCGAAGCTGTTTTCGCACAATGACCAGCAATCGACCTGGCAAAGTTCTGCCCCGGAAGGTTCGGTCACCGGCTGGGGCGGGCGGATGGGCGATCTGGCGCTTTCGTCAAACACCAATTCGATGTTCACCGCGATCAATGCGACCGGCAACGCCGTTTTCCTGTCAGGTCAGAACGCCCTGCCCTATCAGGTTTCGAGCAGCGGCGCGGTAACGATCGGCGGACTCGGCCGGAGGGTCTATTCATCCAACGCCGCCCGCGATGCACTGACTGCATTGCTCCGCACGCACAACGGCCATGTGCTCGAAGCCGACTACGCGCAGACCATGGCGCGATCGATCGAATATGGCGGTTTCGTCAACAACGCGCTCGCGACCAGTTCGCTGACGACCGACTTCGGCACCGGCAACCGGCTCGCCGCGCAATTGTCGGTGGTGGCACGGCTGATTGCCGCACGCGCCAGCCTGGGAGTCGCGCGCCAGGTGTTCCTGGTCAGCATCGGCGGGTTCGACCACCACGATGGCCTGCTGGGATCGCACGATGCATTGCTGGGGCAGGTCGATTTCGCATTGGACGCCTTTTACCGTGCTACCGTGGAAATGGGCGTTGCCAACCAGGTGACCACCTTCACCGCGTCCGATTTCGGCCGCACGCTTACTTCGAACGGGGACGGCAGCGATCACGGCTGGGGTGGACATCATTTCATCCTCGGCGGCGCGGTCAACGGAGGCCGCTTCTACGGCACAGCCCCGCAAGTCTCGGTCGATTCAGACGACCAGGTTGGCCGGGGCCGCTTGCTGCCCAGTACATCGGTGGACGAATATTCGGCCACGCTCGCCAAATGGTTTGGTGTGTCGGCCAGCGAGCTGCCCAGCATCGCGCCCAATATCGGCCGGTTTGCGCGCCCCGATCTGGGCTTCATGCAACCGTAAAGGGTTGCGACAGCTTGCGACAATCCGCGACTGGAGTTCCCGCACGTAGCGCGTAACATCTCCGCGATTACAGGGAGATATGTAATGCGTG
The DNA here is from genome assembly GCF_011047315.1 of Altererythrobacter sp. BO-6. Taxonomy (NCBI): domain Bacteria; kingdom Pseudomonadati; phylum Pseudomonadota; class Alphaproteobacteria; order Sphingomonadales; family Erythrobacteraceae; genus Altererythrobacter; species Altererythrobacter sp. BO-6. The sequence goes on along the minus strand of NZ_CP049259.1, from coordinate 2,644,970 downwards.
CTGCCCACTGGATCATCGCCGGCCTCGCTGCCTCCGTCACCTTCACCGCCTTTGCGCAGGACCGCGCGCGCCTGCCCGCACAATGCCGCCAGGAGATCGTGCAGTTGTGCGGCTCGGACCGGTCACAAATCCGCAGCTGCATGGCGGAAAAGCGCGGCCAATTGAGCGAAACTTGCCAACAGAGCCTGCGCGAACGGATGCAGGCGCGGCGCGGCGAAACCGGCACGGCACCACGCACCGCGGGCGGCAGCGCGGCAAGCGAACTCACCTATGGCACCGATCAGCTTCAGAAGCTCGATTTCTATCCGGCGACAGTCTCAAAACCCGCCCCGCTGGTGATCTTCGTCCATGGCGGTGGGTGGAAGCGCGGCGACAAGGGCAATGCCACCGGCCAGTTCAAGGCCCCGCATTACAACGAGCAAGGATACCACTTTGCCTCGATCAATTACCGGCTGGTGCCCGATGCCGCGGTCGAACAGCAGGCGGCCGATGTTGCCAGCGCGGTCGCCAAATTGCTGGCCGAGGCAGAGCGGCTCAAGATCGACCGCCGCAAGGTGGTGTTGATGGGCCATAGCGCGGGCGCGCACCTGGTCGCGCTGGTCGGCACAGATCCGCAATATCTCCGCGCTGCGGGCCTTTCCTATGCCGATATCAAGGGTGTGATCCCGCTCGATGGGGCGGCTTACAACGTACCCGAGCAGATGGACGAGAACGCCCTGTTGATGGGGGACACTTATAAGCAGGCATTCGGCACCGATCCCGAGCGGCAAAAGGCGCTATCGCCGACGCTGCACGCGGCTGCCCCCAACGCCCCATCCTTCCTCATCCTGCACGTCCAGCGGCGCGACGGTACCGCGCAGAGCAACGGCCTAGGCGAAGCGCTGCGCCGCGCAGGTACCGATGCGAAGGTGCAGGGGTTCGAAGGGCGCGGCCTCAAGGGCCATGCGGAAATCAACCGCTTGCTGGGCGATCCCGATTACCCGGCAACGCCAGTGGTCGATGCGTTCCTAAAGCGGGTGTTCGGCTAGGCGCGGGATTGTGCAGGCCGAAGCATAGCCCAGCCCCCGCTTGATGGCAGGGAACAGGCGGCCACTCGCCGCCGCCAGCGTCAGTTCGGTGCGTATCTTGCGGTCATGGAGCGCCTCGATCCGGTCACCCAATACTGCGGCAACTGGCGCATCCCCGCTGGCGATGGCAGCGCCGAATTCATAGGCTAGCGCATCGCTATCGCTTTCGGGCTTTCCGACCAGTGCGTTTTGCAGGCGCGCGGCATCCATCCCGTCCGCGAGCGCAATCCCCCGCACGATCTCGACGCAGGGGCCGCAATCCTCCGCCCTGGTCGATCCCAGCCGCGCCATGTGGATCAAGTCCTTCGGCGCGTGGAAATAATGGCCTGAGAGCACCATGGCGTGCTGGAATTTCTCGACCGCGAAACCGCCCGCCTTGGACAGGTCCCCGTAATAGGGCTCCGCATCGCCCACCATGCACTGCATCACGCTGACGAATAGCGGCTTGGGCAAGGGCACCGGCGAGACGCGCTTGCGCGCCAGCTGGATGCCGATCGCGCTCCACACGGCAATTGCCGGCCCAAGGACGCCGGGCGCATCGCGCCAGAAGATGTCCGGGCTGCAAATGCCCACCAGGACTTCATAAATATGTAGGACCCCGTGCAAAGTCGGGAACAGGTTGCCCACCACCGCGCTGCCCCAGCGCAGCGCCGGATTGAGCGCGGCATAGACCAGCAGCAGGCCGGAAATCGCAAAGGCGATCCCGATGTCGCGGATAAAGTGCGCGTTGGGCGGCCCGGATGCTTTGACGGTGCCGACGAAGTCATACCAGCCGAAGGGGTCGATCAGCATGAAAGCGCCATTCGCAAGCGCCATCAGCGCGGCCAATCCGATCAATGCTTGCGCCAACCGATCGAGACCATCAAACTTGCCGTACATTATGCGACTCCCCTATATTCGGATATCACATATCCATATTAATCGGAGCGAACAAGAGGCTTTGGGCTGATGCGGATCAACAAGGGTGTCGAATGGGCTGCGCATGCCTGCGCCGTGCTGGCCCCGCTGTGGCCGGAACGCGGACTGTCGCTGGCGGCGCTGGCCGAATTCCATGACGTGCCCGAACCCTATATGGCCAAGCAGATGCAGGCACTTTCGCGGGCCGGCCTGGTCGATGGCGGGCGCGGACGCAGCGGATTTTATCGCCTGGCCAAGGCCCCGGCAGAGATCACGCTGCTCGACATCTTACTGGCGGTGGATGGCGACGAGCCGATGTTCCGGTGCACGGAGATTCGCCAGCAGGGCCCATGCGGCTCAAGGCCCGAGGATTGCATCGTCCCTTGCAACATCGCGGCCGGCTTTGCGCGGGCCGAGCAGGCCTATCGTGCCAGCCTCGCCCAGATCGATCTGGTCACCCTCAGCCGCAGCGTGGCAGCGCAGATCGGCATGGAAAAGGTCATGCTCGCGGGCCAATGGATCGGAGAGCGCGTGCGAACGCGCGGGTAAGACAGCCTAAATCGTCGCGATCACGTCGATTTCGACCATCAATTCGGGAAGCGCTAGCGAGCGCACCTCGACGATGGTATCGGCCGGATAGGGCGGCGTGAAATACTGGCGCCGCGCGTCCACGATCTTCGGAAAATTGCCCATGTCGGTGAGATAGATCGTGACCTTCACGATCCTGGACAGGTCGCTGCCCGCCGCCGCCAGGACGGATTCGATGTTGGCGAATGTCTGCGCCAGCTGGGCGTCAAAGTCATCGGCCCCCACAATCGCGCCTTCGGGCGAAATTGCCGCCTGCCCTGACAGGAAAATGAGGTCGCCGACCTTCCAGCCCGGGCAGATCGCATAGGGTGCCAGCGGATCGGGATCGATTTTGATCGGTATCGCCTTGTCCGCCATGACTTACCTCCTTGCTACAGTCTGACTGGCCCGGAGGCTTCCAGCCGGTATGTGCAGCCCAGCGCGACCGGGTCTTCCCCCTCGTCGATCTGCGCCACAGTACGCCAACCCTCGCCGCGCAAGCGCTCCGCCGCATGAGCATCGTGACCAAGCGGCAGATACAGCGTGTCGCGCACGGCGGGCTCGGCCAAGGCGCCCAGCAACTGGTCGATATAGAGCGAAAAGCCGGTGGCTGCTTCGTCGCTGCCCTTGATGAGGTACGTACCTCCGCGGCCCAGCGCGCCGCGCACGCCCTCGGCATAGAGTGTGAAGCCGAACCAGCTCTGGTATTCGAAGCCATGCCGTTCGGTCGGGTCGAGCGTGATCCGTGCGCTGTCACCCACACGTGCCGCGATTTCCATGAGCCCGGCAATCCGGCTGGCCAGGGCACCACCTGCGTCAATCGCACGAAGTTGTTCAACGGCGTCGGCAAATGGCCCGGTCGCGTAAAGCAGCGGCAGATAGGCTTCGCCGCCTGCCGCCTTCAGCCCGCCAGCATCCTTGGCATCGAGCTCGCGCCGCACGGCATCGCGCGCTTCAGGCGGCAGCGGCATGGCCTGCTCAGCCAGTGTATCGACAAGGTCTGGCAGGGTGAAATCCACCGAGATTCCGGTCAGCCCCGCCGCACTGAGCGCCTCGACCGCAAGCGCAACGATCTCGCTCGCCGCTGCAACCGTATCCGCCCCGATCAGTTCGGCCCCCAATTGCAGGCGCTCGCGCGCAGGATCGAGCTGGTCGGCCTTGATCACCGCCGTCTCACCGCAATAGGCGAGCCGCAATGGGCGCGGTGCAGCGGCCAGGCTGGTCGCCGCGATCCGGCCAATCTGCGGGGTGATGTCGCTGCGCAGGGCAAGCGTGCGGAGGCTAGCCGGATCGACGAAGCGGAACATCCGGCGCGGCTGAACACCGTCCATCCGCCCGGCGAGCGACTTCTCGAATTCCACCAATGGCGGGCGCACCCGGTCATAGCCATGCGCATCAAGCACATCGAGCGCGGCGCGCATCGCCCGGGTGATCGCCGCCGCTTCGCGCGGCAGGCGATCTTCGAGCCCCTCAGGCAGCAGGTCGTCAGCTTCCATCATTGCAAGCGAGCGCTTGCCCGATCCCGCATCAGAATTCCAGCGCCTTGACCATCTTCACGCCTTCAACCGCGCAGGCCTGCTTGATGATGTCGGCGCCGATCGGTTGGTCAACGCTCAGCAGCAGCACCGCTTCTCCACCCGCTTCACGGCGGCCAAGGTGGAAGGTGCCGATGTTGATCCCGGCCTGGCCAAGCAAGGTGCCGATCCGGCCGATGAAGCCAGGAGCGTCTGCATTGACGATATAGAGCATGTGGCCCGCCAGTTCAGCCTCGATGCCGATACCGAAGATGTCCACCAGCCGCGGATTCTCGTTGCCGAACAGGGTGCCGGCAACCGAACGATCGCCTGCCGCCGTACCAACCGTAACGCGCAGGAGCGTGTTGTACGCCCCTTCGCGCTCGTGGCGGACCGAACGCACGTCGAGCCCGCGTTCCTTGGCGAGGAACGGCGCGTTGACCATGTTCACTGTGTCCGAATAGCACTTCATGAAGCCGGCGAGCACGGCAGCCTCGATCGGCTTGCCCGACAGTTCGGCTGCGGCGCCTTCGCGCTCGATGCTGATCTTGGTGAGGTTGTCATGCGCCAGCTGGCCGACCAGGCTGCCCAGGCTTTCCGCCAGCGCCATATAGGGGCGCAGCTTGGGGGCTTCTTCGGCGCTGAGCGAAGGCACGTTGAGCGCATTAGTCACCCCGCCATTGACCAAGTAATCGCTCAACTGCTCAGCCACCTGCAGCGCCACATTGACCTGTGCCTCGGTGGTCGAGGCGCCCAGGTGCGGAGTGCAGATGAAATTCGGCGCGCCGAACAGCGGATGATCCTTGGCCGGAGGTTCGGTCTCGAACACATCGAAGGCAGCGCCCGCTACCTGGCCGCTTTCGAGCATGTCCTTGAGCGCAACCTCGTCGATCAGGCCACCACGCGCACAATTGACGATTCGGATGCCGGGCTTCGCATTTTCAAGCCGTTCACGGCTGAGGATGTTGCGGGTCTGGTCGGTCAACGGGGTGTGCAGGCTGACGAAATCGGCCCGGCTCAGCAGCGTGTCGAGATCGACCTTTTCTACGCCCAGTTCGATCGCGCGCTCCTCGGTCAGGAAGGGATCGTAGGAGATCACCTTCATCTTCAGGCCCAGCGCGCGACTGGCAACGATCGAACCGATATTGCCGGCGCCGATCAGGCCCAGTGTCTTGCCGGTCACTTCGATGCCCATGAAGTCGTTCTTGGGCCATTCGCCGGCCTGCGTGCGGCGATCGGCCGCCGGGATCTGGCGAGCCAGTGCCATGATCATCGCGATCGCGTGTTCGGCTGTGGTTATGGAATTGCCGAAGGGGGTGTTCATCACCACCACGCCCTTCGAGCTGGCATAGGGGATATCGACATTGTCGACGCCGATCCCGGCGCGACCGATAACCTTGAGGTTAGTCGCGGCGTCGAGGATTTCCCTGGTCACCTTGGTGGCCGAACGGATCGCCAGGCCATCGTACTGGCCGATGATCGCTTTCAGTTCTTCGGGCGTCTTGCCAGTGATGACGTCGACGTCACAGCCGCGCTCTTCAAAGATGCGTGCGGCATTGGGGTCCATCTTGTCGGAAATAAGGACTTTGGGTTTGGTCATGAGTCTCAACCTCTTAAACAGAGAACCGTTCGGGCTGAGCCTGTCGAAGCCCTGCACTTGCCTTGAATCTGCCGGTCCTGAAGAAAAACAGCCCTTCGACATGCTCAGGGCGAACGGGAAATTTCTAGGCCGTCAGCGATGCCCAGGCCCAGTCGAGCCAGGGGCCAAGCGCTTCGATATCGGCGGTCTCGACAGTTGCTCCGCACCAGATGCGCAGGCCCGCAGGGGCGTCGCGATAACCGGCGATGTCATAGGCGGCATCTTCCGCTTCGAGCAGTCCGGCGAATTTCTTGATGAAATCCGCATCGGCGCCCTCGACCGTAAGGCAGACGCTGGTGTTGGAGCGGCTGGCCGGATCGGACGCGAGATGGCCGAGCCAGTCCCGCTCCTGGACGATCTTGTCGAGCGAAGCGGCATTGGCATTGGCGCGGGCCTTCATGCCCTCAAGCCCGCCGACCGATTTCGCCCATTCAAGCGCGAAGATCGCATCCTCGACGGCCAGCATCGACGGTGTGTTGATCGTTTCGCCCTTGAAGATTCCTTCGGCGAGCGCGCCTTTGCTCATCAGGCGGAACACCTTGGGCAGCGGCCATGCGGGGGTGTAGGTTTCGAGCCGCTCGACCGCGCGGGGACCAAGGATCAGCACACCATGTGCGCCTTCGCCGCCCAGCACTTTCTGCCAGCTGAAGGTCAGCACATCGATCTTGTCCCATGGGATATCCTGCGCGAACACCGCACTGGTGGCGTCGGCAATGCACAGGCCCTCGCGGTCGGCAGCGATCCAGTCGCCATTCGGCACGCGCACGCCCGAAGTGGTGCCGTTCCAGGTAAAGATGACGTCATTCGACCAGTCGACCTGGCTCAGGTCGGGCAACTGGCCATAATCGGCGCGGATAACGGTCGGGTCGATCTTCAACTGCTTGACCGCGTCGGTCACCCAGCCCTCGCCGAAGCTCTCCCACGCCAGCGTGGTGACCGGGCGCGCGCCCAGCATGGTCCACATCGCCATTTCCACTGCGCCGGTGTCAGACCCGGGCACGATGCCGATGCGGTGCGTGTCAGGCACCTGCAGCACTTCGCGCATCAGGTCGATGGCAAGCCCAAGGCGCGCCTTGCCGATCTTCGCGCGATGCGAGCGGCCGAGCGATTCGAGGCTGAGTTTTTCGGGGGACCAGCCCGGCGGCTTCGCGCAGGGACCGGAAGAAAAGAAAGGACGCGCAGGTTTACGCGCGGGTACTTGGTGTTCAGTCATTTAAGACTCTCCTTGCAGAGAGCTCGCGCGGCGTTGGGACCGCGTGGCCCGCTGGCCGCAATAGTGGCGCGCGGGCCCAAGTCAACTCGGAAAGTGGATTCCCCGACAGTCGACCCTCGTGGCGCGCAAAAAGGCAAACGCTCTCGCCAATCGCGAGAGGCTTCTTTATGGCAAGGCCGATTATGCAAACCAGCGACCTTCGCATTGCCCTGTTCAGCGGCAATTACAATTATACGCGCGACGGGGCGAACCAGGCCCTGAACCGACTGGTGGAGTACCTGCTGCGCCAGGGGTCGGCAGTGCGCATCTATGCCCCAAAGGTTGCCAATCCCGACTTTCCGCCGACCGGCGACCTGGTGGGAGTGCCCAATGTCCGCATGCCGGTAAAGGGGCGTGGCGAATATCGCCTGCCAACCGGGCTCGACCGCAAGGTGAAGCAGGACTTGCTGCGCTTCGAGCCCAACATCGTCCATATCTCCTCGCCCGATCCTGCGGGGCACGCCGCACTACGCTGGGCGCAGGATTATGACCTGCCGGTGCTGGCATCCGTGCATACAAGGTTCGAAACCTACCCCCGTTATTACGGGCTAGGTTTCATGGAACCCGCGATCGAATGGATCCTGCGGCGGCTTTACAATCGCTGCGATGCATTGGTTGCGCCGTCCCAGAGCATGGTCGATACCCTGCTCGAGCAGGACATGCATGACGACATCACGATCTGGTCGCGCGGGGTCGACCGGACGATCTTCTCGCCCGCCAAGCGCGACCTGGAATGGCGCCGCGCACACGGGCTGGATGATGACGATGTTGCTGTGGTTTTCCTTGGTCGGCTGGTAATGGAAAAGGGCCTCGACATCTTCGCTGATACAATCATCGAACTGCGCAAGCGGCAAGTGCCGCACAAGGTGCTGGTGATCGGCGACGGCCCCGCCCGCGGCTGGTTCGAGCAGGCGCTGCCGGGCGGTATTTTCGCCGGCTTCAAGACCGGCGCCGACCTGGGCCTGGCACTCGCGAGCGGCGACGTGTTCTTCAACCCGTCGATCACCGAGACCTTCGGCAACGTAACACTTGAGGCGATGGCCAGCGGGCTGCCGGTCGTGGCGGCAGGCGCGACCGGAGCATCTTCGCTGGTCGATCCGGGTGAGACCGGCCAGCTGGTGCCGCCGGGCGATGCCGCCGCCTATGCCGAGGCGATCGCGCCCTATTGCACCGACCATGCATTACGGCGCGCGCATGGCGAAGCGGGCGAGCGCAAGGCCAGCGGCTATAGCTGGGACGCGATCAACCAGGTCGTTGCGGACACCTATATCCGGCTGGTCGAGCAGCGCGAGGCAGAGCGCGCGGCCGATGAAGCCAGGATCAAGACTGCGCTTGAATCAGCGTAGCACCCCGGTTCCCGCCATCCGGCGCGCATAGAGCAGCAAGGCGATCGCAATGCCGATGATGACCAGGCTCATGATCGTCGCGACCGATGATTGCATGATTTCCGGCGGCTCGCTGATGAACGGATAGAGATTGGACAGGATCGCGCCGGCCAGCGAAAGCGCGAAGGCAATTACGGCAAAGCGGCTGCGCAGCAGCAGCAGGATCGAGCCTGCTACCGCACCCCAGACTCCAAAGGCCCATGCGACATCGGCCCAGATCGGGAAGCTGTCGATATAGGCTAGAGCTTCGTCGGTGAAACCCATGCTGCCGAGATAATCCATATTGCGCGTGCGCGTCTGAAAGTAATCGTTCGCGCCCACCGCGTTCCACAGCAGGCTGACAACGCCGATCACCCACAGGTGCCACGGCGCCTTGCTAGCTTCGTTCATAGCTTGTCTCCCCTCCCCGCCGGCCAATGTCCGGCGCTGAAGGGGAGAGGTTAAGCCTTCAGGTTTGCCAGTGCAAACCGATTGGGGATCACAGCCGTTCAATCCGCTTGGCGACTTCGTCGATAATGTCGACGATCTGGTCGATCGTCGCCTGGTCGAGTTTCCCCGCTTTCGCCCGGTTCTTGAGCACGCTGGCGAGGTTGCCCATCGCGCGGAACAGGTCCGGCGATTTCTCGCGCACCTTCTCGGCACGTTCACCGTGAGCGCCAAGGCGCTCCATCAGCTCGTCGACCTCATCAGCGCGATCCTCAAGCTCTGCGGCACCCGACTTGGTTGCTTCAAACGGCTTCTTGCCGCTTTCATCACCATCCTTGTCCTTGCTCTTGGCCGGTTTGATCTGGCCTTCTTCTTCGAGCATCTGCAGCGTCGGATAGACTGCGCCCGGGCTGGGCGCATAGGCACCACCGGTCATTTCCTCGATCGCCTTGATCAGCTCATAGCCGTGCCGCGGCTCTTCGTTGATCAGGGCTAGCAAGGCCAAACGCAACTCGCCCGAGCCGAACATCCGCCCGCGGCGGGTCCGGCGGCGAGCGCCTTCTTGCCATTCGCGACGTTTGCGGCGGCGGGCCTCGCCGAATTCTTCGTCCCAGTCGCTAGCCGCCGAAGCCGCCATCATTGCGATCATCGGGCCGAGGTTGTTCCAACCGCGCCCATATCTGTTCCATGTCATTGCGAAGTTCACTCCTGACTATCTTCGATAGCTCTAAGATATATCTTGGATACAGCTTCGCAAGAGCCGTATGGATTCAAGCGACGAACGGCCTATGAAGATCGACCAATGGCCGACTTGTTTGCTGACGATCCCGCTTCAACCGATTGTGCACCGGAAGCGCCGAGCGCTGACGCGCCGTTGGCAGACCGCTTGCGCCCGCGAAATTTGGCAGAAGTCATCGGCCAGGAACACCTGACCGGGCCGGAGGGCGCGATCGGGCGGATGGTCGCGGCGGGCCGTCTATCCAGCATGATCCTGTGGGGCCCACCTGGTACCGGCAAGACCAGCATCGCCCGTCTGCTGGCCGATGCCGTTGGTATCCGTTTCGTGGCCGTGAGCGCTGTATTCTCAGGCGTGGCCGACCTCAAGAAGGCGTTCGCCGAAGCTGATAAATTCGCCGCTGCCGGCCAGAAGACATTGCTGTTCGTGGACGAGATCCACCGCTTCAACCGCGCGCAGCAGGACGGCTTCCTCCCCTTCGTGGAGCGCGGCACGGTGACGCTGGTCGGTGCAACGACAGAGAACCCCAGCTTCGAACTCAACGCCGCACTGCTCTCCAGAGCACAAGTGCTGATCCTCCACCGGCTGGACAGCGAAGCGCTGGGCAAACTGCTTGATCGCGCCGAAGAGCTCGAAGGCCCGCTGCCGCTGACGCCCGAGGCGCGCGAAGCGCTGGTCGCCAGCGCGGATGGCGACGGACGTTTCCTGCTCAACCAGGCCGAAACGCTCTACAACGCCAAGATCGAAACTCCGCTCGATCCAGCCGCACTGGGCAAGTTCCTGCAGCGCCGCGTCGCGGTTTACGACAAGGACCGCGAAGGGCACTATAACCTCATCAGCGCGCTGCATAAGAGCCTACGCGGTTCAGATCCGCAGGCTGCACTCTATTACCTCGCGCGAATGCTGGTGGCTGGCGAAGAGCCGCTCTATGTGCTGCGGCGCCTGGTGCGGTTCGCCAGCGAGGATATCGGGCTCGCCGATCCGCAAGCACTGGTCCAGTGCCTTGCCGCGAAGGACGCGTATGACTTCCTCGGCAGCCCGGAAGGCGAATTGGCGATCGTGCAGGCCTGCCTCTATTGCGCCACCGCGCCGAAATCGAATGCGGCCTATGCCGCGCAAAAGGCGGCGTGGAAAAGCGCGAAGGAAACGGGCAGCCTGATGCCACCGCAAAATATCCTCAACGCGCCCACCAAACTGATGAAGGACATCGGCTATGGTGCCAGCTACGCCTATGACCATGATGCGGAAGGCGGCTTTTCCGGCGCGGACTACTGGCCGGAAGGAATGCAGCCGCAGGCCTATTATGCCCCGGTCGAACGCGGTTTCGAGCGAGAGATCGCCAAGCGGCTCGACTATTGGGACAAGCTGCGGCGGGAGCGGCGCAATCCGTAGCTTCACACATTTCCTGGCGATCGACTGGTCCGGCGCCAAAGGCGAACGGCACAAAGGCATAGCACTTGCGCTCGCCGATGCCTCTGGGGGCCCGCCCGTACTCGTCAGCCCACCGGCGCGCGGCTGGGCGCGCGAGGATGTGCTGGCGCTGCTGCGCGAAGACTTGCCGCATGACACGCTGGTGGGCATGGACCTGGGCATTTCGCTGCCCTTTGCCGATGCGGAGTCGTTCTTTCCGGGCTGGAGTGCAAGTCCATCGGATGCGAGGGAACTGTGGGCACTGATTGACGATATCTGCCGCGGCGATCCGCATCTCGAATGCGGGAGCTTTGTCGCCCACCCCGAAGCCTCGCGCTATTTCCGTCATGCAAAGGATCACGTGGGTGACCGGTTTCACTTGCCCGATGCTGCAACCCGCGAAGGGCGCTTCCGCGTGGCCGAGCAGGCCCAGCGCGCACAAGGTGTGCGCCCGGTCAGCAATTTCAACCTGGTCGGCGCGGCGCAGGTCGGCAAAAGCTCGCTCACCGGCATGCGGATGCTACACAGGTTACAGGGCCACGTCTCGGTCTGGCCGATAGATGCACTACCGCAAGAAGGACCGGTTGTAGTCGAAATGTACACCAGCATAGCGGCGCGTGGCGGCGGTGTGGGCGGCGCGAAAACCAAGCTGCGAACCTATGAAGATTTGAATGCGGCACTGAGCCAGCTCGATTCACCAGGCGTGCGAGGCGAAGGTCCGATAGACGATCATTCATCCGATGCGCTGGTCACCGCCGCCTGGCTGCGCAAGATCGGCCATGAACCGGCCTATTGGCGCCCGGAAGACCTTTCACCAGACATTGCACGCACAGAAGGCTGGACTTTCGGCGCGGTTTAGGGCTAGCGGGCGCTCGCGCTTCAGGCTTCAAAGCGGTAGGTCGAAAAGAAAGTGCCGGTTTAGCTCAGTTGGTAGAGCAGTTGATTTGTAATCATCAGGCCAGGGGTTCGAATCCTCTAACCGGCACCATCGCTTCTGCAGGATCTCACACCACCGCCATGAGGCTGGCGTTGCCGCCCGCAGCGGTTGTGTCGACCGACACGGCGAGTTCTTCGAACATCCAGTCGGTGCGATAAGGGCGCGCGTCGCCGCCGAGCTGCACGATCGGGATCGGGCCGTCCTTCGCCGCAATTGCCTGCAGGACGGTGCAGATATCCTGGCCGCCCTCTTCGATCAGCACATGTGCGTAGGGCGGCTCGGTGATCCAGTCTGTCACCCACTCGACCGCAACGGCAGGGCCAAGTCCTTCGTAAAGCGCCCGCGCCGCTTCCGGCAAGACGGCGCTGTTCCCGGTCGCCGCGACCGCTTGCAGCTGTGCCTGCAACCCCTGCTCCGAGGTAGGGAGCAGCAGGACCCGCCCGCGCGGATGGACGCTATAGAGATTGCGTTCGCCCACGGGGCCGGGCAGCCCGGTCATGTGGCCGAGCATCGGCGTGCCCGCCTCGTCGCGCAGCACAGCAGCGCTGGGCTCGGCACGCTTGACCAGCCGCGAAAGATAGAGCGGCCCGCCCGCTTTGGGTCCGGTGCCCGACAGGCCCTTGCCGCCGAAGGGCTGCACCCCCACGATCGCGCCGATGACATTGCGATTGACGTAGATATTGCCGACCTCAACCTGGCCGATGATTTCAGCGATGGTCTCGTCGATACGGCTGTGCACCCCAAATGTGAGGCCATAGCCGGTCGCGCGGATCTGGCGCAGCACTTCGGCCAGGTCGCGCCGACGATAGCGCAGCACGTGGAGCACGGGGCCGAAAACTTCGCGGCTGAGCTGACCGATATCGTCGATTTCGATAATTGTCGGCGCCACAAAGGTGCCGCGCGCGGCTCCGGCGTCCAGCTCGAGTTGCTCGACCCGCTGCCCGGCGACACGCATCCGCGCGATATGCGCATTGATCGTGCCCTGCGCTTCGGCGGTGATCACCGGCCCAACGTCGACACTCAGTCGATCCGTTGATCCGACGCGCAATTCCTTCAGCGCACCGCGCAGCATCTCCATCAACTCGTCGGCAATATCCTGCTGCACGCACAGGATCCGCAGAGCCGAACAGCGCTGGCCCGCGCTGTCAAAGGCGCTGGCGATCACGTCGCGCACCACCTGTTCTGGCAGTGCCGAACTGTCGACCACCATCGCGTTCTGCCCGCCGGTCTCCGCGATCAGCGGGATCGGCGCGCCATCGGGCAACGTGCGCTTGGCCAGCTGCCGCTGGATCAGCTTGGCCACCTCGGTCGAACCGGTGAAGATCACCCCGCAGGTCTCAGGCGCAGCAACCAGAGCGCCGCCGATCTCGCCCGCGCCCGGCACCAGCTGCACCACATCGTGCGGCACGCCCGCTTCATGCAGGATGGCCACCGCCTGCGCCGCGATCAGCGGAGTTTCCTCGGCCGGCTTGGCCAGCACCGTGTTGCCCGCAATCAGTGCGGCGGCGACCTGCCCGGTGAAGATTGCCAGCGGGAAGTTCCACGGGCTGATGCACACCATCGGGCCGATCGCTTCCGCGCCCTGTAGCCCATCGCGCGCCTGCTGCGCATAATAACGCAGGAAGTCGACTGCCTCTCGCACTTCCGCGATGACGTTGGGTGCGGACTTACCCGCCTCGCGCATGATCAGGCCGAGCAGCGGCTCCATCCGCGCGTCGAGCAAATCGGCCGCGCGTTCGAGCGAGGCCGCGCGTTCAGCAACCGGCGTGGCCGCCCAACCGGGGAAAGCCGCTGCAGCGCGCTGTGCGGCATTTGCCGCGCCTTCTGCGCAGGCCCAGATCGCTTCGCCCACAACGTCTGCATGATCGGCCGGGTTGGTGACGGGCCGAGCGTGAGCCTCTGCATCGTCGGCAAAACTCGGTTCGGCGCGCCATTCCTGTGCCACGCTGGCCGTCAGCGCGTCCGAAAGCTGCGCCAGCACCCCTTCGTCGCTCAGGTCCAGCCCGCGCGAATTGGCACGATCGGGATAGAGCTCTGACGGCAGCTTGATTACCGGATGCGGCGAGCCAACCGGTTCGATCGCTTCCGCTTCGGTCACGGGATCGGCGGCGAGCTCCTCGACCGAGACATTTTCGTCCCAGATACGGTTGACGAATGACGAGTTTGCGCCGTTTTCCAGCAAGCGCCGGACGAGATAGGCGAGCAGCGTCTCATGCGTGCCGACCGGCGCATAGATGCGACATGGCCGGTCGAGCTTACCCTTGCCGACCACCTCCTCATACAGCGCCTCGCCCATGCCGTGGAGGCACTGGAACTCGTAATCGCCGATGCTGAAGTCGTCACCCGCGAGGTGATAGATCGCGGCCAGCGTCTGGGCATTGTGCGTCGCGAATTGGGGAAAGACATCTGTGCGCGCCGCAAGCAGCTTCCTGGCGCAGGCAAGATAGCTGACGTCGGTATGCACCTTGCGGGTGAACACCGGAAAGTCAGGCAAGCCATCGACCTGAGCGCGCTTGACCTCACTGTCCCAATAGGCGCCCTTGACCAGCCGCACCATGATCCGGTGGCCCGAGCGCTGGGCCAGGTCGATAATCAAGTCGATCACGAAGGGGCAGCGCTTGCCATAGGCCTGGACTACGAAGCCGAGCCCGTCCCAGCCCACGAGCTCCGGATCGAGCGCCAGCGCCTCAAGGATATCGAGCGACAATTCGAGCCGGTCGGCCTCTTCGGCATCGATGTTGAGACCGATATCATAGCTCTTGGCCATTAGCGCCAGCGTGCGCACACGCGGCAACAGTTCGCCCATCACGCGATCGACTTGCGAGCGCTGGTAACGCGGATGCAGCGCCGACAGCTTGATCGAGATGCCGGGCCCGGAATAGACACCGCGCCCCGCCGCCGCCTTGCCAATGGCGTGGATCGCGCGCTCGTAATCCGCGTAGTATCGATCCGCGTCGCGCATGGTCATCGCCGCTTCGCCCAGCATGTCATAGCTATAGGTAAAGCCGATCTCTTCCTGCTTGCGCGCGCGCTTGAGCGCTTCGCCGATGGTTTCGCCGGTGACGAACTGTTCGCCCATCATCTCCATCGCCAGGTTCACCCCGCCGCGGATCACCGGCTCCCCCGCGCGCTTGATCAGGCCGGTCAATGCCGAGGACAGCCCGCCTTCCTGTACCGGGCTGACCAGCTTGCCTGAAACCACCAGCCCCCAGGTCGCCGCGTTGACGAAGATCGAGCGGCCATCGCCCAGATGCGCGCGCCAGTTGCCGGCCGCGATCTTGTCACGGATCAGTGCGTCGCGCGTGGCACTATCGGGCACGCGCAAGAGCGCTTCGGCGAGGCACATCAGCGCTACGCCTTCCTGTGTCGACAGCGAGTATTCCTTGACCAGCCCTTCAACTCCGCCACGCTGGCCCTTTTCACGCAGCCGCGTGACCAGCCCCCGGGCGACGGTCGCAATCGCTTCGCTTTGCTCAGGCGATACCCGGGCCGCTTCGATCAGCCGCGCAACCGCTTCAGGCTCAGACAAGCGATAGGCAGCGGTGATTGCGCGCCGCAGCGGTGTGGGCTCGCTGATCGGCGGGGCGAAACGGGCAAAGCGCGCAGCGTCGGGGGAAGCAACCACGGCGATTCCTTTGGATGTGATGGCGGCGCCATTAGCGCCAAATGTTCGCGCGATCTATCGGATCGCGTGCTGCGCCTGCTCAGCCGCGGCCGCGATAGCTCGCCACGCCCTGATCCGGCACCCACAGTCCTTGCGGGGCGGGGCCGGTCTGCCAGAAGACGTCGATCGGGATCCCGCCGCGCGGATACCAGTAGCCGCCGATCCGCAACCATTGTGGCTTCATTTCAGCGGCGAGGCGCTGGCCGATGCCGACCGTCACATCCTCGTGAAAGCCGCTGTGATTACGAAAGCTGCCCAGGAACAGCTTCAGGCTCTTCGATTCGACGATCGTCTTGCCCGGCGCATAATCGATCACGAGATGCGCGAAATCGGGCTGACCCGTCACCGGGCACAGCGAAGTGAATTCAGGCGCGGCAAAACGCACCAGATACAGCGCGCCTTCACGCGGATTGGGCACGTAATCGAGCTGTGCCTGCTCAGGCGAAGCGGGCAATTCGCTCTGCTTGCCGAGGAATTGGGGGGGTGGGTGTGTCGCTCATGCAGCGCTGTTGCCGCGAAGTGACGCGCAGCGCAAGAGATTGGCTGGCACTGCGCGGGTTAAGTGCCTATTCAGCGCGCCTCCCGCTTGACCCTGCTACGCAGCCATGATGATCCGCCCTGCCCCCTATCCGACTGCAATTGCACTTGCCCTGATGGCCGCGCCATTGGCGGCCCAACAGCAGCGCGCGCAGGACTTCACTCTGCCGCCCGGCCCCACGCCGACGCCGACAGTGGAAGGCCCGGTGGACGACACCGGCCCGGTGCCAGTGCGCCCGCGCGTCATTCCGACGTCTACACCCACTCCAACGCCCGTTCCGACAACCCCGCCGGAAGTGACGCCCACGCCCGCACCCTCGCCGAGTGCGGAATCAACCAGACCACAAGCAGCACAGCGCCAAGCGCCTGCCGCTTCGCCCAATCAGTCGGCAGCACAGCCACCAGCACCCGTTCCATCGCCCTCACCCAGCCCGTCCGCGCTTGAGGAGCTGCCCAGTTTTACACCTGAGCCGATCGCTCCGGCGAGCCCGGAAGTTCCGGAAGTGGGCCTGCCATCGACTGAAGCATCCGCCACTCTCCCGCAATGGTGGCCGTGGGCAGCGGGCCTGCTGGGTGCCCTGCTGGCCGGGCTAGCCGGCGGCTGGTGGATCGCGCGGCGGCGCGCACCAGTGCAAGCGCCGACTATCGAACGACCGGTGGTTGCGTCTCCACCTGCGCATTCTCCGGATGCCGTTGCACCAGCGCGGATCGCCGCAACGCTCGAAGTCGAGCAGCTTACCCGCAGCTTCATGGCGCTGACGCTGAAATACCGGCTTACCCTTGCCAACCGATCCGACCGGACCTTGCGCGATCTTGCCGTTTCAGCCGATCTTGCCAGCGCCCGGCGCAACCTGCCGGTGGAGCAACAAATTGCCACCGCTGAGACAAACCTGCCGACAAACGCTGCGCTCGATCGGCTCGGGCCGCATCAGAGTGCAACCGTAAGCGGCGAATTGCGCTTGCCGATCAGCGCAGTGGAACTGTTCCAGCAGGGGCAAGTGCCGCTGTGCGTGCCGATGGCCCGCCTGCGGATCGAAGGCGAAGGAATGGAACCCCACCTCGCCACCTATCTCGTCGGGATTGGATCAGGCGTAGCGGGTGGCAGGGTGCATCCGCTGCCTCTGAACGGCCCGCCGGGCAGCTACGACGGGGTGCAAGTTCGCCCGCTCGACTGAAACGGGTGCGCCAACCCTCTCGACGCGGCGCCTATGCAGCGCTAGTCCCGAGGGCGATGGATAGTCTCGTTTCCACGGGATGGCTTGCCGAGCGGCTGGGCGACGCCGATCTGGTTGTGCTCGATGCATCGCGTCACCTGCCCGCCGCCGGGCGCGACGCGAAGGCCGAATATGCCACCGCCCATATTCCAGGCGCGCGTTTCTTCGACCTGGCAACTCTGGTCGATGACACTTCCGACGTGCCACAGGCGCTGCCCCGCCCCGAGCAGTTGGCGATGGAGCTGACGAAATGCGGTGCCAGCCCCGCCAGCCGGATCGTGTTCTATGACGATTCCGCGGTGAAGACGGCGGCACGCGCCTGGTTCCTGTGCCGCGCGCATGGCCTGGCAAATGTCGCAATCCTCGATGGCGGTCTCGCCAAGTGGAAGGCAGAGGGTCGCCCGCTCGACAGCGACGAGCCGACAGTTGCGCGGGCATCTTCGTTCTCGCTCCCGGCGCCCGCGCGCATCCGCTTCAAGGCGGATATGCTCGCCAATCTCGACAGCTGCGCGGAGCAGGTGCTCGACGCGCGCGACAAGGGGCGTTTCAGCGGCACAACCGTGGACACCGTACACGGCCAACCGACCGGGCATATTCCCGGTTCGTGCAACCTCCCCTTCGGCCAGCTCTACCGGGACGATGGCACCTTCAAATCCCCGGCCGAATTGCGCAAGGCCTTTTCCGACGCCGGGATCGACCTCGGCCAGCCGGTGGTGACCACTTGCGGCAGCGGCGTAACCGCCTGCGTCTTGCTGTTTGCCATGCACCTCGCCGGCCATGACGACACCGCGCTATATGACGGCAGCTGGCTCGACTGGGGCAGCGATCCGCGCACGCCCAAGGCCACGGTCTCGCTGTGAGCAAGGATCGCAAGGAGCACGGACCGGCTACGAAGCTGGTCGAAGCCGGGCGCAAGCGGGAATGGACCGGGCCGGTCGTCAATCCACCGGTGTGGCGCGCCAGCACGCATCTTTATGCCAGCGAGGCTGACCGCAAGGCGGCCGTGGGCGGCAACGAAGACGGCACTTTCTATTACGGGCGGCGCGGCGCCCCAACGCAATGGGCGCTGGCCGAAGCACTGACCGAGCTGGAGCCGGGCGCCCAAGGCACGGTGCTCTATCCCAGCGGGGTCGCCGCCATCGCCGGTGCGCTGATGGCGGTGCTGCGGCCGGGCGACGTGCTGCTGTTGAGCGACAATTCCTATGAACCGAGCCGCCTGATGGCGCAGGGCCTGCTCAAGAAGTGGGGAGTCGAACATCGCTTCTTCGATCCGCTGAACATCGATGCCTACCGCGCAGCCTTTTGCGACCGCACCCGCGCAGTGTGGCTCGAATGCCCGGGCAGCCTGACCATGGAGGTGTCCGATGTGCCTGCTATGGCGGCAATCGCCCGCGCACATGGTGCGATAAGCCTGATCGACAACACTTGGGCTACGCCGCTCGGTTTCCCTGCACTGCAACATGGCTGCGACATCAGCGTGATGAGCCTGACCAAGCACGTCGGCGGCCACTCTGACCTGATGATGGGTTCGGCCAGTGCCGGCGAGCGCTGGTACCGCGCCCTGCGCATCACGAGCCAGCAGCTTGGCCAGGTGGTTTCGCCCGACGATGCGGCGCTGGCGCTGCGCGGCCTGCGTACCATGGGCGTGCGGCTCCAGAAATCGACCGCGAGTGCGGTCGAAATCGCCTCCTGGCTCGCACAGCGGCCCGAAGTCGCGCATGTTTTATGCCCGATGCTACCTGCGGACGCAGGCTGTCAGCTGTGGAACCGCGATTTCAGCGGCGGCTGCGGGCTGTTCAGCTTCGTGCTGAAGGGTAGCGATGAAGCGGCGCGCGCGCGGCTGGTCGACGCGCTCGAACTGTTCGGTATCGGCTACAGCTGGGGCGGCTTCGAGAGCTTGGCCCTCCCGTTTGATCCGGCATCGATCCGAACCGCGAGCAATTGGCCCCGCACTGGATGGGACCCGCAAGACCGGTTAGGCGTTGAGACTCTCGATAGGTTTGGAAGACCCGCAGGATCTGATCGCAGATCTCGCGCAAGGCTTCGCTGCAATGAAAGCATAATGACAACAACTGCCCCGCCCACCCCCGCCGCAACCGAAACTCCGCCCCCGCCGGGCCAGGCATGGAGTGTCGCAGAGACCGCCCCACCCGAAGCGCAGGACGCCGTCGTCGCTTCGCAAGGATTGAAGGAAGCGGTTGCGTCCAAGAGCGAGACGGCCGGCAGCGTTCTGGAGTCGCTCGATTCCTGGGCATTGACCTTGGGCGATACGCGGATCTCCGTTTTGGACGCGCTGGTTGTGATCAGCGTGATCGCGCTGGTGATCATCGGGGCATGGTTGCTAACTCGGATCAGTGGCCGAATTGTCCGCCGCGCAACCCGCCTTGATGATACCCAGCGACTGCTGGCGCAGAAAATCTCCACTATCGTCATCTGGGCCGCCGCATTCTTCGTCGGTATCGACATGCTGGGGATCGACCTGACCGCGCTGGCGGTGTTTTCCGGCGCTTTCGGCCTCGCGATCGGTTTCGGTCTGCAGAAGACTTTCGGCAACCTTATCGCGGGGATCATCCTGCTGATGGACAAGTCGATCAAGCCTGGTGACGTGATCGCCGTGGCCGATACCGCAGGTAACGAAACTTTCGGCCAGATCCGCCGGATCGGCATTCGCGCGGTTTCCATCGTTACGCGGGACCAGAAGGAATATCTGATCCCGAACGAGAACCTGATGATCAACCAGGTCGAAAACTGGTCCTATTCCTCGCGCAATGTGCGAGTGCAGGTACCGGTCGGTGTCGGTTATGCCTGCGATCTGGACCTGGCGGAGAAGCTGATGCTCGAGGCTGCCAAGCAAAGCAGCCGCGTGCTCAAGTCCCCGGCACCAACCGCGTGGCTGCGCAACTATGGCGAGAGCTCGGTCGATTTCATCATCCAGATCTGGATTAATGACCCGGAAGAAGGCGTGGGCAATATCCGCTCCGAAGTGCTGAAAAACCTGTGGCGGCTGTTCAAAGAGAACAATGTCGAGATCCCCTTTCCGCAGCGCGACATCAACCTGCGCAATAACGAGCAGTTCGAACGGCTGATCGATGCACTGGCGAAGCGCGAGGAATCGCGTTCCAAATCATAAATTTAAGCCCGGTTACAATTGACCTGCATAGCTTTGCTACGCGTCCCGAAATCCATTCTCGCTGGCGGCGAAGCGGCCAATCGCTCATTTCGCCGCCATGGCACAAACCGGAACTATCTATCTTGTCGGCGCAGGGCCGGGCGATCCCGACCTGCTGACCTTGCGCGCCGCGCGGCTGATCAACCGCGCCGAGCTCATCGTTCATGACGGGCTGGTAGAGCCCGCGATCCTGGCGCTGGCCGGTCGCAATGCGCGCTTTGTGAACGTAGCAAAGCGCCGCTCGCACCACACCCTGCCGCAGGAAGAGATCAATGCGCTGCTGGTACGCGAAGCACTCGCCGGGCGCGATGTCGTGCGGCTGAAGGGCGGCGATCCACTGATTTTCGGGCGCGGCGGCGAGGAAGCCGAAGCCGCCCGTGCGGCTGGCGTTCGGGTCGAAATCGTGCCGGGCGTAAGCGCTGCCAATGGCGCGGCAGCCGCAGCGCAAATCGCGCTGACCCATCGCGAAGCTTCCAGCATCGTCAGCTTCGTCGCTGGCCAGTGCAAAGGGCTGAGCGAGCAGGATTGGAGCGGGCTGGCCGGCAAGGGCCGCACGCTGGTGATATATATGGGGGTCAAGACCGCTCCGCAGATCGCCGAGAAACTGATGGCTGACGGCCTTGCGCCCGACATGCCGGTCGCCGTGATCGAGAATGCCGCCCGTCCGCAGATGCGGGTATTGCGCGGCTTGCTGGCTGGCCTGCCGGACCTGGTCACGCTCCACCGCGTCAAGAGCCCCGCCCTGATCGTGATCGGGGAAGTGACCGCGCGTGAAGATGCCACGCTTGCGGCACTGGCTCAGGAGGCTGCGCAATGAAGATCCTGACCGGGAATGACCTGAAATCGGGCGCGGTGGTGTGGTGGGACGGCACCGGCTGGTCGTTGCATGTCGACCACGCGGTCGATGTCGGCGATCGGGCCGATGAGATCCTCGCGCGCGAGCAATCCGCCCGGCGCGTCAATGCGGCCTATGCGATTGACGCAAGCCGCGATGAAAGTGGCGTGCGCCCTGCGCACATCAAGGAGCGCGTCCGCGCCCTGGGCCCCACCGTGCGCCCCGACCTGACCCTTAAACCCGCCGATCCCGATATCGGCAATTGGGTGATCTGACATGTACCGTTACGATTCTTACGACCAGGCCATGGTCGATACCCGTGTCGAGGAATTCCGCGACCAGACGCGCCGCCGCCTGGAAGGCAAGCTGAGCGAAGACCAGTTCAAGCCGCTGCGCCTGATGAACGGCCTCTACCTGCAATTGCATGCCTATATGCTGCGCGTCGCGATCCCTTATGGCACGCTGAGCTCGGCACAGATGCATGCGCTGGCCGACATCGCCGAGAAATATGACCGCGGCTATGGGCATTTCACCACGCGGCAGAACATCCAGTACAACTGGATCAAGTTGGAGGAAGCGCCCGACCTGCTGGCAGACCTTGCCAAGGTCGAAATGCACGCGATCCAGACCAGTGGCAATTGCATCCGCAACATCAGTTCGGATCATTTCGCCGGTGCAGCGGCTGATGAGCTGGTCGACCCGCGCCCCTATGCCGAGCTGCTGCGGCAATGGTCGAGCTTCCACCCTGAATTCAGTTTCCTGCCGCGCAAGTTCAAGATCGCGGTGATAGCCAGCGATACCGATCGCGCGGCGATGAAGCTGCACGATATCGGCATCCAGATCGTCGAGCAGAACGGCGAACTGGGCGCGGCATTCTATGTCGGTGGCGGCATGGGGCGCACTCCGATGATCGCGCCCTGCATCCGCGAATTCGTGCCGCTTGACCAGCTGGTGACCTATGCCGAGGCCTGCCTGCGCGTCTACAACCGCTATGGCCGGCGCGACAACAAGTACAAGGCGCGCATCAAGATCCTGGTTCACGAGCTGGGCAAGGACGAATACGCGCGGCAGGTTGAAGAGGAATTCGCGCACCTGTTGGCGCAGGGGATCGAACCGCCACTCGCAGAGCTGGAGCGGATCAAGCCCTATTTCGCAGACCCGGCTTTCGAAACCGGCCTGCCGACCGAGATCGACCGTTCGGACCCGGACTTTGCGCTTTGGGTCGATCGCAACACCCATCCGCACAAGGCGCCGGGCTATGTCAGCGCAGTCATCAGCCTGAAGCCCGTGGGCGGGATTCCCGGCGATGCCTCGACCGCGCAGATGCATCTGATGGCGGAGCTTTCGAAGGAATTCAGTTTCGATGAAAGCCGCGTCACGCACACGCAGAACATCGTGTTGCCGCATGTGAAAATCGCAGACCTGCGCGCTGTGTGGACCAGGCTTGATGCTGCGGGGCTGGCCAATCCAAACCTCGACACGATCGAGGACATCATTGCCTGCCCAGGCCTCGATTACTGCAGCCTGGCCAATGCGCGTTCAATCCCGATCGCCCAGAAGATTTCGGAACGATTTGCGGCGAAGGGCCGGACCGGCGAACTGGGTGAGCTCAAGCTCAAGATCTCGGGCTGTATCAATGCCTGCGGGCATCACCATGCCGGGCACATCGGTATCCTCGGCGTCGACAAGAAGGGTGTCGAGAACTACCAACTGCTGCTCGGCGGCAGCGAGGCGCAGGATACGTCGCTCGCCAAGATCACCGGCCCCGGCTTTGACGAAGCCGGCATCGTCGATGCGGTCGAAACCGCGACCGAAGTCTACTTGTCCCACCGCATCGAAGGCGAGCGGTTTCTCGATACCTATCGTCGCATCGGCATGGAGCCGTTCAAGGAGGCGCTTTATGGCTAAGCTTGGCCTCAGGACCGCTGCGCGCGCAGCGACGCCAGTTCCTTTCGACAATGCGATTGCGGGCGGCGATGCCCTAAACGGAGGCCTGGATGGCTGATACTCTCGGCACGTCACCTGACGAAGTGCAATTCCGCTTCCGCGACGATGAAGTGGTCGATCACGGCACCGTCACCGTCGACAGCTTCCTCGACCAGTCCAACGCATCGGCGGTGCGGATCGAGCCAGGTGATGACGCACGCGCGCTGATCCCGCATCTTGACCGGATTGCGCTGGTTGAAGTCAATTTCCCGGTGTTCGGCGATGGCCGTGGCTATTCCTCGGCACGGGTCCTGCGCGAGGCCGGATACACCGGCGAGCTGCGCGCGGTGGGCGACGTGCTGATCGACCAGCTGGCCTATATGCGGCGCTGCGGGTTTGATGCCTTTGCCCCCGATGTGCCGCTCGATCCTGTCGATGCCGAGGCGGCTTTCGCCCGGTGGGACAATGTATACCAGCACGCCGCCGATCGGCGCAGCCCGATCCCGGACCTGCGCCATGGCTGATTCAACAACAGGCGCGCGTGCAGTCGACCGGATCGACACTGGCCCTCGTTTTACGGAGGACCAGGCCTATCGCCTCAACCGAATGTTCCGCGGTTCATCGACCGAGGAAATGCTCGAGGCCGTGATCAAGGACGGCCTGGCGGGCGATGTCGCTGCGGTTTCCAGCTTCGGCGCGGAAAGCGCTGTGCTGCTGCACCTGATCGCCAGCATCGATCGCAACGTGCCCGTGCTGTTTCTTGAAACCGGCAAGCATTTCCCGGAAACGCTGTCCTATCGCGATATGCTGGTCGAGCGGCTGGGCCTGACCAATCTGATCAACCTCTACCCCGATCTCGACGAGTTGCAGGCGAAGGACGAAACCGGGCTGCGCTGGTCATACGATCCGGATGGCTGCTGCGAAATCCGCAAGGTGAAGCCGCTGGCCAAGGCGCTCAGTGAATTCGACGCCAGCTTTACCGGGCGCAAAGCCTTCCAGTCCTCCACCCGGGCGAATTTGCCACGCTTCGAAATCGATAGCTCCGATGCGCAGGGACGGCTCAAGATCAATCCGCTGATCGATTGGGATGCAAGCCACATCGCCGCCTATTTCGTGATGCACGATCTACCGCCGAACCCGCTGGTGGCGCAGGGCTTCCCTTCGATCGGCTGTAGCCCCTGCACGCACAAGGTCGCGCCGGGTGAAGACCCGCGCTCGGGCCGGTGGAAGGGTTGGGACAAGACCGAATGCGGCATTCACACCCCGCTGACCGAGGATGGCGAGCTGCCGCCGGGCTACGAACCGTTCCTCTAATGCGAAAAAGGAAGGGCACCGCATCGGCCATCTTGCCGGCGGTGCCCTTCGCTAGATTTGGGACTGATCAGGCCGCTGGGCGGGTGATCGTTGCGGTTTCACCTGTTTCCCGGTTGGTCGACAGATAGACCCCGTCTTCCATCCGCTCGTCAAAGCAGCGTTCGGTCGCACCTTCGGCGTCAGGTGTTTCGCACCAGACAGCTTGCGACTCCTGCCTCCAAGTACCTGTTTCGACGACGTTGCCATCGGCATCGGTGGTTGCGTAGGTGCCGTCTTCCTTGGCTTCAAAGGTAATCGTGCTCCCGTCGGCGAGGGTTACATTGTAGACGCCGACCGAAGGCAGGCCGTCTGCGGCGAGGCTGACTTCGGCCGCCGCTTCTTCAGTGGCTTCAGGTTCTGGAGCAGGTGCCGGTTGCGAGCACGCGACAACGGTAGCCAGAGCGGCTACGGCAATGATCTTTTTCATGAATTTTCCCTCTTCGTGACTTGTCTATCGACCGTTGCCGATAACACGACTCGCGACCCCGAGCGGAACTTAGGCCTGCCCAGTCACAATCGCCAAATGCTATCTGTTACAACCAGCCTTCGCGCTTGTACCAGGCAGCGGTGGCCTTAAGGCCAACGTCGCCAGGGATACGCGGCTGCCAGATCGTTTCAGGCACCTTGCGGTCTGATCGCGACACCCAGTTGGGATGGCACATATAGCCCACACGGTCCTGCGTCAGCCGAGCCTTGGGCCCGCGCAGCAGCCGGTCAATCCCTGCCGCCCCTTGCAGCACCGCGCGCGGCAAGTGCGGCGCAAACACACGCCGCCCCACCGCCTCGCCGATTGCGTCAGCCAATTCCTTGTGGCTCCAGCCGCCTTCGCGGGCGTCGTCCGGCTCGAACATGCGCTTGCTCACCAGCGCCGGCTGGGCATCGACCAGGTCGACCAGCAGGCGGGCCAGATCATGGACATGGATGATCGAACTTGCCCCGCCTGGCGGCAGCGGCACAAAGCCGAGCTTCGCAGTGCGGAACATTTCGAAATAGTCGACATCGCGCGGGCCATAGACACCCGGTGGGCGCACGATGGTCCAGTCCAGTCCGCTCTGTTCGACCAGCTTCTCTGCCTCGGCCTTGGATGCTCCATAGGCGGACAACTGCGGCTCGCGCGCCGATAGCGAGGAAACGAACACAAAGCGCTTCACCCCGGCCTGCCGTGCAGCCGACAGGACATTGGCAGTGCCAGCGACATTGGCCTCGGCAAAATCACGCGGGTCGGGGGTATTGGTGAGGCCGGCGATATGGATCACCGCGCGGGTGCCAGCGACAAGGTGGCCCAATGCACGCGTATCATGCAAGTCGCCCATGACCCATTCGACCCGCGCATGCTGATGATCGGTCGCGCGCCGCACCAGCGCTTCGGCTGGCAGATTGCGCTCAGCCAGGATGTCGAGCACCGCCTGGCCCACGAAACCGGACCCGCCGGTAAGGGCCAGCGGCATTTCGCCGCTCAAAGCAGCACCATGTGATCGCGATGAACCACCGCCGCACGCGGCGCATAGCCGAGCCGGTCATGCTGGTCCTCAGCGCGCTTGCCGGCAATCGCCTGCACTTCATGCGCGTCGTACTCGGCGAGCCCCTGTGCCAGCTCTTCGCCGCGAATGGTCACGATCTTGACGAGGTCTCCGCGGCGGAAATTGCCCGAAACCCCAACCACGCCTGGGGCAAGCAGGCTGGCCCCCTTGCGCAGCGCATCGGCGCAGCCGCCATCGACCCGCAGGGTGCCTGCCGGGGCCAGCCGCCCGCCCAGCCATGCCTTGCGCGCGGTGTCGGCGCGCTGCGGGACGAAGATCGTGCCGCGCCCTGCGCCAGCAGCCTTTGTTATCGGTGCGTCATGCGTGCCGTTGATGATCGCCAGCACGATCCCCGCCCGCTCGGCGATCTGTGCGGCCTGCAGCTTTGAGGTCATCCCGCCCGAACCCATGCCCGAGGAGGATGCGCTGCTGGCCATGGCCAGGACTTGCGGCGTAATGCCTTCCACCCGCGCGATCAGTTGTGCCTCGGCTGCACGTGGATCGCGGTCATAGAGGCCATCGACATCGCTCAGCAGCAACACCGCATCCGCGCCCGCCGCCTGCGCCACCCGGGCGGCCAGCCGGTCATTGTCGCCAAAGCGGATTTCCTCGGTCGCGACGCTGTCATTCTCGTTGATCACCGGCACCGCCCCAGCCTCAAGCAGGCGCGCGAGTGTAGCCGAAGCATTGAGATAGCGTCGCCGATCCTCGAGATCGCCCAAGGAGAGCAGGATCTGCGCGGCGGTGAGGCCATGCGCGCCCAGCTTTTCAGCCCAGAGCCCGGCGAGCGCAATTTGGCCGACCGAGGCTGATGCCTGGGCATCGGCCAGGCTGCCCCGGCCCCCGCCTGCCAGCCCCAGCCGCGCCGCGCCCAGCGCGATCGCGCCCGAGCTGACTACGATCACTTCCGTGCCGCGCTGGCGCAGCCCTGCCAGATCGCCGGCCAGCGCCGCCAGCCAGTCAGCCCGCGGCTCGCCCGCCTTGACCAGCAGCGCGCTGCCCACCTTCACCACCACTCGGCGGCAAGCAGCCAGATCGCCGATCGACGCAAAGTTCATCGGATCAGATTGGCGACCATTCGTCGCCCTCCTCTCCGTCGACCTCCTCGACTTCCTGCCCCTTGGTCTCGGTCGCGGTCCGGTCAGGCAGGTAGCCCAGCACGGCGTCCATCAGCGCGTCGATCCCCTCACCGGTCGCGCCCGACACGGCAAACACATCGTCCGCCCCGGCGGCCTTCAGTTCCTTGACGAATTCTGCCGCCAGTTCGGCATCGGCGAGATCGATCTTGTTAAGCGCCACCAGGCGCGGCTTGTCATCCAAACCTCCGCCATAAGCGGCGAGCTCTTCCTCGACGATCCGCATCGCTTCAACCGGGTCCTGGTCACCGGCGCCGGTGATATCGATCAGGTGAATCAGCACGCGGCAGCGTTCGATATGGCCCAGGAAGCGGTCGCCAATCCCGGCCCCGTCCGCTGCCCCCTCTATCAGGCCCGGAATGTCCGCCAGCACGAATTCGCGGCCCCGGTGACGGACAACGCCCAGCTTGGGCACCAGCGTGGTGAAGGCGTAATCGCCAACCTTGGCTTTGGCGTTCGACACAGCATTGATGAAGGTCGACTTGCCGGCATTGGGCAGGCCGACCAATCCGACATCGGCCAGCAGCTTCAAACGCAGCCACACCCACATCTCTTCACCCGGCATGCCCGGCTGGTGCTGGCGCGGGGCGCGGTTGGTGGCAGTCTTGTAACTGGCATTGCCGCGCCCGCCGATCCCGCCATGCAGGAACACCTCGCGCTGACCGACCTCGGTAAAGTCAGCCAGCACCTCTTCGCGGTCTTCGGAAAGGATTTGCGTGCCGACCGGCACCTTGATCACCAGATCGAGCGCAGAGGCGCCGGTGCGGTCCTTGCCCATGCCATGGGCACCGCGCGATGCCTTGAAGTGCTGGGTGTAGCGGAAATCGATCAGCGTATTGAGGCCAGCCACAGCTTCGAACACGATGTCTCCGCCCTTGCCGCCATTGCCGCCATCGGGGCCACCGTATTCGATATATTTCTCGCGCCGGAAACTGACGGCGCCGGGGCCGCCGGCACCCGATTTGAGATAGATCTTGGCCTGGTCAAGGAAATGCATGGGCCTCCCCTATGCATTTCCACGCCAGAATGCGAGCGATTTGGCGTCTAACTAAAGCGTGATCCGCAAACCGGCGATTGCCGTGCGGCCCGGACTGACAAAGCTGAACACCTGCTCGTAAGTCTCGTCAAACAGGTTCTCGACCCGGCCGAAGGCGCTGATCCGGTCAGTAAGCTTCGCTTCGGCGGCGAAATTGACCAGAGTATAGCCCCCCAAACGCTCGATCACCGGAATGAAGCTGGGATCGGTGAAGGCCACATCGTCCGTCGCGCCATTATGCCGCACGATCAGCGTGGCCGAACCAGTGTCACCGGGCGCGCGCCAGGTCAGTACAGCTGAGGCAATATTGCCGGGGCGGCGCACTTCCTCCACGCCGTTTTCCTTGGCGTCAAGGTAGGTGTAGGCCGCGTCCAATGTGACTTGCGGGCCAAGTTGCGCGCTGGCGCTCAGTTCGACGCCTTTTTGCTTCGACAGCGTGTCGCGATTGGCCGGGGTGGCGATGAAATCGGGCGCCGGGAAAGTGGTGAAGATCTCGTCTTTCAAGCGGCTGTCGAAATAGGTGGCGGAAAGCTTGAGCGCGCCGCCGGCCAGCGACTGGTCGATTCCCACCTCCCAGCTTTCGGACTTCTCCGGCGAAAGGTCTTCATTGCCGATAAAACGCCCGTCGAAAAAGCCGAACAGCTCGAAAAAGCCGGGGTTCTTGATGCCGGTGCCGTAGAATGCGCGCAGACGGGTGCTTCCCCCACATCATAGCCTGCGCCAAGGCGGAAGGTCGTCGCATCGGCGAAACGGTCATTGATATCGCGGCGGATCGCCGCCGAGAGATCGACACCGGGACCGGAATAGCGATACTCGGCGGACAGCCCGACATTCTCGATCGTTCGGCGCCCGGTGAACGCGAAATCGAACGGATCGTCATTGCGGGATCGTTCGCGCTCCCAATCGGCTGCGAAGGTGAGGTAGTGAAGCTCTTCCAGCTTCGCCGCGCTGACATAGGACGCCTTGAGCCGGTCGCCATCGCTGCCGGATGTGCGGCCGAACGGACCGAAAGTGTCGCGGGCAATATCGGCGATTTGGCCGGAGAGATCGTGCGTCCAGGAACCATTAAGGGTTGCAAGGCGCGCACCGACCAGGGCGTAGATGGCATCGTTCGTGAATCGTGTGTCCGGGCTATCGATGACGAAGCCGAACGTTGGTCTGGTCGGATCAAAATCACTATCGTTGAAATCGCCCTCGGTCCTCACAAAGCGCCCGACGGCACGCAATTCAAAATCCGGGGCGACCTCCGCCGAGCCTTTGCCTGACAGCGTGTAGCTGTCGCGCCCGATATCGCGCGATCCGCCCCGCGCATTGGGTTCGCCATCGGTGCTGACGACCACGCCGGAGAGCGAAGCCTGCCAGCCCTCGCCACTTGTCCCGAGCCGCGCTGCGGCGTTGATGGTATCGTTTGTGCCGCCCTCCAGCCGTGTGGAAAATCCATCAATGCACCTGCTGTCATAAGCGATCATGCCGCCGATCGCGTCCGAGCCATAGAGCGCGGATTGCGGCCCGCGCAGCACTTCGATCCGCGATCCGATTTCGGCCTGCAGCGTGCCGATGTCGAATTCGCCCGCGAAGGGATCGGACACTTCGATCCCGTCGACTAGCACCAGGACATGATTGGCTTCGCTGCCACGCAGGCGCAGCTGCGTTTGCCCTGCAACACTGCTGACCGCCACACCCGGCACATCGCGCAGCACATCGGCAACGTCGCGTACCTGGCGAGCGTCCATGTCATCATCGGTGATGATTGAAAGCGATACGGCGTAATCGTCGAGTCTGACCCACTCGCCCCGGCTGGCCGACACGATGATCGGCGAAATGCGCATCCCCACCAGCACAACCTGGTCCTCGATGTACTCCTCTTCGCTGGCGTCCTGCGCCATCACTGGCGCGCTCCAAGCCACAGCGGCAACCGCTGCGCCGCAAATCCAACTTCGCATATTCACAATAACTCCCGTCCAAAGCGACACAGCCCCACGGAAAACATCCGCAAGGCCCAACCCTGTCGCTCAAAACGAAAGTTTTTTCCGCGCCGGGCCAATCCCTGAGCCAGGCAAAGAGCGACGCGCCCCGGTCGGTCTCCTGGCTCGCGGGTCAGCGCGGCTTGTTCCCCCTTCCCAGGCCGACCCGGCCCAGTGGGCGCACCTTTCGACAGGCGCATGAGCAAGCTGCTCGCCGCTTACAGTTGCAGGGACAGCCGCGGGATTGGAGGAACATCCCCCGCACCGCGTTCCCGTTACCGAAACGCAGATCCCATTTACGCAGCAGCGCCTGAATGATCAAGGAGTTGGATAGGGATACCTGGTGGAGCCGAGCGGGATCGAACCGCTGACCTCGTCATTGCGAACGACGCGCTCTCCCAACTGAGCTACGGCCCCGTTCAGGTTTGTGCAGCGAAAACGGGCTTCGCTGAGGGCGCGCAAATAGCGAATGCGCGCGGCGGCTGTAAAGCAAAACCATGCGCTCACCTCCAACGCAAAACAGGCGGCATCCCCGAAGGAATACCGCCTGCCTGCATCGTGGTACCGAACTCTATTGGGTCAGTTTGACCCGGCAACCATGTTGGTGGATGCGCCGTAAGTTGCATCCATCGTACGCGAACCGCCGCCACCATAACGCGCATCCCAGGCCGCAAGATCGACCCGATATTGCTCATAGGCGCTGAAGAACTTTTCGTAGACGGCTTCCATCCGCGGCAGCGCCTGCTGTGCGAACACGTTCAATTCGCCGGGCTTCGCCTGCGCCGCTTCAAAGCTCAACTGGTGCGCCACTTCGCAGAACTCGGGAAGAACCGGCGGCAGCGCGAAGTAGTTATAGACGCGCGTCATATAGGCGTCCTGTTGGTCGCGATAGGAACGACCGTGCTTGTTACGGAACTCCTTGGTCAGCGCGTTATTGGTCGCTGCCAGCTGGCGAGTGTGCCGCTTAAGGAAGGTGCGATAATTCTCGACCAGCGCAGCGTGCTCGGCGCGCAGGCAATTCAGCGCTGCCACGTTGAGGCCCGACCGCAAGTTCCAGATTGCCTGGTCCTGACTGATCCCGGCATTGACTGTCTGGCGAACGCCCTGCGCGGACATATGCGGGATTGCCATGGTGGCAAAGGCGCCCGCGGGCGGCATCGGACGCGGCGGAATGACAATCGCGGGTGGCGGCGGCGGAGCGACCGCCACTGGCGGCGGCGGCGGAGCGCTCGCTCCGCAAGCAGCAAGTACCGCAGTGCCGGCGACAACAGCCGCCAATCTTACCTTTGCGAAAATTCCTCGACCCATGATTTACCCTGCCCTTTGGTTGCGGTTCTCCGGAAAGCTAGCCAGCGCATCACTAACGCGGGCTGAATCCCGAGGGTTAACCGGGCGGGAATATACCCACTTTGAGG
Source organism: Altererythrobacter sp. BO-6 (assembly GCF_011047315.1). Lineage (NCBI taxonomy): Bacteria > Pseudomonadati > Pseudomonadota > Alphaproteobacteria > Sphingomonadales > Erythrobacteraceae > Altererythrobacter > Altererythrobacter sp. BO-6. Next base: position 2,613,371 of record NZ_CP049259.1, on the reverse strand, counting down.
TAAAGAAAATGCCCGAGACGCATTGGGCGCCTCGGGCATCGGTGAAACGAGTCGTGCGTGCGACCGGGCGCTTGGCGATTACTCGCGCTGGCCCATGAACTGCAGCAGGAACTGGAACATGTTGATGAAGTCCAGATACAGGCTGAGTGCGCCAAGAATGATCGCCTTGCCGGCGAATTCCGTGCCGCGATAATAGGCATATTCGCGCTTCAGGCGCTGTGTGTCATAGGCGGTAAGGCCCGCAAAGATCAGCACACCGATGAAGCTGACCGCCCACATCAGCGCGGGCGACTGCAGCCACAGGTTAAGCAGGCTGGCAATAATCAAGCCAACCACACCCATGATCAGGAAGCTGCCCCAGCCGCTGAGGTCCTTTTGCGTGGTGTAGCCATAGAGGCTCAAGCCAGCAAAAGCCGCTGCGGTGGCGAAGAAGGTCGCCGCGATCGAACCGCCGGTGAAGACCAGGAAAATGGTCGACATCGACAAGCCCATCAGCGTGGCAAAGCCCCAGAACATCATCTGCAGCGTGCCCTTGCTGAAGCGGTTCGCGCCAAAGCTCATGGCGAATACGATCGCCAGCGGCGAAAGCGCGACCAGCCACATCAGCGGGCCGCCCGCGAAGCTGTAAACCAGCCCCGACTGCGCCGTCAGCAGTGCGACGATGCCGGTGAGCAGGATGCCCGAGGTCATGTAATTGTAGATCGACAGCATGTGCTTGCGCAGGCCGGCATCAAAAGTGACGCCGGTGCGCGGCACCGAAGCGCCGGCGAAGCCCTGCTCCTGCTGCCGCATGCGCTGGGTTTCGTTGAAATCAGTCATTGCAAACTCCATTCCGGCGCCGAGCGACGACAAGCCGGTAGCTGCAATATCGCAACACGGGTGCTGATTTTCAAGCAAAACCGGCTTGCAAAGCGTGCAACTGCTTAACCCTTTGCGCGTGCCGCCCGGCCCAATTCGGCACCTTTCGCCGCAGTTGCCTGCAATGTGGTAGTTAACAGCGATTTCAATGCGTTATTGGCATCTAGCACATTCAGGCCTTCGCGCGTCATCCCGCCCGGGCTGGCGACCCGGTCAGCAAGTTCGCCGGGGCTTACGTCCGCACCCGCGGCCAAGGCGCTTGCCCCCTCGACCATCGCCAGCGCCAATTCGTCCGCCAGTGTCCGCTCCAGCCCCAATTCCTCTGTCGCCGCCGCCAGGGCATCGATAAAGCGATAGACGAAGCCCGGACCCGATCCCGCCAGTGCGGTCACCAGGTCAAACTGCGCCTCGTCTTCCAGCCACAGCGCTGTCCCGAGCTTGGCGAACAGAGCCTGTGCAGAACTTCGCTGGGCTGCACTCAGGCCCGATTGCGCCAGGATCACCGGCGACTTGCCTATTCGCGCGGCGAGGTTGGGCATCACGCGCACATGCGCATCCGCTGAGGGAAAGGCCTCTGCCAGCATCGCGCAATCAATGCCCGCCAGCAGCGAATAGACTGTGACCCCTGTACCGGTCAGCGATTGCAGCCCGGGCGCAAGGTTTGCAAGTTGCTGCGGCTTGAAGCCCAGCAGGACCGCATCATGGGTTGCGCCCTCAGGCGGCGTACGGTGGAGCGTCACCCCCTGCGGCGCTTCGGGCAGCGCCGGATCGAGCACTGCGAATCTAGCAGGGTCCTCACCTGCTGCCAGCCAGCCAGCCAGCATCGCCCCGCCCATATTGCCGCAGCCGATGATGAGGAGTTTTCCAATCATGTCTTCGCCCCGTTGCTGAGGCGATTGAACTAGGCCTCGCCCGCGGCATCCACAAGGGCGCTTTCAAGCGCAGTTCGCGGGCTCTTGTCGCCCCACAGCACAAACTGGAACGCCGGATAGAACCGGTCGCATTCGTCGATCGCGGTTTCAACCAACGCTTGCGCCTGGTCGATGCTGAGCAGGCCTTCATCGCCCAGCAGCGCGCCGTGGCGATAAAGCAGCACATTTCCGTTCGACCAGATGTCGAAATGGCCCAGCCACATCTGTTCATTGACCAGCGCAAGCAATTCATAGGCCTGCTTGCGCTTGTCATCGGCCACGCGGATGTCCGGCAGGCATAGCAATTGCAGGACATTGTCATCGCCGCGCCAGATCGCCTTGATCTGGTATTTGGCCCAGCTGCCCTGCACCTCACCGGCCAGCTCACTCTCGCTGGTGATCTCGAACGCCCAGCCGCGCGCCTCGAACAGCGCCGCCAGCATCTCTACCGGTGCGGCATCGTCCGACGCGTCATAATCGACTTCGCGGGGTCTCATGCGGGGGCTTTCTTGCTTTGCATCGGCTGCTGATTGCCTTGGGCAAAGGGGGAAAGGCAATGGTTGTATGCGAGCCTGCTGGGGAGAACCGCACTCGCTTGTTCAAAGCCTGTGCAAAGAAAGCTGTGAATGAAGGCTTTTATTTTATAATTCAGATACTTCTTCGCCATCACCGCTTGTGAAAGTAAAGCTGTCGAGCCCTTCGGCCCGCAGCGCACTGGCCAGGTCACGTGCGTCGCCCTCGTTCCGGAAAGGACCGGCGAGCAAGCGTGTGGCACGCCCCCAGCTGGCGACATGGGGCTTCTGCTTACCGAGCAGGTCAGGCACACGGCGCGTCAGCCGGCGCCAGTCAAACTTCAGCGCATCAAGGTCACGCCCGGTCGCAACCTGCACCCAGTGGCGGCTGGGGTGCGCCACGCGCACTGGCTCGGCCGGCTTGGGCCGGGCTTCGCGCGGGATCGAAATGGCGGTGACGTCAACCGCGCCGGGGCGCGCTGCAGCCCGGGGAGCGACCGGATCGGCCAGTCCGTTGAAAGCTTCCGATACGCTGGGCTTGGGAACCGATTGTTCGCGGCTGACCTGTGCCAGGCGGCTCTCGCTGGGCGCCGGCGCAGCATCTCTGGCAGGACGAGGCGTCGACTGGCCCAGCGGCGCCCCCGCGCGGCGCAAGGCGGTTGCCGGCCTGCGTCGCCGTCCGGTTCCCCGACGTCGCAAATCCCGCCAGGCGGGGATCGTCACGACCGATCTCTGCCGCGCGCGGGAATATGCCAAGATTGGCAGCGGCAGCCTGCTGCGCCTTGGTCAGCCGCGGCATATAGGCAAGGTAGGGCGCCATCCGGCTGGCAAGATCCGCGGGCATCAACTGGTTCGCCAGCGCGCCGGCCGTCTCGGTATCACCCAGAATCGCCAGGCCGAATGAGCGCGCGCGATAGGCGGCGAGATCCTTCCGCTCGAGCAGGGGCAGCAACGCCGCTTCGAACCCGGCGCGGTCGCCGGAAATGGCAAGGCTGATTGCCAACCGGCGGCGCACCGTCTCGTCAGGGCGGGTTTCCAGCACCTTGCGATAGCTTTGCTGGGCCAAGGCGTTGTTGCCAACCAGGTCCTGCGCCAGCCCCCAGTCGCCCAGGAACGCCTCCAGCGAGACACCTGCCTGTTCCGCCTCGGAAAACATCTGCAGCGCCTGGATCGGGCGTTGGGAGCGCAAATAGACCGAAGCCATGCCCAGCTTGGCCCTTGCATCGGATGGTGACAGTTCCAGAGCCCTGCCGAAAAAGCCCAACGCGGCATCGAGATCTTCCACACCCAGCGACGCCTCGCCAGCCTCGACCAGCGCTGCAAGATCCTGCGGATTGCCTGCCAGTCGCTGCAGCGCCACCCGCAATCGCTCGACTTCCGGCGTTGGCAAGGCCTGGACCACCTCGCGCGAGGTGGCAGGCGCCGCAGATTGCTGGGCGCTCGCAGCAGGAACACAGATCAGCGCAAACAGAAGCGACGCACCGATTGATGGTGACCAAGGGAATCGCATGAGCGTCATACCGGCGCTAAGAGATCAGGAGATCGCCCCGCGCCAGCCCGAGTGAGCCGAACTGCGGGAAATTCTACGACAAACCGCGCAGTCTGGGCCGATTACTGGTTATTCTGGCGCCCCAGGAACCGCGGGATGCTGAGCGATGAACCACCTGCATCGTCTTCATCCTCGTCCTCATCCTCGGGCCGTTCCACCCCGCGAGAGAGGTTGGCCATGCGTTCGAACAGGGTGCTGCCGCCACTTGCCGCAGCGCCCGCTGCCGCGCCGCCGGCTCCACCGCCGCCCAGGATCGAGGCGCGCCTGCCCCCTGGCTGCGCAGCGTCATCGCTGGCTGCAGGTTCCGCAGCACCAGTGCCACTTCCGGCCTCTTCGGTGAGATCCATTGGTTCGTCGCTCGGTTCGCTGCCATAGCCCTGACCGCCACCGCCAAATTCACCATAGCCGTCATCGTCATCATTGCGCAGACCTGCGAGCGGATCGACGATACCATCAACGTCATCGTCTTCCTCGTCTTCGCCCATCTCGTCGCCAAGCTGCATCCCGCTCAGGTCAAACGGCTCACCAGCCGGCTCATCGTCGAGCTCGGCCTCGGGCTCGTAGATTTCCTCGACGGGCTCGGCTGCATCCATCGCCAGCTCGAAGGGCTCTTCTTCGACCGGTTCGGGCGCGGGCATTTCCGGCGCGGCGGTTTCTTCGGGCAGTTCCAGCACGGGGCGCTTGGGCGCACGGCCCATGCCAAGCGAAATCGGTGCACTTTCAGGCGCGCGCTGCACGGCATGCTGGTCAATACCGGTGGCGACGACCGATACGCGGATTTTGCCTTCGAGGTCGGGATTGAAGGCCGAACCCCAGATGATGTTGGCGTCTTCATCCACCAGTTCGCGGATGTGGTTCGCCGCCTCATCGACTTCGAGCAGCTTCATGTCTTCGCCGCCGATGATCGAAATGATGACGCCCTTTGCGCCCTGCATCGACACGCCATCGAGCAGCGGGTTGGCAATTGCGCGTTCCGCCGCTTCGAGCGCGCGGCTTTCACCCTCGCCCTCGCCCGTGCCCATCATCGCCTTGCCCATCTCGCTCATCACCGAACGCACGTCGGCAAAGTCGAGGTTGATCAGGCCCGGCATAACCATCAGATCAGTGATCGAGCGCACGCCCTGCTGCAGCACTTCGTCTGCCAGCTGGAACGCTTCCTTGAAGGTGGTTTCCGCCTTGGCGATCAGGAACAGGTTCTGGTTGGGGATCACGATCAGCGTATCGACGTGCTTCTGCAGTTCTTCGATACCGGCATCGGCAGCACGCATGCGGCGCGATCCTTCGAACAGGAACGGCTTGGTCACCACGCCAACGGTCAGCACACCCTTGCGCCGGGCAGCCTCGGCAATCACCGGAGCCGCACCCGTGCCAGTGCCGCCGCCCATGCCGGCCGCGATGAACACCATGTTCACGCCTTCGAGCGCGTCCTCGATTTCGGCGACGGTTTCTTCTGCAGCCGCCTTGCCCACTTCAGGGCGGGCGCCAGCACCCAGGCCGCCGGTGATCTCCGGCCCAAGCTGGATCTTGGTCGGCGCCTGCGACATGCTGAGTGCCTGCGCATCGGTGTTGGCAACGATGAAGTCGACGCCTTCGATCTGCGCGTCGATCATGTTGGCGATCGCATTGCCGCCCGCGCCGCCGATCCCGACTACGGTGATCCGGGGCTTAAGATCGTCGCTCGTTGCCGGTCCGATATTGATGCTCATGACGTAGATCCTCCGGGCACACCTCGGCCCTATTAACCATTAGCGCCTATGTGGCACAAAGCTGCTATACGTTTGATAGCGCAATAACCCTTATCCACAGTGGTTAAGGCACGGCTGATAGCACCTTTTTCCTTCAAAAACTCTCTCGCAACGCGCGCCACAGCCGATCCAGGCCCAGAACCCCACCCAAGCGCGTGATGGGCGCGCGCGTTTCGCCGATCGAAGCGGATGTCGATCGGATCATCCGCAGCATAGAGGCAAAGCCCCGCCAGCGTCGCGAATCCGGGCGTCGCATGCGCTTCGGGCAAGCCGGTGAGCGCGGGGGGGCGGCCGATCCGGACCGGCATGCCCAGCGCGCCCTGCGCGAATTCCGCCAGCCCGGCCAGTTCGGCACCACCGCCGGTCATCACCACTTGCCCGCCGCGTATACCGGTAAAGCCCATCGACTTGAGCGCGCGACCGATCTCGTCGGTCAGGCCGGAAAGATGCTGCGTCACGATCGACACCAGCTCTGCCCTGGCGATGCGGTTTTTGTCATCCGCGCCGCGCGCCACCGGGCCCGCCTGGTCGTCGCCCGGACCGTTAACCGGGATCATCTCGCGATGGTCAGTCGGGCTGGCGATCGCCGAACCCGAGACGCACTTCAGCCGCTCGGCCTGGAACTTGCGAATGCCGAAGGCCGACGCGATGGCATCGCTGATGTCGCCCGAACCGTAAGGCAGCGCCTTGAGGCCCAGCAGCATGCCGCCGGCATAGACCGCTACGTTGGTCACTTCCCCGCCGATTTCGACCAGCGCCACACCCAGCTCGCGCTCTTCCTCGCTGAGACATGCATAGCCCGCAGCGAGCGGCGCCGCGACCACTGCCTCGACGTCCAGATGCGCATTCTGCACCGCCTCGGTCAGGTTGCGCACCGGCGCCCCATCGGCCAGCATCACGTGGATATCGACCCCCAGCCGTTCGGCGTGCAGTCCCTTGGGGTTAGCAACCCCATGTGCGCCATCGAGCGTGTAATGCGCTGGCTGGGCATGCAGCACCATCCGCCCGTCAGGCTGGATCGTGTCGCGCGCGGCGATCAGCAGGTGTTCGATATCCTCTTCTTCGATCCGGCGCCCGCCGATATCGATTTCCACCTTGGCAACCTGGCTCGCCAGCCCCGCCCCGGCGCAACCGACCCACACGCTTTGCACACTGGTGCCGGCGTTCTTTTCGGCGCGTTCGACCGCGTCGCGAATGGCATAGGTTGCAGCTGCCATGTCGGTGACATAGCCGCGCTTGATCCCGTTGGAGGCGCGGTGGCCCGAACCCAGTACCTGCAACTCGCCGCTTTCGGTCAGCCCCATGATCATCGCCGAGATCCGGAACGAACCGATATTGACGGCGCCAAAATAGCGGATGAAGCGAGTGGCAGCCATCAGTTGGTCTCTTCCGTTTTTGCAGAGCCGTTCAGCACAGCGTCTGCCCGGCCCGGGATGCGCATGTAGAGGCGCGGCGGCGCGCGCATGTCGAAGGTCGCCACTTCACCGCCCAGCAGGCGGTTCTGCCCGTCGAGTCGGGCGAAGGAAACCAGCGCTGCGGCGGCTTCGTCTTCGCCTTGCGGCAGCGCCAACACCTGCCGTGTCCCGAAAGTCAGGTTCCAGCGCCGGTTGCCGACCCATTCCGCACCACGCACCTGCGGCCGCAGAGCCGGGGCGGCATCGAGCAGGCGTTCGAGCGCGGCAACCTGCCGCGCGGCGCCCGGGCCGGAAATCAGCAGGCGATCCCCGATCGCCGCGCGGCTGACCGCCTCCAGTTCATTGCCCTCGACATCGACCAGCATGAACCGGTCAGGTTTCTGCAGCACGGCATGCGGTTCGCGTTCGACGATATCGATCGCTAACGTGCCGGGCAGCTGGCGCGAGACCCGCGCATCCTTCACCCACGGCAACTCAAGCAAGTCGGCGCGGATCGCCTCCAGATCGACCTGCGGCATTGGCCGGTCACGCTCGCCCAGCACACGCTCATACACGCGATCCTCATTCATCCGTTCGACGCCGGACACGCGCACATGGCGCACCTCAAAGCCCGCGCGCGAGGCCAGATGCGCCATCTCTGCCTGCAGCAGCGCAGGTACACCCGCGAGGCTGGCGATCAGCCAAGCCAGTGCCAAGGCGGCAAAAATGATGATGCCCAGGAAAATCCGCTGCAGCTGTTCTTCGGTGAAGGGCAGCAGCCCCATCAGCCAGTCGATCACCCGGTTGGTGGTGCTGCGCGCCTTGCGGGCCTTGCTGGCGCGGTCATTGGCCTGCGCAACGCGCCGCACGCCTTTGGCAGAGCGTCTAATCGTGGCCATCGCCGCCCCCTGCGAGCTTGTCCGGGGCGTAGCGCCGCAAGGCATCCGCCACGATCGCTTCGACCACGTCGGCGTAATCCATGCCGGCATTGCGTCCCTGCTCAGGCACAAGGCTCAAAGGCGTCATGCCCGGCTGGGTGTTGGTTTCCAGCACGAACAGCCCGTCTTCCCCCAGTTCGTCATCCCAGCGGAAATCGGTGCGGCTCACCCCGCGACAGCCGAGGACACGGTGGGCGGTCAGGGCGTAATGTTCGCAGAGCGCGGCGATCTGCGGCGGGATCTGCGCCGGGCACACATGCACCGTTCGCCCATCGGTATATTTGTGCTCGTAATCGTAAAAGCCGCTTTCGATCACCAGTTCGGTGACGCCCAGTGCAAGCGCCCCCTCCGCCGTGTCGAGCACCCCGGCGGTCAGTTCGCGCCCCTTGATGAACGGTTCCGCCAGCAATTCGACGAAATCCTGCCACGGCCCGATCGCATTGCGGGCGATCGGATTGCCGTAATTGCTGTCATCGGTGACGATCGCGACGCCGACCGAGGAGCCTTCATTGACCGGTTTCAGCACATAGGGCCGGGGGAGCGGGTCGCGCTCGAAAATCTCCGCACTCTTCACGATCCGCCCGCCCGGAAACGGCACGCCGTGCGGCTGCAGCACCAGCTTGGTCAGCTGCTTGTCGATTGCGATCACCGAAGTCGCCAGGCCCGAGTGGGTATAGGGTATCCCCATCAGGTCGAGCATGCCCTGCACGCTGCCATCCTCGCCCGGTACCCCGTGCAGCGCATTGAACACGACATCGGGCGCAGCTGCGGCCAGCCGGGCCGCAACTTGCCGGTCCATGTCGATACGTGTCACGCGATGGCCGCGCGATTCCAGCGCATCGGCCACGCCCTTGCCACTGGTCAGCGAGACTTCCCGCTCGTTGGCCCAGCCGCCCATCAGGACTGCAACGTGAAGTTTGGGAAGGCCGGTCATGTCGCTCCGCTCACTGCCGCCCCACCCGCTGGATTTCCCATTCGAGCTCTACGCCCGACATGTCGCGCACGCGGCGGCGCACTTCCTCGCCCAGCGCTTCGATCTCGCTACTGGTCGCTTCGCCGGTGTTGATCAGGAAGTTGGTGTGTTTCTCGCTCACCTGCGCGCCGCCCACCATCAGCCCGCGGCAACCGGCCGCATCGACCAGTTCCCACGCCTTGCGCCCGCCCGCAACATGCGGGTCGGGGTTCTTGAAGGTCGATCCGCCGGTCTTGGTGCGGAGCGGTTGCGAAGCTTCGCGCGCGGCGGCAATCCGGTCCATTTCCGCACCGATGGCGGCAGGCTCTCCGGGCGCGCCTTCGAACCGCGCGGCGACCACAATCGCGCCTTCCGGCAAGTCGGAATGGCGATAGGTGTATTTGAGCGCCGAGGCCGGCAATGTCACCAGCTCACCGGTGGGCATCACCACATCGCAATCGATCAGGATCGAGGAGACTTCGCGGCCATAGGCGCCGCCGTTCATCTTCACGAAGCCGCCGACGGTGCCCGGATCCCGCGCAGGAATTCCAGCCCGGCAATCCCGGCGTCGCGCGCGGTCGAGGAGACCAAAATACCGCTCGCCCCGCCGCCGCATTCCAGCCGATTGCCTTCGAGGACTTCCACTCCGGCAAAGGCCTTGCCCAGCCGCACGACCACGCCCGGCACACCGCCATCGCGCACGATCAGGTTCGATCCCAGCCCCAGCGGCATCACCGGCACGCTGCCGCCCAGCGCCCGCAGGAATTGCTGCAAATCCGCCAGGTCAGCGGGTTCGAACAGCCAGTCGGCCCGTCCGCCGGCCTTGAACCAGACCAGCTTGGCAAGCGGCGCATCGCTGCTCAGTTTGCCGCGTACTTCAGGTAGATTATCCAGCTTCATTCCGACTGCGCCCCAGCAATCGCATTGCCAATCGCCGGTGCGAGCCCGGCAGCCCATTTGGTGATATCGCCCGCCCCCAGGCAGACCACGATATCGCCCGCAGAAAGAGTGCCTGCCAGCACCTGCGCCAGTTCCTGCTGGTCTGCGACGGTCGCGGCGGCGCGATGCCCGCGCGATTTCAGTCCGGCCACCAGCGCTTCGGCATTGATGCCTTCGATCGGGTCTTCGCCAGCGGTGTAGACCGGCGTCACGTAGACCTGGTCAGCGTCGTTAAAGCAGCTCTGGAACTCGTCCATCAAATCACGCAGGCGGGTAAAGCGGTGCGGCTGGGCGACCGCAATCACGCGTCCGCCATTTTCGCCACCGACGGCCTCGCGCGCGGCGGCCAGCACGGCCTGGATTTCGACCGGGTGATGAGCGTAATCGTCAATAACGGTCGCGCCGGCCACCTCGCCAACCTTGGTGAAGCGCCGCCGCACTCCGCCGAATGCGCCAAAGCCTTGGCGGATCACCTCATCATCGCAGCCCATCTCGATCGCGACGGCAATCGCCGCCAGTGCGTTCTGGACATTGTGGCGACCGGGCATCGGCAAGCGCACGCCTTCGATCCGGCGATCTTCCTCTCCGCGCTGGCGAACCATGACGTCGAACACATTGCCGCCCGCATCTGGGCGAATGTTTACCCCGCAGATGTCGGCCTGGAGCGAGAAGCCATAGGTTACCACCTTGCGGTCACGCACCTGGCCGATCACCGCCTGCACTTCGGGGTGGTCGATGCACAGCACCGCCGCGCCATAGAACGGCACGTTGTGGATGAATTCCACGAAGGCGCGCTTCACACCGTCGAAATCGCCGTAGTGATCGAGATGCTCGGGATCGATATTGGTTACGACCGCGATCGTGCCGTCGAGCCGCAGGAAGCTGCCATCGCTTTCGTCGGCCTCGACCACCATCCAGTCCGACGCGCCCAGCCGCGCATTCGAGCCATACTGCTCGATGATCCCGCCATTGATCACCGTGGGATCGATCCCGCCGCGGTCGAGCAGCGCGGCGATCATGCTGGTGGTGGTGGTCTTGCCATGCGTGCCGGCAACCGCGACGGTCGACTTCAGGCGCATCAGCTCGGCCAGCATCTCCGCACGGCGAACCACGGGGATGCGGTTTTCCAGCGCTGCGGCCACTTCGGGGTTGGTGCGGCGCACAGCGGTTGAGGTTACGACAACGGCCGCGCCGTCCACATTCTCGCGCGCATGGCCAACCATCACTTCGATCCCGCGTGCCCGCAGCCGTTCGACGCTGGGCCCTTCGGAAATGTCCGAGCCCTGCACCTTGTAGCCAAGGTTGTGCATCACCTCGGCGATGCCGGACATGCCGATCCCGCCGATGCCGACGAAATGGATCGTCCCGATATCAGTCCCGACGCCCTTCATTCGGCGCGGTCCCGATTGGCAGCACCTGCCGTGCGCGCACCCTCTCCTGCACGCTCGCGTGCGTCTCCGCTCACGCGAATCACATCCATCAGATCGACCCCGCCAAAGCTCTCGACCAGGTCGGCCAGGTCGCGCGCGGCATGCGGGCGGCCGCAGTTCCAAGCGGCATGGGCGGCATTGGCGAGCGTCTGCGGCGCCATTGCCATGGCCTGGATCTGCAGCGAGATATCCTTCGACAGTTTCTGGAAGGCGTCGGACTGGGCCACGCGCTCGCGATTGTCCTTGTCATCCCAGCCTGTGACTTCCTTCACCGTCACCGCCGGCTGGCGGATCATCCGCGCCCCGCCTGCCTTCACCATTTCGCGGGTGTTCGCGGCCTGGTGGTCATCGGTCGCGATCGGCAGCGGGATCAGGATCGCCGGGCGGCCGACTGCGGTCAGCTCGGCAATGGTCGACGCGCCCGCCCGCCCGATGAACAGGTGGCAATCGGCAAGCCGCGCCTCCATGTCCTCGAAATAGGTGCCGAGCTCTGCTGGGATATCATGCGCGCGATAGCGTTCGCGCACCCGGTCGAGGTCTTCCGCGCGGCATTGCTGCGTCACTTGCAGCCGCTGGCGCAGCGCAGGAGGCAACATCGCCAGGCCATCGGGCACCACTTCGGAAAGCACCCGAGCGCCCTGGCTGCCGCCGGTCACCAGCACCTTGAGCAGCCCGTCCTCGGTAAACGGCGGATAATCCTCATCGCGCAGCGCCAGCACTTCGGGCCGCACAGGGTTGCCGACCACATGCACCTTGTCGATATGCTTGTGCTTGAGCCGCTCGACTTCGAGATAGGCGGTCGCAATCGCATCCACCCGTCCGGCCAGCAGGCGGTTGACGCGGCCCAGCACCGCGTTCTGTTCATGGATCACTGTGGGAATGCCAGCGCCGGTAGCGGCAAGCATGGCCGGAAACGCGGGATAACCGCCAAAGCCGACCACCGCGCTTGGCGCGAAGCTGTCAAACAGGCGGTGGGCCATGGCCCGCCCTTCGAGCACGGACCTGATCCCTCCAATCCAGCGGAGCGGGTTCTTGCCGAAGCGGCCGGCAGGGATGACATGCGCAGGCAGGAAATCGGGCTTGCCGGGGATCGAGGCGCCCCGTTCATCGGTGATCAGCGCGACGTGGTGGCCGCGCCGGTCAAGCTCGGTCGCCAGCGCAAATGCCGGGATCAGATGGCCGCCAGTGCCCCCTGCGGCAAGCACATAGTGGCGGCTGGCGCCGGTGCGGGTCTGGCCGTTCATGCGGCATCGTCCTTGCGTTCGAGCAGCGCCTTGAGCCCCGGGGTCTGGCGCCGCAGGAATGGATTGCGGCGGGTAATTGCCAGCAACAGGCCAACCGTCAGGCAGGTGGCGATCGTGGATGAACCGCCATAGCTGACCAGCGGCAGCGTCATACCCTTGGACGGGAACAGCTGCAAATTGACAAGGATGTTGATGAAGGCCTGCCCGCCGATCGCTGCGACCAGGCCAGTGCCTGCCAGCACGGCAAACAGGTTTTCCTCATCCACCAGCCGCACCAGCACGCGCCAGATCAGCGCCAGGTAAAGCACCACGATGATGGCGCAGGTCAACAGGCCGAATTCCTCGCCGATTACTGAAAAGATATAGTCCGTATGAGCTTCAGGCAGGTTCATCTTGCGAACGCCCAGCCATAGCCCCGTCCCCGTCCAGCCGCCAGCCAGAAGCGTACGCTGCGCCAGATCGACCTGGTCGAAGGCGGTGCCGCCGCCCAGGAAGGAATCGATCCGGTGGCGGGCGTTGTCATAGAGGAAATAGGCTGCCGTCAGGCCGACGATGCCGACGCCTACCAGCACGCTCAGCCGCTGCACGCTGATGCCTGACAGCAATACCAGCACGAACCAGATCCCGGCGAATAGCATGGTATCGCCGAGGTTTGGCTGAAGCATCAGGAACAGCGCGATCAGCGCCATGATCGCCGAGGCAAAGGTCAGCACCGGCAGTTCAGGGTCCCGCTGGCGCAGGCTGAGGATCCACGCCAGCAGCACCGCGAAGCCGGGCTTGAGGAACTCGGACGGCTGGAGCGAAAAGCCGAGGTTGATCCAGCGCTTCGCGCCGTTCACCTCAAAACCGATCACCGGCACCAGCGCCAGCATCACCAGCATGCCCGAAGCGAGCAGAATGCCCGCCTGCCTCGCCCGTTCGCGCGACAGCAAGGATGCGCCGATCATCACGCTGAGGCCGATCATCTGCCACACGATGTGCTGGCGGAAGAAATGGAATTCGCTGAGTTGGACCTCGGCCGTCGACAGGCGCGAGGCACTGGCCGGCGATCCGGCGGCGACCCCTGCTGTGCCAATCAGCATCAGTACGAGGACGAGACCCAGCAGCACCTTGTCCAGTTCGCGCCACCAGATGCGCAGCTCGGCTTGCCAGTCGATCTGCAAGGGGTTGCCCGGCCCGGGCCTGCGGCTGCGATGGTGCGGGATATAGGGCTTGACGGTGCTCATGCGTTGTCTCCCGCCGCCATCGCCGCCTGCTTGTCTTGGCTCGCGCCGGTCAGCGCGGCGACGATCTGGCGGAAATGCTCGCCGCGGCGTTCGAAATCCTTGAATTGGTCGAAGCTGGCGCAGGCGGGCGAGAGCAGGATCACGTCACCGGGCACCGTAACCCGCATGGCGCGGCGGACTGCAGCATCGACCATCTCGCTGCGATCGACCGGCACGCGTCCTTCAAGCAGTTCGGCAAAGCGCGGCCCGGCTTCGCCGATGGTATAGGCGGCCTTGACGTTGGCGAGATGTGCCTCGGTTGCGCCGAGCCCGTCTTCCTTGGGCAATCCGCCTACGATCCAGTGAATGCGCGGCGCGCCATTATTGATCGCCGGATCGGGCGGGAACGCAGCCAGTGCCGGTGCAGCACTGTCGGTGTTCGTCGCCTTGCTGTCGTTGACGAACAGCACGCCGTTGTAGGTGGCGACGCGCTCCATGCGGTGAGGCAGGCCAGTGAAGGTGCGGAGGCCTTCTCCGATGACAACGTCGGTCAGCCCAAGCGCACGACAAGCAACCACTGCGGCCTGAGTATTTTGCAGATTATGCGGGCCTTGTAACGACGGCCAGTCCTTTTGTCCGCTCGGCAGATCAACCTTGTCGATGAATTGGATCGAAAGCTGTTCGGACGCTCCATCCAGAACATCAAGATCAGCTTCAGCCGCATATTCGACGACCGCTAACCTTTGGGCGGACTGCATCTCGAACAACCGTGCCTTGCTCGCGGCATATTTCTCGAAGCTGCCATCATACCGGTCCAGATGATCGGGTGTGATGTTGAGCAGCACCGCGACATCGCAATCGAGGCTGAAGGTCAGGTCGATCTGGTAGCTCGACAGTTCGAGCACATAAACTCCGCCTTCTGGAAGCGGGTCCTGCGCCAGGATCGGCAGGCCGATATTCCCGCCCATCGTCGTCGGTACGCCCGCGGTCTTCAGGATATGGTGCACCAGCGCGGTGGTGGTCGATTTGCCATTGGTGCCGGTAATCCCCACCACCTTGTGCGGCGGCAGCTCTGGCCGAGCCTGCGCGAACAGTTCGATATCGCCGATCACCGGCACGCCGAATTTCTCCGCATGCGGCTTGATCGGGTGCGTGTTGAGCGGCACGCCAGGTGACACCACCACGCCGTCAAAGCCCGTCAGATCCATTTCCAGCGGATCGGCCAGTTCGCAGCGCCCCACGAAGGGCGCGCGCGCGACATCCTGCCGGTCCCATGCGACCACCCGCGCGCCGCTTGCCAGCAAGGCCTCGACCGTCGCCGCGCCCGAGCGCGCGAGGCCAAGCACCGCATAGCTCTTTCCGGAAAAGGCCTGGGCGGTGATCACCGGCGCGTCACCTCAGCTTCAGCGTGGCAAGGCCCGCCATCGCCAGCACGATCGCGATGATCCAGAAGCGGATCACGACCTTGCTTTCGCTCCAGCCGAGTTGTTCGAAATGGTGGTGGATCGGCGCCATGCGGAACACCCGCTTGCCGGTGCGCTTGAACCAGAACACCTGGATGATGACGCTGGCGGTTTCGACCACGAACAACCCGCCCACGATCAGCAGCACGATCTCGTGATGGCTGGCAACGGCAATCGCGCCGAGCGCGCCGCCAAGGGCGAGTGAGCCGGTGTCGCCCATGAACACCGCAGCAGGGGGCGCGTTGAACCACAGGAAGGCGAGCCCCGCTCCCATTATCGCCGCGCAGAAGATCGCCAGTTCGCCCGCGCCCGGCACATGCGGGATGCCGAGATAGGCAGAAAAGTCGACGCGCCCGACAAGATAGGCGATGATCGCGAAGGTACCTGCAGCGATGATCACCGGCATGATCGCCAGCCCGTCCAGCCCGTCAGTCAAATTCACGGCATTGCCGAAACCGACGATGATCGTTGCCGCAAACAGGAAATAGAACGGCCCGAGCGGGATCGACACCCCGCTAAGGAACGGCACGTAGAGATTGGTGCTGACCTGGCTAACAATGATCCACGACGCCACGCCCGCGACGATGAACTCCAGCAGCAGCCGGACCTTGCCCGAAACGCCGCGATGGCTCGCCTTGGATACCTTGTCATAGTCGTCGAGGAAACCGATCACCCCGAAACCGATTGTGACCGCGAAACAGGCCCAAACCAGCGGATTGGAAAGGTCCATCCACAAGAGCAGCGAGAAGGTGAGCGACACCAGGATCATCAGCCCGCCCATGGTGGGCGTGCCGCGCTTCGCCAGGTGCGATTGCGGCCCATCCTCGCGGATCGGCTGCCCCTTCCCCTGGCGCACGCGCAAAAGGTTGATGAAGCGCGGGCCGATCAACAGGCCGAAAAACAGCGCCGTGATCAGCGTCGCACCGGCGCGAAAGGTCTGGTAGCGTATGAGGTTGAGGACGCCTTCGAAACCCAGCCATTCGGCGATCAGGTAGAGCATGCGATTATCCTAGGTCCCGCTTTGGTCCTTCGACCCGGCCAGACCCGTAAAATGTGACACCAGCGCGCCAAGACCGACCGAATTGGAACCTTTGACCAGGATCGCATCGCCATGGGTGATGCCATACTCGTCCAGCGCCGCAATCGCCTCAGCTGGGTTATTGCAATGCGCGAAGCCGCCCACATTGCCAAGCGAAACCACATTCGCTTTCCCCAATTCCCGCGCGAGGGCGCGCATCTCTTCGCCCACCAGTACGACATAGTCGACCTTCGCCTCTGACAGCGGCTCGACCAGCTGGGCATGGAACTTCGGACCGAAATCGCCCAGTTCCTTCATGCTGCCCAGCACCGCGATACGGCGGGTCGCGGGCGTCTGCCCCAGTTGACGCAGCGTCGCGCGCATCGATGCGGGGTTGGCGTTATAGCTTTCGTCGATCAGCAGCGCCTTTCCGCCTTGCACGCTCAGCTGGTGGCGCGCGCCGCGCCCTTTGAGCCCGCCCATCTCGGCCAGCGCGAGGCCGGCTGCGCCCAAATCGCCGCCTGCCGCCTTCACTGCCGCCATGACGCCCAGCGAATTAGCGATCCAGTGCTCGCCCGGCTCGGCCACGGAATAGCATAGCCGCGTATCGCCCAAATCCGCCGTCACCAGCGAGCCGCCATTGGCGCTCGGGATGGCATCAAGCAGGCGCACATCTGCGTCTGGCGAGGTGCCGAATGTGATCACGCGCGCCGCATAACGCTCTGCAATCGCACGCAATTGCTCGCACCAGGGGCTGTCAGCCGGGATCACTGCTGTGCCGCCCGGCATCAGGCCAGAGAAGATCGCAGCCTTTTCCTCTGCGATCGCCTCCATGCTGCCGAGGTTCTCGATATGCGCCGGGGCGATAGTGGTGATCAGCGCCACATGCGGGCGGACATGGGCCGCAAGTGGGGCAATCTCGCCCGCATGGTTCATGCCCATTTCGAACACGCCGAACTTCGCTCTCGCCGACATGCGCGCAAGCGTCAGCGGCACGCCGACATGGTTGTTGTAGCTGCGTACGCTGCGATGCGCAGCGCCGCGGCTGGCGCGGTCGAGCGCCTGGAAAATCGCTTCCTTCACGCCGGTCTTGCCGACCGAGCCGGTAATGCCGATGCGCACCGCCTGCGCCCGCTCGCGCGCGGCATGCGCCAGCGCGTGGAGTGCCGCGGTGGTGTCTTCAACCAGAACATGCGGGAAATCGACCGGACGGTCGACGATCGCTGCCACCGCGCCATTGGCGAAGGCTGCGCCCAGGAACTTGTGCCCGTCCATCGCCTCGCCCTTGAGCGCCACAAACAGGTCGCCGCGCTTCACGTCGCGCGAGTCCATTTCGACGCCGGATGCCTGGAACTGATGGCTGGCAATCCCGCCGGTTGCTGCGACCACTTGCGCCGCGCTCCACAGCGCCTGCGGCAAGGCATCGCGGGCTTCAACAGGCCAGGCGCGCAGAGCCGTCATTGCACTCATGATTGAACCTCTTGTGCGGCGCATTCGCGCGCCACCTGCACATCGTCAAACGGCAAAACCCGCATATTGTCTCCCGACCCGATTATCTGTCCCTGCTCGTGCCCCTTGCCCGCGACCAGCACGATGTCCCCTGCGCCGGCCTGGCGGATTGCCTCGGCGATGGCTGCGCGCCGGTCGCCGATCTCGATTGCTCCTGGCGCGCCAGCCAGCACCCCGGCTCGGATCGCAGCCGGATCCTCTCCGCGCGGGTTGTCATCGGTCACAATCACCACTTCGCTGCCAGCCGCCGCCGCAGCGCCCATTTCGCTGCGCTTGCCCTTGTCGCGGTCGCCACCAGCCCCGAAAACGGTGATCAGGCGCCCTTCCACATGCGGACGCAGCGCCGCAATCGCGGCCTCAATCGCATCGGGCGTGTGGGCATAATCGACATAGATCGGCGCGCCCTTTGCGGTAATCGCCGCCCGCTCCAACCGCCCGCGCACTGGCTGCAAACGGTTCGCCGAATCCAGCAC
Organism: Altererythrobacter sp. BO-6; assembly: GCF_011047315.1. NCBI lineage: Bacteria > Pseudomonadati > Pseudomonadota > Alphaproteobacteria > Sphingomonadales > Erythrobacteraceae > Altererythrobacter > Altererythrobacter sp. BO-6. The sequence continues at coordinate 2,595,231 of NZ_CP049259.1, read as the reverse complement.
CTGCTCTGCAGGGCTGCCGGTCGAAATCGCCAATGCGCAAGAGACCAGCGCATTGGCCACCTGGTAGGCACCGATCAGCGGCAGCTTGATGGTGCGCTGTGTGCCGTCATGTTCGATCTCAAGCGTCTGGCCAAGCTGGGTCGGCGTGCGGGCGAGCAGGCGAAGAAAATCGCCCCGCTCGCCCACTGTAAGCACGCGCAGCGACCTTTTTGCGCATGCTCGATTGCCCGGCGAGTCCACTCGCAATCTTCCTCGTCGCACCAGATCACCGCCGCAGCACCCGGCTGCAGCACATCGTCAAACAGCCGCATCTTGGCGGCGAAATAGCTTTCCATCGTCCCGTGATAATCAAGGTGATCACGAGTGAGATTGGTGAAGGCGCCCGCAGCAACCAGCACCCCTTCATTGCGGAACTGGTCGAGCCCGTGGCTGGAAGCCTCATAGGCAACATGGGTCACGCCCTCACGCGCCAAGCCGCTCATATTGCTGAGGAAAGTGACGATATCGGGCGTGGTGAGGCCAGTCGATATGCTCTCGTCGGAGGTCGTCACGCCCAGCGTGCCGATGCTGGCCGAACGTTCGCCTGCCATCCGCCACAGCTGGCGGGTCATCTCGACACAGGAGGTCTTGCCATTGGTGCCGGTGACGGCAACGATCACTTGCGGGACCGGTGTAAAGAAGGCGGCTGCCAGATGTGCAAATGCGCGGCGCGGTTCGGCGTCGGCGATATGGGGAGCGCCAGCCACAACGGCTTCTGGCCGGGCAACCACCGCAACAGCGCCGGCCTCGATCACGGCGGGAATGAAGTCTTCGCCATTGAATTTGGCGCCTCTGAAAGCGCCGAAGACCGTGCCGGGGGCCACCTTGCGATGATCGATCGCAAAGCCGGTCACCTCGGCTTCGCCGCCCGATGCGAGCGCAATTCCAGCCTTTTCCGCGAGCGCCCCCAACCGCATCAGTGTTTCTCCGGCACTAGCGGGCGAAGGTCGGTCAGATCGACGTCGCGCGTATTGTCGGGCATCACGCCCAGCAGCGGGCCGATCCGCGGCACCAGTCTGCCGACGATCGGCGCGGCGGTATATCCGGCGGTGCGCTGGAACGAACTGGCGACCGTGCCATGCGGTTCGTCGAGCATTGCGATCACAACATAGCGCGGGCGATCCATTGGAAAGGCGGCGGCAAATGTGGAAACAAGGCTGGACTTGCGGTAGCCGCCAGCGCCCGGTTTTTCAGCCGAGCCGGTCTTGCCGCCAACGCGGAAGCCCGGTGCATCGGCATTCTTGCCGGTGCCATAGAGGGTGATCATGCGCAGCAGCTGGCGCATGCGAGAAGAGGTAGAGGCCTTGAACACGCGGCGGCCACGCGGCACTTCGTTGGCAGCGAGCTTGTTCATCGTCGCAGGGCGCCATATCCCGCCATTGACCATAGAGGCGTAGGCACTGGCGAGGTGCAGCGGAGTAACGGCAATGCCGTGCCCATAGCTCACCGTCATATTCGTCAGCCGTGCCCAATCCCTACCCGGCCATAGCGGGAAGCCGCGGGCCGGCAATTCGATATAGGGCCGCTCGTTCATGCCGAGGTCAATCATGGTGCGGCGCAGACGTTCCGGGCCCAGTTCGTCCGCGACACGCGCAGTGACTGTGTTCGAGGAAAAAATCAGCGCTTCCGGCACATTCAGGTCGGCACCTTTGGGCTTCAGATCCTTGATCGTGAAGCGTCCGACTTGCAGCGGTTCGGCATTCCAGCGCTTGCCGAAATCGCGCACCACCCCGGCATCGATTGCGGCCGCGACCGTCAGCGGCTTGAAAGTGGAACCGAGCTCATAAACCTGGTTCGTCACGCGGTTGAATGCCCGCGGCGTTTCGCCGAGCGCCGCGCGTTCCTTGGGCAGGACCAGGTCTTCGCTGGTTACTGCATTGGGATCGAACTCCGGCAGCGAGGCCAGCGCCAGCACTTCTCCCGTGTCGACATCGAGCACGATACCGGCCGCGCCAACGGCGCTGACTGCCAGCATCCCGCGCCGCAACTCGTCTTCCAAAGCGCCCTGCACACGGATATCGATCGACAGCGGCGTCGAATGGCTGCGCAGCGCCGGATCGCGCAGCTGCGCATCCAGCACCTGCTCCATCCCGACCTGCCCCTGGCCATCCGAATTGACATAGCCCAGCACATGCGCGCCCAGCATTCCTTGCGGATAGTGCCGGTCATTCTCGCGCGGCATTTCCAATGCCAGTTCGCCGATCGCCATAACCTTGTTCGCGTCTTCGGGCAGCACGCGGCGGCGCAAATAGCCCGCCTTGCCCGAGGCGAGCCGCTCGGCCATTTCGATCTCGTCGATTTCGGGGAAGATCGCCTTGAGCCGCGCAGCAACTTTCTGGGGTGACTTCACCAGCGGCGATCCGCTTTCGCCCATCGCCTTGGGATTGAACCACAGGGCATAGGCAGGAAAGGCACGTGCCAGCGGCACGCCATTGCGATCAGTGATCTCGCCGCGCGGCGGCAGCAACTCCTCCTCCAGCGACGTGCGCACGGGGCCATGATCCGCGACACCGAGATAGGCGATGCGCAGCAGTGCGGCGGCCGCGACCGCCCCGAATACCAACGCAATCCACAGCACCCGCCAATGCGCCAGTGCAAGTGACTGGCGCCGGAACGTGACGAGCTCGACTCTGCCGGTGGATATGGCCGCGCTGGCCGAAAGTGCGTTCATTCAGCCGCCTCGGCACTCATCATCGTGCGGGCATTGGCGCTGCGCACGGGCGAGGCTTCGGCCAGCAGTTCGCCAAAGGCTTCGGCCACCGTATCGGCGGTGCTGGGAGCAGAGGCTGCGGCAAGTGTGACCGGGCGGCCAGTGACCGGGGAAACCATGGCACGCGGCTCAGGCGCAGCACCATCGGCGCTGACTTCGGCACGCGCGAAGCGGATCGGGTTGGGCGCTGCGGGGCCGCGCGCGGCGCCCAGCGCAGCAAGCTGCATCTCGCCTTCAAGAAACTGGTCTGCGCGCGGGGCCAGATAGCCGAATTCGACCGCGTTCCATTCCGCCAGCTGGCGCTGATTGGCGCGGGCCTGGAATTCGGTTTCCAGCATCAGCGTTTCGCGCTTCAACGCGATCACCTGCCGTTCGGCCAGGAGCACTTCGCTTTTCACCGCATGAACCTGGAAGCTGAGCGCCAGGAACAGGCAAAGGCAGGCAGCCAGAGCAACAAGCCAGCCAATCTGGCGCAGGCGGGATCCGGTCATGTTCATGCGGCCTCCTTTCGCGCGGGAGCGGTGCTGCGCACGGCATGGCGCAGGGTGGACGATCGGGCACGCGGATTGCGCGCAATTTCCGCATCTGAAGGACGGATAGCCTTGGAAACATGCGTGAAAATCGCCGGTTCGGCGCTCGTTTCCGGCAAATAACGCGATCCACCCGAACGGCCCGATGCATCGCGCAGGAAGCGCTTGACGATCCGGTCTTCCAGGCTGTGGAAGCTGACCACTGCCAGCCGCCCGCCTGCGCGCAGCACCTGTTCGGCGGCATGCAGGCCGTGGTTCAGCTCGTCGAGTTCGCCGTTCACATGGATGCGGATCGCCTGGAAGCTGCGGGTCGCCGGATCCTTTTTGTCGGTCGGCTTGTAACCCAGCGCCTTGCGTACCACTCGTGCCAGCTCACCCGTGGTCTCCAACGGACGCGCCGCGACAATGGCCCGGGCAACGCGGCGCGACTGGCGTTCTTCGCCGTATTCATAAAGCACATCGGCAATCGTGTCGGCATCAGCGCTGTTGAGGAAGTCAGCGGCACTCATCCCGGATTGGCTCATCCGCATGTCGAGCGGGCCATCGACCGAGAAGGCAAAGCCGCGCTCGGCCTGGTCGAGCTGCATTGACGACACGCCGATATCCATCACCACCCCGTCAACCTGCGCCGCACCGACTTCTGCCAGCGCCGCCACCATTTCTGAAAAGCGCCGCGGATGGAGCACAAGGCGCGGAGGGGTAGAACGCGCCTCGGCCCATCCGCGGCCTTCAGCGATCGCATCCGGATCGCGGTCGAAGGCATGGACGGTTGCGCCGCGATCAAGCAGCACGCGGGTGTAACCACCCGCACCGAAAGTGGCATCGACGATCACATCGCCCGGCTGCGGATCGAGCGCGGCGATAACTTCGTCGAGGAGGACCGGAATATGCGGGGCGTCATCGGCGGGGCTCACTTGCGGCCGCCTTTCGCGTGGGCTTCTGCGACCAGGCTGGCACAGGCCGCCTGCGCCGCTTCCCAGCCTTCGCCCATGCGCGCGAGTTCGGCCGGGTTCCAGATTGTGAAGAACCGCCCTGCACCCTGGAAATAGAGCCCGTCTTCAACCCGGCCCAGCGCGCGCAAGTGATCAGGCATGACAAACCGCCCGCTGTCATCGAAGGGCAATTGACTGAAGCCGAACAGCTGGTTGGCGCGCTGGTCATAATCGAAATCGCGACCGAGGCGCAGCGCGCGCTCTTCCTCGCGATCGAGCTGGGCGTCGAGCTCTTCATTGCGTGACAGGCCAAAGCCGACGAGGCAGTTCCAGCGCTCGTGCTTGTCGAGGCAGAGGATGCGTCCGCCCGAGCTTTCCTTCACAGCCTTGCGGAAGCTGGGAGGCAGGACAAAGCGGCCCTTATCGCCGGCGGGCGAATAAGCCTGTCCACTGTATCCTCCAAAAGACAACTGTCCCTCTCCGCCCTGAACCCCGAACCCCTGTGGCCCCGCGGACATGACTTCTCCGTGCTGCCTGCGCGCGTGAGCAGGCAGTGCGCTGTCCGACTCGGCAGCGCAGCACGAAACACCATGTCCGATGGGCTTTGGTCATATCGCGGGAGATGGAGGGATTAAAGGGATTTTTGCGGGATTTTACGGGATAACATGGCAAGCATATGATTTTTATTGATATTTTTCAGTGCAAATTTTCCGGGTGAGGTCCCAGCGCGTAGCAACTGCACCCCATAATCCGCTGTTTTTCGGTAATTTCCCCGATGTCGAGTCGCGCGGATTGGCGCCTTTCCCGCGATTTCCCCAAATTCGCCGGAAGCTGCTACTCCAGCGCGAAATCGGCCAATTGGCGCAGGTAGCTTTCGACATCGCCATCTGGACCCGAGAGCTCGAACAGACTGGCATCAGAGAGCAGCGTCACCCGCCCCTTGCCGACCTTGCATTCAGCAGCCACCCCATCGCCCAGGACGCGGCAGTCGCCGCGCGCGGCCAGCGCTTCCTCGTCGGCATCGGGACCAGGCGGCACAAGTATCGCCTCACCAGACAAAAGCACCGGCACTTCCCCCCCGCCATAGCTTTCCAGTCTCGGCTCAAGGGGCTGCCGCTCGTCAAAGTTGATATGGAGCCCCCAGCGCACCACAACCGGCGGGATCAGCCCGACCGACTGCGGGTGGCGCGGATCGCCCAGCGGTACAGCATATTGGCCGGTCAGCATCGGATCGATCACCAGCAACAACCGGCCACCGGCGCGGACCCAGTTGTCGAGTGCGACATTGTCTTGCGGGCTGAGCCCGCGCGGTTGCGCGATAAGCAGCCGCTCAATCCCGGCCAGCGGGTCCGCCCCCGCGTCACCTGAAGGGCTCAGCGTATCGAGCGGCGTGATCGTGTAGGATTCCTCGAGAACTTGGCGAACCCAGGGCAATTCTCCTTCGCCCTCGATCAATGCGACCGTGTCAGCGCCCTCCGGCCAGTAAATCGGCAGGCTGGTCATCAAGCCAAGCTGTGATCGATCAACCGGCCGCGCGGCCTGTTGCCAAGCCCACAATGTGCCAGCGGCAACCAGCGCGGCTAAAAGCCCTGCGTATACCAGCCTAAGGCGTTTGGTCGTTTGTGCCATTGCCTTGTTCCGGGACGATCGCCGGAGACTGTGCCGGCGCAGGCTCAGCGGGCATATCGGGCACCACTCCGGCATCGGCGAGTGGATCGCTGAGCGCTGGTGGGCCACTGGGCGCAACGGTCGGCGCAGCTTCAGGCACAGCCAATTCGTCCGACACCCTTGCTCGATCCTGGATGATATTGGCCAGCCCCACCAGCAGCACCATGGCAGCAAGGCCCGCCAGCCCCACCTGCAAGCGCTGCATCATTTCCGACCGGGATACGGCACTGCTGCGGCTATCGTCCGTCGCGGGCGCATCGGCAGCAACCGATGCGCGCAGCTTGGGCAATCTGAAAAGTTCGCGGTTCGGCATGGGCCATCACTCTATCCGGTCGATTGCGGCTGGGCAATCGCGCATGGGAATCAATCGCGCCGGAGCCAGTCGAACACAGGCAGGCTCTTCGCCTCCAGCCAATCAGGGTTGTAAAGCGTGGAGAGATAGCGGAAGCCGGTATCGCACAGGATTGTCGCAACCCGCGCATCCTTGCGCCCTTCGCCGACCAACTTTTTCCCAAGCTCGACCGCGCCCGCGACATTGATGCCCGAACTCAGGCCAAGGCACAGACCTTCATCGCGCAACAGCCGGGCCACCCAGTGCAATCCTTCTTCGTCAGAAATGCGATATTGCGTGTCGATCGGTGCGCCCTCGAGATTGGCGGTGATGCGGCCCTGCCCGATTCCTTCGGCAACGGAGGATCCTTCCGCCTTGAGCTCGCCATTGGCGTAGTAATTGTAGAGTGCCGCGCCATGCGGATCGGTCAGCGCGATGCACACGTTTTCGTCAAAAGCCTTGAGCCCCATCCCAACGCCCGCAATCGTACCGCCTGTGCCCGCGGCGCAGGTAAAACCATCGATCCGGCCTTCGAGCTGCTCCCAAAGCTCCGGCGCAGTCCCTTCGATATGCGCCTTGCGATTGGCGGTATTGTCGAACTGACCAGCCCAGACAGCGCCGTCCATTTCTTCCGCCATCCGTCGCGAGACATGCTGGAAGTGGTTGGGATCGGCGTATTTGGTTGGCGGGACCAACACCAGTTCCGCACCCAAGGCGCGCAACGTGTCCATCTTTTCCTTGGACTGGTTGTCGGGCATGACGATGATCGTCTTGTATCCAAGCGCATTGGCGACCAGTGCAATCCCGATCCCCGTATTACCCGCTGTACCTTCGATAACCGTGCCACCGGCTTTGAGCTCGCCGCGCGCTTCGGCATCCCTGATCATGTAGAGCGCTGCGCGATCCCTTACCGACGAGCCGGGGTTGGCGAATTCGCACTTGCCCCAGATCTCGCAACCGGCGGCCTCGCTCGGCCCCTTGAGCAGGACTAGCGGGGTGTTGCCGATCAGGTCGAGCGTCGAACGGAATGGCTTGGTGATATTCATGCTGGCAGAGTTAGGGAATCTCCTGCCCTGCCGCAATCAAGATCAATCTTCAGGGGCGATAGTAACCTTCAGCCCATCAAGATCGCCAGTGAAGGCGATCTGGCATGACAGGCGCGAGGTTTCATTGCGATGGTCCGAGCTTTCCAGCAAATCGTCCTCGTCCTCGCTCATTGCCGGGAGCTTGTCGGCAAAGGCCGGGTCGACATGGACATGGCAGGTGGCGCAGGAACAGCATCCGCCGCACAGCGCCAGCAGCTCGTCAAAGCCGTTGTCGCGGATCGCTTCCATCACGGTCAGGCCGTCTTCGACATCGATAGTCGATTCTTCCCCGGCACGATTGACGACGGTCAGCTTGGGCATCGGTGCATGTTCCTTCCACGTTGATCTGCGCAGGGCGCAACCTCTATCGAGTGCGTGGGCGGGCTGCTACGGTCTCGGCGCCAAATTTGCAAGCCAGGGGAATCATTAGTGGGATTGAGCGCAGAGACGATCCGATCTTCGCTGGACGCGCTGGGCAAGCGCGATCCGCGGATCGCACGCGAGGTCGAACGAGATCGGCTATCCCGAACCCCGCATTCGTGCGCGTGGTTACAAGACCTTGCTGCGCACGATCGTTGGCCAGCAGGTTTCCGTCGCGGCGGCCAGCAGCATGTGGAACAAACTCGAAGCGGTGCTGGGGGCGGAGTTCAAGCCGACCTGCCTGCTCGAACGCGACTTTGACACTTTGCGCGCCTGCGGCCTGTCGCGCCAGAAGCAGGGCTATGCCCGCTCATTGTGCGAGCTGGTCGCAGCGGGCGAACTCGATTTCGACGCTCTTCCGGCAGACGATGAAGAAGCGATTGCCGAGCTCACACGGATCAAGGGCATCGGGCGCTGGTCAGCCGAAATCTACCTGCTTTTCGCGGAGGGGCGGCCGGACATCTGGCCTGCCGGCGACCTGGCAGTGCAGGAAGGCGTTAAGCGGCTGCTCGATCTTCCCGAGCGCCCCACTGAGAAACCCACGAGAGAAATCGCCGAAGAATGGCAACCGCACCGCGGCGCGATGGCGATCTTCACCTGGCATTTCTATGCCAATCCCGCTTTATGAGAGCCTATTGCCAAAGGTAATTCTGCGCGTATTAGAGCGACAACACACTCCCGGGTCGCAAAGCATAATTCAGCTCGAGAGAGGAGTTCCGATGACCAAACGACCGCTGGCACTACGCCTACTGACCACCGCGCTCGCTGCAACTGCATTGGCCCTGCCCGGCATGGCCCAGGCCGACCATCACAAGACTAACGGAGCCACGATGCACCAGCACAATGAAGCCGCCCCCCTGATCCCGCGCGACCATTTGTTCGGCAACCCAACCCGGGCAGGTGGCCAGATAAGCCCTGACGGCAAGTGGTTGAGCTGGCTGGCGCCAAAGGACGGAGTGCTCAACATATGGCTGGCACCGGTCGACAATCCCGACGCCGCAAAGGCAATGACCGAAGCCACGGATCGCCCGATCCGGCAGTATTTCTGGTCCCCGGATTCGCAGAGCCTGCTCTACATTCAGGACAAGGGCGGCGACGAGAATTTCCTTCTTTATGGAGTCAATATTGCCAGCGGCCAAGAAACTACGCTGACTCCGTTCGAGAATACCCGCGTCCAAATCGTGGGCGGCTCGGGATCGATCCGCGACAAGATCCTGGTCGGCCTCAACAACCGCAACCCGCAATTCCATGACGTGCACCTGCTGAATCTCAACACCGGCGAGCTCACCATGGTGCTGCAGAATGACAGCTATGCCGGGTTCATGGCGGATGACACGCTGACGGTGCGCATGGCACTGCGCCAGAATGCGGCAGGCGGAACCGATTATTTCCGCGTGATCGACAATGTAGTGGAAGAAGAGCCCTTCTCCTCGACCGCCATGGAGGATTCGCTCACGACGAATCCGGCCGGCTACACCAATGACGGCTCGATCCTCTACTGGCTCGACAGCCGCGGCCGGAATACTGCAGCGCTCTATGCCGAGGATGTCGCGACCGGGGAACGCACGCTGATCGCCGAGAACGACAAGGCGGATATCGGCGGCACCATTCGCGATCCCAAGACCGGCGTGGTCGAGGCCTATTCAGCCGAGTATCTCAAGACCGAATGGACCGCGATCGATCCCGAAATCGGCGCCGCGCTGGAGTTTCTCGGGAGCAAGCTTGAGGGCGAATTCGGCGTCCAGTCGCGCACCGATGACGACAAGACCTGGATCGTCTGGAACGACCCGCTGATCGCACCGACCGCAACCTATATCTATGACCGTGAAGCCGGCACGCTGGAGCATTTCTACACCTCGCGGCCGGAACTCGAAGGCGCGCCATTGCAGCCGATGTATCCGCTGGAAATCGCCAGCCGCGACGGGTTGATCCTGCCGTCCTATCTCACCCTGCCACCTGGCAGTGATTCTGACGGTGATGGCAAACCGGAGCATGCAATGCCCATGGTGCTGTTCGTCCACGGGGGCCCCTGGGCACGCGACGGTTACGGGTTCAATACCGTCCACCAGATGCTGGCCAACCGCGGCTATGCCGTGCTCAGCGTCAACTTCCGCGGCTCGACCGGTTTCGGCAAGGACTTCCTCAATGCCGGCAACAAGCAGTGGGGCCTCAAGATGCACGATGACCTGATCGACGCCACCAATTGGGCGATCGAACAGGGCATCACCGGCAAGGACCAGGTGGCAATCATGGGTGGTTCCTATGGCGGCTATGCCACGCTGGCAGGCCTGACCTTCACTCCTGAAACTTTCGCCTGCGGGGTCGATATCGTCGGCCCGTCAAATCTCGAAACCCTACTCGCCACCATCCCGCCCTATTGGGCGCCGCTGGTGAAAATCTTCCATGAGCGGATGGGCGATCCCAATACCGAGGAAGGCCTGGCGCTGCTCAAGGCAGCCAGCCCGCTTTACAAGGCAGACCAGATCACCAAACCGCTGCTGATCGCGCAGGGCGCTAACGATCCGCGCGTCAAGCAGTCCGAAAGCGACCAGATCGTGAGCGCGATGAAGGAAGCGGGCATCCCGGTCACTTATGTGCTCTACCCTGACGAAGGGCACGGCTTCGCCAAGCCGACCAACAATATCGCCTTTTTTGGCATTGCCGAGAACTTCCTCGCCGAATGCCTTGGTGGCCGAGCCGAGCCGCTGGGCGACGTGCTGAAGCCCTCAACGACACAGATCCTAGAGGGCGCAGAGCACGTAAAGGGTCTGAGAGCTGCACTCGGTAGCTGACATTGATGTAAATAGCTGACAAGCGGGCCGCGCGGGGGTATCGACTCTCGCGCGGTTTGCTTTTTGGGAGAGGTTGGAGTGAGCACACGCAGGTCAATTTTCATCACCGGTGGTGGCTCTGGCATCGGGCGCGCCGTGGCCATCTATTTTGCCGAGCGCGGATGGTTCGTCGGCATTGCCGATATCAACCAGCAAGGGATGGAAGACACGCTGGGCCTGATCGAAGGCGGGTTCAAATATTCCCACCGGCTCGACGTTCGTGACCGCGCCGCCTGGGATGTGGCGCTCGAGGCCTTTTCGACCGCGGCCGGCGGACGGATCGATGCGGTATTCAATAACGCCGGGATCGGTCATGGCGGGCCCATCGCCGAGCAGCCTACCGGCGAGATCGAGGCCTTGCTTGATATCAATCTCAAGGGCGTCATTTATGGTGCGCAGGCCGCATACCCGCACCTCAAGAAAACCGCCCCCGGCTCTGCGCTGATCAACACTGCCAGCCTGGCGGGGATCATCGGTGCGGCCAACCTTTCGGTCTATTGCGCGACGAAATGGGCGGTGCGCGGCTTTACGCGCAGCCTGGATGCCGAATGGGCGCCCGACGGGATCAAGGTCGCCGCGCTTTGCCCTGGTTTCATTGACACGCCGATCATCGCGCAAACGCGCCCGGATTCGAACCAGTCGGTCAAGGAAAGCCTGGTCGAAGCGGGGGTTGAAGTGAACCCCGTATCGATCGTACCCAAGGTGGTGTGGGACGCCGTGCATGGCGACAAGCTCGACTATACCGTGGGCAAGACCGCCAGCCGCCTGCTGATGCTGTCACGCTTCCTGCCCGGCAGGGTGCGCAAGGAAATGCGCCGGCAAGGCATCGGAACCCAAGGATAGCAAGGACAGTTCAGCGCAATCGCGCCCGTTCCTCGCGCCCCTTGTCGGACAGGAACGGTTCGACCTGATCCCAGGGGATGGTCGTCCAGATCTCGCAAGCTGCGGCCACATGTGGCAGCGCAGGGCTGGCTAGCAGGCCTTCGGCGGAGAGACCGAGGCGCCAGCCGGGCTCATACAGTGCCGTCTCTACACACTCCGGATCTTCGTCCTTTGGCCATTGCGCCACTGCGATTGCGCGCAAGTTCTCGCTGGCTTGTGGTGAGCCCCAATCGGTCACCGTGAATGCATCCGCGGTGAACCAGGTGGTCAGATCCACTTCTTCACCGGTCGCGCGATCGAACACCCGGTGCCAGATCCCGAAGTTGGGATAGGCGCCGCCGCAATAATCTCCCATCGTCACCTGGACATCGAGAAAGGCACTGTTGGCGAAATGAGGCGTTAGTTCCTCCTGATAGTCTCCATCGAACCCGCTCACCACTGCCGCACCAGCGACGCACTGGATGTAGTCATCCTCGACCACGCCTTTTGGCAAGCGTTCTGCGAATGTAGCGAGGATCGCCTTGTCGCCCGGCTCGCGCGGTTCGAACGTAAAGCCCGAAATTGCCACCGAATCCGCGAAATGTTCCGGCGTGCGATAATCGAGGCGCATGTAATCGAAGCTGCCCACCCTGCCCGGCACGCTGTCGAACTCCGCCGGTTTGACCCGCGGCCCGAGAAACGCGGGATCATCGCACAAAGTCCAGCCTTCCGGGTCTTGCAGTTCAACGCGTTCCAGCCGGATTGGCAATGCCTTGCCTTGGTCGCTCCATGTCCCGGACAGACCTGCTGCATCGACCTTGGTGAGCGACCAGATCGGAGCGTTCTGGTTATCCCAATCCCTTGCATCGGCTTGCTCGCGCCAGTTCCCGGGTGGGTCCCCGGCTTTCAGCGCGATCAGCTTGAGGTGCCGCATATAGTAATATGTACCCCGCCCCGCGTTGCCGTAATTCTCCCGATCAAGGCACGCGACCACCTGGTGCCGCCCGATCGTGCCCTTGAAAACGCCGCGCCAGTCCGGATCAGGCGCTTGCGCCTGCAGCGGGAGGGCCGACAGCGTCAGGCCGATAGCTGCAAGCCAGCGTGCAATCATGCGAGCAATGCGTCGATCGCGGCCGCCATCACCGCATCGCGTTCGGACAATCCGCCCGCATCATGCGTGGTCAGCGTAATCTCGACCCGGTTATAGACGTTGAACCATTCGGGATGGTGGTCATGCGCTTCGGCCAGCAGCGCCACACGGTTCATGAAGCCCCATGCCTCGCTGAAGTTCGCGAACTTGAAGGTGCGTTCGATCGCCGTACCCTCGCGCGCGATCGACCATTCGGGGTGCGCGGCCAGCAACGTGTCGCATTCGGCGTCGGTCAATTGGGGGACATTGGTCATCGCAAACCTCTTTAACATACATTCCTGAAGGATGGGCGCAGCCTTGGCGTACTAGGCCGAAACGGCGCTTCCTCTCCATCGCTGCCAGTCAACTGCGGCGATCCACCCCGGTTGACAAGCGAATTCGGATACTTGGCGCATGGCGACAGACCGCCTATCGCTGGCAGTGATGACGCCGCGCCTCACCGCCACCGATCTTGCCTGCCGCCGGGGCGACCGTGTGCTGTTTCGCGGGCTGTCGTTCGCGCTGAAACCGCGCGAGGTTCTGCACATCACCGGCGCTAACGGGATTGGCAAGTCGAGCCTGCTGCGTATCTTGGCCGGGCTGCTGGGACCCTATGCAGGGTCGGTCGAGCGGCGCGATCCGGTCGGTCTGCTGGACGAGAAGCCAGCGCTCGATCCCGACCAGCCGCTGAGCAAGGCGCTCGCATTCTGGCGCGCGATCGATGGCACGCCCAGCACGAACTTCCCGTGGGATGTAGAACACTTGCTCGATGTGCCAGTGCGCTATCTCTCGACCGGGCAGCGCAAGCGCGCGGCGCTCGCCCGGCTTAGCGCGCAGGCTGCGCCGATCTGGCTGCTAGACGAGCCGCTGAACGGGCTCGACCACAAGGGCGTGAGTGCGGTCGGCGCGATGGTGGAGGGGCATTGCCGGGCTGACGGGATCTGCGTCCTCGCCTCGCACCAGCCCTTCCCGCTTGACGGGATGCGCGTGCTCGACCTGTCGGAATTCGTGCCATGATCCGCGTGCTCATCGCACTACTGTGGCGTGACCTGCGCAATTTGCTGTTCGGCGGGCGCGGCGGCGGGGCGACGCTGCCGCTGCTGTTTTTCCTGGCGGTGGCGATGCTCTATCCCTTCGCGGTCGGCCCCGATGCGCCGCTGCTCGCAAGGACCGGCGGCGGCGTGCTGTGGATCGCGGCGCTGCTGGCGGCGATCCTGCCGCTTGACCGGCTGGTGCAGGAGGATATCGCGCTCGGCATCTTCGACCAGCTCCGCATGCGCGGCGTAACCGAGGAGGCGGTGATGGCGGTGCGCCTCGTCGCGCATTGGCTCAGCTTCGGTCCGTTGCTGATGCTGGCCTGCATTCCGGCATCTGCGTTGCTCAAGCTGGAGGGGGAGACGCTGCGCCTGCTGCTGCTCGGCCTGCTCGCCGGCACGCCGGGACTGGCAGCCGTGGGCCTGATGATCGCGGCGCTGACTGCCGGTTTACGCGCAGGAGCCGCGCTGTCAGGCCTGCTGTTGATCCCGCTCGCGCTGCCGATCCTGATCTTCGGCGCCGGCGCGCTCGAACGCAGCGACCCGGCGACGCTGGGCTTCTCCGCCGCGATCAGCCTGCTGCTGGTGGCGATTACGCCCTTTGCTGCAGGCGCTGCGATCCGGGCGGGGAGAGAGGGTTAGATGCCAAACAAAGAGGTCGCTGAAGCTCTCTATCAATTGGGACGGGCCCATTCCTTATCAGGCAACCATCTATTCGCTAAGGCAATTGATTATGCGATCGAGCAAAAGATCCCTGATCCCGACCACTTTGCATTCAATGGCACTTTTTCTCTATCTACCTACTACCTCCTCGGTCTCGGCATCGAGTTGCTTGTGAAGGCTGCATATGTAGCTTCGGGCGGTGAAAGCGATGACAAACATCTTCGTAATGCGATAGGCCATGATCTGCAGAAGGCTCTCGAACAGGCTCGATCAGTTGGCTTCGAGACTAACGCTCCCAGACTGAATGGAATCGTTGGAAGCCTCTCGGAGCCGTACAAACAGCACTTCTTCCGCTATGCTAAACCAACAGAAATGGGCTTGCCCATTGTTCCAGAAGTTGTGGAAGCGTTAGTTGTTTTGGATGAAGAGGTGGAGGCCTTGATTGGGAGCCTAGGAGACCCTCAATAAGGCGGCTTATCCAGGCCCTTCGGGCTCTTCGTGAAAATCTCCACCCCATTCTCGGTAATGCCGATCGAGTGTTCAAACTGCGCACTGAGTGACTTGTCGCGGGTCACCGCGGTCCAGCCATCGTTGAGCACCTTGGCCCAGGGCTTGCCCGCATTGATCATCGGTTCGATGGTGAAGAACATGCCGGGTTTCAATTCCGGCCCCGTCCCCGCCCGCGCCGCATGGACCACTTCGGGCGCATCGTGGAACAGCCGGCCCAACCCATGGCCGCAGAATTCGCGCACCACGCCATAGCGGAAGCTGTGCGCATGCGCCTCGATCGCGGCGCCGATGTCGCCCAGCCGCGCGCCGGGCTTCGATGCAGCCTCAATCCCCAGCATCAGGCATTCATAAGTCACATCGACCAGCCGCGTGGCCTTGAGCGGCGGCTCACCGGCATAGAACATGCGGCTTGTGTCGCCATGCCAGCCGTCGAGCAGCGGGGTCACATCGATATTGACGATGTCGCCATCCTTCAGCGCCTTGTCGCCGGGGATGCCGTGGCAGATCACGTGGTTGATCGAGGTGCAGCAGCTGTGCGCATAGCCGCGATAGCCCAGCGTCGCCGGCACCGCGCCCGCATCCAGCATCATGCCGCGTGCGAAATCATCGATCTCGGCGGTGGTCACGCCCGGCTTCACGAATGTGGTCAACTCATCAAGGATTTCAGCGGCAAGGCACCCGGCCTTGCGCATGCCCTCAAAGCCTTCCGGACCGTGCAGCTTGATCGTGCCGTCGCGATAGACGGTCTCATTGCCTTCGATGACTTGGTACTGGTGCATGCCGCCCACATAGCGACCGCGGTACAAAATTGCGAGTGACAAGCGGCGCAAGCATCCTAAATACCCTTTCATGAGCAAGAAAGACGCGCTGATCCAGCCGGATCGTGGGCAGGATGCCACGCCGATCCATCTCGTTACCAAGGACAATTTCGAGGCCTGGCTGAAGCCATTGTCAGCCGGGCAGCGGGCATCGCTCAAGGCGCAGAAGTTCGAAGGCAAGCCCGCGCAGGTCGGCATCGTGCCCGATGGTGACGGCTGGTTTGCGGCGGGCGGCGTGGCCGATCCGGCCAAGCTGACCAGCTGGTGCCTTGCCAAGCTGGCGGAAGACCTGCCTGGCGGAACCTATCGCCTGGTCGAGCACGATCCGGGCGCCGCACTGCACGGCTGGCAGACCGCGCAATACAAGTTCGCCCGCTATCTGAAGCCGGATGATACGGCGGCTGGACCGCGGATCCTGCTGAGCACGAAAGCCAAACATCTCGACGATGCGATCGCCCAGGCGGAAGCGGAAAACCTCGTCCGTGATCTCGTCAACACGCCCGCCGAGGACATGGGCCCGGCCGCGCTTGAGGCCGAGTTCGAGAAACTCGCCAAGGCGCATGACGCCAAGCTGAAAGTGGTCAAGGGCGACGCGCTGGAGCGCGAATATCCGATGGTCCATGCGGTTGGCCGAGCCGCCGCGCGCCACCATGCCCCGCGCCTGCTGCACCTTAGCTGGGGTTCGGAGAAGTACCCGGTGCTGGCGATTGTCGGCAAGGGCGTGTGCTTCGATTCGGGCGGGCTCGACATCAAGCCCGCGAGCGGCATGAAGCTGATGAAGAAGGATATGGGCGGCGCGGCCCATGCGATTGCGCTGGCGCAGCTGGTGATGGGCGCGCAGCTGCCGGTGCGGCTGCACCTGCTGGTCCCTGCGGTCGAGAATGCGATCGCGGGCAATGCCTTCCGTCCCGGCGATATCCTGAGCACGCGCAAGGGACTGACGGTCGAGATCGGCAATACCGATGCCGAAGGGCGCCTGATCCTGGGCGATGCCCTGACCCGCGCCAGCGAGGAGAAGCCCGACCTGATCGTCGATTTCGCCACGCTGACCGGCGCGGCGCGCGTGGCGCTGGGCCCCGATTTCCCCGCGCTGATGACCCGCAAGGATGCAACCGCGCAGGCGCTGATCGATGCGGGCAAGGCCTGCGATGACGAACCCTGGCGCCTGCCCCTGCCCGCGGCCTATGCCGAATGGCTGAAATCCGACATCGCCGATACCAACAATACCCACTTCAACGGCTTTGCCGGGGCCAGCGTGGCCGGCCTGTTTCTAGACAAGTTCGTGGGCGAAGGGATCGACTGGGCGCATTTCGACACCTTCGCCTGGCGCCCTTCGGCCAAGCCCGGCCGCCCGGCCGGTGGAGCGGCCTATGGCCTGCGCGCCACTTTCCACATGTTGCGCGCGCGCTACGGCAGCTAACCGCTCAGCTGGCGGAAACGAAAGCAGCCATACCAAGGACCCCCATCGCCATATTGACGACGAAGGCGCTAGCCGAAGCGATGTCCTTTACCGCGCCGATCGCCGGGTCACGCGCTGGATGGAGCCTGTCACACAGCGTTTCGATCGCAGCGTTGGCCAACTCCATTGCCCAACCCAACGCAATCGCAAGCGCGACAATCGCCAACCATAACGGATCGACCCCGCGCCACACTAGCAACGTTTCCAACACCAGCGAGATGAGCACATGCGTCCTCAGGCTACGCTCTTTGCGCCAAGTGATAACTAAACCACGCAGGCTAAAGCCCGCTCGAGTCAAAATGGTGGAATTCTTCATGTCCGCTCGCTCCGGTGGTGGATGGTACGGCTCTCAAGGGAAAGCGACGGATCAAACACGAAACGGAAAAGCAGCCTTGTCCATGACGTGTGGGCATAGAGCCCATCATAGTGCTCTTGTGCGATCCGCCGCAGCTGCGGCAAACGGTTCCATGGCACGCGCGGCATATCGTGGTGTTCGACATGCATTCCGGCGTTGAACACGAGCAGATTGACCGGCCCATAGTAGGAGTAGGTCTCTTGCCCTGGGCGCATCTCGTAATGCTCCTGGATCCATCGCGCCCCTAATGGGTGCAGACCCAGTGCGAAAATGTTCGACAGCAACAAGAAGCCGAGCGCACCCCAACCCAGTGTCCACACGATCGCCGCGTCAAAAGCCGCTTGCAGCGCAAGGTTGGCGCCTGTCTGGGCATCGAACAGGCGCACTCCCTTCATCCGGGAAGGTCGCAACGATTGCATCAATGGACCGGCCAGAAGCCATAGCGCCTTACGCATCGGGAGGTTTTTCACCAGTCGGCATTCCCACGGGCTGGCAATGTCTCCGTCGAGCACGGCATCGCCCTGATAACGATGATGCATCAGGTGATATTTGCGAAACGCCTGCGCGACGGGCAGCACCAGCGGCATGGATGCGAACATCCCCAGCCATCGATTGCCCTTGGCGGTGCGTAACACCAGGTCGTGCGAACACTCGTGCAGCAGTGCCCAAATCGCCAAGGCCCCGAACGCGCCGATAGAATAGGCCGCAAGAGCGATCAGCCACCAGGCCTGGTCGGCAAATGCAGCTGCCAAGCCGACTTGCCCGGCCCATACAATAGCGATCCAACCCAGCGTGCGCGGCTCTCGCCCAACCAGGCACTTCACCTCGGGATGCGAATGCAGAAGTGCCCTTCGCCGTGCACGATGCTGGTCCTCACTTGTCTGCCTTTCAGATGCTGTTGCGCTTTCGTCGCGAATGGCCTTGCCCATTGCCCCTCTCCTTCACGCAGGGGATTGGCACCGTTTTGTCGTGCCGATCAGGTGCATCGCGCGGCGCAGGCACATGCAACGGTTTGCAACCGCCCGAAGCGCTTGCATTGCCTCTAAACTTGCCGGAAAGGGCTTCCATGTATAAGCGCCCGCGCAAACCGCATGGGGCGGGCTTGAAAAGACAGGGGACGCGCGCCGGATGAGCGACGCCGCCACATACGAAGTTCCAACCGGCCCACTGCGGCTGGCGGGGCCTGTAGCGCGCCCGAAGCCGGGCACATTGCCGCTGCGCGGGGACCTTGCCCATATGGTGCTGGCGGGCCGTCACCTGGCGGCGCATTACGTGATCCCGCAGGTGCGCAAGATCGGTGACGCCACGGCCGAGATGCACCTCGCAGGCCGCGATGACAGCGATGTGGTGAGCGAGCTTGCGCCTGGCACCGCCATCGAAGTCCTGGATATCGCCGGCGAATGGGCATGGGTCTGCCTGGGTCCGGAAGGCCCGAGCGGCTATGTCCGGATCGCGCAACTCGCCCCAGCCGAGGCTTGAGGACCGGCGCGATGGCCACGCGCGTCTTCATCGACGGTGCCGCGGGCACAACCGGCCTTGAAATCCGCGACCGGCTGCACGGCCGCAGCGAGTTCGAGCTGATCGTGCTTGATGATGCCCAGCGCAAGAGCGAAGCCGCCCGCAAGGACGCGCTCCACGCTGCCGATATTGCGATCCTGTGCCTGCCGGATGAGGCCGCGAAGGAATCAGTCAGGCTGGCCGAAGGTTCGGGTACGCGCATTATCGACGCGTCCAGCGCGCACCGCGTGGCTGAGGGCTGGACCTATGGTTTTCCCGAACTGATCGGGCATGAGAAAATTGCGAATGCGCAGTTTGTCAGCAATCCGGGCTGCTATCCGACCGGATTCCTGGGCTTGGTTGCGCCGCTGGTGCGTGCCGGACTGGTGCCGGCCGACTGGCATTACACCGTCAACGCCGTGAGTGGTTATTCGGGCGGCGGCAAGGCGCTGATCGAACGTTTCGAAGCCGTAGGCGCGCCGGCTTTCCGCGCCTACGGCTTTGACATGGCGCATAAGCATTTGCCGGAGATGAAAACCCATGCCGGGCTTAAGCATGGCGTAATCTTCGCACCTTCGGTCGTTCCCGCCTATCGCGGGATGGTGGTCGAGGTGCCGCTGCATCTCGGCGCGATGCCGGGCGATCCGACCGCTGATGACCTCCGCGCAGCGCTAAGTGAATTCTATCGCGGGTCAGCGGTCGTATCTGTCGGCGATGACAGCGCCGTTGGTGAACTCCTGCTCGACAGGAATGCCCCGCCGTCGGATGCGATGGAGTTGTTCGTCTTCGGCAATGCGGGCGGTTGGCACGCGCGCCTCGTCGCCCGGCTCGACAACCTCGGCAAGGGCGCCAGCGGGGCCGCGATCCAGAACCTCAACATCATGTGTGGCCTGCCTGAAACGACCGGTCTCGCCCTCTGATAAACGAACGTACTGCCTATTTTTTGGGCAGGTTCCGTCCGGCATTTGGGCATGCCTGGCTGTTCCGGCGTCCACAAGCCATTCCCTGCGCCCGATTGCCGCATGATTGCCACCACCCTTAGTGGTTGGCACGATTCTTGGATAAGGGATTGTCAGTAAATCACCGGCCGGTGGAGCCAGCTTGCTACCTGCTGCTTCGCTGCGGCCGATTTGGGTGCCGGGGGCATAGACACACGTGAAGAAGATCGAAGCGATCATCAAACCCTTCAAGCTCGACGAAGTGAAGGAGGCGCTGCACGAGATCGGCGTATCCGGGATCACCGTGACCGAGGCGAAGGGCTTTGGCCGCCAGAAAGGCCATACCGAACTTTATCGCGGCGCCGAATATGTCGTCGACTTCCTGCCCAAGGTGAAGCTCGAAGTGGTCGTCAGCGATGCAATGGCTGAAGCCGTGGTCGAAGCGATTGCCGCCGCTGCCCAAACCGGGCGCATCGGCGACGGCAAGATTTTCGTCTCGCCGATCGAAAGCGCGCTGCGCATCCGCACCGGTGAGCGGGACGACGACGCGATCTAGGATTTTTCCGTTCGTGGTAAGCCTGTCGAACCGCGAACACAGCACAAACTGCCCTTCGACAGGCTCGGGGCGAACAGAACGAAACTGAAAAGAGGTTTTGAATGAGCAAGGTGAAAGACGTCCTCAAGCTGATCAAGGACAATGAGATCGAGTGGGTCGACCTGCGCTTTACCGATCCCAAGGGCAAGTGGCAGCACCTCTCCATGTGCGCCGGGGTAATGGGCGAAGACGAATTCGAAGACGGGCTGATGTTCGACGGTTCGTCGATCGCCGGCTGGAAGGCGATCAACGAATCCGACATGATCCTGAAGCCCGATCTCGACGCGACCTGGATCGATCCGTTCAGCGCCACGCCGATGCTGATCGTCAACTGCGACATCGTCGAGCCTTCAACCGGCGACTGGTACAGCCGTGACCCGCGCACCACCGCCAAGCGCGCCGAAGCCTATCTCAAGAGCACCGGCATCGGCGACACCGTCTATGTTGGCCCGGAAGCAGAATTCTTCATGTTCGACGACGTTCGCTTCGAAGACGGCTATGCCGGATCGGGCTTCGCAATCGACGATATCGAACTGCCGACCAACACCGGCACCGAATACCCCTCTGGCAACATGGGCCACCGCCCGCGCGCCAAGGGCGGCTACTTCCCGGTCGCTCCGGTTGACAGCTGCATGGACATCCGCGCCGAGATGGTTTCGACCATGCTCGAAATGGGCCTGCCCTGCGACAAGCACCACCACGAAGTCGCCGCCGCCCAGCACGAACTGGGCCTGACCTTCGGCACGCTTGTGCAGACTGCCGACCGCATGCAGGTGTACAAGTATGTCGTGCACCAGGTTGCCCATGCTTATGGCAAGACCGCGACCTTCATGCCGAAGCCGATCAAGGAAGATAACGGCAGCGGCATGCACACCCACATGTCGATCTGGACCGATGGCAAGCCGACCTTCGCCGGCAACGAATACGCCGGCCTGTCGGAAACCTGCCTCTATTACATCGGCGGCGTGATCAAGCACGCCAAGGCGCTGAACGCCTTCACCAACCCGACCACCAACAGCTACAAGCGCCTGGTGCCGGGCTTCGAAGCCCCCGTTCTGCTGGCCTATTCGGCCCGCAACCGTTCGGCTTCGTGCCGCATCCCTTACGGTGCCGGCGACAAGGCGAAGCGCGTCGAGTTCCGCTTCCCCGATGCGATGGCCAACCCCTACCTCGCCTATTCGGCGCTGCTGATGGCGGGCCTCGACGGGATCCAGAACAAGATCCATCCGGGCGAAGCCATGGACAAGAACCTTTACGATCTGCCGCCGGCAGAGCTGGCCGAGGTTCCGACCGTTTGCGGCTCGCTTCGCGAGGCACTCGAAGCGCTCGAAGCCGATCACGAGTTCCTGCTGAAGGGCGATGTCTTCACCAAGGACCAGATCGACGCCTATGCCGAGCTCAAGTGGGAAGAGGTGATCCGCACCGAAACCACGCCATGCCCGGTCGAATTCGACATGTATTACAGCATGTAAGCATCTGTCTCTTTGACGAAAAAAGGAGCCGCTCGGGAAACCGGGCGGCTTTTTTCTGGCGCAGCGGTGACGCTCTGGAACTTTTCGAAATTTCGATTATTTGGCGATTCACCACCGGGCCCCTCTGGCGAATGCTTCCGGCGCATTCGCGATGTCGGCGGGATTGTTCGCAATTCGCCCGGCAGGACTGTCCCTGATGTCCGTAACCCTTCTTATCCTTGCCGGCCTTGCGCTGCTCGCCATCGGCGGCGAGTTGCTTGTCCGCGGCGCAGTCGGCATGTCGCAGGTGCTGCGCATTTCGCCATTGCTGGCCGGCCTCACCATCGTGGGCTTCGGCACTTCGACACCAGAACTTGCCACCAGCCTGCAAGCCGCCTTCGCCGGTTCACCTGGAATCGCGCTGGGCAACGTCGTCGGCTCCAACATCGCCAATATCCTGCTGATCCTGGGTGTTTCAGCGATTATAATGCCGCTCGCGGTTCGACCGGAGGCTTTCCGGCGGGACGCTTTGGCACTGGTTATCTCGACCGCGTTGTGCGTGGCAGCCGTGATGCTGGGCACGATCGGCATGGCGATGGGGCTGCTGCTACTCGCGGCGCTCGTCGCTTATGTTACCTGGGCTTATCTCTCAGAGAAGGAACCGGGCAATATCGAAGGCGAGCGTCACGTGGCCGAGATGGCCGATACCCTGCCAAGAACGCACAATGGCTGGGCGCTGGCTGTGATGGTCGTGGCCGGTCTGGCCGCCGCAATCTTCGGCGCACGACTGCTGGTCGATGGCGCAGTCCAGCTGGCCAGTGCTGCCGGCATGTCAGAGGCAGTGATCGGCCTTACGATTGTCGCGATTGGCACTTCCCTGCCTGAGCTTATCGCGTGCCTTGTCGCGGTGTGGAAAAAGCACCCCGAAGTGGCGCTGGGCAATGTCGTCGGCTCCAACATCTACAATGTGCTCGGCATCCTCGGCATCACCGCAGTGATCCATCCCCTGGAAGTTCCGGCCGAGATTGCACGCTTCGACATCTGGGTCTTGGTAGGCATCACAGCGCTGCTATTGGTGCAGCTGCGCAGTGGATGGCGAATTACCCGGCTTGAGGGCGGAGTGTTGGTGGCACTGGCTGTCGCTTACACAGTCTGGTTGGCCATGCGCTAGGGCAAGCTAGCGCATCACCAGCATCCCGCGCTTGCCGACAACGATGAACGCGGCGAGCAGCAGCAAGGCCCAGAACATCGTGAGCCAGTCCAGCGCTTGCGGTCCCGCAACGAAGCCGAGGTGCGCCAGGAGCGCCCATGTTCCGCCGACCAGCAGGACCAAATAATATGACATGGCGGCCGCCTCACGCCCGATCGCCTTCATCAATTCGTCCTGCAAGCGCCAGGATCTGAGCGAAACCCACACCGCCAGCACCGACAACACGACATATATTCCGAGCGCCAGCCAGGACTCCACCAGGCCCTCTGGCCCGCTAAGGGCAACCACTGCCAGGGCAATCCCTGCCCCTGCCATGCCGATTGCGGAATAGCCGAGGATAGCGCGTTGTTCCTCCAACTCATCCGCATCTTCGACATTGAGGAAGCTTGCCCCCGCCTTCGGGCTCAGTACGCCCACGCCGACGGCAATCGCGATAAGAATGTAGACGAGTGCCACCATTACGGCGATCTCAACAGATGGACCAACCTCCGGAATCGCTCCGGGATCGAGCAGCCGCATCACCAGCGTTGCACCTGCAAAGCCACTGACTGCGCCCAGCCCCAGCGCGAAAATCGTCTTCTTCAAGCGGCGCTTCTTATCGGTTGCGGCGGCATCCATATCGGTCATTGTTCGGGTTCCCATTCGTCGATGAACAAATCCGGCACCGGCACACCGAACAGTTTCGACATGCGCAGCGCCAATGGCAGGGAAGGATCGTATTTGTCGGTTTCGACCGCGTTGATGGTCTGCCGCGATACGCCCAGCCGCCGGGCCAATTCGCCCTGGCTCCAGCCGTTGCGTTCGCGAAATTCCTTCAAGCGGTTGTGCACCGAATCGCTCCCTTGCCTGTAAAGAGCTCTTTACTGTAAAGAACTCTTGTCAGTCAAGAGCTCTTTACAGCCGCACGACAAAAGAATTTTCCTACGCGCGCATTTTGCGCCTAATTCCTGCGCCTCTTTTCATCTGGCAGAGGCAGTAAGCATGGCACGCAAAGCAATTTTTGACGCAATCCGATCCATCCTGGGCCGCGGTTTTCGCCAGTCCGAAGTCGACGCGATCGATCGGGCGCTTGATCAGACCTTCGACCAGGCTGAAAATTTGGCACTGGACCGTGTTCCATGTGTTCCATCGCATCAGGTCTCGGACGTCGGGATCGCCCTGATCAAGCGGTTCGAAGGCTGCGCGCGGCTACGGCCCGATGGCCTGGTCGAGGCATATCCCGACCCCGGTTCAGGCGGTGCGCCATGGACGATTGGCTGGGGCGCCACCGGGCCGGATATCGGGCCCGCGACTGTCTGGACGCAGGCGCAATGCGATGCCCGGCTTGCGCGCGATATTGCCCGCCATGCCGCCGAAGTAGCGGCGGTGTTGGGCGATGCGCCGACCACACAGGCGCAGTTCGATGCGTTGGTCAGCTTTCACTTCAATACCGGAGCGATTAGCCGCGCCACGCTAACCGCGAGGCATGTTGCCGGGGACCCACAGGGCGCGATGGAACAGTTCGCCCGCTGGAACCGTGCCGGCGGCAGGGTGCTCAAGGGCCTGGCGCGCCGCCGCCAGGCCGAAGCGCAGGTTTACGCCAGCGGCTGAACCGCGTTCAGTAGTCGCGGCTGACTTCCAGCACGGCACTGTTGCGCCCGAGCGTCGAGACCGAGCCGAGCAGGGACAGCCACGAGGTAATGCGGAATTCGAGTTCGGTGGCGCTATAGCCTCGCCCGTCCGTAACCAATTCGATATAGAAGCGCCGGGTGATGTTCTTGCCCACCGCTACCCCAGTTTCGCGGCCCAGCGCCGGATCCGCACCGACAATGCGCAAACGGTCGAGCCCGATCGCACTGCGCAGCTGGTTGATCGGATCGAGCCCGCCGCCGCCCCGCAGGCTGGCCAGCGCAGCGCCCAATTGCAGTGCGTCGGTCGGGGAAAGCTCGGTGATCGGGCCACCGAACAACAGTCGTGAAAGGATTTCTTCTTCAGGCAGCGGCGGCTCCGACGAAAAGGCGATTTCCGGTGTCAGCGCGTTGCCGCGCACCGTCACGGTCACTTCCAGCCCGTCGCGCCGCGTTTCGGCCTCGATATCGAGCCGCGGATCGATTGGAACATTCTCGTCAAAGGAAATGCGGCCGCGGGTCAGGTCAAACCGAGTGCTGGCGAAGCTATAGGTGCCGCGGATCACCTGCGCTTCGCCGCCAATGCGCGGATCGGCGGTGGTCCCGCGCAAGATGATGTTGCCACGCCATTCGCTGTCGAGCCCCATGCCGTCGACGTCAATCCGGTTGCGCGCCCGCGCATCGATCAGGTAGCGCCAAGGTGCCGAAGGCGTTCTCGCCACTTCGGCATCCGCCGGCAGGTTGATCTCGCGCGTCGCGATTTCCGGCAGCGAGACGTCATCCGCCGCAGTGCCCAACTGCCAGCTTGCCCGGTCCACTTCCAGCCGCCCGGCGATGGTGCCGCCGACACCGGAAGAGATTATCCGCAGCGGCCCGGTTACGGTGGCACGCAGCCCGCGCGCGTCGACCAGCCGTGCCGACTTGGCCGAAGCGCGCAGGTCTATCTTCGGCCCACGGTCAGGGCCGATATCGGCCAGGTCAATCGTGCCGCTGCCCGTGACGGTGCCACCGCCCGAGACATTGCCGGCAAAGCGCCGCAGGTTAAGCTGCGATCCAACGAAGTCGCCGGATACGCTGGCCTTGGTGATGTCCGTGCCGGACAACACGCTGCGGACGCGCAAATCTTCGCTGGCGAGAGTACCGCGAACAGTTGGTTCAGCGAGGGTTCCGCGCGCTCTCGCCCGGATCGCGATCGGGCCAGCAAGGTCGAGCGCATCGATCGCCGCGAGCCGCCACAGCGCTTCTGCGCTGCCATCATAACGCAGGTCCGCCCGCAAGGCGCCGCGTTGCAGCCGTTCATACAGCGTCCCGTCAGCGGGCATGCCGGCGATACTGCCATCGATCCATCCCAGCCGGTTGTCGCCCGACTCAATCACCGCGCGGGCGGTTGCGTTGTCGGCGCCGAGATTAGCTGCGAGCGCAAGGTCGACCGGACGCGAAGCGAGCAGCAGGCCCGAGCGGGTAAGGCCCTCCACCTTGATCCGGGCATCCCCGGTGGGCGCCAGCCCTTCGCCACCCTGGTAGCGGATTATGCCCGAAGCGCTGCCACCCAGCCCCAGGTCGCGCACCGCCAGATCGCCCAGGCTTAGCGGGACCCGGTCGAGCTGCAATTCCAGCCCGGTGCGCCCCTGGCCGAACTCGCCCGAGACCAGCGCGCGACCCTTGCCTAGGTTGAACTGGCTTTGCGCCATGCGCCAGCTGCCACCATCGCTGCGGGTAAACACAGCGCGGCGCGGCATGGTGATCGCCGTACCTGAATAATTCCCGCGCGCGATTGCCGCTATGCGTCCAGGTGCAAAGTCGCTGGAAAACTGAAGGTTGAAGCGGCCACCGCTGCGCCCGACCATCGAAGCAGTGAGCGAGCCCTTGCCATCGACGATCTCGGTCTTGGCTGCCACACGCCCCAGGAACAGCCGACCATAGCGGATCGCCCGGCCGCTCAGGTCAGCGCGAATGCGGCTCGACGCTTCGCCCAGTGCCCCATCTGCTGTGATGCGGGCTTGCCCCAGTTCGATGATCGTCTCGCCGCCAAACGCCGCGTCGTCAGCCTCCAACTCAGCCGAGAACCCTTGCCCGCGTCGATCCGGCGCAAGATCGATCGCTCCCGTAAGTCCGCCGCCGTTTAGGGCAAGCCGCCCGCGCACCCCGCCGTCTTCGAACACCAGCCGCCCGCCGACCGAAGTTTGCCACACGCGCAGCCGCTCGACATCGAGCGAGGCGGGGCCGCCGTCAGGCAAAGTAAGCCCCAGCACCCCGACGAATTCGCCGAGCAGCGAATTACCCTCGGTCTCGATCTGCAGGCTGTCCCCCACAGGCGCAAAACCCAGACGCACGTTTTCGAGCCCTGCGGCAGGATAGGGCGAGGCGAGGACCAGTTCGCCGCTCGGCACATCGCCTTCGACGGCAGCGTTGACTTCGAACGGGCCAAATCGCGTGTGCGATCCGCGCCCGTCCAGCGCGAGCCGCCCATCGTCCCAGCTGCCTGAGCCAGAGAGGTCAATCTGCGGAGACGTTACCTTGAGTTCGTCGAAGCGGACCGGCGCACCGGCGGCGACACTCAGACGCGTACGAAAATCGACGCTGTCGCCAGCCAGATTTCGCACAGTCGCATTGGGAAGACCGGCCAGATTACCGGAGATGCCGGCCTCGAAAGTCCATGGCCTGCCCGAGCTCAATGCAAAGGCGATCCGCGTATCGGCTTTGGCGGTGCCGATCCCGTCGATGACAAGGCCACGCAAGGCCGCCGGCCCCTCGATCCGCAAGCTGCCCGCAATCAGGTCGGCGTCAAAGGCGAGTTGCCCCGCCAGCCGCGGGAACCGCACCTGCATCGGCGCGATCCGGATTCGCCCGTCGCGATAGATCAGGTCGCCCCCAACGCTTCCGGAAACAAGCTCCGCATCGGCGATGTCGCTGCCGGTTTCGATCCGGCCAGCCCGCAGCGCCAGTGGCACTTGCAGCGCCCCGTCGCCAAAGCTGCCGACGCCCTCCTGCCGCAATCCGACCGCCCTGATGTCCCCCAAGGCGAATTCGCCAGCGGTTATGTCATGTGCGATAGCGATTTCGCGGAACTGCCCGCCCAGTGTCGCGCGCATGCTGGCACTGCGCAAGGCGATGCCCTCGCCGAAGACGTCAGGATCGAGCAAGGCTGCTTCAACCGCAAAGCCTTCGAAGGCATTTTCGGCGAGGTCGATCACTCCTTCGCCGCGCAGTGCCAGCGCATCGCTGAATGCGCGGGCAGTGCCATCGAAACGGCTGCTTTCGAAAGTGCCGTCAAGGATCAGGCCGGTCCGATCGCCCAGCAAACGCTGAATTAATCCCGTACTGGCCTCGGCAGCATATGCCTCGCCCACCATGCCATAGCGCCCGGCGCGGTTGGTCAGGCGGAAGGCGGCAAATCGCGCATCGCCGCGCTTGACCAGGGCGTGGCCAAGCCAGTTCTTCCAGGTACCATCGCCAAGTATGCGGGCGCTGTAGCCTTCCTCTGCGCCGGTCAGCCCAGCGACCACCCCCCTTGCGGTGCGCGATAATCCAGATCGAGGTCGAACCTGTCGCCATCAGGCTCGGCATGGAGGGCAAGCGCGATCCGGTCTTCCTTGCCCAGCTTCCCATCGAGTTTCAGCGTCACCAGCCCATCGCGTATGTCAGCGCTGGCAAAGGCATCGACCCGTTCCGCCCGATCTGTCGCCACGCCGGGCGCGAGGGTCAGATTATCGATCTCGAACCGGTCGATCCGTATGTCGAAATCGGGCAGCACCGGCGCATCGGGATCACCGGGCAGGAGCTCCGGCAAGCGGTCGAGCCGCCCACGCCGGGCAACTACTTTCCGGATGTCGAGGCCCCGCGTAATCCAGCTGAGCGGGCGCCAGTCCAGCTCAACCACCGGAATGGTAAGGAACGGGCCTTTCGGATCAGCCAGGATCACGTCATGCAGGATGGCATCGCGATAGATATCGCCTTCGATCCGTCCCACCCTGACTGTCAGGCCCGATGCCGGGGCATAAGACGCAATCTGGTCCGCAATCCAGCGCTTCCCGATCGGGGAATTGAGCGCCAGAAACGCCAGCACAATTGGTGTAACCAGCAGCGCCAGGGCCCAACCGAGCCGCTTGGCCCAGCGCCGCCGCCGCGAGACCTGTGGCAGGTCCGCATCCTGATCATCGACCAGCGGATCCGCCATCAGAATGCCTGCCCCAGCGAGACATAGACCGCGACCGGGCTGTCAAACATCGGATTGCGGTTCAGCGGCACGCCCACGTCCACCCGGATCGGGCCAAACCCGGTCTTGTAGCGCACGCCCACCCCCACGCCGTAATTGACGAAGCGGAAGTCGGGCGTGCTGTCGAGCGAGACTGTGCCAAGATCGAAGAAAGGCACCACTTGCACCGCGCCGTCGAACAGGCCGGTATCGATCCGCGCTTCGGCGCTGAATTCCACCAGCGACCGGCCACCTGTCGGTTCGCCGAAATCATTGCGCGGTCCCACCGCCTGATAGCCATAGCCGCGCACCGACGACCCGCCGCCCGCGTAGATCCGGCGCGACGGCGCGACTTCAAATGTTTGCGCGCCCTGGATCGTTGCAAAACGGCCGCGCGTGGCAAGGGTAATGCCGTCGCTGGCGGGGAGATAGTAACTCGCATCGAGCTGTGCGCGGCCATAGACGGTCTCGGTCCCGAAGGCGCGCGAGACTTCGGGGGCGGCAAACAGCGTGACGCGGAACCCGCGGGTTGGATCCAGCAGTGAATCGCTCTGGTCGATGGTCGCGCGACCGAACAGCGAGCTGATCAGGTATTCCTGGCGCGGACGAGCAATGCCACCGATCACCCGGTTACGTTCGTCGGAAAACAGGACTTCGGCACCAACCTGCCAGCTGAAGGGTTTCTGGAACAGCAGATTCGAATAGCGTTCAAATGCGGCGCGCAGGCCCACCGTGCGCGCTTCGACCGCTTCGGTCCTGATGTCGCTGGCGTAGGCGTCGACAGTCAGGAGCTGGTCCCTCCCGCGGAAATTGTTGCGGCGGAAACCGACCCCTGCCAGCATCTCGCGGGTACCCAGGATTCCGCGAAACTTGAGCGCTCCTTCGGGCGGGAACAGGTTGCGATGTTCCCAGCTTGCCTCGACCTTTATGCCATCTTCCGTGCCATAGCCGATAGCGCCGGCGATAGTCCGCAGCCGCCCTTCAGTCAGACTGACGTCCATGGCGAGCTCGCCCAGCTGGTCGCCGGTCGGCTCTTCGACAATACGCGGGGCGATGCTGACCGAGGAGACCAGCCCCGTGGCCAGAATGGCGCGGCGCAAATCCTCTTCCAAGCTCTGCTGGTAGACATCGCCCGGTTCGAAGCGGGCGATCTGCGACAGATGCTTGCCGGAGAGAAAATCGGGCAGGCTGCTCGTCACTTCACCGAAAGAATATTTGCCCCCGGGATCAACCGGCATGCTGAGGTCACCCTCGCTGCGCTTGTGATCGATCAGCAATTCCGGCGGCTCAAGTCGGGCGAAGGGATAGCCGCTTTCGCCCAGTGCCGTGGCCAGCGCGTTGCGACGCTCCACGATACGGTCCGCAAGCAGCGGATCGCCTGTTTCGATTGCAAACTTCGCGCGCAAATCACCGGCATCCGGCGCAGCGCCTAGTTGCCCCAGTTCGATCACCCCGAAACTATAGCGTTCACCCGGCTGCACAGCGAAACGCACTGCCGGTGTCCGTCCTTCGGCCTCGGCGGCCTCATCGCGCTCATCAAGGCTGCGCGAAACCCGCGCGTCGTAATAGCCGTAGACGCGCAATTGCCGCTCTAGCAGGTCGCGATCGGCCCGGATCCGCGCCGCACGCAAGGCCACATTGTCTTCGCCATTGCCGATGCGTTCTGCCTCACGCAGCAGCCGGTAACGCGCGACAAAGGCGTCTCGCTCGGGGAATGCTTCCGGATCGACCGGGAACGCCAGTTCAAGCCCGCGATCAATCCGGACGGTTTCGAGTTCCGGTACCCGCCGCAGCGGAAGGTCAATCACACCGGCAAAGGGATCGCTGGCTTGCTCTTCCAAGGCAGCATCTTCGGTCGGCTCAATCGGCTCGACCGATGGAACCTCGATCGCATCGAACGGAGCTTCGGGCTCGACCAGGTCATCAACTGGCGCTTCGCCAGCCGGTGCCCCCTCCGTCGCCCATTCATCGGGCGCATCGATCGCGCTGTCGGGGATCAGATCCTCAAGCCGCTGCGGGGCAGAGCGATCCTGCGCCGCAAGCATCAGCGGGTGCGCAAGCAGGCAGCTTGCGAGGATCGAGGCTGCTAAACGGGGGACTATGGAGTCAGCTCGTGGGAAGGCGCGGCTGCCGGCCATCCTTTCCACTCGATAGCGGCACCGGATTGCGGCGCCTGGTGGCTGCCGCGATCAGTGCGTCCTGCTCTTCACGCGAAATCCGCACCCAACCGTCACGGGTCAGTTTTTCCATCGGGCGGTAACGGACCTTGTATTGCATCCTGGGTGAACCCTCCACCCAATAACCGAGATAAACAAAGGGCAAACCCTCTGCCGCCGCGCGGCGGATGTGATCAAGGATGATGTAATTGCCGAGGCCCGAGCGCGACGGGTGCTGCGCGTCATAAAAGCTGTAGATCATCGACAGGCCGTCGCTCTGCCGGTCGGTCAGGCAAACACCCACCAGACGCCCGGGTTCGCCGGTTGCGGTCGGCTCGCGATATTCGATCATGGTGCTGGACACGGGCGTGTGCTCGACCATGTCGGCAAAGTCCATCTCGTCCATCGTCGCCATGCCCCCATCGGGATGGCGTTCACCCAGATAGCGCTGCAGCAGCTCGAATTGTTCGTCGGTCGCCCATGGGCGGCATTCGGTGGCGATGAGGTCACCATTGTCGCGCAAATTGCGGCGTTGGGTGGCGGAAGCGTCGAAATCCAGCGCTGCCACCCGCACCGACACACAGGCCTGGCAATCGAGGCAGCTAGGGCGATAGGCCACCGTCTGGCTGCGGCGGAAACCGATTCGTCCGAGCGCTTCGTTCAGTTGCTCGGCATGCGGCCCCTTAAGCTCCGTAAATACCTTCCGCTCGCTGCGACCGGGCAGGTACGGACACGGCGCCGGGCTGGTCACGAAAAAACGGGGAAAGCGGATCGGCGCCGTCACAGTTCTAACAAGGTCCTCTACCACACCAAGGAATCGCATCGAGTGCGCGTTAAGACGTTGTTATGCCTGTTCCGGCCCGCCGGTAAAAGGTCTTTAACCATGAGAGATGGTTAATATCGTCCAATCAGTGCACTAAAGCACGATGAAGCGGTTCTTTTTGCGGTCAGTTGAGCTCGACCGGATTGACCGTATAGCCCTTGTCCCGCAGCGCTTTAACCAAGGCATCGAGCTGTTCGCGGTCGCGCGCCTCGCATTCGATATCGGTGATCAGCCCCTTCGCCGGCAGCGAGGTAAAGATGCGCTGGTGATAGATTTCGATGATGTTGACGTTGTGCTCGTTGAATTCGCGCATCACCTTGAACAATGCACCGGGCCGATCCTGCAGCGTGATCCTGAGCCGCGCAAGGCGCCCTTGGCGCGCCAGATCGCGCAGGAGGACGTTGGCAAGCAGGCGCGTATCGATATTGCCGCCGCACAGCACCAGGCCGACTTTCTTGCCAGCGAAACGTTCAGGATTGGCCAGCACCGCGGCGAGCCCCGCCGCACCGGCACCTTCCACCACTGTCTTTTCGATCTGGAGCAGCAGCGAGACAGCGTTTTCAAGCGACTGTTCGTCCACCAGCACGATGTCATCAACCAGGCTGGCAATGATCTGCGAGGTGAATTCACCCGGCGCCTTTACCGCAATCCCTTCAGCCAGCGTATCGCCGCCGCAGGCCATGTCCTGCCCCTTGATCCGGGCGTACATCGAAGGGAACAGTTCGGCCTGCACGCCGATCATCTCGATCGCCGGGTTGATGGCATCGGCAACGGTGGCGATGCCGGAAATCAGCCCGCCCCCGCCGATCGGCACGACCAGGCAATCGAGATCGGGCACGTCTTCGAGCATTTCCAGGCCGACTGTCCCCTGGCCGGCGGCGACGAGCGGATCGTCAAACGGGTGGATGAAGGTCAGCCCGCGTTCCTGCTCCAGCTTGCGCGCATGGGCATAGGCGTCATCGAAGGTTTCGCCTTCCAGCAAGACATTGCCGCCCACGCTTTCGGTCTGCATCACCTTTACCGTAGGCGTGGTGCGCGGCATGACGATGGTCACCGGCACGCCCAGCCGCGTGCCATGATAGCTCAGGCCCTGGCTATGGTTGCCGGCCGATGCCGCGATCACGCCGCGCCGCTTCTGCTCTTCGTTGAGGTGCAGCAAGGCATTCAGCGCGCCGCGCTCCTTATAGGCGGCCGTGAACTGCAGGTTCTCGAACTTCAGCCAGATCTCGCAACCGGCAATCCGCGACAGCGTGATCGAATGCATCATCGGGGTGCGCACGACGGCACCTTCGATCCGCGCGGCGGCGGCGCGAACATCCTCGATCGTCAGCGCGGCGCGCGCTGCATCCTTGCTGGCAAAGGCCGGTTGGCTGGTCATGGCGCGGGGGATAGGGGCAAGGCCCGTTATCCGCAACGGCAATCAAACTTCGCGCGCCCATAAAAGCGGTTGCAGTCAGCCCGTTTCGCATTACCGCGCAGCGCTATGAGCAAGCTTCACAAGATCGCCTTTATCGGCCTGGGCGTGATGGGAGCGCCGATGGCGCGTCATCTGGCTGCAGCAGGTCATGCCGTCACCGCATTCAACCGCACGTCAGCCCGCGCCCAGGCCTGGCAAGCCGATTGCGCCAAGCGCGGACTTCAAGTCGCGCTGGCTGCCACCCCGGCGCAAGCGGTGGCAGATGCGGAAGTGGCGTTCACCTGCGTCGGTAATGACGATGACCTGGCTGAAGTGCTGTTCGGTGCAGATGGCGCACTGGCGGCAATGGCTGATGGCGCGTTGCTGGTCGATCATACGACTGTGTCCGCCGACATGGCCCGGCGGATCGACGCGGCAACCCGCGAGATCGGGCTCGAAGCCGTGGATGCGCCGGTGTCCGGCGGTCAGGCAGGTGCGGAAAACGGCAAGCTCGCGATCATGTGCGGCGGCAGCGCCGAGGCCATGACACGTGCGACGCCGGTAATGGATTGCTACGCTGCGCGGATCGTCCACGTTGGCCCAGCGGGCGCCGGCCAGACCGCCAAAATGGCCAACCAGATGTGCATCGCCGGCATATTGGGCGGCCTTAGCGAAGCAATCCGGCTGGCCGGCGCCGCGGGGCTGGACATGGACAAGACCTTCGAAGCAATTTCGGGCGGAGCGGCGCAAAGCTGGCAGATGGAAAACCGCTGGGCGACCATGGTGAAGGACGAATTCGCATTCGGCTTTGCCATCGACTGGATGCGCAAGGACCTGGGCTATGCCTTGGCGGAAGCGAGGCGGCTGGGCCTGTCATCGCCCGTTTCCGCGCTGGTTGATCAATTCTATGCCGAGGTACAGGCGCAAGGCGGCGGCAGGCTGGACACCAGCGCGCTGATCACCCGTTTGCCCAAAGGAGGTTCGCAATGATCCGCAAAGCTTTGCTGCTGGCGGTAACGGCCGCGTCCGCCCTTCTGGCCGCTCCTGCGGCGGCCGACACGCTCGTCGACAATGTCGAAGGCATCACGATCGACGAGACGGGGGCGGTCGCGCGTTTCGAAGCGCTGGTGATCGCCGATGACGGGCATATCCGCGCGGTGCTGAAACGCGGCGACAAGCAGCCCGAGGGGATCGACTTTCGCGTCGATGGCGAAGGCCGCGTGATGCTGCCGGGCATGATCGACGCCCATGTCCACGTGATGGGGATCGGTTTCGGCGCGCTTACGCTTGACCTGTCGGACACGAATTCGCTTGAGGATGCGCTGGCGAAGATCGCCCAATTCGCAGCTGATAATCCCACCCGTCCGTGGATCCTGGGGCGCGGCTGGAACCAGGAGAAGTGGGGACTGGGCCGCTTCCCCACTGCCGCCGAACTTGATGCCATCGTGCCTGACCGACCGGTGTGGCTGAGCCGCGTCGATGGCCACGCCAGCTGGGCCAACGGCATGGCGATGGAAAAGGCCGGCGTCACCGCAGCAACCAAGGAAGTCTCGGGCGGACGGATCATCCGCGATGCAGCGGGCAAGCCAAGCGGTGTGTTTGTCGATGCTGCCGAAGCGCTGATCAACAGCGTGGTCCCTGCCCCGCGGGCCGCCGATCGCGACGTTGCACTGCGCAAGGCGCAAGATATCCTTCTGACTAACGGCATCACTGCCGTGGCCGACATGGGCACGACGATCGAGGACTGGCAGACCTTCCGCCGTGCAGGCGACAATGGCGCGTTGAAGCTTCGCATCATGTCTTACGCCGACAGCGTCAAATCGATGGAGCTGATCGGTGGACCGGCGCCGACGCCATGGCTTTATGACGACCGGCTGCGGCTCAACGGCGTCAAGCTTTACCTCGACGGCGCACTGGGTTCTCGCGGTGCCACCCTGAAGCAGCCCTATCATGACGAGCCGAGCCACCGCGGCCTGCCGCTGCTCAGCCCGGCTCAGCTGCGCAACCTGATGAGCCGCGCGGCGATGGACGGGTTCCAGGTCGCGACCCACGCGATCGGCGACGCCGCCAATGCCGAATTGCTGAACGCGATCGAGGAATTGAGCGCGTCTTACTCAGGGGATCGCCGCTGGCGAATCGAGCACGCCCAGATCGTCGATCCGGCCGATATCGCGCTGTTCGGCAAGCACGGGATCATTGCCTCGATGCAACCGCTGCACCAGACTTCGGACCGGTTGATGGCCGAGGCACGCCTGGGCCCTGACCGGCTTGACGGCGCCTATGCCTGGCGCAGCATCGCTGCAGCCGGGGCACCGCTGGCATTTGGCTCTGACGCGCCGGTTGAACCCGCCGACGTCTTTTCCGGAATTGCTGCCGCGATCAGCCGTACGGACACTGCGGGCGAGCCGTTCGGCGGCTGGTTGCCGCAGGAAAGCCTTTCTCGCGAGGCGGCACTCGCTGCTTTCACTTCGGGAGCTGCATATGCCGGGTTTGCCGAAGGAAGGTTTGGGCGGCTTGCAGCCGGCGAACGCGCCGATTTTATCCTGGTGGACCGCGATCCTTTCCTCTCCTCGCCCGAGCAGATCAGGGCAACGCAAGTGCTTGAAACATGGGTCAATGGCGAGCGGGTCTATCAACGTCGGTGAAGGGTCACCGACGGCCCGGTTGATCCGCAAAGGAAAAATTTACTCTAAATTAGCGAATGATTCGTCATTAGCGGCAGGGGGCGGCATCGGCGGGTTGCTGATCGCTCGTAAGTCGCGGTAATATTGCAACAGTTCAGGCAAGACTTTCAATTCAACGACAAATTCAACCGTTTCAGCGAAGACTAGTGCGTAATTTGATCTTGTGTCCAATCTCATCCTTGCGTAATCATGAACTGGATCAAGACAAGCCGATAGGAGATCCCAAATGAAAATCCGTACTCTCGCAGCAGCTGCTGCGGTCCTCTCTCTCGCAACCGCTCCGGCAATCGCCGAAGTTTCGCTTTCTCGTACCTCGGCTCCCGTCGAAGACGAAAGCGAAATGGGTGGTTCGGGCCTGCTCATCGCGATCCTCGCGGGTGCAGCAGTTGTTGCTGGTATCATCATCGCTGCTGACGGCGACGACGATCCGGTCAGCAACTAAGAGGATTTTTCAATCCGAATTAGGAACGGGGTCCTGCGGGGCCCCGTTTTTTTTGGTCGATGTCGAATTCCGTTCGGTTGCCAAGGCGAGTGTCTCCAGTAGTGCGCTCTGCGCCGCCCCCTGCTTCCCGCGATGAAGCCCTCAGTCTTCCGGTTGCAGCGAATCGGCACCGATGACCTCGGCGTCCGCCTCGCCTTCGGCTGCTGCACGCTTTTCCTGGAACCGCATCAACAGCAGCGCACCTTCAAACAACAGCAGCAACGGAATGGCGAGGATGATCTGCGACCCTGGATCGGGCGGGGTCACCACTGCCGCGAGCGCGACAATCCCGACAATGACATAGCGCCTCGCACCGGCCAGCTGCGCGCGCGTCACGATCCCTGCGCGATTGAGCAGCAGCAGCAGTACCGGCAAAAGAAAACTGATGCCAAAGGCCAGGATGAACTGCATCACCAGGCCCAAATAGTCGCCCGCTGACGGCAGAGCTTCGATCTGCAGTCCTCCGGCTTCCCCGCCAAAGCCGAGGAACCATTCGAAAGCCGTCGGCATCACCACGTAATAGGCGAGAGCTGCCCCGCCGGTGAACAGCACAGGCGTTGCAATCAGGAATGGCAGGAACGCCTTCTTCTCACGCGCATAGAGCCCCGGCGCAACAAAGGCCCACAGCTGGTTGGCGATAATCGGGAAGCTGACGAAAAAGCCCGCGAACAGCGCCACCTTGAGCTCCACGAAGAACACTTCATAGAGCTTGGTGAAAATCAGCTGACCCTTGCCTTCCGGAAACGCGTCCTTGAGCGGCTGGATCAGGAAGCCAAGGATCTGGTCGGCAAAATACAGGCACACGGCAAAGCCGATACCCAGCGCCAGAACGCAGCGCAGCAGGCGCGTGCGCAGCTCGATCAAATGATCGAGCAGCGGTGCCTCGGTCTCATCGATATCGCGGATCTTGAGTGCCATGGCGCGTTGTCAGTCCGCTGTGCCTTGCGGATCGGGCTTGCCGAGCGGCAATTGTGGCTCTTGCGGGGCCGGATCGTCGCCGCGCGGGAAATTGTCGGTCTGTGATGGCTCGACCGCGGCCTCGGCCGAGGCTGCTTGCGGCCCGGTCATCTGGTCAGCGGTCGTGTCTGTGCCACTACCGGTCTTGGCCATGATCGCTTCGTTATGCGCCTTCCACTTCTTCTCCATTTCCTCGAGTTCCGCCTCGCGGATCATCGCATCCACGCCGCTGCGGAAATGCGCCGAGACGCGGCGAATCTTGCCGATCCAGCGACCGGCGGTGCGCATCGCCAGCGGCATGTCTTTCGGGCCGATGACGAGCACCGCCACGATGACAATCACGAGAAGTTCAGCGGCGCCGATATCAAACATGGAATTTCACGCCGGTTGCAGCTTAGCCCGCCTTGTCGCTCCGCTCGGCAGGCTGGCTTTCGGTGGCAGAAGGCGTTTCTTTGGCGTGCCCTTCGATCTGCGCCGCAGGCTTGCTCGGCGCCTGATCGTCTTCGTTCATGCCTTGCTTGAAGCTTTTGATTCCCTTCCCGAAATCACCCATCATTTCGGAAATGCGGCCGCGCCCGAACAGGACGAGGACGACGAGGGCAATGATAAGAAGCTGCCAGATGCTAAGACCCATGGGAAAACTCGCTAGTCGTGGAATACATTCAATATAGGCGTGCCCGGCGGCAAGCGCCAGCTATGCTTTGAATCAAGCCGCCGATTGGTCTTCGTCTAGTTCCTCGTCAGCCCCTTGATCGCCATTCGTCTCAGCCACGTCGCCCTGGTCCTGCAAGGCTTCGAAAGCGTCATCGACCGGATCAAGCAGGCCGGCAGCGCGCAATTCGTCGATTCCAGGCAGGTCGCGGCGGCTGGAAAGCCCGAAATGGTCGAGAAATTCCTGGGTCGTGGCATAGATAACTGGGCGGCCAGGCACTTCACGCCGCCCGGCAAGCTTGATCCACCCGGCTTCCATCAGCACATCCAGCGTGCCCGCGCTGGTCTGCACCCCGCGGATCGATTCGATTTCCGCCCGGCTGACCGGCTCGTGATAGGCGACGATCGCCAGCACTTCGGTTGCCGCCCGGCTTAGCCGCCGGACCTGTTCGCGCTCGCGCCGCAACAGGTGGGCAAGATCGGGCGCGGTCTCGAAATGCCAGCGCTTGCCGCGCTCGACCAGGCGTATCCCGCGCGTGCTGTAATGCGTTTCAAGCGAACGCAGCGCGTCGCGCACCGCGCCTGCTTCCAACCCGCCCAAATGGCTGGCCAGCGCCTCAACGCTCATCGGCTCTTCCGTGGCGAACAGCGTCGCTTCCACAGCGCGCACCACTTCATCCAGCTCTTCGCCGCTCACTGGACAATCCTCCGCAGGCGCATCGCGCCGAAGATCTCGTCCTGCGCGATTTCCGCCTTGCCGAGGCGCGCCAGTTCCAGCGCGGCGACGAAGCTGGACGCGAGTGCCGACTTGCGCAGGCGCGGTTCGGCATGCGGGGGCAGGAAGTCGCGCAGTTCCATCCAGTCGAGCGTGACGCCGAGCATAGCCGAAACCCGGTCGATCGCGCTGTCCAGCGTCATCACCGGGCGGTCGAACACATGATAGATCCGCGGCGCGGTGCGCGCCTTGACCTGGCCATAGGCCTGGATCAGCGCAAAGCTATCGCACTTCCACTGCGTCTTGCGGTCGATCCTGAGCCCCTCGGGCGCGCCGCGCAGGAAGACATCGCGCCCGATCCGGTTGCGCCCCATCAGCCGCGCGGCCGCCTCGCGCATCGCACCCAGCCGCTGGAGCCGCAGCTGCAGGCGCAATGCCAGCTCTTCAGGGCTGGGATCTTCCTGCTCTTCCTTGGGCAGGAGCAGCGCCGATTTGAGATAGGCCAGCCACGCTGCCATCACCAGGTAATCGGCCGCGACTTCCAAACGGAGTTCCTCAGCGCGCTCGATATAGGTCAGGTACTGGTCAACCAGTGCCAGGATCGAGATCTGGCGCAGGTCCACCTTCTGGCGGCGCGCAAGATCCAGCAGCAGGTCAAGCGGCCCTTCCCAGCCTTCCAGCTCGAGATAAAGCGCGTTGTCATCGGCCGGCTTGGCAGCACCCGCCACGCCATCCCACGGATCGGCATCGACATCCGCTACCGGCGTTTCAAACATGAGCCCTTCGCCGTTCATGCGGTCTGCTCCGCCAGATCAAGCAAGGCATCGCGCTTAGCCAGCAATTCGCCAGCCTCGCCGTACTCGCTCCGCAGCTCGGTACCCGCCAATGCCTTTTCAAGCCGGCTTGACGCGACACTGTCCATCGCCGGCAATATCTCTGCAATTGCGGCCATATCGCCCATCTTGGCCCAGCAATTGAGCACAATGTCGCAACCCGCCGCATGCGCGCGCGCAGCCCTTTCAGGCACGCTGCCGTCGAGCGCATCCATGTCGATATCGTCGCTCAGCAGCAGCCCGTCGAAGCCGATCCGGCCACGGATGATCTCGCCGATCACTTTGGGCGAGAAGGTCGCGGGAAGCTCGCCATCCCATGCGGTATAGCGGATATGCGCGGTCATCCCGATCGGCGCATGGTTGAGCGTGCAGAACGGCACGATATCGGCTTCCAGCTCGTCATCACTGGCTGTGACGACCGGCAGTTCGTGATGGCTGTCGCAAGTGGCGCGGCCATGGCCGGGCATGTGTTTGAGGCAGCCTGCCACCCCGCCCCGCGCCAGCCCGTCGAGCACCGCACGCCCCAGCGCCGCGACCTGCATCGGATCGCTGCCCAATGCGCGATCGCCAATCGCCTGGTCGGTTTCAGAGCGGCGCACGTCGAGCGGAGCCTGGAAATCGGCGGTGATGCCCATCGCAGACAGCTCCAGCGCCATCGCGTGGGCATTCACGCGAGCGGCTTCGATCGCACTCGCCGGTGCCAGCTGGTACAGCCGGTCGAACTTTTCGCCAGCCGGATAGGATGCCCAATGCGGCGGCTTGAGGCGTGCGACCCGCCCACCTTCCTGGTCGATCGATATCAGCAGCTGCTCACGCCCATGAATGCTGCGCAAGTCGTCCGTCAGGCGGCGCAATTGTTCCGGTTCGAAGCAATTGCGGGCGAACAGGATATAGCCCGCCGGATCGGCCTCTTTGAAAAAGGCGCGCTCGTCGGCGGTCAGCTCAGCCCCGGCAATTCCGAAAATGGCAGGCGTCATGAGGAAAGGATTCGCCTCAAAGGTTCAAAAGGCAAGTTCAGCTGTGGTGAGCGCGGGGGAAAACGCCCCGCTTGTGCGCCGATCGGAGTGAATCTGCGGACTTCCTCAGGGTTTCACCTGGCACGCAACGCCGTCATTCTTCAGTTCGTTACAGAGCGCCCGGGCAGCGGCAAGATCGGACGCCACCGCCTGAAGCCGATAGACCGTGCCGATATCGGCCTGGCCCTTGACCACCCGGTGACTCACCCCGCCGAGGGCATCGGTCTGGCGCTGCAGGGTTGCCCAGCCGCTTTCCGCCGATGCGCGTGAGCCATAGGCGCCCACTTGCACGCCCACGCCATTCAGCTGCGCCGGGGCCTCATCGCTAGAGCGGGTCGCGATGACCGGGCGCGGCACGCCGGTCGGTCTAGCGGCGATTTCCGTTGGTGGCGCGGCTTCGGCCAGCTGCCCTTCGCGGGTAATGCCTTCACCCACGGCGGGGGCTACATTGCCCGTGCCAGCAAAGGTCTTGCCGCCCGCATCCTCGGGTCGTTCCTTGTAGGGCCCCGGCGGTGCTTCGATGGTGCTGCCATCGGCCACCAGTTGCGCCCCCGCGGAATGGTTCGAATACCACCATACCCCGCCGATCGCGACCGCCAGCAGTAAGAGCAGTATTGCCGCGAAGCTAACGATCCGGGCTGTGTCGACCGTCCCCTCATCGGGATCGTATTCGTCGGATTCGAGCCACGGCAGGCTGGTATCGCGGGTCAGTGCGAGTTCCGCTTCAATCGCGCTGTCGTCTGCCATTCGCTCGCCCGGCGTGACCATCATCACATCTCCTCGACCGCATCGACCCCCAGGATGTGCAAGCCGTTGCGAATAACCTGACCTAACTGCTCGGCAAGGTAAAGCCTTGCCTGCGTCAGTTCGGGCTGGTCTGTCAGGATGATGCGCTTGTCAGGCCGGTCATTCCCCATGTTCCAGAAGGCGTGGAATGCGCCTGCCAGATCGTAGAGATAGAAGGCGATCCGGTGCGGCTCACGCGCCTTGGCCGCCGCTTCCACTTCACGCGGGAACTGGGCGGCCTGTTTGACCAGTGAAAGCTCTTCTTCGCCGAGGAGATGCAATGCACCGTCCGACGGAGCCAACCCCTCGGCACCTGCCTTGCGCAAGGTCGAGCGGATCCGCGCATGCGCGTACTGCACATAGAAAACCGGATTGTCCTTCGAAGCCTCGACCACCTTGGCGAAATCGAAATCCATCTGCGCTTCGGGCTTGCGGGTCAGCATGGTGAAGCGGACAACGTCTTTGCCCACTTCCTCGACCATATCGGCGATGGTGATGAAATTGCCCGAACGCTTGGACATCTTCACCGGCTCGCCCGCGCGCATCAGCTGGACCATCTGCACCAGCTTTACGTCGAACGGGATCGGCTTGCCCTGCCCTTCGCTGAGCGCGGCGACTGCAGCCTTGATCCGCTTGACCGTACCGGCGTGATCTGCGCCCCAGATGTCGATCAACTCATCGGCGTGCGCCGCCTTTTCAAGGTGATAGGCCAAATCGGCGCCGAAATAGGTCCAGCTGCCATCCGACTTCTTGATCGGGCGATCCTGATCGTCGCCGAACCTGGTCGAGCGGAAAAGCGGCAGCTCGACCGGCTCCCAGTCTTCAGGCGGCGCCTTGCCTTTAGGCGCTTCGAGTACACCGTCATAGACCAAGTCATGCGCGCGCAGCCAGGCTTCTGCCTCGTCCGGCTTGCCCGCCGCATGCAGCGCCGCCTCGGACGAGAAAAGGTCATGATGGATGCCCAGCAACGCCAGGTCGCCCTTGATCAGGTTCATCATCTGCTCGACCGCTTCGGCGCGGAAGATCGGCAGCCATTCGCTTTCAGGCGCATCCTTGAACCGGTCACCCAGCTCGCGCGCTATATATTGGCCCACCTGCACCAGATACTCGCCCGGATAGAGCCCTTCGGGTATCTCGCCAATGGCGTCGCCCAGCGCTTCGCGATAGCGCAGGTGTGCCGACCGCGCGAGCACGTCCACCTGCCCGCCGGCATCATTGATGTAATATTCGCGGATCACCTTATGGCCGGCAAATTCCAGCAGGCTGGCAAGCGCATCGCCCACTACGGCTCCGCGGCAATGGCCCATGTGCATCGGCCCGGTCGGGTTGGCGGAAACATATTCCACATTGACGCGCCGCCCCTGTCCCATGGCAGAGCGGCCGTAATCGGCTGCCAGCGAGCCGATCGCCTCGAGCTCGGCAATCCAGACCGCAGGATCGAGCCGCAGGTTGATGAAGCCTGGGCCGGCAATCTCGGTGCTGGCGATGGCCGGATCGTCTGCCAGCTTGCCGGTGATCGCTTCAGCCAGCGCGCGCGGATTGGTGCCGGCCGGCTTGGCCAGTACCATCGCAGCATTGGTGGCAAGATCGCCGTGCGCAGGATCGCGCGGCGGCTCTACCGCGACGTTGGCACGGGAAAGGTCCGAAGGCAGCACGCCTTCAGCTGCCAGCGCATCGAGCGCGGTGCCCAGCTTGGCTTCGAATACTTTGTACAAGGTAAGGCTGTCAGACATGGCTGGAGCGCCTAGCCGAATCCGCCAGAATCGCAAGCGGGGCGAAGCGCGCAGGCCGTGCGCTGCCCCCTGAATCAGCGCGTGGCGTTATAAGCCAGCTGATCCTGCGTCAGCTGGAATCCGATCAGGAGTTCGAAGCTGGAGCGCTGGACGGCAGCGCGAACCTGCGGATCGGCCAGCGGATCAAGCGCGGCGTCAGGATCACCAGCCTTGCGTCTCCGCGTAATCCGCTCGCGGATTTCGGCCGGCAAGGTAGCTTCGGCGCGGTCGACGAAAGAACCTGCCTGGGCCGAAGCGCTGGCCCGCTCCTGCCCGTCAGCGAAATTCACCGTAACCGAACCGACACGCTTGGTCACGATCGCGCTGCCGCCGCGCAGTACCGTCACGAAATAGGGCAGCTCGACGCTGCGCGCGCCGCGGACATCGGTGCGCCGTGCCAACACATCAAATGTCGCGTTGGTGTAGACCTTGTCGCCGGTCTCGTCGCAGGTGTGGCGCAGATTGGTGATAGATGCAGTCACGTCGATCGCGTCGGCGGTGCGTGCACCGGGGCTGCGGAAGGTAGTGATGTCGCCCGTATAGTCCGGAATACCGACGGCGGGGCACGAAGTCAGAACTGCCGTGATCCCCACGCCCTGGTCAATCACGAGGTCGCCTTCTTTGCTGCAACCCGCCAATGCGGCGGCGAGAGCGATTGCGGAAACGATGCGGCTGCGGCGAATCATCAAAGGCGATCCTCAATACCGGCCCCGATGCGGGCCATCCTCATTACACCATGGGCGAATGCCCGAACTCGATTACTCGCGCATGCCCTAGCGGGACGCGCCGCAAAGCGCTAGAGGGCGGGACATGAACGCTCCCTTTCAGTCATCGCAAACCGGGGAAAATCGCCCGGCCATGAAGCTGCTGATCGCAGCCCCGCG
The DNA here is from genome assembly GCF_011047315.1 of Altererythrobacter sp. BO-6. Taxonomy (NCBI): domain Bacteria; kingdom Pseudomonadati; phylum Pseudomonadota; class Alphaproteobacteria; order Sphingomonadales; family Erythrobacteraceae; genus Altererythrobacter; species Altererythrobacter sp. BO-6. Next base: position 2,551,209 of record NZ_CP049259.1, on the reverse strand, counting down.
CGGTTTTTGCGCGGGGGTCGATCGCGCCATTGAGATCGTGGAGAAAGCGCTCGAACGCTATGGCGCGCCGGTTTTTGTGCGGCACGAGATCGTCCACAACAAATATGTCGTGGAAGAGCTCAAAGCGAAGGGCGCGATTTTCGTCGAGGAACTCGATGAAGTGCCCGATGATGCACCTGTTGTGTTCAGCGCACATGGTGTGCCGAAGTCTGTCCCGGCGGAGGCCGAACGCCGCAAATTGCTCTATGTCGATGCCACCTGCCCGCTGGTGAGCAAAGTTCACCGCCAGGCCGAACGCCAGATCGAGAAGGGACGCCACATCATCTTCATCGGCCATGCCGGCCATCCCGAAGTGATCGGCACCATGGGCCAGGTCGAACCGGGCCAGATGACGCTGGTGGAAACTGTCGAGGATGTCGCGAGGCTGGAATTTCCGGGTGACGAGGAACTCTCCTTCCTCACCCAGACCACGCTGTCGGTCGATGACACGGTAGAGATCATCGAGGCTCTCGAAGCGCGTTTCCCGCAGATCGTCGGCCCCAAGGCGGAAGACATCTGCTATGCCACTTCGAACCGCCAGGCGGCGGTCAAGCAGATCGCGCCGCAAAGCGATTTGGTGCTGGTGATCGGCGCGCCCAACAGCTCGAACTCGCTGCGGCTGGTCGAGGTCGCCGAACGGCTTGGCACCACCTCATACCTGATCCAGCGCGCTGACGAGATCGATCCTGCCTGGCTTGATGGGGTCGGGACACTTGGGCTGACCGCTGGTGCCTCTGCCCCGGAAACGCTGGTGCGCGAGGTGATCGCACGGCTCGCCGAATGGCGCGAGATCCATGAGGAAACCGTAACCGCGGTCGAGGAAAAGATGGTGTTCAAGCTGCCGCGCCAGCTGACCGAATAGCGATTGCTGGCCAATGGCGGTTTACACCCACCTCGCGGCGGAAGATCTGGCGAAGCTGATCGGCGCCTATGATGTCGGCACGCTGGTGTCCGCCAAGGGCATCGCTGAGGGCGTGTCCAACAGCAACTGGCTGATCGAAACGACCGGCACCGATGGCACAGGCGCGCGTTTCATCCTGACGATGTACGAACGGCGGATCGAGATCGCCGACCTGCCGTTCTTCCTTGACCTGCTCGACCATCTGGCCGGGCGCGGCTGCCCCGTACCGCGCACGATCCACGACCGCGAGGGTGCAAGCTATCGCATGGTCGATGGCAAGGCGGTGGCGCTGATCGAATTCCTCCCCGGCGTCTCGGTCGATCACCCCACACCCGAACAGGCGCGCTCGGTCGGCAAGGCGCTGGCACAGGTACATCTGGCATCGCAGGATTTTGCGCAGAGCCGCCCCAACGCACTCGATATCGCGATGTCACAGCACACGCTGGAACAGTGCGGCGGTGAAGCGCTGGCGACGATCGATCCGGCCTTGCCCAGTTATATCCGCAAAGCCGAAATCGTGCGCGATGCCTGGCCGTGGGACCTGCCGCGCGCCATCTGTCACACCGACCTGTTTCCGGACAATGTGCTGATGCTGGGAAGCAAGGTCAGCGCACTGATCGACTTCTATTTCTCCTGCGAAGACGCGATGGCCTATGACCTGGCGGTCACGCATGCGTCATGGTGCTTCGAGCGCGGCAGCGAGGCGTTTGCGGCCGAAGTCAGCCATGCGTTGGTGGCGGGATATGAAGCGGTTCGCCCCTTGTCATCGCCAGAACGCGAGGCGCTGCCGTTGCTGGCGCAGGGTGCCTGCCTGCGGTTCATCGCCAGCCGGGCCGAGGACTGGCTCAACACGCCGGCCGATGCATTGGTGACCCGCAAGGACCCGATGGATTTTGCCCGGCGGTTCGAATTCTATGCCTCGCAAGGCGCCGCAGCCTTTGCCCGCCAGCCATGAAACACGTCGAGATTTTCACCGACGGGGCCTGCAAGGGCAATCCCGGCCCGGGCGGCTGGGGCGCGCTGCTGCGGATGGGGCGCCACGAAAAAGAGCTGTCCGGCGGCGAGAATGAAACCACCAACAACCGCATGGAATTGACCGCGGTGATTAGGGCACTCGGCGCGCTCAACGCGCCGTGCAAGGTCGAGCTCTATTCCGACAGCAAGTATGTGGTCGATGGGATCACCAGCTGGGTTGATGGCTGGCAGAAGCGCGGCTGGAAGACAGCCGCGAAGAAGCCGGTGCTCAACGAAGATTTATGGCGCGAACTGATCGACGCTGCGGCACGCCACCAGATCACCTGGCATTGGGTCAAGGCGCACAATGGGCACCCGGAAAACGAGCGGGTCGACCGGCTGGCCAGCGATGAGGCCGACGCGCGAAATGGCAAAGGGGGCTGAACGCGTCAGCCGATTCAGCCGCGCGCCTCGCCCCCTGTCAGCCAGTTTGTATCAGAAGTTTTCGACGATTTCCGCGTCCGGCCCGTTCTTGAGCACGGAAGCAATGGCGTTCTTGGCGCTTGCTTTGGAGCTGTAGCCTTCGGTCCACCAGATCGTTTCCGAATTGTAGATGAAGTAAGAGACGAATTCGCCCTTCTTGTTCTTACGAATTTCGAAGCGGTGCGCCATGCAGTATCTCCTCGACTTGCGGTTGGATCACCCAGCAACCTAACGCCGCGATTCCAAAAAGCTAGGGGCTAGATTTGCCTGAACCGATGCGGCGAATAGACCTGCGGATCGAGTGTCGCAGTCATTGAATCCCGCGCCCGATCGAGCACCAATTGCGCACCAAGGCGCGCTGCAGCGGGCGCAGTCTGGATGCCGTAGCCGCCCTGCCCCGCGAACCAGAAAAACGCGGCATTGGCCGGATCGCGGCCATAGACCGGCCTGCGGTCAGGCGCGAAGCTGCGCAAACCTGCCCATTTGCGTTCGACGCCCAGCACGCGCCAGTCGGTCACCTGTTGCAGCCGGTCGATCGCAATGGCGACATCGAGTTCTTCCGGGGCGACATCCGCAGGCGGCGAAGGTGTCTCGTCATGCGGGCTGAGCCACAGCCGCCCGCTTTCAGGCTTGAAATAGAAGCTTCCGGCAATGTCGAGGCACAGCGGCAATTCATCTGGCGGAGGGGGATCAACCCGCAACTGGGCCACAGTCCGGCGATAGGGTGTAATGCCAAGCGGACTTACCCCTGCCAGCGCTGCTATGTGATCGGCCCAAGCGCCGGCTGCATTGACCAGCAAAGCGGCTAACAATGATCTCCCGTCCCCGAGACCTATTTCCCAGCGCCCGCCTTCGAACGCCAGCGAAGCGACCCGCGCCCGGCAGTGAAGCGATGCACCAGCCGCCTTGGCGCGCTTGAGGTAATGCGCATGCAGCCCGGCAACATCGATATCGGCGCAACGCTGCTGCCAGATCGCGCGGTCCCATTCTGGCGATAATCCGGGCACCAGGCGATCCAGCTTTTCGCCATCGATCCGCTCGAACTCCGCGCCGCTGTCGGCAAAGCTGGCAAAGAAACTCGCGATCTTCGCCTCGTCCCCGGCGCGCGCCAGATAGAGCGCCCCGCGATCCTTCAGGAAGCCATGCTCGCGCAGATAGGGGCCGGAAGCCAGTGTGAGTGGAACGATTTCCGGCCCGCCATAGCATTCTTCCCAGAACGCAGCGGACCGGCCTGTCGAATGATATCCCGGCATGTCTTCGGCTTCGAGTATGACGGTATGTGCCGCATTGCCGATCTCGGCAGCAATGCTCGCGCCCGCCATCCCGGCGCCGACAATCGCAATATCGAAATGCCCGATCACTTGTGCGGCGCAACCCTGTCAAGGAAACCCGCAATGGCCTGCATCGCCCGGTCGCGCACCGGATCGACTTCACGCAGGATTTCGTGATGCGCCTCATTGCCAAATCGGACCAGCTCGGCACTGGGCAAGCGCCGCGCCGCTTCCTCGATTGCTGACATCGAGACGAGTTTATCGTTCGATGTCCCGATCAACAGCACCGGGATATTCACGCGTTCAAGCTTCCCCGGGGCGAACAGCCCGCGCATCGAATCATAGGCACGCTCGACCCAACCCCAGCTTCCGGGGCCCATCACCAGCTCGCTCCGATGCTCACGCCACCAAAGCTCGTCCTCGTACCGATCGTTATCGTGACTCAGCAGGTCCTGGCGCGAAGCTGGAACCTCGCCTGGCTTCTCGCTCCACTTCCACGCCGGGCGCTTGGGATCCCCGACCAGCGTCATCAGCTTCGCAGCGGCATGCCCGATCACCGGCGGGATCGACCCGACAAAGCCCAGCATCGGCGCTGAAAGGATCAAGGCATCGGGATCGACCCTTCCATCGGCCACGCCGCGCAGCACCAGGTGCCCGCCCATGGAATGCCCGGCCAGGATGTGCGGTGCGGGTGTGGTCGCCTGCCAATCGGTCCAGAACTCGGCGAGGTCATTCACCCAGGTTGCAAAGTCATCGATGTGGCCGGTTACCAGATCGCTCCCCAAGCGGCCCGATCCAGCTTGTCCACGCCAGTCGGCTGCAGTAACCCGCCAGCCAGCCCGGTGCCATTCTTCCAGCGTCTCGAGATATTTCTCGTAATTGTCGCCACGCCCGGGAAAAAACAGGATCGACCCGCGCGGCGCGGCGCCTGCGACGGCGCCCGGCCAGTCGATCCGGCGCAGCTCATGACCATCTGGCGCAGTCCACAAGCTCTCCTGCGCGTCAGACGGTATGGCCCGGCGATTGATCCCTGAAACTGCGGCTTTGTTCACGTGACTAATTTCACCCCTCCGGGCGTGGTTACTTTTTAGTAAGTGCTTGCGTTTAGCAAGGGCCTCCAAGGGGAACCATTGGGGGCAACATGCTCGCGGACTATATTCACTACGGACTGCTGGCGGGCTTGGCAATCGCACTGCTGTTTGCCGCCTTCACCGACCTGCGCCGTCGCCAGATCGACAACTGGCTGAATGCCGGCATCGCCCTGGCCGCACCGATCTTCTGGTGGTCCAGCGGCCTTTCGCTGTGGCCGGGCGTGGCGCTGCAGTTTGGCGTTGCGCTGGCCGCCTTTGCCGTCTTCGCCGGCCTTTTCGCGCTCAAGATGATGGGCGGCGGCGATGTGAAACTGCTGACCGCGCTCGCGCTTTGGATCGAGCCGACCTGGTTCCTCAAACTGCTGGTCGTGATGGCGCTGACGGGCGGCGTGCTGACCGTCGTCATGGGCGCCTGGCACATCATGCGGCGCGAACGCGACCGCATCAAGATTCCCTATGGCGTAGCGATCGCGATCGGCGGCCTATGGGTGCTTGGAACACAATATCTGCCGGCGGCCCAAAAGACCGCCGGATTGGGATGAACCTGATTTTAACCAGTTCACGAATAAACGAGTGAACCATTCCCGCCCGCAAGCAATCGGGCCGAACTAGGGGGCTAAGAAGCCATGGATAGGAAGAAGCTGGTTTTGCTGCTTGGAGCGCTGGTCATCGCGATCGGCACCGCATTGGCAGCCCGGAGCATGTTTGCCGGAAGCCCTGCGCCGGAAGTGGCCGCAGCTCCGGTGCCTCAAGGGCCGAAGGTTCTGGTGGCGCAGCGCGCGCTGCCGACCGGCACGATCATCACTGCAGACGCCATCAGCTTCCAGCAGTGGCCTGAGGAGCTGGTCAAGGACGCCTATTTCATCGATGGCGAAGCCGACATCAACAAGCTGCTGGGCACGGTCGTGCGCCATCAGATCACAGCTGGCGAACCCGTGACCCAGGGCTCATTGGTGAGCCCGGGCGATCGCGGCTTCCTGGCTGCGGCGCTTGGCCCGGGCATGCGCGCTGTGACCATCCCAGTGTCCGCCAAGACTGGCGTTGCCGGCTTTGTCTTCCCTGGCGACCGGGTCGACCTGGTGCTGACTCAGACCGTCAAGGGTAGCGAAGGCCAGGATCTCAAGGCAGCTGAAACCGTGCTGCGCAACCTGCGCGTGCTAGCTACCGACCAGTCGACCGAGCAGACAACCAATGAAGAAGGCAAGACAGTGGTCCGCGCGTTCGGCACCGTCACGCTTGAAGTAACCCCGAAGATCGCTGAAAAGGTTGCTGTCGCACAGACCATCGGCACGCTCAGCCTGGCCCTGCGTTCGATCGCGGACAACCAGGCCGAACTGGAGAAGGCAATCGCATCGGGTGACGTGGTGATCCCGAACGATGCCACGCCGGAAGAAGAAGAAAAGCTGATCCGCGCTGCGATGGCCCGCCCGGTCGACAAGGGCGCGACCTTCAGCACCGGCGGCGATGTCTCGCGCTTCCAGCGCCGTTCGATGCCGCCGACCGGTTCGCCTGCCGTCGCAGGGTCAGGTGCTCCAGCCTATGCCGCAACCGTTCGTTCGGTCCCGACCGTTCGCGTGACGCGCGGCAAGAACACCACTGCAGAACCGGTCAGCGGTGGCGTTGGCGGGCTTGTAAACCAGCAGTCATCGGCGATGTCTCAGGCCGGACGCACCGTGCCTGTGGCCGGCGCGATGCTGGTCAAGTGAGGGGACGGACAATGACCTTCTTTACCAAGAACGACAGCGCCGTCCTGGCCAAAGCAATCCAACCGAGGGGCAAGACCATGAAACGCCGCCTTACTGCAAAACTGCTGCTTGCCAGCCTGGCCGTTGCGCCACTGGCCGGTGTGCCCGTCACCACTGCGATTGCGCAGTCGGTTTCCAGCCCAGCCGATGACATCGTCATCTCGATCGGGCGCGGCGAACTGATCACCATTCCCGGTGCCATGGCCGATGTCTTCATTGCTAATGACGCGGTGGCGGATGTCCAGGTCAAGTCGCAGCGCCAGCTCTATGTGTTCGGCAAGGCCGGTGGCGAAACCACCATCTATGCCAGCAACAGCCGCGGCGATGTGATCTGGTCTGCCAATATCCGGGTTGGCTCGAACATCGACAGCATCGACCAGATGCTGGCACTGGCGATGCCGGAAGCAAAGATCGGCGTGGCCACCATGGGCACCAACACGGTGCTGCTGACCGGCACCGTCAAGGCACCGGAAGATGCCGCCGAAGCCGAGCGCCTGGTGCAGGCCTTTGTCGGCGAGGACTCCAACGTGATCAGCCGCCTCAAGATGGCAACGCCGCTGCAGGTCAATTTGCAGGTACGCTTTGCTGAGGTCAGCCGTTCGCTGGTTCGCACAATCGGCGCAAACCTGCTTACTGTCGATCAAACCGGCGGGTTTCAGTTTGGTGTCTCGACTGGCCGCGCCTTCGCGCCGCAATATTCGCCTGGCAGCCCGGCTGGTCTTGGAGTGGGTCTAACCGAGGGACCTTCAGGCGGCTCTGTTGTTACTGGCGTTGCAAACGGAACCACGATTGGTGCCTTTGGCAAGCTGCTTGGCCTCGATATCGGCAGCGCACTTGACCTTGCCGAGCGCGATGGTCTCGTCACCACGATCTCGCAGCCGAACCTGACGGCGCTCTCGGGCGAAACCGCCGAATTCCTTGCAGGCGGCGAATTCCCGATCCCGACCAGCCAAGGGCTGGGCGCGACCGCGATCGAATATCGTAAATATGGCGTAAGCCTGGCCTACACCCCGACTGTTCTGGCCAATGGCCGGATTTCGATCCGGGTCCGTCCGGAAGTGTCGGAGCTGTCAAGCCAGGGTGCTGTTACGATCGAGGGTTTCCAGATCCCGGCATTGACCACTCGCCGTGCGGAAACGACGGTTGAGCTGGGTTCGGGCCAGAGCTTCATGATCGCGGGCCTGATGAGCAACAATGCCCAGAACACGATCGACAAGGCGCCCGGTGTGGGTGACCTGCCGATCCTCGGCAATCTGTTCCGCTCGCGTTCGTTCCGCCGGGGCGAAACCGAACTGGTTATCGTAGTGACGCCGTATCTGGTGAAACCGGTCAATGCCAGCGACATCAAGCTGCCGACCGATGGCTTCCGCGCTTCGAGTGAGCTGCAGCAGTTGCTGGGCTATCGCGAGAATGACGGCGTGAGCGGCGAGGCCCGGCCCGGGCCGACCGCCACGGACAAGCAGGTACCGCCGCCCAGCGTAGGCTCGGTCACGCCTGATGCCGTCGCGCCGCGCCGCACGGAAGATGATCAACGCAACAAGGATCGCCGCGCCGAAGCCGCGACTCCTGGCTTCAGCCTCTAATCGGGAAAGGTGAGAACAATGCCCTTTGCAAATCACAGCAAGCTGGCAGGTGCCCTTGCCCTTTCACTTGGCCTTGCGCTGGGTGCTTGCGGCGGGATGCCGACCAACAAGAGCCTCTACAGCTTGAAGCAGCCGGTGGTCGAACGCACCAGCTTTACCTTCGATGTGCGGACCAGCGAGAGCGGGTTGACGATCTCGGAACAGCAGCGCCTCGATGGCTGGTTCGAGACCATGGAGCTTGGCTATGGCGACCGCGTATCGATTGACGATCCGCTGGTCAGCGAAGCGACCTATGACGCGGTTGCCGAGCTTGCCGGACGCCGCGGGATCCTGGTCGAGAACGGAGCCCCGGTTACATCGGGTTCGGTCCAGCCTGGCTACGCCCGCGTTGTCCTGACCCGCTCTAGCGCATCAGTACCGGGTTGTCCGGACTGGTCGGCCAAATCGGACATCAACCTCGAGAATGCGACCAGCCCCAATTACGGCTGCGCAACCAACAGCAACCTTGCTGCCATGGTGGCCAATCCCCAGGACCTGATCGAGGGCCAGAAAGGCACGGGTGAAACTGTCATCATGAGCTCGACGAAGGCAATCGAAACCTTCCGTGAACGAGCCCCGACCGGAGCCGCTGGTCTTTCCAAGAACACCACTGAAGGAAACTAAGCCATGAACGCGCCTTGGAAATCCGGCATGCCCGGCAATCGCGATCCCTTCGCTGCCTATATCTGCGACGATGCCGCGCTCGACGTATTGCGTCCGGTCGTCATCGAAATGGGCTGGCAGCCGGAGAAGTGCAATAAGGGTGGCCTGCGCAACGCTGTGCAGTCCCTCAGCGTCAGCGCGAGCCCCAACATCCTTCTGGTTGACCTGTCGGAAAGCGGCGATCCGCTGAATGACATCAACGCCCTGGCCGAGGTTTGCGAACCCGGTACGGTCGTGATCGCAATCGGCCAGGTCAACGATGTACGGCTTTATCGCGATCTGCTGGCCAGCGGCATTCACGATTACCTGCTGAAGCCGCTTTCGGCCAGCCAGGTGCGCGATGCGCTGAACCAGGCACATGCGGTCTTCACGTCTCCGCGCAACCAGGATGGTGAAGTGGTCAAGCACCACATTTCGACTGCCATCATCGGGACCCGCGGCGGTGTGGGTGCATCGACCCTGGCGACCTCGCTGGCCTGGCTGTTCAGTGACGAGCACAAGTCCCCCACGGCCCTGCTGGACCTTGACGTCCACTTCGGCACCGGCGCACTTACGCTCGATCTCGAGCCTGGACGCGGCCTGACCGATGCGATCGATAACCCGAGCCGGATCGACGGCCTGTTCATCGAACGCGCGATGATCCGCGCCAATGACAATCTGTCGATCCTTTCGGCAGAGGCGCCGATCAGCTCGCCGCTTATGACCGACGGCGCTGCCTTCGTGCAACTGGAGGAAGAGTTCCGCCAGGCGTTCGAGATGACGGTGGTCGATCTGCCGCGCAACATGCTGATCAACTTCCCGCATGTTCTGGGCGATGTGAACCTGGTGATCGTGATGGCGGAAATGACGCTGGCCTCGGCCCGCGACACGATCCGCATCCTTTCCTGGCTGAAAAGCAATGCCGCGCATGCCCATACCATGGTGGTCGTGAACAAGGTTCAGTCAGGCACTGCAGAGATCAGCAAGGCTGATTTCGAGGCTTCGATCGAACGCCAGATCGATTTCCAGATCCCGTTTGATCCGAAGGCGGCCGCCAATGCAGCCAAGCTGGGCCAGACCTTTGTCCAAGCCAATCGGTCCAGTCGCGCAAGCGCCGCGATCAAGCAGATCGGCGAGCGGGTTATGGGCGCGAGCAGTGAAGGTTTCACCAGCGAAACTGCTGGCAAGAAATCCCTGCTTGGCAGCTTCGATCTGAAATCCTTGCTCGCGAAAAGGGCAAATCCGAACCCGCGACAGCGGATGCGGAATGAGTGGCCGAAGGTTCGGCGCGGGCTCTCTAATGCTCACGCCGGCCTTCAGCTGAATTTGTGATCTGACGATAAGGAAAGGCGGGACAATCGCATGGATACTCTCCAGCTCCTGCTATTGAGCGGTGTCATCATGTCCGTCCTGGTGGTCGGCTATATGCTGGTTACCGGTACCTCTGCCGGCAAGGCGCGGCAGCGTCGTCTGCAGGCAGTGCGCTATCGCCATTCCGAAAGCACCGATACCAAGGTTGAATCCCAGCTCAAAAAGGCGATCGCCGCGCGCAAGCCGAAAATGCACAAGGTTGCAGGCTCCGGTTCGCGTATCGCGGCTCTCGCCGTCAGGCTCGACCGGTCGGGCAAGAAGTGGACCCTGTCCCAGTATTTCTATTCGTCTGCCGGGATTGCGCTGGCGACGGCAGTGCTGGTCTATTTGCGTTCCGGTGCGCTCCTGCTTTCGCTGGGTGTCGGTGTCGCAGTTGGTGCGGGGATCCCGCACATGGTGGTCAATCACTTCATCAAACGGCGTACGAACCAGTTCAATGCCAAGTTTCCCGATGCCATCGAGCTGCTCGTTCGCGGCCTGCGCTCAGGCCTGCCGGTGACGGAAACGCTGGCGGTCGTGGCGCAGGAAGTTCCCGGCCCGGTGGGTGAGGAATTCAAGAGCATCGTCGAGCGGATCAAGATCGGCCGCACGATGGAGGAATCGCTGCAGGAAACCGGCGACCGGCTGGGCATTGCAGAATTCAACTTCTTTTGTATCACGTTGGCGATCCAGCGGGAAACCGGCGGCAATTTGGCGGAAACGCTTTCCAATCTTGCCGATGTTTTGCGCAAGCGCGCGCAAATGAAGCTGAAGATCCGTGCAATGAGCTCGGGATCCAAGGCATCCGCCTACATCGTCGGGTCGCTGCCCTTCATCGTCTTCGGCATGATCTTCTGGATCAATCCGGACTACCTCAGCGGCTTCTTCAGCGATGATCGGCTGATCGTGGCAGGCCTTGGCGGCATGACTTGGATGTCGATCGGCGCCTTCATCATGGCCAAGATGGTCAGCTTCGAAATCTAAGCGAGGGAAACCGAAACATGTTGAACACCCCTCCCGGCCCCACGCTTCTCGGCTTCGACGTCATGCTCGTCGGGACGATCCTCGTTGCCATCGCCGCATTTGCCGTCCTCACTGCCATCTACGCCGCGGTAACCGTGCGCGACCCGATGGCAAAGCGCGTCAAATCGCTCAACGAGCGGCGCGAGGAATTGAAGGCGGGCATCGTCACCTCTAGCGCGAAGAAACGCACCAGTCTGGTGCGCAAGTCGAATGCGACGAGCAAGGTGAAGCAGCAGCTGGAGGGCATGAAAGTCCTGCAGCAAAGCCAGCTTGAGATTATCCAGCAAAAGCTGGCCCACGCCGGCTATCGCAACAAGGAACTGGCTGTCTTCGTGATCGGCGCCCGCATGGCGCTGCCGATTGTGCTGGGCCTGACGACATTCATCCTGCTCTACGTGGTCGAGATCTATCCCGACTGGGTGTGGAAGAAATTCATGGCGCTCTCGCTGGCGGTCTTCCTTGGCTACAAGGGCCCGGAAATCTACCTCAAGAACCAGGCGACCAAGCGCACCCACGAAATCCGCAAGGGCCTGCCTGACGCGCTCGACTTGCTGGTGATCTGCGCCGAAGCCGGCCTGACCGTGGACGCCGCGTTTAACCGCGTGGCCAAGGAACTGGGCCGCGCCTATCCTGAACTGGGCGACGAATTTGCCCTGACCGCGATCGAGCTCTCCTTCCTTAGCGAGCGAAAGAAAGCCTTCGATAACCTCGCCTATCGCGTCGATCTCGACTCGGTGAAGGGCGTGGTCACCACGATGATCCAGACCGAACGTTACGGTACGCCGCTGGCTTCCGCGCTGCGCGTGCTGTCAGCCGAATTCCGCAACGAGCGCATGATGCGCGCCGAGGAAAAGGCGGCGCGCCTGCCGGCGATCATGACCGTGCCGCTGATCCTGTTCATCCTGCCGGTGCTGTTCATCGTCATCCTTGGCCCTGCGGCCTGTTCGATCGCCGATGCCTTCGCCGGCAACGGCCCGGCCGGCCCGCCCCGCTAGGGCAGTAACCCAGCCATCTCGCAATCGGGGGAGACCGGGGCCGCCATGCGCTAGCTGCGTGAGGCGGCCCCCATCTTTGAGGCCTGCGCAAACACGCGTTTCAGCAGTTCGCGAAAGCGCTCGCTCTCCCCCTTCCCCCAGCGTCGAAAAGATCTCGGCCTCGATCGCGCGGGCAAGCGGCATCACCTCGCCGTGGATCGACCGCCCTTCATCGGTCAGCTCAAGCAGGTGCGAGCGCCCGTCATCGGTGTTCGGCCGCCGCGCCACCAGCCCGCGATCCTCCAGCACCTTGCAGGCGCGGTTGACCGCGACCTTGTCCATCAGCGTGGCTTCGGTCAGTTCGCGCTGGGTGGCCGAACCCGCATCGCCCAGCACAGCCATGACGCGCCATTCGGCGATCTTCAGCCCGAAGCGCGCACGATAGCGCCGCGCGATCAGGCTGCTGACCGCATTGGACGTGACCGAAAGCTGGTATGGCAGGAAATCTGCCAGCCGCCCGTTTGCTTTCCCTTCTGTTCCCATGGTCATGGGTTACTAGTGCAGCGAGCCGCGCTGGCAAGTGCGCAGCGCATTTCAGCGATATTCCGCTTCGTCCCACCAGGGATAGAAGTCGGGCATGTCCGCGCTCACCTTGCCCGGATAGGCCGGCGGGCGCTTTTCAAGGAAGCTGGCGATGCCTTCCTTTGCATCGGCCCCGCGGCTGAGGCGATAGATCGCCCGGCTGTCGATCCGGTGCGCCTCCATCGGATGCTCGCCAGCGGAAAGCCGCCACATCATCGCCCGGGTCATCGCCACCGAAATGGCCGAAGTGTTATCGGCGATCTCGCGCGCCAATGCCATGGCTGCATCCATCAGCTCGCCTTGCGGGTGGACCGAACGCACCAGGCCGCGTGCCTTGGCTTCGGCCGCGTCGAACACTCGCCCGGTGTAGCACCATTCGAGTGCCTGGCTGATCCCGACGATGCGCGGCAGAAACCAGCTCGAGCAAGCTTCGGGCACGATCCCGCGTCGGGCAAACACGAAGCCATAGCGCGCATTGTCTGCCGCCAGGCGAATGTCCATCGCCAGTTGCATGGTCGCCCCGACCCCCACGGCTACGCCATTACATGCTGAAATCAATGGCTTTTTCGATTCGAAGAGACGCAAAGTCAGCAAGCCTCCACCGTCGCGCACCTTGGGAACGGACAGGTCGGCAACTTCGGTCGGGTCGGAGAAGACATGCCCGCCCCCCTTCGGGCGTCAGGTCCGCCCCGGCGCAGAACGCCCGCTCCCCCGCCCCGGTAAAGATCACCGCGCGCACATCGTCATCGGCGTCGATATCGTCCATCGCCGCCATGATTTCCTGCCCCATCGTGCGGGTATAGGCATTCATTTTTTCGGGCCGATTGAGCGTGATGGTGGCGATGCCATCAGCCTTTGCGACCTTGATTTGCGTGTAACCGGTCATGCTGTCTCCGTAGTGTGTGGAACACCGAAGCGGGTGTTTTAAAAAACTTCGCCATGCCCGCAAACTCGCAGAAATCCGCGGTTCCGAAGGCCAATCGCGATCCGGAATTGTCACCTTCCGTTCTTGCGGTGTCCGTTTCCATAATCGCCGCCATCCTGCCTCTTCGAACTCCTCGGAGCAAACGGGAAAAGGATAGGGGTGGAGGAAGGTGTAGGAAAGTGGATGGTGCGCATAGCGATCGGTCTTGCGCGCTTGTCTTTCCGTCCAGGTATTTCCCGTCCGGATTGTAATTGGGCAAATCGTCCCCATCTCGTTAGCATCCACCAGTCGCAATCGACGGTATTGAGCGCGCGCGCAAGCAGCGCTTCTTCCTTCTTTTTCGCCTTAAGCCGGTTTGGCTTCGCCAATCGCGGATCGCCGCGGCAAAAAAGAAGGAGCAAATGATGATTCACGGCAAAGTGCAGACATTCAACCGCATCACCGGCACGGGCTTTATCAGCCCCGACGCAGGCGGGCAGGTTCTGCCATTCCGGCAGATCGACGTCTATCGCCGGGCAGGTGACGAAGTGCGGGAGCAGCAACGCTTCAGCTATGAAATCAGTCGTGATTCCGATGGCGAGGAGCAGGCGATCAATCTCCGCCCCGCCTGATTGCCGCATCTGGCGTTCAATCCGCGCGACCCACAGAAATCCAATCGGGAGAAGGTCAATGGACCTCAATCAAATACTCTACCACCACCAGATTGCGGTCATGAACCGGCAAAATGCACAATCAAAAGAAGATCGGTTGGCCCAATTCGACCTTGTCGAATATTACTCCAAGCGGCTTCGCGAATTTCGGGTCGATGCTGGATTGCCGCGCTATGTCTGGCCGGATGCCTGCACGGCCTGATAAGGTCGGGTCATGGCATGCGACCGGCGATTTATTTCGCCTTCCCGCCCTTATTGTGCTAGTCAACCAATGCTGACGTCGAAATTTGCGACGGACTTCGGCTTTTGATTTACCGCCGCTTGCTGCGCTGCAGCCCCGGCGTTAACCGGACGACGACTTCCTTTCATGTGACGATTTGACGCACGACCCGTTCGCATGTCGCGAGCGAGCAACCATCGTTTCTTGAAAGGAAACAACCATGAGCAAGACTGGAACAGTCAAATTCTTCAACACCGACAAAGGCTATGGCTTCATCCAGCCCGACGACGGTTCGTCGGACAGCTTCGTCCACATTTCGGCAGTCCAGGCCGCGGGCATGACCACGCTCGATAAGGAACAGCGCCTTAATTACGAGGTCGAAACCGGCCGCAATGGCAAGGAAAGCGCAGTCAACCTTTCGGCTGCCGACTGAACCAATGACCGGGTGCGGTGGCATACCCCCGCACCCACCGGTCCCACTTGCTGCCAAGGAGCGCGCAATGGCTGACAGCTACCAATTCTACAAGGAACGCGCCGATGCAGCGGCCGCCGCTGCCGAGCAGGCGACGCTTGAAAATGTCCGCGAGCGCGAGCTGCGCGCAGAGAAAACCTGGCTGGGGCTAGCCAATCAGGCACGGGCTGTTGCCGTGCAGCGTGAAAAGGCTGAACGCGAGAAGGCGGAACGCCGGTCTGCCGAGGCTTAGGCCTGCAAAAAGCCCCCCACCTTGGTCGGCGGAGGGCTTCCTACCTGTTTGCTCCTGCCAAGCGGGAGCGTAACGGAAAGTTGCGGCCGGATTCCCGGCTTAACGCGGCGCCATCCGAATCGCGCCGTCGAGCCGCACATCTTCACCATTGAAATAGCCGGTTTCGATCATGCACAGCGCCAGCTTGGCGTATTCGGTCGGGATGCCGAGCCGCTTGGGGAACGGCACCGATGCAGCCAGCGCATCGCGCACGTTCTGCGGCGCGGCGGCGAGCAGCGGAGTGTCGAAAATGCCCGGCAGGATGGTGTTGACGCGGATGCCCTCGTTCATCAGGTCGCGCGCGATCGGCAGGGTCATGCCGATAACGCCGGCCTTCGAAGCCGAATAAGCCGCCTGGCCGATCTGCCCATCCTCGCCCGCAACCGAGGCAGTGTTGACGATCGCGCCGCGCTCACCGAATTCGTCGAGCGGGTCGAGCGTCAGCATGCCCGCCGCCGACTTGGCGATGCAGCGGAAAGTGCCGATGAGGTTCACCTGGATCACAAAATCGAAGGCCGAGATCGGGAAGTGCTTGATGCTGCCGTCTTCCTTGCTGCGGCTGGCGGTCTTGATCGCGTTGCCGATCCCGGCGCAATTGACGAGGATACGCTCCTGCCCGTGCGCTTCGCGGGCCCTGGCGAAGCCCGCATCGACGTCATCGTCGCTGGTCACATTGACCTTGCAGAACACGCCGCCGATTTCCGCGGCCATGGCGTTGCCCTTTTCCTCGTTCATGTCGAAGATCGCGACCTTGGCGCCTTTCGCCGCTAGCGCGCGCGCGGTAGCCGCGCCCAGGCCAGACGCACCGCCGGTGACCACTGCAGGGGTATTGCTGCCAATTTCCATCAGTATTTTCCTCTCAGGATTGGGGGGATTTAAAGCGCTTCGACAATCGTAACGTTGGCGACGCCGCCGCCTTCGCACATCGTCTGTAGCCCGTATTTCTTGCCGTGGCGCCGCAGCGCGTGGACCAGCGTGGCCATCAGTTTGGTGCCCGAAGCGCCCAGCGGGTGGCCGAGCGAAATCGCGCCGCCATGGACATTGAGCCGGTCCGGATCGGCACCGGTGTGCTTGAGCCAGGCCAGTGGCACCGATGCGAAGGCTTCGTTGACTTCGAACAGGTCGATATCGCCGATCTTCATGCCCGCCCGCTCAAGCGCGCGATCGGTCGCGAACAGCGGCTCTTCCAGCATTATCACCGGATCGCCCGCGGTCACGGTAAGGTTGTGGATGCGCGCCAGCGGGGTGAGGTTGTGGCGCTTGAGCGCTTCCTCGCTCACCACCAGCACCGCCGAGGATCCGTCGCAGATCTGGCTGGCGCTGGCAGCGGTGATCGCGCCGTCGGGGCTGAGCAGCTTGACGCCCGCGATTCCTTCCAGCGTAGCGTCGAAGCGGATGCCTTCATCAACGGTGTGCATTTCGGGACCTTCGGGGGTCTCGATTTCGACCGGCACGATCTCGTTCTCGAACGCGCCCGCCTGCGTCGCGGCGATGGCCTTCTGATGGCTCGACAGCGCGAATTCGTCGAGCTGGTCCTTGGTGAAGCCGTGCTTCTTCACGATCATCTCGGCGCCCATGAACTGGCTGAAGTTGATGCCGGGGAACTTCTCCTCGATCCCCGCAGCCTTGCTGTAGAGGCCTTCCTTCATGTGAAACGTCACATTAGAGCCCATCGGCACCCGGGTCATGCTTTCCACGCCGCTGGCGATCACCACATCCTGCGTGCCGCTCATCACCGCTTGCGCGGCGAACTGGATCGCCTGCTGGCTCGATCCGCACTGGCGGTCGATTGTCACCGCCGGGGTCGATTGCGGCAGCAATTTGGAGGCGAGCACGCCCATGCGGCCGACTTGCATCGCCTGTTCACCGGCCTGGCTGACGCAACCAGTGACAACGTCGTCAATCGCGCCGGGATCGATCCCGCTGCGCTCTACAATGGCGTCCAGCGACTTGGCCAGCAGGTCGACCGGATGGACGCCGGCCAGGCGCCCTCCGCGGCGGCCGCCGGCAGTTCTTACGGCTTCAACGATATAGGCTGTGGTCATCTCTCTCGCCTCGGTGATGTATCGGTTCTCGTTAGCAATGGACGAACGCGCGTCAACTGGGCGCGCGCTCCCGCATGCAGCCCAAATGGACGATTCGTCTCAAATTGCAACCGAGTGGAATGGATAGGTGCAGAGCCCGCGGCGTTCCGGCCACAAATGCGAGGGTCGGCAAGAAAATTGCGAGAAAGATCAGCACAGAGTAACAAAAATAGACATTCATTCTACGGTCACTCCGCAGTGTTGCATTGGTGTAACACGGTGTCTGCAATTTGCCCTGATGGGCCGAGAATTCTTTCTTGTTGCGATCTATGAGCGTAGTCCGCGCATCAGGGAAAGCCCGTCGGCTAGGCAAGCCACCGAAAGGCTGCCTGGCGGGATCGTCCGGAGGAATTGGCCGGGAGGGACGTCTGAGATGCAGATTGGCATTTCGGAACTCATCCCAGCCAGCAACTGAGCAATTGCAGCCTTGCGATCGCTCACATTCATAAGGGTACAAAACCAAATGAAGAAATCCACACAACTCCGACTCAGCGCCGGTACGCTGGCAATCGGCATGGCAATTGCCGCACAGCCAGTCTTCGCTCAGGATGCCGATGAAGGCGCGGAAGCAGAAACTAGCAGCGCAATTATCGTCACAGGTTCGCGTATTGTTCGCCCGAACCTCGAGTCACCCAGCCCGGTTGCGGTTGTAACGGGTGATGAAACAGTTGAGCAAGCCGACATTACGCTCGAAACCTACCTCAACACTCTGCCGCAGGTTAACCCGGCCGGTACCTCAACTTCGAACAACCCCGGCAACGGTGGCCAGTCGAACATCAATCTGCGCGGCCTCGGCGCCAACCGCAACCTGGTTCTGCTTAATGGTCGTCGTCCGATGGTGTCTGACTCGTCGCAGCGCGTCGACATCAACACCATTCCGCAGGGCCTGATCGAGCGCGTTGAGATCGTCACCGGCGGCGCCGGCGCGGTTTATGGTGCAGACGCTCTTGCCGGTGTTACCAACTTCATCCTCAAGGACGACTTTGAAGGGGTTGACCTGCGGGCCACATATTCGAACGTTCTCGATGAATGGGACGGAAAGGAATATCAGTTCTCAGGCACGATCGGCGGCAATTTCGCTGACGGTCGCGGCAATATGGCGATCTCCGTCGAGCACTCGTCGCGCCAAGCTCTGCTCAAGGGCCAACGCGGATTTGCTGCCCAGGCTACCTCGACCACTGGCACCTTCCCGACCGGTTCGGTCCGCGATGGTTCGAACCCGTTTGCACAGTCAGCGATCGATGCCCTATTCCTTGGCTACGGCTCCGCCCCGAAGGACATTCCGGTTTCTGGTACTTCGAAGATCGCTTTCAACACGGATGGTTCGCTGTTCGGCGTCGGCATCTTCAACAGCCCGGTCGATGTGACCAACTTCCGTGACGGCGTTGATTCTGCTGCAAATCCGAACCTTAACTACTTCCCGGATTTCTACACCTACAATTTCGACATCATCAACTATCTCGTTCTGCCTTATGAGCGCACCAGCGCGTTCCTGACCGGCCACTACGAGATCAGCCCGGCCGTCGAAGTGTTTGTGCAGGGTTCGTGGGTAGAATACACTTCCGCAACCGCTCTTGCGCCGACCCCGATCGGCACCCGCGTTGAAAGCCTTTCTGGGACAAACCCGACGCGGGCCAAGTCGGCTCTGATCGAGCCTGGCAGGAACGTAACTGCGCTGCTCGTCCCTGTGACCAATCCGTTCATTCCGGCCGATCTGGCGACTCTGCTGGCCTCGCGTACCGGCAATGACGCAAACATCGTTGGTTCGGGCGCCACTGAAGCGTTCACAATTGCGAAACGCTTCCTGCCCACCGGCCTGCGTCAACAAAACTTCAACAACGAAGTTATCCAGGGTTTGATCGGTCTTCGTGGCGAGATCGCTCCCGGGTGGCGCTATGAAATCTACGCATCGAAGGGCCGTACCACGCAAGACGTGGATCTGGACGGAAACGTCGATGTGCAGAAGGTCCAGAACCTGCTTGAAGCAGCCGATGGCGGCGCCTCGCTTTGTACGGGCGGTTTCAACCCGTTCGGTGCCGGCCAGCCGTTCTCGCAGTCTTGTATCGACTACGTTTCAGCTCCTGCTTCAACCACGACCAAGTTCAACCAGGAAATCTATCAGGCTTACATTGCGGGCAATGTGACCGAGCTTCCGGCTGGACCTTTGTCGATTGTCCTTGGCGCCGAACAACGTAAGTTCGATTATTTCTACGATGCTGGATCGTTGAGCGGCCCGATTGCCGGCTTCAACACAGGCACCAACGACAAGGGCACCAACAAATTCACTGACTTCTTTGGGGAAGTGAACATCCCGCTCGTCTCTGACAGCTTCGTTCAATACGCCGAACTTTCGTTGCTTGCTCGTAACTCGAAGAGCGATTTCAACGATATCCAGAACGGGATTGACGGCGAAAGCCAGAGCGACTGGACCTATGGTGCAACGTTCACGGCCGACGTGAATGACTCACTCCGCGTCCGCGGGAGCTATCAGCGTGCAGTTCGTGCACCGAACTTCGGTGAACTGTTCTCGGGTGGTGGCTCGTTCCCGCAATATTTCGATCCCTGCTCCACAACCAGCAACTTCCGCCAGAGCGGCGGCGCTGCAGCCCGTCAGCTTTGTATCGATGCAGCTGCGTTCGGAACGAACTTCAGCCAGTCGGCTGTCGACGCCTATGCGCAAACTCCTGGCAGCCAGGTGTTCCTTGGCTATACCGGCAACACCGATCTGAAGCCTGAAAAGGGAACGACTTTCACCCTTGGTACAGTGTTCAATGCTTTCGGCTTTACCGGCTCGCTGGACTACTACAACATCAAGGTGACGGACGCGATCCTGCAGCCTGACCCGAACATCCTGATTGCAGCCTGTTTTGGCCTGCTGCCGGGAACGAATGACAGCTTGAGTGCATCAAGCCCGTACTGCGGTGGCTCGGATGGCGGCTTCTTCCGCGTTCCGGACATTCTGCAGATCGTCCTTCCTTCGGCATTGGGTGGTGACGCTTCTGGCTACTTCACCTTCCAGAACCAGGGCAAGTTCAAGACCTCAGGTCTCGACTTCCAGTTGGCCTACAACCTGCCGACCGAGTTCATCGGTCCGGAATCGTCAATCGGTTTCAACCTGATGGTGAACTATCTGATCGATTATAAGGTCGAAGAGCTTCCTGGTGTCACGATCGACTATGCGGATACAGCATCTTACTTTGGTGCTGGCTTGGGAACGAGTTTCCCGCGCTGGAGAGCCAACCTGCAGACCGACTTCAGGATCAACGAAAACATCAAGCTTGATACCCGCATCCGCTACATCGACGGGATGAAAAACCGGGCTGCCGTGCAATATGTCGGAGAAACCTTTACCGGCCCTGGTACGGCAGTCTATGTCGATACCGCGCTTGAGTTTAAGGTTGACCCGCTGACCTTCCGCGTGGGCGTGAACAACCTGTTCGACCGTGGTCCGGAAGAATACGCTCCGAACTCACAGTCGGGTACCGATCCGTCGCTTTACGACATTTATGGTCGCCGGGTGTTTGTGTCGGGCCGCATTCGGTTCTGATCTCAAGATCGACTTGAGACTTGAAAGGGGCGGGCTTGTGCTCGCCCCTTTTTTGTTTCCCTATGCGTATTTAGGTTGTTAGCCTTCAATCCTGTTCCGCCTCGAGGCTAGAATTGGAATGATACATGAAATTGTTCTTATCGCTCATAATCTGCCTAAGCTTCGGCGCTACTGTAGCAGCGCAGGATTCAAGTCGCACCGCCGGACAAGAAGCTGAACCCCAGGCTGAGGTTTCGACCAAAGCTGGCAACACCGCTGATAAAGGCAAGAAGATCTGCAAATATGAGCAACGCACCGGATCGCGCTTTCAAAAAAGGCTCTGCCGTACAGAAGAGGAATGGGAAGCGATCGCAGAAGCTGCCAAATCCGGTCTGGACGAAATGCGGCGGCAACCGCAGGGAATGCCCGATGGTTCGAACTAACCCTGTTCTCACTCGACCTTCCATCTTCAGTCCCACTGCTGGATGGCTATGAACCAGATCGCCGTCACAATGCAGCGCGCTGTCGCAGCGATACAGCAATCTGATTTCACAACCGCCCAACAGCTTGCGAAGCAGGCGTTAAAGCTGCAGCCGACCAACCCGCAGATTTTGCAGGTCCTGGGTATCGCACAGATGGAAGGCGGCGATCCAGTAAGCGGGATGCAGACGCTTGAGCGGGCACTGGTCCTCGCACCAAAGGACACCAACCTTAGGTTCAATGTGGCAAAGGCCGCCTTCCAGGCGCGCCGGTTCGATAGGGTTGAAGTATTACTGGCATCGGTTGGCGAAGACTTAGGTGCCCTTCACTTGCGCGCATTGGGACAAAAGGAAGCTGGCAATCACGACAAAGCCGCCGATCTCTTCAGTCTCGCCGCCAACAAAGCCCCGAACGATCCGCAACTGCTCAACAATTTCGGAAATGCGCTGATTTCTGCAGGCAGGTTCAAAGAGGCCATCGAGGTCTTGGCAAGAGCACATAGCAACGACCTCAGGTCTGCCCATATCCTTCTAAATCTAGGTCGTGCCCGATCAGGAAACGACGAGTTCGCTGCTGCATTGGATTGCTTCAGGCAGGCAGCGGCAATCAAGCCACAGGACGCCAAGGTTCAGTTTGAACTCGGCAAATCTCTCCTGCTGCATTCATCCCCTGAGGAAGCCCTGCCCTTGCTGTCGGAAGCCGCCAGGGGCGGGATCCGTGACCCGGAAGTGTTCATACTGATCGGTTCTGCTTATTCGGCACTCGAACTGCGCGAGGAGGCCGAGAAAGCTTACCGGATGGCATTGACGCTTGCTCCTTCCAATATCAGGGCCCACGTCAATCTGGGTTTGCTTTTCGAACAGGAAAACCGACTAAACGATCTTGCGGAGCTGGTGTCCCAAGCCGAGGTGCGGGGGATCACAGGAGGAGATATCGCTTACCTTCGCGCTTTGCTGCTTCAGCGCGAGGGCAAGTTGTCAGAGGCCCTTAGTTTGGTTCAGTCCAGCCAACCGGAGTTTCTCGATGAAATCGTTCGCGACGAGTTCATTGGCAAGATAGCCGATCGCATAGGCGACTACACGGTCGCATGGCACGCCTTCACGCGGATGAACGCGGCAATGGCTAACAAACCGGAAGCACGACAGTTTAATGGATCTGAGCACAGTGCCTTGATCGCATCGCGAACGATCCGCATGTCGACAGATTGGGCAGCCTCATGGATTGATCATGCACCTAGCGATCAAAGGCTGTCACCTGTCATGCTCGGCGGTTTCCTGCGTTCGGGAACTACACTGCTGGACACAATCCTGATGGGTCATCCTTCCACACATGTCCGCGAAGAGGAAGCGATGATTGCCCGCCTTGAGGAGGCCGCTGATGAGATCGATAGCCTGCCGGAAATGGGGCTAGAAGGCATCGCTGCCATGCGGAATGCGTATTACGACGAATTGCAGCGCGGCAGTAAGTTTACTGGTGACGCGCTTCTGATCGACAAATATCCGCTGATGACCGTCCGTGCCGCCTTTATCCATCGGGCCTTTCCGGACGCGAAATATGTCTTTGCATTGCGTCACCCCTGTGACGTCGTCCTTAGTTGCTACATGCAGAATTTCCGCGTCACTCGGGCAATGTCGAGCTTTCTCACAATCGAGAATTCGGCCAAGCTTTATGATGCAGTAATGTGCCATTGGATGCGCGCGCGCGAAGTGCTTCCTCTAAATGTCCACACCGTGCGTTACGAGGATATGGTGGTTGACCTTGAAGGCGAGCTTCGCCCGCTGCTCGATTTCCTAGGTCTTGAGTGGGATGCTTCCCTGCTCGACTATCAGACGACTGCCAAGGAACGCGGCTATATCCGCACGCCAAGCTACGCCCAGGTGACCGAGAAGCTCTACACTCGGTCAAGCGGCCGATGGGAATCCTATCGGGAATTCATGCGCCCCATTCTTCCGATCCTGGCGCCATGGGTGGAACGGTTCGGATACGAACCGCTCGAATTATGATGGGGCGGTCCGCAACCACCCTGTGATCGAATAGCGCGTCTGGCTGACGAAGGGCGGGACGAAGGTCACGCTGTGCGGCTGCGGGACCCGGAAAATGCGCAGGCAGTTGAACGCCGGCAGAAAACCGGTCAGCTCCTCGCCTTGCGGAAAAACCAGCAATCCTCCCCAGTCTGCCGACCAGTTCTCGGTCAGGCTGAAGACATAGGCCGCCCGCCGCCCCTTGCCCGCCACATCGTCATCATGCGCGGTCAGGAAATGTCCGGCCGAATAGGCTGTCGCCTGAGCATCGGCGAAAGCGATGTCATCGCAAGCGGTAATGAGGCGCAAATGGTCCATGACCGGCTCGCTGCACATGAATTCCGCAAAGGCATGCAGCTCATCCTGCGACGGTACGCGTTGTTCCCGTGCATCAGGAACCCGGATCGAGCGGAACCGGAACTGGAAACCGCGGGCGGCCTGCTGCCACACGAGTTCGTCAAGCTGCCGCTTTTGTGCAGGATCAAGTGCCTCAAATGCTCCGGCCGCCATGTCATAGGCCTGGTCCCTGCCTTGGAACACCTCGACCCAATCTTGCCTCTGAGCGAGGCTGCCAGCCAGCGCGGAGGCTTCATCGTCGGGCAGGAAGCGGCCGATTGAAACGCAGCCGTGCACGGCAAAGGCTTCGCGCAGCTGGGTCAGATCGGATCGTTCAAGCGCGGTGAGGTTCATTCCTCCGATCTATCCGAAGTCTTGTCGCTCGAGAAGTGCCAGCGCGCCATCCGCAACAAGGGATAGAAGTCTGGAATGGACGGCTCATCATACTGGGTTTCCTGCGGATGCAAGTGCAGAAAGAAGAGCTTAGCCCCCTTTTTAAAGGTCCGGTTAATCGCACGCAAACCGTTCTTGGCATTTTCTAGATTGGCTAGGGGCATTCTCGCGGATTTGGGGATGCTCGGGTTCATGGTCACGTCTGAATTCAAGACTGGCTGACATCTAGTGACAAAAGCGGCGGCGGAAGGAGTTGTGGCAAATTTGCCACTTTCTAGCTTGTAGGCGTCGTTCTTAGTGTGGAACCTGCTCGCTCGGGTTGCACCTCCCGCCCCCTTTTGCTCTAAATTGTCAATCATCATTTGGACTGGGGTCATCAACAATGAAGAGAATCAATTCGAAGTCGCATGGGCGACTGCCGCTCATGGCGGGTGTAGCGCTCAGCGCAGTCGTAATTGCCAACCCGGCATTGGGCCAGGAAGCGAACGCTACTGACAGCGACGATCAGGCTAGCGAAGCGGCGCCCCAAGCCTCGGGCATCGTCGTCACCGGCTCGCGCATCCAGAACGTTACCCCGTTCAATAGCCCGGATCCGATTGCGATCGTCAGCCCGGAAGTGGCCAAGAAGGAAGGCAAGCTCTCACTGGCTGAAGCTTTGCAGACCTCGCCGATTGCGGCTGGCTCGACTCAGATAACTTCCGCAATTTCGTCCAACTTTGTCACCAATGGAGGGCCGGGCGCACAAACGGTTGACCTGCGCGGCCTGGGCGCCAACCGCACGCTCGTTCTGCTTAACGGCCGCCGTGCTGGTCCGGCGGGTACGCGTGGCGGGGTTTCGTCATTCGACCTTAACGTTCTGCCGCTTTCGATCATCAACGACATCCAGATCCTGAAGACCGGTGCGTCGTCGGTTTACGGTTCAGATGCCGTCGCCGGGGTGGTCAACATCATGACTGGCAGGAAGGACGATGGACTGACGCTCAACTTCAACACATCTGTTCCGTTTGACGGCGGCGGCGAGGAATACCGCATCAGCGGCAGCTACACGAAGACATTCGATCGTGGTCATTTCATGATTGCGGGCGACTATTCGCGGACGAACGAGCTTGCCCGTGGGGATCGCGATTATCTGGCCTGCCCCGAAGCCTACATCTTCGATGAAGCCGGCAACCGTGCCGACCTGATCGATCCGCGCACCGGCAAACCGCATTGTGAAGACCTGCGCTGGGGCCACGTGTGGACTTACAACTTAATCGATAACATGCGGCTCGATGGCCCGGGCGGACCAGACACCGGGATCCAAACGTCGCCAGGTGGGCGCACCGTTCTGATTCAATACCAGTATGCAGATGGGCCCGGCGGAGGCGTATTGAACATTCCCGCTTATGGCGCCCCGTCATACGAAGGCGACCTTGGTGTACCGGCTGGTTTCTTCCCGACCGGATATGACGCCGCTTCGATGGCGGTTCAGAACGCATATCACCCCTTCGTGGAAGAGCAGACGATTGTCCCCGAAACCGATCTGTACACCATTTATGCCGAAGGTGCTTACGAGATTTCCGATGCTGTCGAATTGTTCGGAGAGTTTCTCTTCAATCGTCGGGAAACCTACCAAAACGGTTGGCGGCAGTTCTGGAACTTTGGTTGGACTGGCGACCTTTACGGTACCGGTTCTCCCACCGACTTCAACTATTGGGGGGCCGGCTGGCAGGGTGTCAACTTTATCAGTCCCACGGCAATCACAAACTTGAGTGATAACAGCCAGAAGGTCGATTACTACCGTGGCGTAGCCGGTCTGCGTGGCAATTTGGGCGGCAAGGGTGACTGGAAGTACGAAGTATATGGCCAGTACAGCAAGAGTGTGGGGCGCTATCGCAGCCAGCAGATCCTGCAGGACGCCTACGACTCCGGCTATTTCCAGTATAGCTCCTGTGTCGGATCGACGCTGCCCGTTTCGGGCAAGCAGTGTATCGACATACCGTGGGCCGACCCTGAGTTCCTTCGTGGCAACCTGACCCAGGAGCAAATCGACTTCCTGTTCGATTGGGAGGAAGGCAAAACTGTATACACCCAATTGACTGGCGAAGCGTCGGTGTCCGGATCGCTTTTCGATCTGCCCGCCGGTCCGGTCGGGGTTGCAATGGGTGTTACAGCGCGGCGGGACAAAATTAATGATACGCCGGGCGAGATTACGCTCGCCGCCAACGCATGGGGCGCGTCGGCAAGTGGGATTACCGCCGGAAAGAGTGACACGCTAGAAGCTTTCGGCGAACTGAACGTACCGCTGCTTGCAGACAAGCCATTCTTCGAGGAGTTGACGCTTTCCGCCGCGGGCCGTGTCACCAATGTCAAGGCAACCCGCGCTTCGGATGGCGTGTCGGATTCCGATAACGGCAACTGGACTTACAAGCTGGGTTTGAACTGGGCAGTCAATGACTGGCTGCGGTTCCGCGGCAGTTACGGCACTTCGTTCCGCGCACCAGCACTGTTCGAACAGTTCCTGGCCGATGAGACGAGCTTCCAGTCGCAGGGACGCATTGATCCGTGTTCAAACTGGGCAGCTGGCCTGGCTGCTGGCACCACCTCCCAACGTGTAGCGGATAACTGCGCGGCAGATGGCATCCCCGGCAACTATGCTGCCGGCGGTGTAAGCGCCACGGTGATTTCGTCGGGCGGTCTGGGTGTACTTGAGGCGGGATCCTCAAAGGCGTTCGTCGTAGGGACTATTCTGACGCCGAAGCTGTCGTTCCTCGGAGATACCGATCTCCGCATTGCTGTCGACTATTTCAACATCAAGGTTGAGGGAGAAGTTGACCAGTTGGGCGCCGGCCAGATCCTCTTCGGCTGTTACAACTCGGAAGATTTCGCCAATGAGCCGCTCTGTGACCTGTTTACCCGTGGCCAGAACGCGACGGCGATTTACCAGATTAACGAAGTTTTCGACAAGTTCGTCAATATCGCGCAGCAGAAGAACAGCGGTATCGACGTAGCTGTAAATCTGCGTCACGACTTCGGAAATCTTGGCTTGTTGTCGCTTACGGCGGATATGACATGGCAGTTGAAGGACGACTTCGTCCTTCTGCCCGGATCGCCGATTGAATCCGACAATGGCGAGGCCGGCTCACCAAAGTGGGTCGGAGACTTCCGGGCAACCTGGTCGCATGATTCCGGCTTGAGCCTATTCTATGGGGTGAACGTGATTGGCGCGACTTCCAACCAGCGGGAGTTGGAGGATGCCTTTGGCGGCCCCTGTATCAATTCGTTCAACCGTCAGGACACCGCTAGCACGGCGGATGACCTGCCGATCTATGGCACATATTGCCCTGACGTAACTGCAAGTGCGAAGTTCTATCACAACTTCTCGATTACCCAGGAGATCGCGGATGGCAGATTTGCGATTACCGCTGGTATCAACAATTTGTTCGATACGCGTCCGCCGCGGGTGTCGGTACTGAACGGTGGCCAGATCACTATGCTCGGCCCGGTGATCGCTGCCTCGCAGTACGGCTTTGCCGGACGGCGTGGCTTCGTGAATGTGACTGCCAAGTTCTAAACTTCCCCCTAGGGTAGAACTTAAGAACGATATGGTGGGGCGGCATGGCAACATGCCGCCCCATTTGTTAGAGCAGTGGCCAAGCTTCAAGACGAGAAAGACACAAGCCATGCCGCAGATCTTGGTCCAGCGAGACAATCTGGACGAGGCAAATGCCGAATTCGCCCAGGAACGGCTGAAACAGCCGGTATTCCTCAACTCCGTGCCGAAGAGCGGGAGCCACCTGCTGCGCAACATTCTGCGCATGTTCGTGCCGGTGGACCAGCAATACAGTGCCGATTTCATCCAATGGGCCAATATGAAGCAACATTTGGGGGCGTTTTCGGCAGCGAACCCGATGCTCAGTTGGGGGCACCTCTTCTTTGCAGACGCATCGGCGATCGAGACGGCACCGACACGCCGGATCTTGCTCTATCGTGACCCCTATGATTGGGTAATTGCCCGAGCTCGCTTTATCCTTTCCGATCAATTTGAAGGTAACGTCGATCATCTGGCCAGTGGCGCCCTGACAGCTGACGAACTGCTGACGATGATGGTCTTCGGGTTGCCGGGGAAGCTGCCGTCACTCAACGACATCTATGAACTCAATGCCGCAGCCTGGCTCGGCGCCCGCTGCCATATCGTAACCTATGAGGAACTGGTCCTGCATGTCCAGGCTCTGGACACCGGTGAGGCGGAGCGCTTCTTCGGCGCCCTGCTGGATGCTTGCGGGATCGCCCTGCCCGCAGACTGGCGCGTCCGCGTCAAGCGCGGTTCTGATCGGCGCCAAAGCGGCACTTCTCGTGAGAACCTGTCGGGAGTTGCGATAGAACTGCCTGACGTTCTTGGCGAGCGGCACCGCGCTTTGGTAGATTATCAGGCCCCTGGCTTGCGGTCATTGCTCGGCTATGCCTGAGGTCCGGAGGTAAGATGAACCAGCAAGGCACAGTGACAACCAATCTTGCGCTTGCGCGGGCGCAGAGCCTGCTGGAATCCGAACGGTACGAGCAAGCCGCGCAGTTGCTGCTGGGCTACTTGCGCCAGCATCCAACTGACGCCCGAGCACTCGCCAAACTTGGCTTTGCCGCGCTGCGGCTGGGGGCGCTTGGCCAGGCTGAGCATTTTCTCCGCAATGCCTTGGCGAAAGGCGCGACCGATTTCGATACGCGCCGCAATCTGGCAGTCACGATTAGCCAGCAGCAGCGCCCGCTAGAAGCGCTGGAGATGTTCGAAAGATTGTCGAATGAAAGTGGCGAGCATCACTTCCAGGCCATCGTCGCTGGCTTGCTTGAAAAAATCGGGCGCAGCCAAGAAGCGCGTGAATTATATCAGCAAATCTTGCAGGAGCATGCGTCGGATCCCCAAGTCTGGGTTGCATATGGACACAGCTTGCGTGCCGCTGGCGATGTAGATCGTGCGATTGCCGCCTATCGTGAAGCAATCGCCATCAACGATGAATTTGGCGAAGCCTGGTGGGGCATTGCCAGCATCAAGCGTAAAATACTTGACGAGAACGATATCTCGGCAATGCGGAAGTCGCTGGTGATCGCGATTGATCCGCGCAATCAGGCTCCTCTCAATTTCGCCCTTGCACGGGCGCTCCACGACATTGGCGACTTTCAAGCCGCATTTACGCATTACGAAGAAGGGAACCGCATTCGGGCCGAGGAACTCAACTACAATGCCGACGAACTGACGCAGGAAATCACCGAAGTCGAGCAGCGCATCGACTCTACCTTTGTGCAGCGCCTTTCGAGCGAGCCGGTGGGGGCTGTCACTCCGATTTTCATCGTCTCTTTGCCAAGGTCAGGTTCCACCCTGCTTGAGCAAATGCTGGGCAGCCATCCGTCAATCGAACCTGTCGGCGAACTCCCTTATATTCCTGCCATCCTTCGTAGTTTCATGGAAATGGCAACCCGGCGAGGCAAGGTTACCGTTACGCAAGCACTGATGGCATTGCCTGAAGATCAAGCGCGCAGGTTTGGCGAAGATTACCTTCGACGGATGCAGGTACACCGCACCACTGAGCGCCCTTTCATCATCGATAAGCTACCGCACAACTGGAACAATATCCTGTTCATTCGCCGGATTCTTCCTCAAGCACGCTTCATTGACATCCGCCGTCCGGCAATGGATTGCTGTTTTTCGAACTTCACACAATCATTTACCAGTGCCCATCCATCATCCTTTACGCTTAAGGATGTAGGTCGAAGTTACGTCGACTATGTCCGGATTATGGCTCATCTCCAAAAGGTAGCGCCGGGCCTGGTCCACCATGTCGACTACAGCAACCTAGTCGAGGATGCGCGGGAAGAGGTTGGCAAGGCAATTGAATATCTCGGATTGGATTGGTCCGAATCTGTGCTCGAATTCCACCGTTTGGATCGAGTCGTACGCACTCCGAGCAGTGAACAGGTGCGGCGTCCGATAAATCGCGATGGAATGGAAGTCTGGCGACCTTATTCGCAGTGGCTCGACCCGCTGAGGGAAACTTTGGGCGACCTAGCCTAAGTTGGCATTGCCCAGCCACAGGCATGGCAAAGCACGCGATGGAAAAGTCGCCATAGCATTATGAGATTCGACCGTTCGTGCATCTGATCGCTCTTTATTGCGACGCTAATCCATGGCCCACATTGGACTTCAGGAGTGCGGCAGGCGCGGCATTTGTTGCAATATGGCTACACAGCTAGTGCCAATCGAAACTTTCTATCTGTGGGGATTGAAACCAGATAAGCAGAATTGCATTGATCGGGTAGCTGCCTGTTACGGCTGGGTCGTTTGGCTGCGATTCTTATTGGAAATACGAAGGCCGGTCGCTCGATCGGCAAACTGGGGACTGACATATGAACTTCACGACGAACGCGGCTAACCGCCGCGTAAAGCTATTAGCAGGTGCCGGCATTGCCGCGCTCGTCCTGGCGGCTGCTCCTGCCGTTGCACAGGATGCAGACGATGCCGATATTACCGATGAGGCAACTGCTGCTGAGCCTGCGAATATTATTGTTACTGGCTCGCGTATCTTGCGGCCCGAACTCGATAGCGCTGTGCCGGTCACTTCGGTGAACGCAGAAACGCTCATTCGCAGCAGCAATGTCCAGCTTGGCGATGCGCTCAACGAATTGCCGCAGCTTCGCGGAACTTTCGGCTCGCAGAACTCCGGACGTTTCATCGGCACCGCCGGGCTCTCCGTGCTCGACCTGCGTGGCTTGGGCACGGACCGTACCCTGACCCTCGTTAACGGTCGCCGTCACGTCTCTTCCCAGCCCGGAAGTTTCACGGTGGACGTCGCCACGATCCCGACCGAACTTCTTGAGCGGGTCGATGTCGTTACGGGCGGCAATTCAGCAATTTACGGTTCGGACGCCGTTGCTGGTGTCGTGAACTTCGTGCTCAAGGACGACTACGAAGGGATCAACATTAGCGGCCAGGCTGGTATCAGCAACTATGCCGACCGCGGCTCGTATTCGATCAGCGGGACTGCCGGCAAGAATTTCGCTGACGGCCGTGGCAACATCGCAGTTGCAGCAGAATACTCGCGCCAGAGGCCGCTGTTGAATAGCGAACGCGACTATATCGGCGCCTTCACCGGCGCGCCGGGTTTCAGCACAACCGATATCAACTTCGACGAATCTCCCGCAGGCGATGGCATCCCGGATACGACATACTTCAATGGCGTCCCGTTTGGCCTGAAATTCAACCAGATTGCGGCGGGCGGTGCGGTCTTGACTGCTTGTCCGGCAGAAAACCTGGCCAGCGCGTCGACCACTCTTCGTCGTTCGCTCGTATGCACGGGACAGCTCTCGCCCACTGGCGGCCGACTGTCCGACAACTATTTCTTCCTTGATGATGGTACGCTCGTCCGGAACAATCCCTTCGCAGATCTTCGCCCCTTCGGTGGCGGCACAATCGGCGGACTTGGCTCAAGCGTCAATCTGCCCGACGGCCAGCTCCAGGTCGGCGTCGAGCGTCGTTCGGTAAACCTGCTTTCGAAGTTCGAATTCTCGCCCGCGGCGGAATTTTTCTTCGAAGGAAAATATGTCAAGGTCACCGCAAACCAGGCCTCGAACCAGCCAACCTTCACTTCGGGTGGCGGGACCACCTCGACCTTCTCGATCAACAACCCGTTCCTTACGGATCAGGCACGGGCGACGCTGGTCAACATTCTGCCGGCGGGAGCGACCGCGTTCAGCTTCCTGCGCTTCAACGCAGATCTCGGTACGCGCGCAGAAGATCACAACCGCGAGACCTATCGCTTTGTTGGCGGTCTGCGCGGCCAGTTGAGCGACACGGGTAACCTCTTCTACGAGGTGGCCGCAAACTACGGCAAGACGAACACCTATTACGAAACTGGCGGCAACTTGCTGACCGCCAATTTCAACAAGGCCGCCAATGCCGTGCGGAACACGGCAGGTGAGATTGTTTGCGCGGTGAACGCTGACGCCAGCACCACCAATGACGATCCGAATTGCGTTCCGATCAACCTTTTCGGCGTCAACAACATGAGCCAGGCAGCGAAGGATTATGTGCTCTACACGTCCTCGCGCAAGCAAAATGCTGAGCAGCTCAATTTCACCGGCTTCGTGTCCGGCGATTCCACGGGCATTTTCGAGCTTCCGGGTGGCCCAATCGGCTTTGCGGTTGGTGGCGAATATCGCCGGGAGAAAGCCTTCTCCGCATATGACGATGTAACCGCGTCGGGACAGACCTTCCTCAACTCGTTTGCAGATTTCGCGCCGCCAACGTTCGAGGTATCGGAAGTCTTTGGGGAAATCCGCGTCCCGCTGCTCTCTGGTATAACTCTGATTGAGGAGCTGACGCTGGAGGGTTCGGTCCGTTACTCGGATTACAACTTCTCGGGCGGTGCGACGGCTTATAACCTGGGTGTCGTTTACTCGCCCACTCCGGGCCTTCGCCTGCGCGGCGGCTACGCCCGCTCTGTGCGTGCCCCGAACCTGAACAACACTTTCGCTTCGCGGACCGAAACCTTCGCCAACGGCCTGGTCGATCCATGTAGCCAGAACGTGATCAACCAGAACCCCAATCGCGCAGCTCGCTGTGCCGAAGCGGGTATTCCGACCACGATCACCCTGCCCGATGGTTCGGTGGTGCCATTCACGAACGTGCCGAGCACCGGCGTGTCTGGCTTCAACCAGGGTAACCCGGATCTCTTGCCAGAAGTTGGCAAGAGCTTCACGGTTGGCGCGGTTTTCCAGCCGGAATTCCTGCCTGGCTTCTCGCTTACCGTCGACTACTACGACATCAAGGTCGAGAACGTGATTTCGGGCCTTACCGGACAAGCGATCATCAACCGTTGCTATGAAGACCCGGTGACCATTAACAACCCGTTCTGCGATGCCGTTTTCCGGCGTGGCAACACAGGCGATCCGTTCAGCTCCTATGCGTTTGATGGCCAGTCAAACCGTGTATTCCCCGGCTTGCCCGCCGAGAATATTCCGCGTCTTGGCCCGGCATTCCTGAACCAGCCGTTCAACTTCGCCGCGCTCGAAACTTCCGGGATTGACCTGCGTGCACAATACTCCCGCACGCTCAACGATGACTGGAGCATCGATCTCAGCGCGATCGTGAGCTGGCTGGAGGAGCGTCGGGACTTCAGCTTCATCACGGATCCTGAACGGGCTACCCGGACGAAGCGCACGCTTGGCGATCCTGAGTGGCAGTTCAACATCAATGCGTCGGTCACTTATAAGAACTTCACGTTCGTCTATGAGGGCCGCTTCATCGACAAGATGTTGATTGGTGCATATGAAACCCAGCTCGGCTATCAGGGCCGGCCGCCGACGAATGCGGACGCCTTCCCGCAGCTCTACTACCCCGAAATCTACTACAGCGACATTCGGGGGGAGTTCGACGTTAACGACGAGTTCGAGTTCTACATTGGCGTCGACAATCTATTTAACCGTCTTCCGCCCTTCGGCCTCACCGGCGTTGGCGATGGCAGCGGTATCTACAACAATACCGGTCGCTTTTTCTACGCGGGCTTTAATTTCAAGCTCTGAAGAAGCGTCTCAAGACCATGCAGAAAGGCCCCGGGAAACCGGGGCCTTTTTTTGTTGGACTGGAATTTGACAGCTTTGAATCAGTTCACCACCATCTTCAGCTCGCCGTCGCCTTCGTCGATCTTGACCGTGCTGCCATCGGGCACCTTGCCTTCCAGCAGCATCTCAGCCAGCGGGTCCTGCAGGTAACGCTGCACCGCCCGCTTCAGCGGCCGCGCGCCATAGACCGGATCGTAGCCGACGCGGCCAAGCCATTTCTTCGCCCCGTCCGTAAGGTCGAGCGTGATCTTGCGATCCTTGAGCAGCTTCTGCACCCGGCTGACCTGGATCTCGACGATCGGCGCCATATGCTCCTGCCCCAGCCGGTGGAACAGGATGATTTCGTCCAGCCGGTTGAGGAATTCGGGGCGGAAGTGCCCGCGCACGACATCCATCACCTGCGGCTCGACGTCCTCTACCTTCTGGTCGTCGCCCAGGTTGGCAAGATACTGGCTGCCGAGGTTCGAAGTGAGGATGATCAGTGTGTTGGAGAAATCGACCACCCGGCCCTGCCCGTCGGTCAGGCGCCCGTCATCAAGCACCTGCAGCAGCACGTTGAATACGTCGTTGTGCGCTTTCTCGACCTCGTCGAACAGCACCACCTGATAGGGGCGGCGGCGGACCGCTTCGGTCAGCACTCCGCCCTCTTCATAGCCGACATAACCCGGAGGCGCGCCGATCAGCCGCGCCACCGCGTGCTTCTCCATGAATTCGCTCATGTCGATGCGCACCATCGCGGTGTCGTCATCGAACAGGAATTCGGCCAGCGCCTTGGTCAGCTCGGTCTTGCCGACGCCGGTCGGGCCAAGGAACAGGAAGCTGCCGAGCGGGCGATTGGGGTCCTGCAGGCCCGCGCGTGCGCGGCGCACGGCCTTGCTGACCGCTTCGATCGCCTGGCTCTGCCCGATCACCCGCTTGCCCAACAGCTGCTCCATCTGCAGCAGCTTGTCGCGCTCGCCTTCCATCATCTTGTCGACCGGGATTCCGGTCCAGCGGCTGACGACACCGGCGATGTCTTCCTCGGTCACTTCCTCGCGCAACAGCGCGTTTTCAGACGCGCCACGTGCGCCTTCCAGCTGCTTTTCCAGCTCGGGGATGCGCCCGTATGACAGCTCGCCCGCCTTGGCCAGATCGCCTTCGCGCTGCGCCTGCTCGAGTTCCAGGCGCGCAGCGTCAAGCTGTTCCTTGATCCGGCTTTCGGCGTGGATCTTGTCACGCTCGTTCTGCCAGCGCGTGGTGAGCGCGGCAGACTGCTCTTCCAGCTCCGCCAGCTCCTCGCGCAGCACCTTCAGCCGGTCCTTGGAGGCCGTGTCGCTTTCCTTGGCGAGCGCGGATTCCTCGATCTTGAGCTGGATGATCCGCCGGTCGAGCTTCTCGATCTCTTCCGGCTTCGATTCCACTTCCATGCGGATACGGCTCGCCGCCTCGTCCATCAGGTCGATCGCCTTGTCGGGCAGGAAGCGGTTCTGGATGTAGCGGTTGGAAAGCTGCGCCGCCGCGACCAGCGCACTGTCGGTGATATTCACCCCGTGGTGCAGCTCGTACTTCTCTTTAAGCCCGCGCAGGATCGAGATCGTGTCCTCGACGCTCGGCTCCTCGATATAGACCGGCTGGAAACGCCGCTGGAGGGCCGGGTCCTTCTCGACATACTTCTGGTATTCGTCGAGCGTGGTGGCGCCGATACAGTGCAACTCGCCGCGGCTCAGCGCGGGCTTGAGCAGGTTCGAGGCATCCATGCTGCCTTCGCTGGCACCGGCGCCGATCAGCGTGTGCATCTCGTCGATGAACAGGATGATCTGCCCATCCGAGCCCTTGACCTCGTCGAGCACGGTCTTGAGCCGCTCTTCGAACTCGCCGCGGTACTTCGCACCGGCGATCAGCGCGCCCATGTCGAGGCTCATCAGCGTGCGCCCCTTGAGGCTGTCGGGCACGTCACCATTGGCGATGCGCAGCGCCAGTCCTTCCGCGATTGCGGTCTTGCCGGTGCCGGGTTCACCGATCAGCGCGGGATTGTTCTTGGTGCGGCGGGCAAGGATCTGGATCGTGCGGCGGATTTCCTCGTCGCGACCGATGACCGGATCGAGCTTGCCGTCGCGCGCCGCCTGCGTCAGGTCGCGGGCGAATTTCTTCATCGCGTCATAGGCGCTTTCGGCATTGGCGCTGTCCGCCGTCTTGCCCTTGCGCAGTTCGGCAATGGCCGCTTCCAGCGCCTTGGGATCAACGCCTGCCTGTTTCAGCGCCTGCCCCGCCTTAGTG
Organism: Altererythrobacter sp. BO-6; assembly: GCF_011047315.1. Taxonomy (NCBI): domain Bacteria; kingdom Pseudomonadati; phylum Pseudomonadota; class Alphaproteobacteria; order Sphingomonadales; family Erythrobacteraceae; genus Altererythrobacter; species Altererythrobacter sp. BO-6. The sequence continues at coordinate 2,515,310 of NZ_CP049259.1, read as the reverse complement.
GTGCTGGCAAGCGAGAGTGCAACCAGCAGCCGCTCGACCGTGACGTAGCTGTCGCCGGACTTTTCCGCGATCTGTTCGGCCTGGTCGAGCACGCGCACAGCGTCATTGTCGAGGCCCGGCGTCGCCTGTGCCCCGCCGCCCGACACGGCCGGGATCTTGCCCAGCTCGGTATCGACTTCGGTGATCGCCACGCCCGGGTTTCCGCCGGCGCGCTGGATCAGGCCCGCGGCCATGCCTTCATTATCCTCAAGCAAGGCCTTGAGCAGGTGCGTCGGGGTGATCCGCTGATGGTTCATGCGGATGGCAACGGTCTGCGCGCTTTGCAGGAAGCCCTTGGCGCGATCAGTGAATTTTTCCAGGTTCATCTACGATCCCTCACTCGCTAACCCCGCCAATATAGTGTTGCAGATTGGCAACACAAGATGCGCGGCATCCAAACCCGTCAGGTGTGTTACCTGACTAGGTGGGTCTTGCGAAGCGTTCCGCAAGACCCGGAGCGTCGATGATCGAAAATACCTATTTGGCGGCGCTATTGCGGCCGCCAGTTGCGCGCCATTTCATCAAGCAGCATCACACCGAAACCGCGCGCGCTGCCGGGGCACAACGGAGTAGTGCCAGTGCAGCGATCGACCGCCGCCATATCGATATGCACCCAGGGCAGATCCTGCGGCACGAAATACTCGATGAAATGCGCGCCAGCGCTTGCCCCGGGGGCAGGATCGGCATCGCTGTTCTTGATATCGGCGATGTCGGATTTGATCGCCTTGGCATAGGCGGGATGCAGCGGCAGCCGCCACAAAGGCTCGCCTGTCGCCTCACCCGCAGCAAGCGCGGCATCGGCATAGGCATCCTTGCGCGCAAACAGCGCCGCATATTCGGCGCCCAGCGCGCGCACCGCCGAACCGGTCAGTGTGGCGATATCGACCAAGGCAAAGGGCTTGTGCTGCTGAACGGTGTATTCGATCGCGTCGGACAGCACCAACCGGCCTTCAGCGTCAGTGCTGCGGATCTCGATCGTCTTGCCGGACATGGTGCGGACCACGTCACCCGGGCGCTGCGCATTGCCGCCCGGCATGTTTTCCGCCAGCGCCACCGCCGCAACCGCATGCACCGGCGCGCGCGACTTGGCGAGGCTGAGCACGGCACCGGTCACCGCAGCTGCGCCCGACATGTCTCCCTTCATCTCCCACATTCCGGGATTGGGCTTGATCGAAATCCCGCCGGTATCGAAGGTAATGCCCTTTCCTGCCAACGCGATCGGAGCCCCGCCGGCGCCCTTGTAAGTGATCATCATCAAGCGGCTGCCGCGCGGGCTGCCCTGCCCCACGCCCGCAATGGCGCCCATGCCGAGGCGGCGCATGGCGGCTTCGTCGAGCACTTCGATCGTGACGTTGGGAACCCCGCGAAACGCCGCACGGGTCCGTTCGACGAAGCTTTCCGGATAGATCACATTGGCCGGCTCGTTCACCAGGTCGCGGGCAAAGCGCACTCCGTCAGCCAGCGGCTGGTGGCGGCTGCGCCAGAGCGCTTCTGCTGCAGACGCATCCGGCCCGACCAGCGTGATAGCCTGCGCGGGCGGCATGGTGCGCGCACTCTGGTATCGATCGAAGCGGTACTGGCCCAGCGTTGCGCCGAACGCAGCATCGGCCATCGCCGCTGCATCGGGCAGGCCTGCGAGCGCGATGGGCGCATTTTCCTTCGCCATCGCCTGGGCGACACGCCCGCCCAGCGCACGCCAGTCTGCCGCCTTGCCGGCCTCGGGCGCCGCCCCGAACAGCATGATCGGGGGAGAACCTGCCGGAGCGGGGATCGCCAGCGTCTCACCCGCCTTGCCCGTGAACTTTGCCGCAGCGATGCGCTCGGCCGTATCCGCCGGCAAGGAGACTCCGGCCGGAAGTTCGGTGCCGGTCATCGCCACGGCCAGCGCCGCGCCCTGCGCCACGCCTTCAACAAAGCCAATCGGGCGTTCGGCGCTGTTTTGCGCTTCGCCGGGCGCAATGCCCGATCCGGCAATGTCCTGTGCAGCCAGCGCCGGGGCTGCCAGCGCCAGTGGTGCGGACAATGCCGCGGCGAGAAGCTTGGAACGAGAAAGATGCACGATATTGTCCCCTGGTATCCTGAATGAGTTGACCCCGGCAGCGAGGCAACGCAGTCTGAACGCCAAATCAGATAGAGGTTTCCCGTGATCCGAAAATGGCTTGTGCGTGGCGCCGGCGCCTTGTTCCTTTTGCTCCTCGCCCTACTCGTCGGGCTCATGACCTGGGAGCCGTTCTTCGCCGAACGCAGCAAGGCGCCCGACGAACAGCGGCAATACCGCGCGGAAATCATCCGCAGCGAATATGGCGTGCCGCATATCTACGGGAAGACCGACGCCGATGTCGCCTTCGGGGTCGCCATCGCGCAGGCAGAGGATGACTTCTTCACCCTGCAGGACGTGATCGCCATGGCGCGTGGCCGCTATGGCGCGATCGCGGGGCAGGAAGGCGCACAGATCGATTACGTCTATCACCTTCTCGACGCGCGCGGCACCGCACAGCGGCATTATCCGGCACTACCCGAAGATACGCGCGCGCTATTCGAAGCCTATGCCGCCGGGCTCAACCAATATGCCGCCGAGCATCCGCAAGAGCTGAAGCTGGCGAACCTCTTCCCGGTCAATGGCGAAGACATCGCCGCCGGTTTCGCCCTGCGCCAGCCGTTCTTCTTCGGCCTCAACGGCGTGATCCAGCCGCTGGTGACGGGCGAGCCGCTGCGCCGCGAATTCGGCCCCGACATTCCCGGCTTCCCCCGCGATGAAGGTCCGCAACTGGCCGCCGATGCGCCGCAGCAAGCCAGCGCCCACGCGCATCCGCTGCCGTGGGGCGAAATGGGGGCTTTATCCGGCTCGAACGCATTTGCAGTCGCGCCCGAAAAATCCGGTGGCCCATCGACGCTGATCTCCAATTCGCACCAGCCATTGCGCGGCGGTGTGGCATGGTACGAGATGGTGGTGGAGAGCGAGGAAGGCTGGCATTATGCCGGCGCCAATTTCCCCGGCTCGCCCTTCCCATTTCTGGGCCACAACCGGCATCTGGGCTGGACCAATACGGTCAATCGCCCGGACATGGTCGACATCTACAAACTTGAGATGGATGACAGCGGCACACGCTACAAACTCGATGGCGAATGGCGCGAGCTTGAAAGCAAGCGCGTGTGGCTACCGGTGAAATTCGGCCCGCTGGTCATCCCCTATCCGCAAACCGTGTATCGCAGCGCGCACGGCCCGGTGATCTTCAACCACACCGGGGTCTATGCCTTCCGCTATGGCGGGATCGACCGGATCGACCAGCTTGACGCCTATTACCGGCTCAACAAATCGACCACTTTCGAAGAATGGCAGGCGCAGCTGGCGCGCATGGCAGTGCCAAGCACCAATTTCATCTACGCCGATGAAAAGGGCAATATCGCATATGTGTACAACGCGGCGATCCCTGACCGGCCCGAAGACCTGAAGGCAAACTGGCGCAGCGTGCTGCCGGGCGACCGGAGCGATCTGATCTGGCAAGGCGCAGTCGATTTCGCGGAGATCCCCAAGCTCATCAATCCGTCCTCCGGCTGGCTCTATAATTCGAACAACGAGCCCTACACGGCAGCGGGCGCGGCGGACGACCTGAAGCCGGCCGATTTCTCGCCCGTGCTCGGGATTGAGGACAAGCAGACCAATCGCTCGCGCCGGGCGTGGAATCTTCTGAGCGAAGCGGGCACGCTTGACCGCGAAACGCTGCGCCGGATCAAGTATGATACCGCTTATGAACGCACCGGCTATGTCGGCGATCTGTGGGACGCGCTGGAAAAGCTGGACCTGTCAGGCGATGCCGAACTGGCCAAGGCGCGCGATCTGTTGGTCGGCTGGGACTTCACCGCCGACAGCAAGGGCGCGGCTGACAGCCTGGCCCTGCTGATGATCAAGGACTTCATGTCCGCCGAATACCAGAACAAGCCCTATCCCGACGTCGCGGACCAGCTACGCCAGCATGTCGATCATCTGAAGACGCATTTCGGCCGGATCGATCCGCCAATGTCGGAGCTGTTGCGGCTGCGGCAGGGCACAGGGGACCGGCGGGTCGACCTGCCGCTCGATGGCGGCTCGGATACGCTTCGCGCCTCCACAACGTGGAAGGTCGATGAGGATGGCCGCCTCAGCCTGGTCCATGGTGACAGCTTCATCATGTGGGTCGAATGGCTTCCGGGCCAGCGTGTGCGCTCGCAATCGGTGCAGCCTTTCGGCGCCGCGATCAGCCGTCCCGAAAGCCCGCATTACACCGACCAGATGCAGCTGTTTGTCGACCACAAGCTCAAGCCGGTGCATTTCTGGCGCGAGGATGCGATCGCGAATGCCAGGCGGCGATATGTGGTTGAGTCCAACTGACACCTGTGTAAACAGAGGGCAGATTCCCGGGCTCGACCCGGGTTCGCCCCCTTACCTTTGAGGAGAATTCCATGTCACTTTCCGGAACCTATAACACCACCGTGAAAAGCCCGATGGGCGATCAGAGTGGCACCTTCACTGTCGTCGACAATGGCGATGGCACCTTCTCCGGCAAGATGGCCGGATCGCTGGGCAGCATGGATGCGGAAGACGGCAAGGTCGATGGCAACACGCTGACCTGGAAGATGCAGATGGTCGTTCCCATGCCGATGACGCTCGATTGCACGGCCACGATCGAAGGCGACACGCTGGCAGGCAGCGTCAATGCCGGTGCCTTCGGCGCAATGCCGCTGACCGGCGAAAAAGCGGCCTAAGCGCCTATCCCGCGATTACCGAAAAGGGCCGTCGGAGCAATCCGGCGGCCCTTTCTCCATTGCGCCGGGGCAATCCCGAATCGGCGCTTGAATGAACGGACAAAGGCAGAGGCATCGCTATATCCCACGCGCTCAGCCACCACATAGACCGGCAATTCGCTGTGAAGCAGCAATTCCTTGCCGAGGCTCATCCGTGCATGATCGAGAGTGTCGCGGAAGGAAATGCCAGCGTCTGCAAATAGACGCGCCAGCGTCCGTTCCGACAAGCCATGCAGCCGGGCAATTTCGGCAAGCTGCGGAACCCGCGCATATTCTGCAAGCGACCGCCGCAACATCTCTTCCAGAGCGCCCTTGTTCAAGGGCGCAGGCTTGCCGACACGGGCATCTCCCAGCCTTGCCTGCCCGATGGTCGCGTTCCACGAAACTGGATCAAAGTCAGGGTTGCTCGCTTCAAGCAGACGGTTCGGGATCGAGATCCGGGCGGTGGATGAGGCGCGCGAGAACCGGCACGGCAAGAGCCGACGGAGCACCGCGCCCGAATGTACCTGCTCGATCGAAATCTCGGAAAGGTCGTCTGCCGCAGTGTTCGCCATACCCACGAAGGAGCGAACCATAAGGAAGAAAACGACCAGTACCGCGCTCTCCACTATTGGCAGGAAAGGTCCGAGCGCGGGATTCAGTTCAATGGCGATTGTGTCACACTCTTCTGCCTCGTTCACCGATACGCGGATGGGTGCATTCCGCAGGTCTATCGAAGCGGATCGTGACCAGATTGCCGCCTTCAGATCGGGGGCGGCCAGGACTTGCGCCTCGCCCGGGTAGCGCGGCCATTCCAGCATCAGTTCCAACAGCCGTTTCTCTCCCACATGCCGCAGGAGATTTGCCAGCAATTGCAGGTCATCGATCAGGCGAATCTGCCCTGGTAGCGATTTGGCAGGAGGAAACGACGCTCCGTCGAAGAGCCAGGTGGGCCAGCCAAGGCTTGCGGCCCAGAAGCGCGTCACACCTGCCGGCATCAACGCCGATGCCATATCGGAATGATACTGGCCGATTGCGGCAATACACTCGGCGTAACGGTCAGTTTCGATGCGCGACATGATTCGCAAGTGCTCCTGCCCCTATGTCCTCCAAGCTTCCCATATTGGCAGGAAATGTCAATTTTCTGGCAGTTCTTACCGATATCTGCCCGGCTGAAGCTTTGCTAGCCTTCGCAGGCACTTGGGCGGTTGGGTCAAGCCAAGGGTCGCCGTGGGAGCCAGTTCTGCTTGGCTCTCCTCGCATAATAACAGCCGTCTACCGTTTCGTTTGATGTGGGGAGAATTCCATGAAGACCTTTATGCCAAAATTCCTGATCGGCGCAGTTGCAACAACCGCGCTCGTCGCCACGCCGGTATTGGCCGAAAAAGCAGCCCAGTTGGTGGATATTAACGGCATGCGCGGAAGCAGCGCCGAAGGCGCGCTCCAATCGCGCGGGTTCGCTCACACATCCACCAACAAGAATTCGATGGGTTACGCCTATAGCTATTGGTGGAACGAGCGCGATGACAATTGCGTGGTGGTAGAGGTTTACAATGGCCGCGTAGAGTCGATCAATGACGCAACCGATCAGGATTGCGGGCACCATAAGGGCAGCGCCGGGGCTGCAGTGGGCGCTGTCGCTGGCGCTGCAATCCTGGGTGCTCTGCTGAGCCACAAGTCGCACCACCGCGAAGGCAAGCAATACGACGAAACGCAGACATCCGAGTTCGAGCGTGGGTACAAGGATGGCCTCTACAACGGCGCGTATCATAATTATAACCGCAACGATGCTTATGCCCATGGTTACGAGAAGGGCGTAGAGGAGCGCGAGGCCAACCTCAGCCACCATCACCGCCGGGGTGGCTATGTCCAGACCGCACGCATCGACGATCTGCAGGGCGCACGCGCGGCTGGCGGCATGGATGAGCTCCAGCGTCGGGGATTCCGCCAGGTCGACAATTTCACCAGCGGCAACACCCGGTATTCGATCCAGTGGCGCCCCGAATCACGCCAATGCGTGCAGGTGACGATCGCGGACGGTCACTTCAACGATGTCCGCGACATCGGTCAGCACCCGAACTGCCGCTGATTGGGGAGTGGACCGATGAAGCGAACCTATCTGCTGGCAGGCGCCATGGCGCTTGCCCTCTCCGCCTGCAGTGGCGGCGAAGCTGACGAGCCTGCCGCAGCTGCCGAGGAAGTGGCAGCCATACCTGAAAGCCTGGCACCCTTCGGGGACGGCTATCCCACAGCCGGCGCACCATGCCGCCAGCTTGGCGAGAGTGCGGCAACCTCGAACTACCTTGATGACAGCGCGCTGCTGATTGGCTGCCCTTCCGATGAAACGGCAGCCATGCTGGGCGGCAAGGTTGTCGGCAATGTCGAGGGTGTCCGCCTCGTCAGTGTGCCGATGGGCGATGCCAACACCGGAATGCCCGAGGGCCCGCCGATGCAGTCACCGGTCGAGCAGACAGCTGCCGCCAAGCCAAGGGAGGTTGCGATCCGGGGCGCAAACGGCCTCGAAGGTCGTTGCGCCAAAAGGGTTGCCAGCGAGACTGGGGCACGGGTTATCGGCACCAACCGGATCGAGGAATCTGAGGCCGCGATCGGCATTTACGTCAATGTCGAAGGAGCAGAGGCCCCTTGGCGCTGCCTGGCCTATCGCGACGGGACAATCGGAGAGGTGATGTACACCGGAAGCGAGGGAGCTCTGTAAGCGGCTCGGAGCCTTGCTCTTGCAGGATTGCCAGGCTCCAAACCGCTGCCTGGAAGGATGGGGACGAAGCCCTTCGGGTATGGCCTTCAGACAATCGGGGCCACCTCGTTCTTCCAGGCAGCCTGGCCAGGATTATCGCAAGTTCGGATTGGAAGGGGTCTCAATATGATCAGGCAGTTTTGTGCGGCTACGTTGCTGGTGACGCTTGCGGCTTGCGGCGGCAATTCAGGCGAAGGTGATGAGGCGGCCAAAGCCGTGGATGTAGAAAACGCGGCTACCGGACCTGAAGAGTCTACGACGATGGCCAATGGCGAACCAGCCTATGGCTTTGGCGACGCCAAGGATCCCGAGACAGGATACCACGCAACCACGATTCTCAAATGTGGCTTTGACAACGCCTCGCCGACACAATCATGCGAGGCTGGGGTAAAGCGCAACTGGAATGGCGAAGGCGAACATCTGGTCGAAGTGACCAAACCCGATGGCCGCAAGCGCGCGATCTTCTTCAAGGGAACCGAAGCCTATGGCGCGGACAGCGCGCAAGCAGACGGATCGGCAGGCTGGGATTTCAAGACTACGCGCGATGGCGACCAACTAACCATCAGTTTCGGCCCGGAGACCTATGTGATCGTCGATGCCTTCATCGAAGGCGGCTGACTAGGCGTTAGCGCGGCAAATGCGCCCGCAATGCCTGATAGGCCGCCGCCGCAACGCTGTTCGCCAGGTTGAGCGAGCGGACCTTGTCCGATCGCATCGGCAGGCTCACCATCTGCTCGCGATGCGCTTCGACAATTTCGGGCGGGATGCCCTTGGTTTCGCGCCCGAACACCAGATAAGCATCCGCCGGATAGTCCGGCTCGTAGAAGCTGCGCGGCGCGTACTCCTCGAACAGGTAGAGCTGGTCAGGGCGCGGCGCACGATCGGCGATGAAGTCTGTCCAGCTGGCGTATTCGGACAGCCGGATATGCGGCCAGTAGTCGAGCCCCGAACGCTTCACCCGTTTGTCCGAAATCTGGAAACCAAGCGGGTGGATCAGGATCAGCTCCATATCCAGCGCCACACAGGTGCGCCCGACCGCGCCCGTATTGCCGGGAATTTCCGGTTGGACGAGGACGATGGAAGTCATCGTCTAATGCTCAGCCGTCCAGCTTGTCCTTCAGGATCTGGTTGACCACCGCCGGATTGGCTTTGCCCTGCATCGCCTTCATCGTCTGGCCGACGAAGAAGCCGAACAGCTTGTCCTTGCCGCCGCGGTATTCCTCGACCTTGTCCATGTTGGCGGCGATGATCGCGTCGATCGCGGCTTCGATCGCGCCGGTGTCACTGACCTGCTTCAGCCCTTCGCTGTCGGCAATCTCGTCCGGGGCGCGGCCGGTCTTGAGCACGATCTCGAAGATTTCCTTGGCCTGGCCGCCGCTGATTTCGCCGGCATCCTGCATCTTCAGGATCGCGGCCTGCGCCTCGGCAGTCGCGTGGGCCGGATTGCCTTCGTCGCCCAGCGCCTTGATCACGCCGGGCGCGACCGAGAGCGACCAGTTGGCAACCTGCGTCGCCACGTCCTTTTCGGCCTTGCCGAGCTTCTCCGTGACTACGGCCAGCAGGGTTTCAAACCGCGCAAAGGTTTCGACCTCGGCGGTCAATTCGCGGGCGTTATAGGGGGTTAGGCCCAGTTCGTTCTCATAACGGGCGCGCTTGGCGTCGGGCAATTCGGGCAGCGAGGCGCGGCATTCCTCAAGGAAGCTGTCGTCGAGTTCCAGCGGCAGCAGGTCCGGATCGGGGAAATAGCGATAGTCGTGCGCGTCTTCCTTGCTGCGCATGGTTCGGGTGGTGCCGGTGCCCGGATCGAACAGGCGGGTTTCCTGTTCCACCGCGCCGCCGCTTTCGATCAGGTCGACCTGGCGGTTCGCCTCATATTCGATCACCTGCATAACGAAGCGCACCGAGTTGACGTTCTTGGTCTCGGTCCGCGTGCCGAAGGGCTCGCCCGGACGGCGCACGCTGACGTTGACGTCGGCGCGCATCGAACCTTCTTCCATATTGCCGTCGCAGCTGCCGACATAGCGCAGGATCGAGCGCAGCTTGCGCACATAGGCGCCCGCTTCGGCGGGGCTGCGCATGTCCGGCTTGGACACGATCTCCATCAGCGCCACACCGCAGCGGTTGAGATCGACATAGGACATGGTCGGGTGCTGGTCATGCATCAGCTTGCCTGCATCCTGCTCGACATGGATCCGTTCGATCCCGATCACCTTGTCTTCGGGAATTCCTGCCTTCTCGTCCGCATCGATGGTGAGGCTGCCCTCACCCACCAGCGGGTGATAGAGCTGGCTGATCTGGTAGCCCTGCGGCAGATCGGCATAGAAATAGTTCTTGCGGTCGAACCGGCTCCACTTGTTGATCTGCGCCTCGATCGCCATGCCGGTGCGCACCGCCTGGCGAATGCACTCGCGATTGGGTACGGGCAGCATGCCGGGCATCGCCGCATCGACGAGACTGACCTGCGCGTTCGGCTCTGCCCCGAAAGCGGTCGCCGCGCCCGAAAACAGCTTGGACTTCGAAACGACCTGCGCGTGAACCTCAAGGCCGATCACGACCTCCCATTCTCCGGTTGCGCCCTGGATGCGATAATTGCTCATTTCCTGTCCTCGTCCTCGATCACCTTGCCATCCGGCCCGAAACGCGCTTCGCCGTGATCGACGTTCTTCCGCACCCAATTGGCGACCATGAAAGTCACCGGTACAGCCAGCGCGATCGCCACCCCGGCGATCAAGAGCGCCGGATCGGCGCTCACCACCACTTCTCCGGCTTGGCGGTGAAGTTTGCGCGGCTCTGGATTGCCAGCCCTGCATTGAGCACGCCTTGCTCGTCGAACGGTTTGCCCACCAGCTGGAGGCCGAGCGGCAGCCCGTTATCGGTCAGCATCGCCGGCACGCTCATCGCCGGAAGTCCCGCGAGCGAGGCGGGTACCGCGAACACATCGTTGAGATACATCGTCAGCGGATCTTCGTTGAGCGAATTGAGCGGGAAGCTCGGCGTCGGCGTGGTCGGTGCCAGGATCACGTCGCAATCCGCCCAGGCCCGCTCGAAATCGCGCGCGACCAGCGCCCGCACCTTCTGCGCCTGGTTATAATAGGCGTCATAGAAGCCCGCGCTCAGCACATAGGTGCCGATCAGGATGCGGCGCTTGACCTCATCACCGAAGCCCGCGGCACGGGTGGCAGCATACATATCCTGCAGGCCCGCGCCCTCAGGCAGGTTGCGCAGGCCATAGCGCACGCCGTCATAGCGCGCGAGGTTGCTGGACGCTTCGGCCGGGGCGACGATGTAATAGGCGGGCAGCGCATATTTGGTGTGCGGCAGGCTGATATCGACGATCTCCGCGCCCGCATCGCGCAGCCATTCCTTGCCCTGGTCCCAGCTCTTCAGGATCGCCTCGTCGGTGCCATCCATGCGGTATTCGCGCGGAATGCCGACTTTCTTGCCCCTGAGGTCAGGATTGAGGCCGGCCTCCCAGGCGGGCACCGGCATGTCGAGCGAAGTCGCGTCCTTCGGATCGAAGCCCGCCATCGCTTCGAGCATGATCGCGCAGTCCTCGACAGTGCGCGCCATCGGCCCGGCCTGGTCGAGGCTGCTGGCGAATGCCACGACGCCCCAGCGCGAGCAGCGGCCATAGGTCGGCTTGATCCCGCAAATGCCGGTGAACGCAGCGGGCTGGCGGATCGAGCCGCCGGTGTCGGTGCCGGTCGCGGCGGGCGCGATCCGCGCGGCAACCGCGGCCGAGGAACCGCCCGAAGACCCGCCCGGGCTCATCGCAGCATTGCTGCCTGCCTTGCGCCAGGGCGAGCTGACATTGCCGAAATAGCTGGTTTCGTTGGAAGAACCCATCGCGAACTGGTCAAGGTTGAGCTTGCCCAGCATGCCCGCGCCCGCAGTCCACAGGTTCTGGCTGACGGTGCTTTCGTATTCGGGCTTGAACCCTTCAAGTATGTGGCTGGCAGCGGTGGTCTGCACGCCATGGGTGGCGAACAAGTCCTTCATGCCGATCGGCACGCCCGCCATCTTGCCCAAAGTCTTGCCCGCTGCACGGTCGGCATCGACCTTGTCCGCGGCGGCCAGCGCGTGATCCGGCGTGGTGACGATAAAGGCGTTGAGATCGGCCGCAGCGGCCACAGCAGCGTTGAAGCTTTCCGCCACTTCGCGCGCGGTGAAATCGCCCGCCGCGACCCCGTCACGGATCGCCTTGACGCCCAGTTCGGTGTGATCAGCCATTATTCGATCACCTTGGGCACGCCGAAGAAGCCGTGTTCGGCTGCAGGCGCATTGGCAAGTACATCGGCGCGCTTGCCGCCGCCGGTCAGCGGATCGGCATCGACGACGTCGTCGCGCAAGCGCAAATGATTGGGGATCACCGCGGTCATCGGCTCGATGCCGGTCACATCGACTTCGCCCAGCTGGTCGACCCATTTGAGGATGCCATTGAGCTCGGGCACCATGCGCTCGAGCTCTGCATCACCCATCTTGATGCGGGCCAAAGAGGCGATCTTGGCCACGGTTGCTTTATCTACGGACATAGCCGCGCGTTAGCGGTGCGTGCGGCGCGCTTCAAGCGGGAGTTGCGGCGGAAACACGCTATTCGAACGGTTGGCCAACCGGCTGATCGCCGACATAGAGCTGGCGCCCTTCGAAACGGCGGAGCTCGATCCTCCCTTCGCGCTCGACCCTTTTCGCGTGATAGGTACCAAGCATCAGGATTTTGCCATCCTGGACCCAGTATTGGACGATCTCGGCTTTCTCGCGGTCATAGACAAGGAATTGCGGGTTCTCCCCGATTATCAGCGCGATCAGCGGACCTGCCTCGACTTCACCCACCTCGACCGCGCGGCATCCACCCGGACAAGTGAAAACCTCGCGCTCCAGATGCGCTCGCAAGGCTTTTTCGACTGCCGGATCCGTAACGGTGATCCGCGCCTTGGCGGCAAGCTCTCGCTGATCGGCGCGGGTCGTGCCGTAATAGGGCCTCCGGTCCAGCTTGAGCGTATCGCTTGCGAACTTGGCGATTTCCGCATTCTCGCTCTTGGCCAGTTTCGCCAAGGCATCACGCCCAGCCTCACCAAAGTCCCAGCGCAGCGCGACATAGTCGAAATCGTCGGCGCTCACATCGCCACGCTCGAGCCGGGCGAGCTGGTTGCTGGCCGAAACCGCGCCGAAATTGAAGAGCGGCAGCGCCAGGATGAAGGCAATAACGCAGGTCAGCACCGCCAGGTGGAGGTTCGCTTGCCGCAGCAGGTCGCGCCAGCCTGCGCGCCGCCCGCGAAGGGCCGCGACAAAGTACCCCACGCCATAGGCCACGGCGACCGCAATCGCGACCAGCGCCCACAACCGTTCGGGGCTTAGGCCATGCTGGCCGATCCGTGTGCCCATCGAAATCGCCGCCATCACCGATAGCGGCAGGATCCCCAGCGCCAGCACGAAGCCCGCCAGCCGCAAAATGCGCGAATTGCTCGCCTGCTCGTCCTCGTCGCGCACCACGGCATTGGCGAGCACGAAGCACCCGACCGCAATCGAAAGCAGCAAGGGCGTGGCGCTCTTGGTCGCTTCCCATAGCACGTCGAGCCCCGATGCCGCGACCGCAAGCAGGAAGATGACCAGCGCAATCGCCAGCGGCACCGCCAGGATCGACAGCACCAGCAGGACCACATTCTGCAGCGTGCCGATGATCTTCAGCTGGTTGCGCAGCACACCCAGTGCAGCACCGAAGGCTGCACCGGAATACAGCCAGCCGAACCAGGTTTCGTCAATCAGGTCCTCCAGCAAGTCGATCTTGATGACGCTGAACAGCTCCGCCAGCAGTGCAATCAGCGCCCAGGCCAGGCCGACAAAGGCCAACGCGCCCGCCCCGCTGATGGCATCGGTCCAGACGTGGAAATGGGTCACCTTGTAGCTTGTGCCCCAGCGCAAACGATGAAAGCCCGCCTGGAACAGCGGCAGCGCCAGCGTGACCGCCAGTATGCCGGCCGCGACCCAGAATTCCTCGTCGGCATAGCGATCGCCCGCGCTAGTCGCGCGCCAGGCGATCCCCGCCATGACCAGCGCCACCGCTGCGGCAAAGATGGCGGGCGCTTTCCAGCGATCCTGTGCCAGCGTGAACGCCAGCGCCAGCGGGCCAAACACCGCCGCGGCGGCCAGCGCCATACGCCATGGGACGTTCTCTCCGCCATCAGCCGCGAAATAGACCAGCAGCCCGGCCAGCCCCAGCAGGGCGGCGAGCAGCCAGGGCCGCAAGGGCCAGTCATGCAGGACTGCCTCGTCGGCAGGGTGAACGATTGCGCTTTGGTCAGCCATCCGGCGGTTGTCGCAGGTTTGAACCTGCGATCAACCCGCTATCCGGCTTAGTCCATTTTTACGGTTGAGGAACCGGCGCACCTTCAGGAGCGCCTTGCGGGCCGCCTGGCGCGCCCTGCCCCTGCATCATCTGCTGCATGATGCTGAAGCGGCGCTCGGCATCTTCCTGGCTCATGAAATCGACCAGCTCGACTTCGAAGGTCAGGTCGGAACCCGGCGGGATCTGCGATTGCGGCGGCGGGGCATCGCCATAGGCCAGCTCGGCCGGGATGCGCAGCGTATACTTTCCGCCCTTCTCCATCTGCTTGAGCCCCTGGTAGAAGCCTTCGACCATCTGGCCGGGCTGGATCAGCATCGGGATTCCGTCAGGGAACACGCCCGGAGGGAACGGCGAGGAATCGGCTTCATCGAACACCGTGCCATCGTCCAGCATGCCCTTGTATTTGATAAAGGCCACATCGCCATCGGACGGGCTGGCGCCGGTCCCAGCGGTGATTTCTTCGACTTCGATTCCCGTCGGCAGGGCCGACCACGCAATGCCCGCACCGATCAACACCGCTACGATCACCCCCAGCCACAGCTTGGTGAGCGAGCCTTTTTCGATCGGCTGGATGGGTACGCGGGTAACTTCGGCCATGGATATCAGTCCTGCTGCATGAAAACGGGCGCCGGATGCGGGAATGCAAAAGGGCGCGGAATCGAACCGCGCCCTGATGGCTTATCGTGAAGATGCGTTCAAGCTGGAAAGCTTGGCCACAGACGTCTTACTTGACGCCGTCGCGTTCCATCCGCTTGCGCTCAAGCTTGCGCGCACGGCGCACGGCAGCAGCCTTTTCACGGGCGCGCTTCTCGCTCGGCTTCTCGAAGTGGCGGCGCAGCTTCATTTCGCGATAGACGCCCTCGCGCTGCAGCTTCTTCTTGAGCGCGCGGAGAGCCTGGTCGACATTGTTATCGCGAACGATGATTTGCATAAATTCCTATACCTCACAGCAATGAAACAGTGCCCGCATGCGCGCGGGTTGCCCCACTTGAAATTCAACGAAAATGCGCCGAATCCGCACCGCGGTCGGCCCTATCGAGGGGCGCCCTAGCCAAATCACTCGCTTTTGGCAAGGCTTAGCACGCAAAAAGCGCCGCTAGGCAGCAGGCCCAAGCGCCGTTAAGGAGGGCCGCAATGTCCGCCGCCCTATCTCCATTCGCCGCCAGCCTCAACGTCGCCATCGGCGGCGGAGTGGGCGCGCTGCTGCGCTACCAGCTGGGGCGCGGCATGACGCACTGGCTTGGCCCGCAGGTTGTCACCGCGTTCCCTTGGGCCACGCTCGCCGCCAATGTGATTGGCAGCCTGGCAATGGGCCTCCTCGCGGGATGGCTGGCGCGCCACGGATCCACGCATGGCGAACAATGGCGTCTGTTGCTGGGTGTGGGCCTGCTGGGCGGGTTCACCACTTTCAGCGCTTTCAGTATGGAATTGATGGTGCTGATCGAGCGCGGGCAGGCGGCGACCGCCCTGACCTATGCCGGGGTATCGGTGCTCGCCGGGCTGGTGGCGCTTTATCTCGGCCTGATCGTGATGCGGGTGGCAGCATGAGCCAGCCACGACCATCAAGCGAGGTGCGCCAGTTCACCATCGATGCCGATGACGATGGCGTGCGGCTCGACCGCTGGTTCAAGCGTCACTTGCCGCAGATCGGCTTCGGCACGGTCTCCAAATGGGCGCGCACCGGGCAATTGCGCGTCGATGGCAAGCGGGTGAAGCCCGAAGATCGCCTCAGCGCCGGGCAAGTTCTGCGCGTACCGCCCGGCGGGGAGGAGGCTGGACGCACCAAGCCCAGGCCCCAACGCCAGCTTTCGCCCGATGAGATCGCCGAAGCGAAGGCGATGGTGATCAAGGAAACGAAGAGCGCGATCGTGCTCAACAAGCCGCCGGGCCTGGCCACACAAGGCGGCAGCAAGACCCACAAGCATGTCGACGGATTGCTCGACGCCTTCGTCGAGGGCGATGCGCCGCGCCCGCGCCTGGTCCACCGGCTCGACAAGGATACTTCCGGCGTGCTGCTGATCGCGCGCACGCCCGGCAGCGCGGCAAGCTATTCCAAGCGCTTTTCCGGGCGCAGCGCACGCAAGATATACTGGGCGCTGATCGTGGGCGTGCCCGATGTGAAGGAAGGCACGATCGACGCGCCGCTCGCCAAGCAGCCGGGCACTGGCGGCGAGAAGATGCATGTCGACATGGAAGGCGGGCAACCGGCCAAGACGCGCTATCGCGTGGTCGATACCGCGGGCAAGAAAGCCGCCTGGGTCGAGCTGGAGCCGCTGACCGGGCGTACCCACCAGCTGCGCGTCCATATGGAAGCGATCGGCCATCCGATTGTGGGTGACGGCAAATATGGCGGGCAGGATGCCTTCCTGACTGGCAGCATCAGCCGCAAGATGCACTTGCACGCGCGGCGGCTGGTGATCGGCGAACCGGGTGGCGGCAAGCTGGACGTAACCGCAGAGCTTCCCGAACATTTCGCGGCAAGCATGGAGCAATTGGGCTTCGATCCGGCGATGAGCGATGCCTCGCCGGTGCGCGAGGACATCACCGAAAAGACCCGCGCCGAGAAGAAGCAGGCCGCGCGCCAGCATGCCAAGCAGTACCGCAAGAGCCAGCGCGGCCCGCGCCGGGCGCGCGGCGGGGCCAGCAAGCCCAAGGGGCCGGCGAAGGGCAAGAAGCGCTGATGCATCCCAATCCCGCCTATCACACCGATGATCGCGAACTGATGGAAACGCTGATCGAACAGATCGGCTTTGCGATGGTTTTCGCGCAAACGCCCGACGGGCCGCGCGTCGCCCACACTCCGGTGCTGTTGCTGCGCGAAGGCGATCAGGGCACCAACAGGCTGCAATTTCACCTCTCGCGCGGCAACGCCCTGACCCGGCATCTCGATGGCTTGACCGCGCTGGCGGTCGTCAACGGGCCGGAAGCCTATGCCAGCGCGCGCTGGTACGAAGACCCGACGCAGGTGCCGACCTGGGATTATGTCAGCCTGGAGCTTGAGGGGCGCGTGCGAAAGCTGGATGACGCTGAGCTGTTCCAGCTGCTGGAGCTGCTTTCTGCGCGGCAGGAAGCACGGGTTGAAGGCGGGGAGCCATGGACCATGGCCAAAACGCCACCGGAAAAGCTGCGCAAGCTGCTCGGCGCGATTGCCGGCTTCGAACTGGAGATCCAGGCCTGGCGGCCGACCTTGAAATTGCACCAGAAGGCACCGCAGCACGAACGCAAGCGGGTGATCGCCGGGCTGGAGGCGCAGGGATCGCAGGCGGTCGCGGCCTTGATCGGGGGACTGGCCAAATGAGCCGCCGCCTGGCGATCTTCGATTGCGACGGTACGCTGGTGGATGGGCAGGCGCATGTGTGCGACACGATGGAGCAAGCCTTTATCGAAGCAGGCCTGCCTCCGCCCGATCGCAACGAAGTGCGCCGGTCGGTCGGGCTGAGCCTGCCGGTCGCCATCCGCAAGCTCGCCCCCGAAGTGGACGATGCGCTGAATGCGCAGCTGGTGCATGCCTACAAGCAGGGCTTCTTTGCCCGCCGGCAGGAAGGGTTGATCCATGAGCCGCTTTATGACGGCATCCATGATTTGCTGCACAGGCTCGCGAGCGACGGCTGGCTGTTGGCCGTCGCCACCGGCAAGTCCGAACGCGGGCTCAACGCCTGCCTTGCCCAGCACGGGCTGACCGAATTGTTCGTCTCGCTCCAGACCTCGGACCACCACCGCTCCAAACCGCATACCGATATGCTGGAGGCGGCGCTGCTGGAAGCTGGCGTAGCGGCGAATGCGGCGGTGATGATCGGCGATACCACATTCGATATCCTGATGGCGCGCGATGCCGGGGTGCGCGCGCTGGGCGTGGCCTGGGGCTATCACACGCCCGAGGAATTGCTGCAGGCTGGCGCCGAACACATCGCCGGCGTGCCGTCAGACCTGGAAAAGCTGTTGTGATCGACGATCAGGAAGCCTTGGCACGAAAGCGCTTCATGGTCATGAACCTGATGCGCGTGAGCGGGTTGGTACTGGTGCTACTGGGCATCGCCATAGCTCGCGGCGTGATCGACCTGCCAGCTCCGGTCGGCTGGGTGCTGGCCGCGATTGGCCTGTTCGATTTCTTTTTCGTGCCTTCCTTGCTTGCAAGAAGCTGGCGCAAGAACGACCGATGAAGCGCTTTTATCGCAATGTAGAGGTCGCCGCAGGCGATGGCGGCTGGCAGGTGCAGCTCGACGGGCGCGGCCTCAAGACCATCGGCGGCAAGCCGCAGCTTGTGCCCTCGCACGCACTGGCAGAGGCGCTGGCGCAGGAATGGGCCGAGCAAGGCGAAGAGATTGACCCTGCCTGCTTCATCCTGCGCGACCAGGCCGATTATGCGATCGATATCGTCGCGCCGGATCGGGACGCGACGATCGCCACCCTGCTGGGCTTCGGCGAAACCGACACGCTGTGCTATCGCGCCGATCCGGACGAGCCGCTCTACCCCCGCCAGCTGGAAGAGTGGGAGCCGCTGGTCGAGCGGATTGAAGCGCGCCATGCCATGCGCTTCACCCGCATCAGCGGGATAATCCATCGCCCGCAGCCGCCCGAAACTTTGGCGCAATTGCACGCGCAGTTGGAAGAGTTCGATCCCTTCACGCTGGCAGGACTGCACGGCATGGCATCGCTCGCCGCGTCGCTTTGCATCGCACTGCTGGCGCTGGAGGAAGACGCCGACGCCGCCAGCCTGTGGCGCGCCGCCAGCCTTGAAGAGGAATGGCAAGCCGATTTGTGGGGCCGTGAAGAAGAGGCGGAAGCACGCCGTGCAAAGCGCCAGCGCGATTTTCTGTCGGCTGAGGAATTCGTGCGGCTGGCGCGCAGTTAGCGCGGCCTATTTCGCCCAGTCCGCAACCTGCCGCGCCACTTCATTGGCAGCGCGGTTGAGCGCCGCCCCCACCGGACCAGGTTCGGCCAGCACGCCTTCCTCGACCGCTTCGAACCGTTGCTGGCGCACAGAGCCGTCTTCGCCCAGCAGCGTGGCATCATAACGCACCACGACGGCGGACCGCGACGCGTCATAGCCGAATTCGGTAAGGCTGCCGCGCAACTGCATGCCGCCGCGCGCGGCCGGATCGCCGCCGGCCAACACAACCTTCTCGCTGCGCACGCGGATGGTTTCCGCCAGCACCCGCCGGAATAGCTGCGCGGGCCGCTCCACCCACACGGCATGCTTCAAATAGGCCAGGTTGGAACTGTCGATCTTCACCGGCACGCGCAGCACGTCGATCTCGGCCGGGACTGTTGGCTCATGCAGGGCAATCGTTTCCGCTTGCGAGGCATTGAGCGCGCTGCCCGCCGGGGCCGACATTTCAGGGGTCAGCGTCAGCAGACTTTCGGGTGGCTTGGCACCGCCCAGGCTAACGCAGCCCGTGAGCGCCAGCAGGGCCGCGGCCAAGCCGAAACGGGCCAAGGCGGAAGATCCGGGAGCGGGAATGCAGCATAGCGCGATCTTTCGTCATGGCGGTTCTCATGGCTTGTAATCCGGCAGGCTTTCGCCCTTCAGCACCGCGCCCGCGCCCTGGCTTTCGAGCCGTTCGGTCACCTTGCGAAGTGCACGGCTGGTGGCTTCAAGATCGCGCAGCGTCGCTTCCGCAGCGGGAATCGTCGTTTGCGACAACTGTTGCGCCGCCGGCTGCGCCGCGTCGAGCGTTTTTGCCAATGATGCAGAAGCGGCATTGAGCGACTGAAGCGTACCGCGCAGCTCCTTGGCCAAAGCCTGCCCTTCCTTGTTGATCACCTGGTCGGTCGACCCCATCACCTTTTCGAAGGCGTCAAGCGCTTCGGCCGCTTCCTTCAGTGTGACCTGCAGGTCTTGCAGCGAGGCGTTCACCTCTGGCGCGGTTTCGGCAAAACTGGCGGTCATGGCATTGGTGTTGCGCAGGATCGCTGCGATCTGGTTCTGGTTGTCGTCCGACAGGACCTGCGTCATCCGCTCGGTCAGCGTGGCCAGACGTTCCAGCAACACCGGGGCGCTGGCCAGGATTTCGTTGAAACCGCCGCGCGCGGGCGGGATCAGCGGATAGCCTTCCGGGCACGCCGTGGTGTCACAAGTGATCGGCGGGGCGTCCTTGCGCGCGCCATCGAGCAGGATGGTCGAAACGCCGGTAAAGCTCGCCTGGATGGTCGCGGTGGTACCAACCAGTACAGGCACATCGTCTTTCACCTTGATCCGCACGCGCACGAATTCGGGATCCTGCCGCCACAGCGCGATTTCGCTCACCTGCCCCACCGGGACGCCGGCAAAGGAGACCTGGCTGCCATTGGCAAGACCGGACACCGATTGCTGGAACAGGATGTCGTATTCGTTCTGGGCGCCTTCACCCAGTCGCGCGATCCAGACGATAAAGGCCGCCAGCGCCGCCAGCAGCGCCAGCGTGACTGCGCCTACCCAGATATGATTGGCCCGAGTTTCCATTCGCGTTCCTTATGGCCTTCCCGGCTGGCAATTGTCCATCGACTTACCGCTTCGCATCGGCCCGGTCCTTGCTGTCGCGCGCCGCTCGCCCGCGCGGCCCGTTGAAATATTCGTCAATCCAGGGGTGATCGATTTCCAGCAGTTCGGGAATCGTCCCCACCGCGATGATGCGCTTGTCCGCAATCACCGCCACCCGGTCGCAAATCTCGTAAAGGGTGTCGAGATCGTGCGTGATCAGGAACACGGTAAGGCCGAGGGTTTCCTGCAATTCCTTGGTCAGCCGGTCGAAAGCGGCGGCACCGATCGGGTCGAGGCCCGCGGTCGGCTCATCGAGGAACAACAGTTCCGGGTCGAGCGCCAGCGCACGCGCGAGCCCGGCACGTTTCCTCATCCCGCCAGAAAGTTCGGAGGGGAATTTGTTCACCGCGCTTTCGGGCAGGCCCGACAGCAGCACTTTGTAGCGCGCGATTTCGTGCCGCAATTCGTCTTCGATGCTGGGATAGAATTGCTTCAACGGCACTTCGACGTTTTCGCCCACGGTAAGCGTCGAAAACAGCGCCCCGCCCTGGAACAACACGCCCCAGCGACGGCGAACGCCGATCTTCTGGTCGAGATCGACGCCGCTGATGGTCCGGCCCAGCACTTCGATGTGACCGGCAGCGACCGCCTGCAGCCCGATGATCGCGCGCATCAGTACTGACTTGCCGCTGCCCGATCCGCCAACCACGCCCAGGATTTCGCCCCGGTTGACCGAGAGCGACAGGTTCTCATGCACCACGTGCTCGCCGAAAGCGGTCTTGAGCCCCTCGACCACGATCGGGTGATCGCCGCGAAAGCGTTCGTGCTGTTCCGGTGCGGTTTGTCCCAGCAGGCTCATCCCCAGCCAATCTCCGTGAAGAACACCGCGAAAAAGGCATCGAGCACGATCACCGCGAAGATGGCCGAAACCACCGCCATGGTGGTGCGCAGGCCGACCTCTTCGGAATTCCCGCGCACCTGCATGCCATGATAACAGCCCGCCAGCGCCACGATCAGGCCGAACACCGGTGCCTTGATCAGGCCGACCCACAAATCATGCGTGGGCACCACCTCCTGGATGCGAATCAGGAAGGTCCAGAACGGAATGCCCAGCAAGAGGTCACCCACCACCGCGCCACCAACGATCGCCACGACCGAGCTGTAAAAGCCGAG
This sequence comes from Altererythrobacter sp. BO-6, assembly GCF_011047315.1. Taxonomy (NCBI): domain Bacteria; kingdom Pseudomonadati; phylum Pseudomonadota; class Alphaproteobacteria; order Sphingomonadales; family Erythrobacteraceae; genus Altererythrobacter; species Altererythrobacter sp. BO-6. The sequence goes on along the minus strand of NZ_CP049259.1, from coordinate 2,493,779 downwards.
CAGCACCATCATGAAGGTACAGGCCAGGATGCGCGGCACCACCAAAGCTTCGATCGGGAAATGCCGATCGTGCGCATGGCGTCTATTTCCTCGGTCAGCTTCATCGTGCCGATCTGCGCGGCAAAGGCCGAACCGGACCGGCCGGCCACCATGATCGCCGTCATCAGCACGCCCAGTTCGCGCAAGGTGATGCGCCCGACCAGGTTTACCGTCAGCGATTCCGCCCCGAACTGTTCGAGCTGGACTGCGCCCTGCTGGGCGATGACGATCCCGATCAGGAAGCTCATCAGCCCGATGATCGGCAGGGCGGACACGCCAACCAGCTCCATCTGGCGGACGAAGGCCTTGCCGCGAAACCGGCTCGGATGCGCGATCAGGCTGCCACAGGCGATCAGGATCTGCCCGAGAAAACCGATAACGCCGACAATGCCGTGCCAGCTCTTGAAGATCAGCTCGCCCGCGGCCTCCGGCACGCGTTCCCACAGCGGCAAGCGCGGCGGGGCGATATCCGCATCGCTGCGCGCCGTGCCGACTGCCTTGAGCAGCCGCTGCGCGCGATCATCCGCCCCGCTTATCTCGGCATAGAGCCGCGCTGCCAGCTGCAAGGCGACCCAGGCGCCGACCGTGTCGATTTCGGTGACGCCGGAGATGTCGATCTCGTCGAATTCGCCTTCGATCCGGGCCAGGTCCTGGTCGATCGCGCCGATGGTCGAGACGAGATATGGCCCGGTGAGGACCAGCCTCGCCGCACCGCCACTGTCATGCTCGATGGAAAATTCGGCCCCGCCGCTCATGGTGGCAGGGTATGCGGGGAAAATCGAACCATAACAAGCGCGCAGTTGCCGCGGCACGTTTGAATCGTTGCACCTGGCGTCCCTCGCTGGCAAAGGCGCTGACCGTAATGACCAAAGAACTCGACAAGACTTTCGACCCCGCCGCAATCGAGGCGAAATGGTATGCCCATTGGGAGCAGACCGGCGCATTCCGCCCGTCGCGCCCCGATGCCGAGCCGTTCACCATCGTCAACCCGCCGCCGAACGTGACCGGCAGCCTCCATATCGGTCACGCGCTCGACAACACGCTGCAGGACGTAGTGATCCGCTATGAGCGGCTGCGCGGCAAGGATGCGCTGTGGGTGGTGGGCACCGACCATGCCGGGATCGCCACGCAAATGGTGGTCGAGCGCCAGCTTGAGGAACGCCAGGACAAGCGGACCAACTACTCGCGCGAGGAATTCGTGCAGAAGGTGTGGGAGTGGAAAGAGGAAAGCGGCGGCACCATCACCCGCCAGCTGCGCCGCCTGGGTTGTTCGATGGACTGGTCACGCGAGCAGTTCACCATGGACGAGCACTTCACCAAGGCGGTGCTCAAGGTGTTCGTCGATCTTTATAACAAGGGCCTGATCTACCGCGACAAGCGGCTGGTGAACTGGGACCCGAAGCTCAAGACCGCGATCAGCGACCTTGAGGTGGAAAGCCGTGACGTCAATGGTCACATGTGGCACTTCAAATACCCGCTGGAAGGCGGAGAAACCTATATCTACATCGAGCGCGATGCGGACGGGAATATCGTGCTGGAAGAAGAGCGCGACTATATTTCCATCGCAACTACGCGGCCCGAAACGATGCTGGGCGATGGCGCTGTAGCAGTGCATCCCGATGACGCGCGCTATGCGCCGATCGTGGGCAAATTGTGCGAGATCCCGGTCGGTCCGAAGGAACACCGGCGGCTGATCCCGATCATCACCGATGAGTATCCTGATCCCGATTTCGGATCGGGCGCGGTCAAGATCACCGGTGCACATGACGAGAACGATTTCGGCGTGGCCCAACGCAACCGCATTCCAATGTACCGCCTGATGGACGAAGCCGCCGCGATGCGCAGCGACGGCTTGCCTTATGCAGAGGCCGCAGCAAGGGCGCTGGAAATAGCGCGAGGTGCAGAAGCTGACGCAGCCGAGATCGACGCGCTCAACCTTGTGCCGGACGAATATCGTGGGCTCGACCGTTATGAGGCGCGCAAACGGGTCGTGGCGGACATCGACGCCGATGGCTTGATGATAAAGGTCGAAGACAAGGTCATCACCCAGCCCTTCGGCGATCGCGGCGGCGTGGTTATCGAGCCGATGTTGATGGACCAGTGGTATGTGAATGCTGCCGAACTGGCGAAGAAGCCGATCAATGCGGTCAAAAGCGGCGAGATCGAGATAGTCCCCAAGAGCTGGGAAAAGACCTTCTTCAACTGGATGGAGAACATCCAGCCGTGGTGCGTTTCGCGTCAGCTGTGGTGGGGCCACCGGATTCCAGCGTGGTATGACGCTGAGGGCAATGTGTTCGTGGCTGAAACCGAGGCGGAAGCGCAGGCGCAGGCCGGTGACGGCGTTGCCCTAACCCGCGATGAAGACGTCCTCGACACGTGGTTCTCTTCCGCGCTGTGGCCCTTCGCGACACTCGGCTGGCCGGAGCGGACCGACCTGCTCGAAAAGCACTATCCCAACGACCTGCTGATTTCCGGCTTCGATATCCTGTTCTTCTGGGACGCGCGGATGATGATGGCGGGATACTTCAACATGGGCGAGCGCCCGTGGAACAAGCTGTACCTGCACGGACTGGTGCGCGCGGCAGACGGACAGAAGATGTCCAAGTCCAAGGGCAATGTCGTCGATCCGCTGGGCCTGATCGACAAATATGGCGCGGATGCACTGCGGTTCTTCATGGCGGCGATGGAAAGCCAGGGCCGCGACATCAAGATGGATGAAAAGCGGGTCGAGGGATACCGCAACTTCGCGACCAAGCTGTGGAACGCCACGCGCTTTTGCCAGGCGAACGGCATTGGCGCTTCGACCACGATCAAGGCGCCGGAAGCGCGGCTCGCCGCCAATCAGTGGATCATCGGCGAAGTCCAGCAGACGGTCGAAGCGCTCGATGCCGCGATGGCCGATCTGCGGTTCGACGCGGCGGCGAACACGATCTACCAGTTTGCCTGGTCGCGTTTCTGCGACTGGTACCTTGAGCTGATCAAGCCGGTGTTCGCGGACGGCGCGAGCGAAACGGCCGCTGCAGAAACCCGCAAAGTCGCCGGCTGGGCGCTCGACCAGATCCTGGTGATGCTGCACCCCTTCATGCCCTTCATCACCGAAGAGCTGTGGCACGCGCTGGGGACCCGCCAATATGACCTGATCCTGGCGCAGTGGCCCAATCCGCGCGCAAACGTCAGCAAGCCGGCAACCGACGCGATCGACTGGGTGATCGACCTGACCACCAGTGTCCGCAGCGCCAAGAACGAACTCGGCATTCCGCCGGGCGCCAAGCTGGTGGCATATCTGCCCGCACCTTCCGACCTTGCGAGCAGCACTATCGAGCGCAGCAGTGCGGCGATCGAACGGCTAGCCCGCCTGACACCCGTAACGCTTGGCGATGCGCCCGCCGGCCCGGCGATGCAGGTCACTGCTGGCAGCGATGTGTTCGTGATCCCGCTTGAAGGCATCATCGACATCGATGCCGAACGCGCCCGCCTCGAAAAGGCGCTGGCCGCCAGCCAGAAGGAAGCGAAATCGCTCGAAGGGCGGCTCGGCAATCCGAACTTCGTCGAGCGCGCCGCGCCCGAAGCGGTCGAGAAAGCGCGCGCCGACCACGCGCACCATGCAGCCGAAGCCGAGCGGCTGCAGGCGGCGCTGGAGCGGCTGGGGTAGGATGAATTGGCGTTAGTCCTAGCTACAGACGATACCGGTGGAGCCGAGATTTTCGCCAGCCTGCAGGGCGAAGGGCCGAGCGCGGGGATGCCGGTCGCCTTTGTCCGCCTGAGCCGGTGCAACCTCGCCTGCACCTGGTGCGACACCGCCTACACCTGGCATTTCGAGGGCGATAACCGCCCGCACCGCGATGGGGTGACCTTCGATCGCAAGGCCAACCAGGTCACGCTGGAAGTGGCCGATGTCGCTGCGCGCATTGCGGCGCTGGGCCAGAAGCGGCTGGTGATTACAGGCGGCGAGCCATTGCTGCAGGCGGGCAAGCTTGCCGAACTGCTCGAATTGCTGCCGGACATGACAGTCGAGATCGAAACCAACGGCACTGTCGCCGCGCCCGCGCGGCTCGATATCCGCGTCGACCAGTACAACGTCAGCCCCAAGCTCGCCCATTCGGGCAATGACGCCGAACTGGCGCTGATCCCCGAACGGCTGGACGCTTATGCCACCGATCCGCGTGCCTTCTTCAAGTTCGTGATCGCGAACCCGGACGATGTCGAGGAAGTGCTGACGCTGCAGCGCCGCTATCGCTTCCGCCCCGGCCATGTCTACCTGATGGCCGAAGGTACCGACAGCGCCACGCTGCGCGGGCGGCAGGCATGGCTGAGCGAGCTATGCCTGCAGCACGGTTTCCGGATGAGCGACCGGCTGCATATCCACCTCTACGGGGATACCAGAGGTACCTAGCTATGCTGGGATGAAACCGTTCGCGACCAGCGGACGGCAAAGGGCGACCGCCCGCCCGCAGCGGGTGCAGCTTGCTGCACGTCTAGCGAGGACGCACCCACGGAGGCGGGTGCGAAACTCAAGGGTCAGCCCTGGCTTCTCCAGCGTTGCACGACGCGGTGGACGACTTCCTCCTCGCCGCCGCTGGTGCTCCACAGCTCGACGAAGCTCGGGTCTTCCGAAGCCGGACGCTTGTTTTCCTCGAGGTTGTCGAAGGCCACGCGGATGGGAATTGCCACACCCTCGCCGCAGACGATGCATTCGCGGTTGCGCAGGGCGGGAATCGAATCGAGGAAGCCGCGCGCGCCTTCGGGCATGGCCGCGCGCACGAAGGCCTGGTCGCGGTCGTTGTTGAGGCGCATCGAGATGATCGTGCCGCACTGCGACAGCACGCCTTCGGCAAGGTCAGACGGGCGCTGCGTGATCAGGCCCAGCGAAATGCCGTATTTACGGCCTTCCTTGGCGATGCGACTGAGGATGCGGCCAACCGAAGAGCCATCGGCGTTCTTCTCGTTCGGCACGTAACGGTGCGCCTCCTCGCACACCAGCAGGATCGGTCGGGTGCGATCGTCGCGGCCCCAGATGGCGAAGTCGAACACCAGCCGGCTGAGCACCGCCACCACCGTGCTGGTGATGTCCGACGGAACGCCCGACACGTCGATGATCGAGATCGGCTTGCCTTCGCCCGGCATGCGGAACACCTTGCTGATGAATTCGACCATGGTGTCACCCACCAGCATGCCCGAGAACATGAACTGGTAGCGCGGATCGGCCTTGAGCTCGTCGAGCTTGTTCTTGATCCGCATATAGGGCGCAGACGATGTGGCCTTGTCGAGCTTGCCCATCTCGTCCTGCAGCTTGTTCGACAGGTCGGACAGCAGGTAGGGGATCGGCGAATCGACGGTGATCTTGCCGAGATGTTCAGCCAGGCGGTTCTTCGACCTTGCGTGCAGCAAACACTTGGCAAGGATGTCCGAATCCACCTGGCGTTCGTTACCCGCGCTGGTCAGCAGCACTTCGCAGTGTTCTTCGAAGTTCATCAGCCAATAGGGCATCTGCAGGTTCGACACGTCGAGGATCTGGCCGGTCTGGCGGAACGCCGCCGAATATTCGCCGTGCGGGTCGATCATGACGATGTGACCTTCGGGCGCAGCCTGGCAGATCCGGTGCAGGATCAGCGCGGCGCTGGTCGACTTACCGGTACCGGTGGAACCCAGCAGCGCGAAGTGCTTGCCCAGCATGGCATCGATATAGAGGCCGGCGCGGATGTCCTTGGTCGGGAAGACCGTGCCGATTTCGATATTGGCGCGCCCGTCGCTGGCATAGACCTGCTTGAGGTCCGTGGTGGTCGCCGGATAGATCATCGCGCCGGGAATCGGATAGCGCGTCACACCGCGGCGGAAGCCGCGCAGCCGTCCGGTGAGCTTTTCCTCCACGCCTTCGCCAAGGAAGTCGATATTGGCGAGGATCCCGCCGCCGCTGCGGCGATCCTTGCGCTGGTTGCGCACGCTGGCGAGCAGCCAGCTGTCACCCACGCGGATCTTGATCTGGCTGCCGACCTGCCCGGCTAGCGCCACCGAGGGATCGTCATCCTCCATGCATTCGTTGATGCGTTCGACATCGAGCGCAATTTCCGAACCGGAGCCGGCGATCTCCAGCACCACGCCGATCGGCAGGCGGGCGTTATCGTTCGGCATGTCGCCAGCTTGCGGTTGCGCTGCCGGGGCGGCAGGCGCGGCTTGCGGCTGCTGGCCAGCGGCGCGGTTGAACTGGTCGAAATTCTGATTGCCCATATCGGTCATGCAATGGCCCCAAAACGCGTGGATTCACTCGCCCGCGGAGTTAGCCCGACGAGGTTAAAATCGCGTCAACGATAGTGGCCGATTGGCTATCAGATATAGGCGAACAGGCGCCCGGCGAGCCACCCCATGCCGATCGAAAGGGCGACGGCAGCCAAGCCGTACCACAGCGAATAGGCCTGCGAGAAAACCTCCACCAGCCGTTCGAACCCTACTTTGCGCACTTCGACCTCCGCAATCGCCGAGGCGATCACCCGCCCGTCACGAATGGCAAAGGTTTCAGCGGTATAGGTGCCGGTTGTGACATTCGATGGCAACTCGATTCGGGCCTGATACAGCACCTGTTCGCTGATCGTCACCCCGCCCATATCCTCCTGATAAAGGCCCAGCCGCTGGCGCAGGTCGACAAGGCCGGCTGCAAAGCGCGCCTGCTTCTCCGGCTCGATCTGGCCGGTTGGAGAAAGCTGGATGAATTCGGTCCCGAGCTCGTAAATCGCCGCAGTGCGTTCATCCACAATCTCCAGCACCGGGCGTGACGCAGCGACTGCGAAAAATGACGGAGCGGAGCGGAAATCGGAAGATTCGGCGTTCATCCAGATACCGAGGATGCGTTCCTTCTCGCGGATCCTGATCGGCTCGGTCGGACCTTTCAGCACCACGACGATATCGTATTCCGCGCCGCCACGCTGCCCGCGCGGATCGAGGATCGCCCCGTAAAGCAGCAGTTCGGTGCCGGTAAAACCCTGCCGCACCTGCACCTCGCTTTGCGATACGGCGGGCACCAGGATCGCATCGCGCTGCCCCATCAGCATGAAAGCGGCAAGGATCAGCAACAGCGCCCTCATAGCGGCGCCACCGTATATATCTCGTCAGGGCGGATCCCCAGCCCGAACAGCATCCGTGCCGCGACAGCGAGTACGATGGCCGCCAGCACCAGCCGCAGGATTTCCGGCCGCGCCTTCATGGCGATCTGCGTGCCGAATTGCGCGCCCATCACCGAACCCAGCAAGAGCAGCCCGGCGAGTACGATGTCCACTGCCTTGGTGGTGAGCGCGTGCACCATGGTGGTGGCCATGGTCACGAACAGGATCTGGAACAGCGAGGTGCCGACGACGACATTGCCGCTCATGCCCAGGATATAGAGCATCGCGGGCACCAGGATGAACCCGCCGCCCACGCCCATCAGCATGGTCAGGATACCGACCAGCAGGCCCATGATGAACGGCGCAAGCGGCGAGATGTAGAGGCCCGAGCGATAAAAGCGCCAGCGCATCGGCAAGGCCGCTACCAGCGGATGGTGGCGGCGCTTGCGCACTTGTGGCCCCTTCCCTTCACGCGGGCGCAATACGCTGAGCGCCTCCTGCATCATCAGCGTACCAATCGCCCCCAGCATGATGACATAGAGCACGTTGATGATCACATCGATCTGGCCGATCGACTGGAAAAAGCGGAACAGCAGCGCGCCAATCAAGGCCCCGAAAATGCCGCCGCCGACCGCGACAGCACCGAGGCGGTAATCAACCCCGCCGCGGCGGTTGTGCGCCAGTACGCCCGACACGCTCGCGCCGGTCACCTGTGTCGCCGCCGAGGCAGCCGCCACTGTGGGCGGGATACCGTAAAAGATCAGCAAGGGGGTGGTGAGGAACCCGCCGCCCACGCCGAACAGGCCGGACAGGATGCCGGTCAGCCCGCCCAGGGCAACGATCAGCAGACCGTTCACCGAGAGATTCGCAATGGGCAGGTAGACGTCCATCCCTGACGCCTAGCCCAGCGCTGTTGCGGTTTAAAGCCGCACCGCGCGGCTAGCTGGCTAAAACCGTGTCGAAAGCGTCAGAGCTACGCCCGAAGGGGGCTCCGCATCGCCCGCCACGCGTTCGCGGTAATCAAGCGAAAGTCGCGCCGACGCCTTGCCTATCGCCAGATCCAGGCGCGCGCTTGGCCCCACATCGAGCCGCTCCGCCCCTTTTTGTGCTCCGCCCCAAGCCGCCGCACCAAGGCTCAGCTGCCCAAGGTCAAATTCTTCCAGGCTGCGCATGACATGCAACTGCCCATCGGCAAAAGCGGTGGCCGCCTTACCACCGACATAACCAGCCTGGGCATAGCCCTCTGCGCGAAGACCCAATGGCAAGCGCGCCACCGGCAGTTCGGTTGTGACGAAGGCCGAAGGGCGCAGCTCGGTTGAATTGCTGAACTGCGTTACCCGCACTTCGGCATGGGCACGCAGTGGCACGCGCGGAAGCGGGCGCGCCGAGAGCCCGGCGGCCAGCTCGCTTTCGCCACCATCAATCAGAGCCCGGTAGGCGCGGGTGTAGGCCTGCGGCTCGTTGCCGCTGCCGGGCGACAGCCGATACCGCAGCACCGCCCCGGCCTGGCTTGCGCCATAAGTCGGGGAGCGACCGGGTGCGGCCAATGCACGGCCGGATTTCTCTCGCCAGAGCAACCAACCATCAAGCGACCAGCGATCAACCCGCGGGAGATCGCGCGCGGGCACTCGTGTACCACTTACCGGCGATCGAGGGTCGACCTGAGCCAGTTGCTGCCCCAAGGCTCGAGGCACCGGCAAATGCGACATCGCTGCCATCCACAACAGCTGGTGTCCTCCCGCCGTATGGACTGCGTCCTGGAGAGGCGGCGCGGCAGGCTGCTGCCAAACGAGTGGCGGTGCTGCGTTGCCGGGATTCACTGCCGCAACCGGAATCTCGATGCTGACTGGCTGATCGGATCGCTGAGGCAAACTGGGAGGCACGGCGGTGATCTGCGGACGTTCCTGATCTGCATCGACCGCCATCGTGGGCACCGCGCGTGTGACCAGCTCGTCAATCCGTGGCCACGGCGCCTCCCACATGAAAACACGCGCGCCGGTCCAGATCGAGAGCAGAACGGCCAGCATCACCAGTGGCTGACCACGCCGTCTCGAAGAAGTCTGCCAGCCGCTCATGCCGTCGCTTTGGCCAATGGAGCCATGGCAGGCGAGGATCGGCTGGGATGGTCGAAATGCGGAGTCTTGTCCCACACGACGTCTTGCCCGGCGAGCGAGCGAACATAGGCTGCGAGAGCGCGCCGACCAGCCATGATGGCAATGATGTTGGTGATGGGGATGCGCAGGACGGCGCGAAATCCTTCGGCAAGCCCGAACTCGCGCGCCGTAAAGCCGAACCGCCAGCCCGCCCGCCAGACAAAGGCGGCAAAATTGGCGGCCAGCAACAGCTTGATACCGGTCGTCAGCTCGATTGTCGGCGCCCGGCCAATGGCCGCCGCAAGGCCCGCAAGCGCCGAAAGCACCAGCAACAGGTAGCCGGTGAAAAGCACCAGCGCGGTAAGCGGGCCGCGCCGGTCGCGCATCCGCATCCACTGCTCTGCCAGATGGATTTTCCCACTCGAGGCGTTCCAGCCCAGCCTGTCCCAGCCCTGGAATGCGATCCCGTGGATCCAGCGGGTCTTTTGCCGCACGACATGGTCAAGCCGGGCGGGAAAATAGGCACGCGTTGCGATAAGCTCGCCATTGAGGTGGCGTTTGCGAAGGAAGCGGCAGCGCCCGCCCTGCTCGGCAATGCGCAGGCCCATCTCGTAATCTTCGGTCAGGGATTCGGCTTCGAACGGCGCATCGCCGCCGCGCGCTTCGGCCAGTCGTGCCACCGCCGCGCGGCTGGCGGCGCAGCCGACCCCTGCCGACGGGATGGCCGCCCCCAATGCATCGCGCACCACCAGGCCCTTGGCATGCGCCTCGGCAAATTCTTCGCAGTAATGGCTGCCAAGCCAGCGACTGTTCGCCTGTGGCAATGGCAGTACCGGCAGCTGGACGAATTCGGCACTGCCGATTGCCTCATCCAGCAGCTTGAGCGCGGCCGGATCGACCATGTCCTCGGCATCGTGAAACACCACCATGCGCGCCATGCAGCCGGTGCGCGCTTCATCCTCGAGCAGTGCGCGATAGAGCCGGTTGAGGCAATCCGCCTTGGTACTCGGGCCGGGGCGGTCGTGGATCACGAGCCGCAAACGCGGATCGCCCGGCGCGGCGGACATGACTGCGGCGATCGTTTCCGCGTCATTGCGGTAACAGCCGACATAAAGCCGCAGATTATCCTGCGGCCAGGCGCCGAGCGCATGTGCGATCGTGTCGCGAATCACACCGGCTTCGTGCCAGGTCGGCACGAAGATCGCTGCAGAGCCAGCCAGCTCGGCAGTCGCAAGTTGTGCTCCGTCAACCCGCTTAGACCGGGCGCGCCCGGTTAGCTTGAGCCATAGCCACACCAAATCCACCGCAAAATCGTCGATTGCCCCAAGTAAAAAGAAAATCCCGGCGAACAGCAACATTTCATGCTGGAAAAGAACCAGCAGTTGCCACGGTGTAATGTCCAGTATTGGCAAGGCGACCCCCAACCCTTGGACTTGCAGACTAACGCGAACAATCACCCCTTGCAACGGCGAAGAAAATCCGAGAGAGCGCTGCCCTGTCATGGCCAATCAGAACTCACCGCTTCGATCGATCTTCGCGCCCGTGCGTGCCCTGTTTGTCAGCGATGCTTCGGCTGGTGTCCTGCTGATACTGGTGGCCGCTGCGGCTATGCTGGCAGCCAATTCGCCGCTGGCAGGGGAGTATCGCCAGCTGTTCTATGGTGACCTGGCCTGGACCCCGATCGCCAAGCTCGACGATTTGCACCTGTGGATCAACGATGGCTTGATGGCGATCTTCTTCTTCGTGGTGGGCCTTGAGGTAAAGCGCGAGCTGATCAGCGGGCAATTGGCCGATCCGATGAAACGCCGCCTGCCCGTGCTGGCTGCCGCAGCTGGCATGTTCGCTCCGGCCGCGGTCTACATGCTGGTTTCGGGCGGCGGACAATATACCAGCGGCTGGGCGATCCCGGCCGCCACCGATATCGCCTTTGCGATGGGCGTCCTTGGCCTGTTGGGCAACCGTGTGCCGGCTTCGTTGCGGCTGTTCCTGCTGACGGTGGCCATCGTCGACGACATCGGCGCGGTCATGGTGATTGCGCTGTTCTATACCCCGACGATCAAGCTGGTGTGGCTGGTGGCATCGGTGGTGGTGGTGGGCCTGATGGTGGGCCTCAACAAGATGCGCGTCAGCGTTCTATGGCCTTACCTCCTGATGGCAGTGGTCTTGTGGTATTGCGTGCTCAATACCGGCGTGCATGCCACAATTGCCGGCGTGGTGGCGGCGCTGACCATCCCGATGCAGCGGCGTGATGGCAATTCGATGCTCGAGAAGCTGGAACACAGCCTCGCCCCGTGGAGCGCCTATCTGGTCGTTCCGGTTTTCGGCTTCGCTAATGCCGGGGTTTCACTGCAGGGCCTGGGAATCGAGGCGCTTCTGGATCCGCTGCCCTATGCGATTGCGGCAGGCCTGGTGGTCGGCAAGCAGGTCGGTATTTTCAGTGCAGTGTGGATCGCAGTGAAGACTGGTTTCGCGCAAAAGCCCGATCATGCCACATGGATGGAGATCTACGGCGTGTCCGTGCTGTGCGGCATCGGCTTTACCATGTCGCTGTTCATCGGCGGGCTCGCCTTCCCCGGCAATCCGCTGCTGGTGGACGAAGCCAAGATCGGCATCCTCACCGGCTCAGCCATTTCGGCGATCCTCGGCTATATCGTGCTGCGGCTAACGACGACGCACCCTGAAGAGGATTGCGACGACCAGGGCAACCAGCCCAGCGAAGCCTGAACCGGCTTACCAGCTGCCGCTATTTTCCATGCTGGCCCAGGGTTCCTGCGGCGGCAGGTGGCGTTCCTGCAGCAATTCCACCGATATCCCGTCTGGCGATTTGACGAAGGCCATGTGCCCGTCGCGCGGCGGGCGGTGGATGATATGCCCGGCATTCATCAGCCGCTGGCAAGTCTCGTAGATGTTTTCGACCCGATAGGCGAGGTGCCCGAAGTTGCGCCCGCCGGTATATTCTTCTCCCGGGCTGCCGTCAGCAGGCGGCCAGTTATAAGTCAGCTCTACTTCGGCGACACCCTCCTGCCCCGGTGCTGCGAGGAAGATCAACGTAAAGCGACCAGCCTCGACATCGAAGCGCCGGACTTCCTCAAGCCCGATCAGCTTGAAGAACGCCACAGTGGCGTCGGGATCGCTCACCCGGATCATGCTATGGAGATATTTGACCATAAGGCGGCCCTTCCATTCAAAAACGGTTCATCGACAGTAATGCACATTTCGTCGCATCACCCAACAGGAAAGGAAGATGCGATGAACCAGCCAGCCGCGCAACCCGCAAGCCATCATAATGGCAAAGAATTCTTGCGCGACCCGGCAACGATGCGCTGGTTCGGCACCGCCCTGATCGCTGCCTTCGGCCTTACCAGCGGCGGATACCTGCTGGGCAATGGGCTGCTGCGAGCGAAGGACGCCGACCGAGCCGTGACAGTGCGCGGCCTGGCAGAGCGCGACGTTGTGGCCGATCTGGCAACATGGACCATCTCCTATTCGGCGACCTCGACCAGCCTGGCTGAAGCGCAAGCGAAGATGCGCAGCGACACCAAGGCGATCGAAGACTTCTTTGGCTCGCTGGGCTTCCCAAAGGACGCGCTGCAGCCAACCGGCGCAAACGTATTGAGCTTCACGAACGACGGAATCACCCAATACACGGTGCGCCAGCGCATGGCCTTGCGGAGCAATGACATTGAGCGGGCGCAAAAAGCTGTCGCCCAGCAGTTCGACCTCGTCGGTCGCGGCGTGTTCCTAGAGGAAGGTTCGGCGATGTCCTATAGCTTTACGAGGCTCAATGACATCAAGCCCGATATGGTGGCCGAGGCAACCCGCGATGCCCGCGCGGCGGCAGAGCAATTCGCAAAGGACAGTGGCGCGGGCGTCGGCGAAATCAAGGACGCGACCCAGGGCTATTTCTCGATCGAAGCGCGCGATGGCGATAGCGGCGGCTGGGGTGTGAGCGATACCCCCTATAAGAAGGTTCGGGTCGTCACGACGGTCAATTTTGCGCTGGATTGAAGGCGGCAGCAAAAAGGGGCGCCGGCCGTTTGGCCAGCGCCCCGTCCCTGCATTTCAATTGCTGGCTGGTGATCAGAAGCTTGCGCTCAGTGTGAACACGATTGCATCGTCAGCAAAGTCATAATTGCCGGGCAGGATATCGTCTTCCGCGCCGACATAGGCAACGCTGGCGCTGAACGGGCCATACACGGCCGCTTCAAGGCCAATCGACCAGTCGAACGCCTTGCCGTCATTGGTGAAGGTCAGGAACCCGTCGGTGTAGCCAAGGTGCGCCGTCAGTGTCAGCGGCGTTTCTGGGATACCAAGCGACCAGTCATAGTAGATGTAGAAATTGTCGGTGCCGCCCAGCGAGTCCTGATCGGGGGCGTAAGCAACGCCGATGGTCGATTCTGCCGGGCCGATTGCGAAGCCGACCGAGCCATAGACTTCGAAATAGTCGAAATTGCCTGCGCCCGCATCTGGGTAGAGATAAGCGATACCGCCAATGTCGAAGCTCAGCCCTTCGCTGAACTCGCCGCTGAAGCCGGCATAGATATCGAGTTCCATGTCGCCATAGCCGACGGTGTCGTCATCGAGATTGGAACCCCAAACACCGACATAGAGGCCGGAGCTGTGGTTGATATCGAATCCGCCCTGAACAGCAATATCGCCGCCCGAAAGGTCAATGCCGCGGAAGCGATATTCGCTGGCCAGCGCCACATTGGCCGAAAACTTCGATCGTGCTCGTTGCACCGATCATGCTGACTTTCTCACCGACTGGCTCGGTAGCCACACCAAGATCAGCGACGTCGATGGTGACATCCTTGGCCGCTGCAACGGCAGCGAGATCGAAATCAGCGGGAATTGCCGAATCTTCGGCGAATGCCGGTGCCGCGGAGAGAGCGAGCCCGGTAGCAATACTTGCGGCAGCGAGGCCGCGAATGGACGTGAGCATGACAACTTCCTTTGTTGTGTTGTTGCTTCGTCCCACCTGCGTATCCGACGGCCGCCTCTTCAAACGGGCGATCTCTGCCGGAAACGCAATATTCGTGCATGTTTTCGCTGCAATGCACAAGGGAAATTGCGCCAATTTTCCCAAAGCTGCGGGAGTGTTGATTTTTGGCACCAGTCACTGTGGCCAACACCACGGCCTGCGGTGCCGGTTGCCGTTGCGGCCGCGCTGGCCTAAGGGCTGGAAAGCACAAGCTGCCCCAAAACCATGATACTCGCCCGCCTCAACAGTCTGTTCCGCCGCAGCGCCGAACGCGCCGACTTGCCCTGCGTCCCGCCGGGCGAGCGCTATTATGTCGTGGGCGACATCCATGGTCGCATGGACCTTTTCGACGCCCTGATCGAAGCGATTGAGGAAGACATCGCCGCCAGCCCCGAGGTGGAATCGCATGTCGTCCTGCTCGGTGACCTGATCGATCGCGGCCCCGACAGCGCTGGTGTGATCAAGTCCGCTCGCAAGTGGCGCAAGCGGCGCACGGTCAGGATCCTGGCCGGCAATCACGAGGAAATGTTCCTCGAATCCTTCCAGGATGCGGAAGTCTTGCGGCATTTCCTCAAGCACGGCGGCCGCGAAACCATCCTGAGCTATGGCCTGCCGCGAAAGGAATATCGCAAGCTGACGCTTGACGAATTGTTCGAGCGGCTACCGCAGTTGGTGCCGCAAAAGGACCGCGACTTCGTGTCGGGATTTGAAAACATGATCGTTGCGGGCGATTATGTCTTCGTCCACGCGGGGATCGACCCGAACGTGCCGCTGGACCAGCAGCGCCGCAGCGACCTCTTGTGGATCCGCGAACGCTTCCTGCGGCACAAGGGCCCGCTCCCCAAAGTCGTCGTCCACGGCCATACCATTTTCGACGAGGTCGAAGCCGCCCAGCACCGTATCGGTATCGATACCGGCGCATTCCCGCACCGGCGTGCTGACTGCACTCGTACTTGAAGGCAGCACACGGCGAACCATTCAGGCGGTCCAGAAAGAGGACCGGGTCAAGATCAAGCGCAAAGAGCTTGTCCCGAATTGAGACGCAAAACCCTTCTGCCGTGCGTTAGCCAACAAAATTATTTGAATTTCCTAGCGAATATGGATTGACCTCGCTTCCGAGAATCCGGACGTTCATCCCATCTTAATCGCACCGATTCTCGCGCCCTTCACCCTCTCGCACGTGCCGGGCGCTGCGACCCGGATCGGCGCGCAAGAGAAGGGGACTGAGAATGATCAAGAAGAATTTGCTGCTTTCGGCTGGCGCGTTCGCACTTCTTGCGGGGCTCGCTTCGGCACCTGCCACCGCACAAGATGAAGCATCCGGGGAAATCGCAACGGAGGCGCAGGGGGACTTTGCCGGCTTCGTTGCCGCGCCGGTCATGGTCGCGCGCAGTTTCAACCAGTCCGACCTGAGCTTTGACATCAGCAGCTATGTCCGCACATCGCGCGGCTTTACCGGATCACCCGTCGACCCAGACGCCGAATTGATCGTGCGCGACGATGTCGGCATTGGCGGTGCTGTCGATGTGAACAACACACTGCCATCCGTTGTACAGATTTTCGTACAGAACAATGCGACGGGCGGAGTTTTCTTCAATTGTACGGGCACGATAATCAACCCTCGTACCGTCTTGACGGCCGCGCATTGCGTCAACAGCCAGTCTTCCGAGGCTTATGGCCTGCCTGGCGTTGCAGCCAGCACCATGCTGATTTCTACCGGCGTAAATTCGGCAACGCGGCTATTCAACTATCTCGGGACCGGCAATGGCTATGCAGCAGGGGGCGTAGCGAGCAGCACCGACGTAGTGATCCACCCTTCTTCGAACATAGGCGACGGCGGCTTGGATTTCCCTTGGGCTGATGTCGCCTTCATTGCGCTCGATGCACCCGTTACAGACGTACCTGCGATGCCGCTGCTGCTGACGCCGCTCGACCAGCTGACCCATGTCATCCAGGTCGGTTATGGTACCAACGGTACAGGCGACACTGGCGGCACCAACGCTGGCAACCGCTTCCTGCGCCGCGTCGGCGAAAACATGCTCGATATGATCGGCTCGAATGCCGACTACATTGATGGCGTCTTTTCGGCATTCAATCCCAGTTCGCAGACGCTCGGGGTGGAAACCCAGGTGCTGTATTGGACCGATTTCGACGATCCCACGCGCACTCCGGCCGACACCGCGGGTTGCACCTTTACCGGAACGAATATCAGCTGCACCACACTGGACGCGGTGAAAGCAATCGACTGGTTTGGGGGCGACGCTTTGCCGCAGGAAGCCGGCACCGCGCCCGGTGATTCCGGTTCACCAATCATTGTCGACCAGCTGTATGATTTCCCGGTGATCGCCGGCGTGCTGAGTGGCGGCTACGACTTCTTCCGCATCAACAATCGCTACGGTGATGTCAGTTTCTACAACCCGCTGTTTCCCTTCTTCCAGTTCATCACTCAAAACACGCCGTACAAATATGTCTCGGCCAAATCTGGCAATGGCAATTGGTCCGATCCCAACCACTGGACGCAGGATCTCGACCCCGGCTTCTTCATCGACGATGGCAATGGCAATCTGGTGAACGGCATCCCCGGCGGGACTGAGCGCGGCGTTTATGAAACCGGGCCCAAGCTCGGTTCCGTGCTGGGCGACGATGTGTCAGACAATCCGGCCGATCCTTCGTTCGTGCTTCCGCCGGAAGGCACGCCCAATTTCGGCGGAAACCTGCCTGCGTCATCGGTGCTGCTTGGCCCCGGCTCGACCGGCTTCGTGCCCAACAACACGGACGGAACGCCGGGCGTATCCTTCGCCAATCCGGCGCAGTATTTTGACGTCTTGCTGCTCAACCCGGGCACGACCTCAGTCGACATGGATGTCGAAATCGATCGTTTGACCATCGACGGCGCGCAGACCGGCTTTGATCTCTTGCAAGGTTACACCCTCACCAGCCTGATCGGGGTGGAGCAATATCGCGGGTCGGCCAATGTCGATGGCACGCTCGTCGCGGGGAATGTCCTGCAGTTCGGCGGCACCTTTGGTGGCAACGGAACGGTCGCGACACCGAATTTCTTCAATGTTGCGGGCGCAGTCCTGCCAGGTGGCAACAATGCGGTGGGCCAGCTGACGATCGACGGCAATTATATCCAGTCGTCAGGCGGCGTGCTGGCGATCGACATCCGCAACAACAAGGGTACGCTGGAAAGCGACCTGCTGAGCGTAACCGGCGCAGCCATCCTTGATGGTGCGTTGTTCGTCTTCCCGACGGCGCGGGGCAAGCTCTCTTATGGAACCCAGTTCATCGTGCTCGAAGCGGGGCTGGTCGATGGCCAGTTCGCCGAAGTCCTGACTCAGTCGAACTCGCCTGTGCTGTATTTCGAACAGGTCGTCAGCCCGACCAGCATCGCGATCGAAGTTAAGGCCAATTCGATCCAAGGCCTGGTTGGCAATAACAGCAACCTGGCTTCGCTCGGCGCAACGCTCGATGCATTGCGTTTCGGCGGTCGTTATACCGACTTCTCGCGCCTGTTCGGCGTGGTTGACGGGGCCGGGTTCGATCAGTTTGGGGCCACCCTGTTCGGCCTCACGCCGACCAGCGGCTTCATGCAGACCGAAACGGCGACGAATTTCGCACGGCGCTTCTCCGGCCACATCGCCCAGCGCACGCTGGCTTTGCGCGGGGCGGGCCAAGCGGCTGCGGGCTTCTCCAGCTTCGGTTCGGCATCCTTTGCCCAGGCAGGCGATGCCCCGGCGGAAACCGGCAAGCTCGGCTTCTTCGGTTCGGTCAGCGGTTCCTTCCTCGATAGCGCGGAAGATCGCAACTCGGGTGCGCGCGCCCTGCAGGACCTGGCCTATAGCGAGGCGGGCGAACTCACGCTTGGCGCAGACCTGAAGGTCAGCGACAATGTGACGGTGGGTATGGCAGTCAGCAATATCCGCGACAGCGCGTCGAGCCTAGGCAATGGCCAGCCCAGCAGCAGCCAAAGCCTGGCGACCGCGGCCTATGCCGCAGTCGGCTTCGGCCAGGGGTTTGCCGATCTGTACGTCGGCTTTGCCGATCAGCGTTACGGGCTCGAGCGCGGGGCACAGGGCCTGCTGGAGGACGAATTCCGCAGTGCTGCAGGCCTTGCCGATGGCCAACAGACGATGGCCGGGGCGCGCGTTGGCTATGCCTTCGCTCCCGCCAAGGGCGTCACGATCGGCCCGGTCGCATCGCTCGATTATGTCCGGTCCGAGCTTGAGGGCTATCGCGAGACAGAGGCTGGAGATTTCAGCCTTGCCATCCACGACCGGACCTACACTTCGATCGGCGCAAAGCTCGGCCTGATAGGCGCGCTTGACGTGAAGATGGGCCAAACCAGCAAGCTGAGCCTGTTCGGATCGGTGGCATATGCCCGCGAATTGGGTGACCGGGTCGACACGGTCACCGCCAACTTCCTGGGAGCGGAAGACCTGCCCTTCGCAATCTCGCGCCAGCTGGCAGAAGATTGGGTCGCCGTGAATGCCGGTGCACAGCTGCAGCTGTCGGACCACGTCACAACCCAGTTCAGCCTCAGTTCCGACCTTGGTCGTGACGAGCTGAGCAATCATCAGGGCCGGGCCACGCTGAACTGGAAGTTCTAAGTCAGCCTTAGCCCAATCGCAAAAAAAGGCGCTCCGGGAGCAATTCCGGGGCGCTTTTGCTTTAAGGGATGCCAGGGGGCCTGTAAGCCGGGTTCTGTCCTGCCCGCGGTATCTCCGAAGAGACCGGCCGCGCAGGGGCAGCCATTCATCTAGGCCATGGATCGCTCCATGGCTCAAGCAGCCAACCCGGGCCTCTCGGGGCGAAACGCCCCTGCCTTTTACGGCGCGAGGCCCCTATTTGGCCTTGCTCCGGGTGGGGTTTGCCATGCGGGCGCTGTTGCCAGAACCCCGGTGCGCTTTTACCGCACCCTTTCACCCTTGCCTGTGCGCTTTAGGCGCCATCGGCGGTATACTCTCTGTGGCACTTTCCCTGTGGTTGCCCACGGCGGGCGTTACCCGCCACCCTTGTTTCGTGGAGCCCGGACTTTCCTCGATACCCTTGCGGATAGCGCGGCTGCCCAGCCCCCTGGCCCTTCTTATCTAGTCACTCCGCGGTCACGATCCAAGAGCAATTGGAACAGGATCGCGCCCACATGCTGATCGATGATCCCGTCGATCAGCTCGGGCTGCCAGCGGCGCTGGAACGCCTCAACCGCCATATAGCCGTCGGTGATGTCATAGCCGAACCGCTCGAGCGCGAGGTAGAATGCCCCGTCATTGTCGAACGGATCGCCCAGATCGAGTTTTTGCGGCCGCTTCAGGCACAGCCCGTATTCGGCCAGCCGTTCCCACGGGAACAGCTCGCCCGGATCGGTCTTGCGCGCCGGGGCAACATCGGAATGACCCACCACATTGGCGCGGGGAATATCATATTGCTTCACGATCCGGTGCAGCAACGGGATCAGCGCATCGATCTGTGCCTCGGCGAATTCGCGATAGCCCAGCGCATGGCCGGGATGATCGAGCTCAATCCCGATGCTGGCCGAATTCACGTCCTTGTGCCCGCGCCAATAGGAAGCGCCCGCATGCCACGCGCGCTTTTCTTCAGGCACGAGCCGGGTGACTTCGCCTTCCTCGCTGATCACATAGTGCGCGGAAACCTGCGCCTCGGGATCGCACAACCGCTCGATTGCGCTCTCGACCGGCTTCATTTCAGTATAATGCAGCACGACCATGCTGATCGGCAGCGTGCGCTCATTGAAATTGGGCGAGAGCTGCTCGCGATGGACCAGCTCATCACTCATCTCAGCCGATCATCCCTTCGGGCTGCGGCAGCACCGCCCCCATGACCAGAGCCGTGTCGGTGCGCTGGTATTGCAGCCCGCCGCCCAGTTCCTCGGCCAGCATCGCAATCATATGCGCGGCGGCGGTGCGGCTGGACAGTTCGCCCGGTGCCAGTTCGCCTTGCAGCGCGCGGCCGATCGTTTCGTCAAACGCGATCCGGTCACCACTGGCGCGCACCACGATCTCGTAGTTTCCGTCATGCAATTCCGCCCCGATATCGAGCGTGCCGCCGCGGATCAGCGCGTCGAGCCCGATCTGGGAAAGGTTGAGCATGACTTTCACAGCCGGCTTGGGCAGGCTCGATGCGGAAATCGCCCAATTGGCTTCCACGCCGCGCGCCTCGCCAACCAGCGTGTCGATCACGCCCTGCGCTTCTTCCACCGGCACGGCATCGCCAAAGCCGCCGGCAGCGCCGAAGGCGAGGCGGAAAAACTTCAGCTTGGCGGTGCTGATCCGGGCGCTCTGTTCGAGGAGTTCGATGCAGCGCGCGCGCATTTCCGGGTCTTTCTCGTCAGCGAGCAATTCCAGCCCGTTGGACAGCGCGCCGACAGGCGAAAGCATGTCATGGCAGAGCCGCGAACACATCAGCGCGGCAAGTTCGGTCTCGGAAGTCGAATTCATGTAGCGGTGTCTATTTCTGAATGATGGAACACTTGGAACACAGTCCTAAAGCCAAAAACCGGCGCTCGCCACCCATGGCAGTCACGATGGCCCAGAAATAGTCTGGCGGGCGTGTGGGTGGTGTTTTCCATGATGCAGGATTACCCCGCGATCTCGACGTAGGAAAGCAGCTGGAAGCCTGCAGCATCGTCTCGCCAGAAGCGGATTTCCCCGGTGGCAATAATCGCCCAGACCCGGCCATCGCCCGCCGCCATTGACTGGTCTGTGGCGGAAGGTTCCGCCGTGCCGGTCGGGTGAGAGTGGTAATAACCCAGCACCTGAGGGCCACCTTCGCGCGCGGCGCGATGCGCGTCGATCAACGCCTGCGGATCGATCTCGAAATGGCGCGCAGGCTCAGCATGGACATTCCGCGTCGGCAGGGCCCGGGCAATGCATGCTCCCTCGCCCAGCAATATCCCGCAGCATTCGTGCGGATGGACGGCGCGCGCTTCGTCGCCGATTTGTGCGATCACTTCGCTTGCTACTTCGATATGCATCGCGCATGCCCCTAGCATGGCGGAAGGCGAAGTCATCACCGGAACCATTCAGACAGCCGATCGCCTGGACAAGGCGTTGGCCGAGGTAACCGATCTGTCGCGAGCACGGATCCAGGCGCTGATCGCCGAGGGGATGGTGGAGATCGGCGGGCAATTGGCAATCAGCGCCAAGGCCAAGGTTGCGGCAGGCACGAGTTTCGCTATTCGCGTGCCACCCGCTGCCGAAGCCGAGGCGCAGCCGCAGGACATCCCGCTCAAGGTCGTTCATGAAGACGAGCACCTGATCGTGATCGACAAGCCCGCCGGTATGGTGGTGCATCCGGCAGCGGGCAATCCTGACGGAACGCTGGTCAACGCCCTGCTGCATCATTGCCGCGGGCAATTGTCCGGCATCGGCGGTGTCGCGCGCCCCGGCATCGTCCACCGGATCGATAAAGACACATCCGGCCTGCTGGTCGTGGCAAAGACCGACAAGGCACATGAAGGCCTGGCCCGCCAGTTCAAGGACCATTCGATCGAGCGGCGCTACCTCGCTGTCTGCTCCGGCTACCCCACCCCGCTTGAAGGCACGATCGCGACGCGAATCGGCCGGAGCGACTCGAACCGCAAGAAAATGGCAGTGCTCGACAAGAATTCCTCGCGCGGGAAACACGCCGTTACACATTATAAGGTGCTGGAAAGGTTGAGAGGCGCCGCCCTGATCGAATGTCGGCTGGAAACCGGGCGAACCCACCAGGTGCGCGTTCACTGTGCATCAATCGGTCATCCGCTATTGGGGGACCCGTTATATGGACGCACACCAAGCGATTTACGCCCTGTTCTCAAGGAGTTGGGCTTTGAACGGCAAGCTCTGCATGCGGCCAGTCTCGGCTTCGAGCATCCGGTAAGCGGCAAATGGCTCGAATTCCGCTCGGAACTGCCCGCAGACATGCAGGAACTAATCGGTCAAACCGCTCGTTGAAATCGATGAAACGCACTGCAAATCGCGGGATTTGCGTCTATATGTAACCACGTGGCCCACAACCACGGATGCCCATCAGGGGTCCGAAAGCGCGGGTCGACACAGAAAGGTTAGGGAAAGAGTGAGCAACAAGACTACCCCGTCGGTCCCGGCATTGAGCGGAGAGCAGAGCCTCAACCGCTATCTCGCCGAGATCAAGAAATTCCCCGTGCTGACGGCCGAGCAGGAATACATGCTGGCCAAGCGCTATGCCGAACATGACGATCCGGAAGCCGCCGCGCAGCTGGTGACCAGCCATTTGCGGCTCGTGGCCAAAATCGCGATGGGCTATCGCGGATATGGCCTGCCGGTGTCAGACCTGATTTCCGAAGGCAATGTCGGCCTGATGCAGGGCGTGAAGAAATTCGAGCCCGATCGCGGCTTCCGCCTCGCGACCTATGCGATGTGGTGGATCAAGGCCAGCATCCAGGAATTCATCCTGCGCAGCTGGAGCCTCGTGAAGATGGGCACCACCGCCGCGCAGAAGAAGCTGTTCTTCAACCTTCGCCGGATGAAGAAGCAGCTTGAGGCGTATGAAGATACCGACCTCTCGCCTGAGGACGTGACCAAGATCGCAACCGACCTCGGCGTGCCCGAGCAGGAAGTGATCAACATGAACCGCCGGATGATGATGGGCGGCGATGGCTCGCTCAACACGCCGATGCGCAATGGCGAGGAAGGTTCGGCCGAATGGCAGGACTGGCTGGCCGATGATCGCCCGCTGCAGGACGAAATGGTCGCCGATGCCGAAGAGGCTGACCTGCGCCACGAGATGCTGGCCGAAGCGATGGATGCGCTCAACGAGCGCGAGCGGCACATCCTGGTCGAACGCCGACTGACCGAAAACCCGCAGACGCTGGAAGAGCTCAGCCAAGTTTACGATGTCAGCCGCGAGCGTATCCGCCAGATCGAGGTGCGCGCATTCGAGAAACTGCAGAAAGCGATGCAGCGCATCGCTGGTGAGCGTTTGCTGCCCGGGATTGCCTGACTCCTATCGAACGGTTCCGGCGTAAGTGAAGGGAAAGGGGCGGCGCAGCGCCCCTTTTCTTTTCTACTGTAATTCCGTACCTCTATTCCGCCGTCGTCGGGTCGATGATGGTGCGGACTTCGGACACCGAATTGGCCGGAAAACCGGCGGTTGCGGCATGCTGGCGAATCTGTTCGGCGTCATCTGCGCGATAGATGCAGTAGATCTTGTCATCGGTGACGTAGGAATGGACCCACTGGATCGCCGGGCCCATATCGCGCAGCACGCTGCAGGATTGTTGCGAAGCGCCTCTTAGCTCATCTGGCGACAGCGATCCTGCGCCAGGCATGTCACGTTCGATCACGAATTGCGGCATCGAAAGTCTCCAGTCTCGCGACCCTACCGCAAGCTATACGCCCAACGGAACGAGTCGGCGAAGCGGATTCTTCTATGGCCTACTCTGGCTTGGCGAGGTCCAGCACCGCAGCGATCATCGCGCGCGTGCCAACGGTGATCGATTCCTTCGGCGCGATCTTGAACAGCGGCGAGTGGTGCGAGGGCACGGGCGGGCCGCCATTGGCAGCGGCATCGAACGCGGCTTGCGGCGTTCCGCCGACCGCGAAATAGTATCCCGGCACGCCCAGATCTTCTGCCACGAAGAAAGCAAAATCTTCCGCCCCCATACCCAGTTGCTGGAAGGGCGGCACGGCCGCCTCGCCAAAGGTTGCCTTCATGACGCCATTGAGCCGCCGCGCCAGCGCCGGGTCGTTGTAAGTCACGGACGTGCCTTCACTCACGGTCACGCGCGGCAACATGTCTTCCGGCAGGCCGTGCGCGCGCCCGACATTGACCGCAACCCGCTTCGATCGCGGCGAGCGTGGCGGCGCGCACCTTTTCGTCATTGGCGCGCACGGTCAGCTGCAAATCCGCGCGGTCGGAAATGATGTTGTGCTTGGTGCCCGAATGGAACGAGCCGACCGTGATTACCACCGGATCGAGCGGCATGGTTTCGCGGCTCACGATCGATTGCAGCGCGGTGACGATTTGCGAGCCGATGTAGACTGGATCGCGCCCAGCGTGCGGGCTGGCGCCATGCGCGCCGATGCCCGGCACCACGATATCGACCGAATCCGCGCTCGAATACTGGATCCCTTCGGATGCCGAGACCATTCCGGTGGGGAGGACCGAGGAGACATGGAAAGCCAGCGCATAATCGGGCTTGCCGAAGCGCTCATAAAGCTCGTCCTCGATCATCGCCTTGGCCCCGCCGACGCGTTCTTCGGCGGGCTGGACCACGAACATCAGCGTGCCGCGCCACTGGTCTTTCATGGCCACCAGCCGCCGCGCGGTACCCACCATGGAGGTGATATGGGTATCGTGCCCGCAGGCGTGCATCACCGGATATTCGACCCCGTCCTGACCCACCTGCCGGGCAGTCGAGGCATATTCCAGGCCGGACTTCTCTGGCACTGGCAGCCCGTCCATATCGGCGCGCAGCAGGATCAGCGGCCCTTCGCCATTGCGCAACATGCCCACCACGCCGGTGCCGCCGACGCCCTCGGTCACTTCAAGCCCGGCAGCGCGCAATTCTGCTGCCATGCGCGCCGCCGTCCTGGTTTCAAGGAAGGACAATTCGGGATTGCGATGGAAATGCAGGAACAGATCGTCGAGATAGGCCTCGTAATCGGCTTCTACTGCCTGTGCGATCGCATCCGGTGCTGCCATGGCCGGGCTTGCCATCCACGCCGTGGAACAAAGCGCTGCCGCCAGCACTGCCTTGCTTATCGCATTCATCGAGTCTCTCCCCGTTTATTCTCGTTCACGGCTTTCCAAGCAGCTTCTCTGGAAAGGCGCAAGCATCGCAATTGCGCAAACCCCGCGCCGCCATTAAGCGCAAGCCCATGGCCGCTGCCGCACGCAATATCCCGCGCACACTCGCCCGCTGGCTGGGCAAGGCAATCCTGTGGTTCATCGGCCTGAGCCTGGCGCTGGTCCTGATCTACAAATGGGTACCGGTGCCGATCACCGCCACGATGATTCTGGACGGCAAGGTGTGGGAAAACGGCCTGACCAAGGATTGGGAATCGCTCGACAATATCGATCGCAACCTCGTGTCAGCCGTGATCGCCGCCGAAGACGGCAAGTTCTGTAGCCATAACGGCTTTGATGCCGAAGCAATTGCCAAGGCGGCCGCGCGCAACGCCCAGGGCGGGCGCATCCGGGGAGGCTCCACCATCACCCAGCAGACCGCCAAGAATGTGTTCCTGTGGCAGGGCGGCGGCTATTTCCGCAAAGGTCTGGAGGCGTGGTTCGCGTTCCTGATCGAGCAGGTCTGGGGCAAGCGCCGGATCATGGAAGTCTATCTCAACGTCGCGGAAACCGGCATTGCCACTTACGGCGCGGAAGCGGGCGCGCAGCGCTATTTCGGGCATTCCGCGGCGCGCCTGACCCGCACTGAAGCCGCGCGCATGGCCGCCGCCCTGCCGCTGCCCAAGCAGCGCCCGGTCGTCAATCCGAGCGGTTTCACAAGGCGTTACGGCAACATGATCGCCGCCCGTATGGGTGTGGTGAGGCGTGACGGGCTCGATTCCTGCGTCTATGAGTGACCGCAATGGGAGCGGGTCACGCACATAGCCACCGCGCCGGACACGGCCACAGCCATGATCACCATCATGCGCATCACCATGCACCGGCCGATTTCGGGCGCGCGTTCCTGGTCGGTGTGGTGCTCAACAGCGTCTTTGTTGTGGTCGAGGCGACCTATGGCTTCCTGTCCGGGTCGATGGCGCTGGTGGCCGATGCCGGGCATAATCTGTCCGACGTGCTGGCGCTGCTGCTGGCATGGGCGGCCAGCATTGCCGCGCAGAAGCCCGCATCGCCGCGCTTCACCTATGGCTTCAAGAGCTCGACCATCCTGGCCGCGCTGGCCAATGCCATGCTGCTTGCGATTGCGATCGGGGCGATCCTGTTCGAAACGATCAACCGGCTGATCGATCCCGCGCCGGTGCAGGGCATGACGATGGTAGTGGTCGCGGGTATCGGGATCGCCATCAATACCGCCACCGCGCTGATGTTCCTGCGCGGCCGAAAGCATGACCTCAATATTCGCGGCGCCTTCCTGCACATGGCCGCCGATGCGCTGGTTTCTGTGGGCGTGGTGGTGGCAGGCGTCGCGATCCTGCTGACCGGCCAGTTGTGGATCGACCCGGTTACCAGCCTGCTGATCGTGGTGGTGATCGCATGGGGCACATGGGGGCTGGCGAAAGACAGCATCAAGCTGGGGCTCCACGCCGTACCTGATGGGATCGACGAGGCGGCGGTGCGCGCGCAACTGCTTGGCCAGGCAGGCGTCGAAGCAGTGCACGATCTACATATCTGGCCGATGTCGACCACGGAGACGGCACTTACCGCACATCTGGTAATGCCTGCCGGGCATCCGGGCGACGCCTTCCTGCGCGAGGTCGCGCATGGCCTCGAGCACAATCACGGCATCCGCCATGTCACGCTGCAGGTAGAAACCACGCGTGACTGCGCCGCACCGGGGTGCTGCTGATGACTGACGCCGCCAGCGAAGCGCGCGAGCAGCTGAAGTCCGCCATGGCGCGGCTGGCTGCGGGCGAGCGCGACGCGCTGGAACAGGTTTACCGGATGACCCGAGTGAAGCTATTCGGGATCTGCTACCGTATCTTGGGCGACAGGAAGGAAGCCGAGGACGCATTGCAGGACGTCTACGTCAATCTGTGGCAGCGGGCCGACCGCTATGACCCGCAGCGGGCCAGCCCGATCAGCTGGCTCGCCACCTTCGCGCGCAATCGGGCAGTTGATCGCCTGCGCAGCGGCAAGGTGCGGCAAGGCGCAGTGGAATTGGACGAGGCTTTTGGCCTGGCTGATACGGCTCCGTTGGCTGACAGCCTGCTGATCGATGCCGAACGACAGGCCCGCGTCCACACCTGCCTTGATAGGCTCGAGACGAACCAGCGCGGCAATATCCGCGCGGCTTACTTCGGCGGGCAGACCTACGCCGAACTGGCGGAGGCGCAAGGCGTGCCGCTGGGCACGATGAAGAGCTGGATCCGGCGCGGGCTGGCAAAACTCAAGATATGCCTGGAGGCGGGCGAATGACGCAGGATCCACGCCTCGACGAATTGAGCGGCGACGAGCTGCTGGCGGCCGAATTTGCGCTTGGCCTGCTCGAAGGCGAGGAGTTGCTCGCTGCGCGCGGCCGGCTGGCGCGCGATCCCGAATTCGCAGCGAAGGTGGCGGTTTGGGAAGGCCGGCTGGCGCCGCTGCTGGACGAAGTTGCAGGCGCGGAACCTTCGGCAGATGTGTGGCGGCGGATCAATGCGGAGATAGAGGCTCGCGATATCGCACCGCAGGGCAGCAATGTGGTTGAACTAAGCCGCCAGCTGACGCGCTGGAAATGGGCCGCCGGAATTTCTTCCGCCGCCGCCGCCGTAGCGCTGGCATGGCTGGCTTTCACACCGTCCACCACTGCACCCGGCCCTGCGCCAGCCGCGCAGCTGGCATCCGCTCCGCTGGTCGCCTCGATCCCCATCGCCGACACGCCGTTGCGGCTGGGCGTGACCTACCTCCCAGGCTCGCAAGAGATGCTGGTCTCGGCCAGCGGGCTCAGCGCTGATGGCGTGCACGATCACGAGCTGTGGCTGGTGCCCGGCGACGGCAGTGCGCTCCAATCGCTGGGGGTGGTTGTACCGGGCGAAGAACGCCGGGTTGCCCTGCCCGCCGAAGTGACCCGCAATATGGCCGACGGGGCCCAGCTGCTGCTGACCCGCGAGCCGCTGGGCGGGAAGCCGCCCGATCGCGATGCCGGCCCGGTCGTGGCCGAGGGCAATTTGCGCCTGATCTGAAATAATTTTCCGTGCCGGTGCATCCGCGGGCAGACCGATGCCGTAACTCCTTGTGCAAGCAGGACGGGGCTTGGCACCAAAGGAGATTATTGATGCGTAGTTCAAACAAGCTCAAAGCCGCCGCCTTCGCCGCGATTGCGGCCACCACCGCGCTGGCTGCCACCACCGCTTTCCCGGTCGCGGCCCACAATCACAAGGCCGCCAAGGCGCAGCCGAATATCGTGTCGGCCGCGCAAGGAACCGGCGTCCACAACACGCTGGTGGCCGCGGTGCAGGCTGCAGGCCTGGTAGAAACCTTGTCGGGCCCTGGACCTTTCACGGTTTTCGCGCCGACCGATGCCGCCTTTGGCAAACTGCCGGCTGGCACGGTCGAGACGCTGGTAAAGCCTGAAAACAAGGCCACGCTTACAAAGATCCTTACCTATCACGCGGTACCGGGGAATGTGACCGCTTCAGACGTGATCGGGCTGATCAACGCGGGCGGCGGCATGGCGAAAATCGATACGATTGCCGGCCAGCAACTGACCGCACGGCTGGTCAACGGCAAGGTCGTGATCACCGATGCCAAGGGCGGGAAGTCGACCGTAACGCAAACCGACGTCAAGGTTTCCAATGGCGTGATCCATGTAACCGACGGCGTGTTCCTGCCGGCTTAAGCCGTCGATCACTCCTGCGCTGCTGCTGCGGCTTCCCCCCTCACCCGCGCAGCGGCGCAAACAAAACCCCGCCCGGCTTCCTCCAGCCGGGCGGGGTTTCCTTTTCCCGAATGCGGCGAAGCTTATCCGCCGAAGTTGAACTTCATACGCAGGCCGATCTGGCGCGGCGGCAGGATGTGGGTCGAGAAGCCACGGGAGTAAACATCCCCGCCGTCAAAATCGCTCACGATCTGGCTGACCAGCTCGGTACCGATCGCGCCCGTTTCCGCAAACTTGTCAAACACATTGTCGACAAACAGCGTCGCAGACCACCGCTCTGCCTCATAGGTCACCGCCGCATTGGCAATGCCATAACTGGCAAGCGTGAGCCCGTTACCGCGGCCGCCGGCACGAGTGAGTACGTTGCCCTGATAGGAATAGCTGGCGTTGAACACCACGCTATCGCCATTCGCCAGCGGATAGTCATAGGCGCCAAAGATCGAGAACTGGGTCTTGGGCGAGCCGGGCAGGCGGTCCCCATCCTCACCGTCTTCGAAATCCGAAGCAAATCCCGGAGGGGTGATGGTGCGGATAAGGTCCGGCGTAAGCGTGGTCAGCTGCGAATCGACGTAGCTGAAATTGCCGCGAATTTGCAGCCGGTCGCTCGCCCGCCAATTGGCTGAAAATTCAACCCCTTTGGATTCGGCACCGCCGCCATTCACCGTGATCGGGATGTTGGCGTTGACCGTGGACGAACCCAGCTGCGGATCAATCCAGTCGATGTAATACAAAGCGCCGTTGAACGTCAGGTCACCTTCCAGCAATGTCGACTTGAAGCCGATTTCATAGTTGCGGGTCTGGTCAGGCGTATATTGGCGCTCGTCGCGGATCGAGATATCGCCCGGGTTCGGGCCAAACTGCTGGCCCGGTGCCAGGGCACAGGCGCCCTGCGTAGCGTTCGGATCATAGGCGTCGCATTCGCCAACGCCGTTTACCCCGCCGATACGGTAACCTTCGCTGACCGTGGCATAAAGCAGCAAGTCGTCGGACGCTTCCCATGACAGGTTGAACTTGTAGAGGAAGCCGTTGTCCGACTGGGCAAGGGCTGGATCAAACGGATTCTGCTCAATCTCGTTCAGGGTCTGCGGCGCATAGCTGAGCGGTTCAAAAAGCGGGAAATCCACCGAGGACGCGGCCTTCAGGCTATAATCGTAATAGCGCCCGCCAACCGTCAGTGTCAGCTGGTCGAAGAACTTGTAGCTGACCTCACCAAATGCAGCCAGTTCGACCAGGCGCTCGCGATCGGTCGAGAAATATTCCAACGCATCCGGCCGATCGGTCAGACCGAAGTCCAGCGCGGGCTGGTTCACGTAAGGAACATAGTTCGGCACGAACTCGGACGAAGATGCAGCCAGGTCGAACCGGTTGTAATACCCCCCGACGATCCAGTTGAACGGCCCGTCATTCTTGGAAACAAGGCGCAGTTCCTGGTTGATCCGTTCTTCCCGGCCCACTTCGCGCGTGAAGGCGGTGAAAGCAGGGAACAGTTCATAGCTGTATTCGAGCGTGATCAGCAACGTCGTTTGATCGCGCTGGCCATCGTCCTTGAAGGTGCTCCAGCCGGTGGCTGAAGTCAATTCGGCAAAGCCGAGATCTGCGACCATTTCCAGCGCGATCAGATCGTTGGTGATCTTGTTCGGTTCACGCACGCGGAACGCGTTTTCATAGCGGCCGACGCTGGGCGTGCCATCAAGCAGACCCGGCACGATATCGCGATAGTGCGACACGCGGCGCCCTTCGATATCGGCTTCCTGATAGTAATAGGTCAGCGTGGCGTCGAACCAGGGAGCAGGCTCCCACCGGGCGGCGATGCGGCCGGAAATCGTTTCTTCGCCGTCGGCGTCCTTGACCCGGTTCAGGCCTTCAGCGGTGTCAGGATTGGTCACGCCGATCTGGTCAACGACATTGACGTAATCGATGAAGCCCGAATCGTTCGACCAGTCGAGCGAGCCGCGGATCGCGAAGGTATCGGAGATGCCGAAGTTGATCGTGGTGCCGACCTCATGGCTGAGGCTTGAGGCCTTCGAGTACTTCGAACCTTCCGCGCGCACCTGGACGCTCGTTTCGCCGAACTGGGGCTTGCGAGGGATGTAGCGAATGGCGCCGCCAAGCGTGCCTGCGCCGTACAGCGTCCCCCTGCGGGCCAAGCAGCACTTCGACCCGCTCAAGGTCATTCAGCTTGAGGTCCACGAACACCGGAATTTCGCCAAGATAGGTGGCAACCGTACCGCCGCCGTTGTTGTTGCCGTCACCCGATCCGATTGCGTCGACGTTCAGGCCGCGCACGATGATCGGGTTGCCCTGGCGTCCGCCGCGGTCGACGATATTGATCCCGGGAACGAAAGGCAGAAGGTCAGACAGCTCGGTCAGGCCCTGCTCTTCAATCTGCTCAGAGCCGACAGCCGCAATGTTGAGCGGGATATCCTGCACCGATTCAGCGCGGCGCGTGGCGGTCACGATAATGACATTGTCATCGGAGGCGTCGCTTGCACCAGCATTCGACTGCGCAAAAGCAGGGGCTGCCTGTGCGGCGGCGATGATCGTGCTGCCAAGCAGCATGGCACGCAAAGTTGGGTTTGTTTGAGTGAGTTTCATGGATTACGATCCCTCAGCAATATTTTATCAGGATTCAGCCCCGATGTTGCAACGCAACATAGGCATTTGGTGACAAGCGCGTTACGCCTTGTCAACCAGAGGACCGGAGACAATCGATAGTTTCGCTCGAAACCCTGCTAGATGATGCTCGAAAACAACTGTTTTCGGGCCAGATGCGCGAGGCGCACGCGGCGGCGCAGCAGGCCCTGCGGGTCAATCCGCAGGCGCATGAGGCAGTGCTGGTGATGGCGGCGATCGCCATCGAGCATGGCAATGCACCGGGCGCAGTCAAGCTATGCCATTTGCTCCGCGATACAGGGCATGACAGCTGCTGGCTTGCGGTACTGGAGGCGCGGGTCGCACTGCTCATGCAGGATCAGGAGCGGGCCCGCGAACGGGCGATCGCTGCGCTGCAAATCGGAACCGACGATCCGCAGATCGCCAACCAGCTGGGCGTGGTGCTCTCGCGCGGCGGCTGGCACGAACAGGCTGTGGCCCCGTTCGAAACGGCCGCGGCGGGCGAACCAGCCAACCCGGACATGCGTTACAACCTTGCGGTGGCGCTGCAGTTCTCAGGCGACCTGACGCGGGCAGAACAGCAATTCCGGACGCTGATCGAACTGAAGCCTGACCACGCCAAGGGCTGGCTGGCGCTTGCCCAACTGGCAAAGCAGCCTGACGAAGACTGGCAGGACCGTCTTGAAGCATTGTTTCAGCAAGAGCGCGATCCCGATGCCCGGCTGACGGTCGGCCATGCTCTTGCCCGCCTGGGTGAAGACAAGGAAGAGTGGGATGCGTCGCTTGCCTGGCTCGACCGCGCCAAGCAGGCGAAACGCGCTGCCGTCCGCCATGATCGCTCATCCGCCGAGGCTATCGCCGATGCCGCGATCACTTCGGCACGGGAGGCTTTGATCGCACCTAAGCCGGAAGGTGACGAGCGGCCGCTGTTCATCGTCGGCATGCCGCGCAGCGGGACGACGCTGGTCGAACGCATACTGTCGTCGCATCCAAAGGTACGGTCGCTCGGCGAATTGTCCGACTTCGCGATCCTTTTGAAGCAGCACCTGCGCACCCCCGGCCCGCTGGTGCTGGAAGCTGCGCTGATCGATGCCGCAACCGACGCCGACATCGGCGCGGTTGGCCGCGCTTATCTGGAACGGGCCGCCGCCCTCGGCGGCGATGCGCCGCGCTTTATCGACAAGATGCCGTTCAACGCATTCTTT
Organism: Altererythrobacter sp. BO-6; assembly: GCF_011047315.1. Classification (NCBI taxonomy): domain Bacteria; kingdom Pseudomonadati; phylum Pseudomonadota; class Alphaproteobacteria; order Sphingomonadales; family Erythrobacteraceae; genus Altererythrobacter; species Altererythrobacter sp. BO-6. Next base: position 2,461,233 of record NZ_CP049259.1, on the reverse strand, counting down.
GTGCCGGCGATCCTGCGTGCGCTGCGGGGGGCGCGGGTGATCTGCTTGCGCCGGTCCCCGTTCGATGTGCTGTTCGCCAATTACCGCCAGCTGTTCGCGACAGGATTCAGCTATTACAGCTATGCCTATGATTTCGGCGACACGGCGCATTTCGTGGCGCAGTTCGAGCGTATGGCCGATGCCTATGCGCAAACTCTGCCAACCGGGCGCTTCCTGCCGATCCGCTATGAAGACGTGATTGCCGACCAGCGCGGACAGACCGAGCGGCTGCTGCAATTCTGCGGATTGGAATGGGACGATGCCTGCATGCGCTTCCACGAAAATGCCCAGCCGGTGGCGACTGCCAGCTCAGTACAGGTGCGCTCGCCAATCTATACCAGCAGCCTCGAGAAGTGGCGGCGGTACGATGAAGGTTCGCAGCGCGCGATCACCGAATTGGGCAAATACGGCATTACGCCTTGATCGTTTGCTGAAAGCTCAGGTGTCGCCCCTTTGCGCCTGTGCCCAGCGTGCCAGGAGCCAGAGGACCAGACCCTGAGCGGCAAGAAACACGAGGCATACCAGAACCATTCCGACCGATGGATCGCCGTTTTGCAGTTCCGCAGGCACGAGATGAAACAGGGTGCCGTACCCAGCGATCAACAGCGAAAAGAGCACTGGCAGCAGCCAGGCCATCTGACGTCGCGGATCAAGCCGGGTGGCGCGCCCTTTGAAATCGTAATGACCGGGAATACGGTCGAAGCAGGAATACCGCCGGTTCGTCCACCAGCCTGACCAAATCAGGGCCACGATCGAAAGCGCGGCAAATACCATGGCGCCAAGGCCTAAGCCCTGGCCTTCCATAGTCAGGCCGCCTCGTCCTTCTTGCCCTTCTTGGCGTCGCCGGAGAGCACGCGGACCGGATCCTTGCGGCCTTCGACCACATCCTTGTCGATCACGATCTCGGTTACACCGTCCATGTCGGGCAGGTCGAACATCGTGTCGAGCAACAAGCCCTCAACGATCGAACGCAGGCCGCGTGCGCCGGTCTTGCGCAGTATCGCGCGCTCCGCAATCGCCCGCAGTGCTTCGTCGGTGAACGTCAGCTCGACGTCCTCAAGCTCGAACAGCTTGCGGTACTGCTTGACCAGTGCGTTCTTCGGCTCCTGCAGGATCGTGACCAGCGCATCGACATCAAGGTCATGCAGCGTGGCGATCACCGGCAGGCGGCCGACGAATTCGGGAATCAGGCCGAACTTCAGCAGATCTTCCGGCTCGCTCTTTTCCAGCAGCTCGCCGATGCGGCGCTTGTCCGGATCGGCGACGTTGGCACCGAAGCCGATCGAACGCTTCTGCAAGCGGTCGGCAATGATCTTGTCGAGGCCGGCAAAGGCACCGCCGCAGATGAACAGGATGTTGGTGGTGTCGACCTGCAGGAATTCCTGCTGCGGATGCTTGCGGCCACCCTGCGGCGGGACGGAGGCGGTGGTACCTTCCATCAGCTTCAAGAGCGCCTGCTGCACACCCTCGCCCGAAACGTCGCGCGTGATCGAGGGGTTTTCCGCCTTGCGGGTGATCTTGTCGATCTCGTCAATGTAGACGATGCCCTGCTGCGCCTTCTCGACATTGTAGTCGGACGCCTGCAGCAGCTTCAAAATGATGTTTTCAACGTCTTCACCGACATAACCCGCTTCAGTCAGCGTGGTTGCGTCGGCCATGGTGAAGGGCACATCGAATGTGCGTGCCAGCGTTTGCGCCAGCAGCGTCTTGCCCGAGCCGGTCGGGCCGACCAGCAGGATGTTCGACTTGGCAAGCTCGACATCGTTGCCCTTGCCGCTGTGCTTCAGCCGCTTGTAATGGTTGTGCACCGCAACCGAGAGCACGCGCTTGGCACGGTCCTGCCCGATCACATAATCGTTGAGCGTTTCGAAAATGTCCTTGGGCGTGGGGACTTCGCCTTCCTTGCGGCCGGCGATCCCTGCCTTGGTTTCCTCGCGGATGATGTCGTTGCACAGCTCGACGCACTCATCGCAGATGAACACGGTAGGCCCGGCAATCAGCTTGCGCACTTCGTGCTGCGATTTGCCGCAGAAGCTGCAATACAGGGTGCTCTTGCTGTCAGTTCCGCTCAATTTGGTCATTTCCTAAACTTCCCAAATCCCCAAATCATGGGGATTCGGCGACTGTATAGCCGCATAATCCTGAATCAACCTATAGCGCGCGCTTTTCGCAAACCGGCCTGGCGATTCCGCTGAATATCGCGGTTTACGTGCCCTTAATGTCCCGCCAAGGGGCGAAAACCCGCGCAAATCCTTACTCGGGCGCGCCGCCCGAGCCGCTCTCGTCACCGGTTTCTTCCGATTCCGGGCGGGACTCGAAGACCTTGTCGATCAGGCCGAATTTCAGCGCTTCCTCAGCTTCAAGGAAGGTATCACGGTCCATCGCATTCTCGATATCGGTCAGGCTCTTGCCGGTATATTTGACATAGAGATCGTTCATCCGCTTGCGGATGCGCAGGATTTCGCGCGCCTGGATCTCGATATCGGAGGCCATGCCGCGCGCCCCGCCCGAAGGCTGGTGGACCATGATCCGCGCATTGGGCAGCGCGATCCGCATGCCTGGCTCGCCCGCTGCCAGCAGGAAGCTGCCCATCGAGGCAGCCTGGCCGACGCATACGGTCGACACGCGCGGCTTGATGTATTGCATGGTGTCATGGATCGCCATGCCGGCGGTCACCACGCCGCCCGGCGAATTGATGTACATGCTGATCGGCTTCGACGGGTTTTCGCTCTCGAGGAACAACAACTGGGCGACGATCAGCGACGCCATATTGTCCTCAACCTGGCCAGTGACGAACACGATCCGTTCGCGCAGCAGGCGGCTGAAGATATCGAAGCTGCGCTCGCCGCGGCTGGTCTGCTCGACCACCACCGGCACCAGCGCGCCGGTTACCGGGTCACGGGTGAACTGGCCCTGGCTGGCGTAACCGTCGGTGCCGAACAGATCGATCATGAAATCTTCCTTGTGCTTTGCGTTGAGCGCCTATTTCGGACGCCACGCCGCGATGTTCAAGGGCATTAACCCTCAGCGTCCGATTTCGATGTGGAAGCTTGCATCCGGACAGGATGATGGCAGTGTGCATTCAATGAGACAAACCTCCCTCGCCGTGCTGGCTTTCTCCTTGCTCGCGTTTCCTGCTCTGGCAGACGATCACCAGGATGCTGCTACCAACGCCGAACAACAGCTCGAGCGAATTGCGTCACTCGATGATGCAGGCCCCATGCTCAATGCGGTGATCGTGTTCGAGCCGGAAGCGCCAAATTACGCCAATGAGGCGAGCGAGGCAGGCATGCCGCTGGACGGGCGGACCGTTCTGGTAAAGGACAATATCGAAACCTTCGAATGGCCCACCACTGCTGGCTCGATAGCGCTGGCGGGCAACGGAACTGGGCGCGATGCGCCGCTCATCGCCAATATCCGGGCCAACGGGGGCGTGATCCTGGGCAAGACCAATCTTTCAGAATGGGCCAATATCCGCGACAACAATTCGACCAGCGGATGGAGCGCGGTGGGCGGCCTGACGCGCAATCCGCATGCCACCGACCGCAATGCCTGCGGATCATCCTCGGGCAGCGGGGCGGCGGTGGCCGCAGGCTTTGCCTGGGCGGCAATCGGCACGGAAACAAACGGCTCGATCACTTGCCCTGCCAGCGTGAACGGGATCGTCGGCTTCAAGCCCACCGTGGGCATGGTCAGCCGCACCCATGTGGTGCCGATCAGCGCGACCCAGGACACGGCCGGGCCGATGACGCAAAGCGTTTACGACGCAGCGCTCCTGCTCAGCGCAATGGCAGGTAGCGATCCGGCCGATCCAGCCACTGCAGATGCGGACAAATATCGCGGTGACTTTACCGAGGGCCTTGCCGATTACTCGCTCAAGGGCGTGCGGATCGGCGTCATGCGAAACCAGATTGGCAGCCGCGCTGGCGTGACCGCGCGGTTCGAACAGGCGCTAAGCGATCTCGAAGCGGCAGGCGCGGTGCTGGTCGATGTGAAATATGACTGGCCAGAGGGTTTCTGGGGCCGATCGCTTACAGTGCTGCTGTTCGAATTGCAGCGCGACATGAACGCCTATCTCGGCACGCTTGCGGACCCTGCCATGCCCGATACGCTCGCCGATCTCGTCACATTCAACCGCGCGCATGCCGCTGAGGAAATGCGATGGTTCGGGCAGGACCTGTTTGAGCAGGCGCTGAAGACGACCGATGCGGCCGCCTATCGAGAAGCGCTGGAAACGAACCTCAAGGCTACGCGCGAAGACGGCATAGACCGGCTGATGGCCGAGCATGACGTACAATTCCTGGTGGCCCCGACCACCGGCCCGGCATGGTCGACCGATCTCGTCAATGGCGACAATTATGGCGGCGGGATCGGCGCGGGTTCACTCCCGGCGATCGCTGGCTATCCGCACCTGACGGTGCCGATGGGCGCGGTCGAGGGGCTGCCCGTCGGCCTCAGCATCTTTGCCGGGAAGTGGCAGGACCACGCGGTGCTGAAAGCTGGCGCCGAATACGAAAGGGCGCGAACAGCCAAGCTGCCCGCGCCCTCGTTCAAGCCGTGGAGCCCGGCGGAATAACCGCCAACCCCTGGCTGATCACTTCTTCGCCGCTGCCTTCTTGGCCGGTGCCTTCTTGGCTGCAGGCTTCTTATCGGCAGCTGGCTTTGCCTCGGCCTTTTTCGGCTCGGCCTTTTTGGCCGGAGCTTTCTTGGCGGCAGGCTTTTCTTCCTTGGAAGCTTCCTTCTTGGGAGCTTCCTTCTTGGCCGGGGCCTTCTTCTTCGGAGCAGGCTTTGCTGGAGCGCTTTCTTCCGCTTCGATCGCAGCTTCCAGCTCTTCCTGCGTCACTTCACGGGTCGTGACTTCGGCCTTGTCGAACAGGAAGTCGACCACCTTGTCTTCGTAGAGCGGCGCGCGCAGCTGGGCGGCTGCCATCGGCTCTTGCCGGACATAGTCGATGAAGCGCTGGCGATCTTCAGGGCGATACTGCTGTGCCGCCTGCTGGATCAGCATGCTCATTTCCTGCGCCGTCACTTCCACGCCATTGGCCTGGCCGATTTCGGAGAGCAACAGACCGAGGCGCACGCGGCGCTCGGCGATGTTGCGGTAATCGTCCTTCTCGGCTTCGATTTCCTTCAGCGCCGCGGCAGGATCATCCTCGCGCGCGGCTTCCTGCTGCAACTGGGACCAGATCTGTTCGAATTCGGCGTTGACCATGCCTTCCGGCACTTCGAAGTCGTGTCCGGCAGCCAGCAGGTCAAGCAGCTGGCGCTTCATCTGCGTGCGGGTGAGCCCGGCGGTCTGCTGTTCCAGCTGCCCGCGGATCAGGCCCTTGAGCTGCTCCAGCCCTTCGAGGCCGAGCGACTTGGCGAATTCCTCGTCCACCTTGGTTTCGGTTTCGATCTTCACCTGCTTCACGGTGATGTCGAATTCGGCTTCCTGCCCCTTGAGGTTTTCAGCCGCGTAATCTGCCGGGAAGGTGACCTTGATGGTCTTGGCATCGCCCGTCTTGGCGCCCACCAGCTGCTCTTCGAAACCGGGGATGAACTGGCCTGAACCGATCACCAGCGGCGTGTCTTCTGCCTTGCCGCCTTCGAATTCCTCGCCATTCAGCTTGCCGACGAAGTCGATGATCAGCTGGTCGCCTTCAGCGGCTTTCTTCGTCTTCGGGGCGTCCTTGTAGCTTTTCTGCTGGCCGGCGATGCCCTGCAGCGCCTCGTCGACGGCTTCGTCGGATACCGGCACTACCAGCTTTTCCAGCTTCAGCCCGTCGGTTGACGGTGCTTCGATGCTGGGCAGCACTTCCAGCTCGACCGAAAGTTCAGCGTCCTTGCCTTCTTCATAGCCGGCGCCAAGATCGATCTTGGGCTGCATCGCGGGGCGCAGCTCCTTGTCCTTCATCAGCTTGTCGACCGATTCGCGGATCACGTCGTTCACGGTCTGCGCATGCAGCTGTTCGCCATGCATCTTCTTGACGAGATTCGCCGGAACCTTGCCCGGGCGGAAGCCGGGCATTTTCACCTGCGGCGCGATCTTCTTGACCTCGGCCTCGATCCGGGCGGCGATATCCTTCGCGCCGATAGTGATCTGGTAGGCGCGCTTGAGGCCCTTGTTTACGGTTTCATTGATCTGCATGGGACTAAAACTGAAGCCTTTTCAACAATTTCGCTATGGTCTTGCGATATCTTGGGCCACGTTCGAGCGAATTGGTGCGGGCGAAGGGACTCGAACCCCCACATCTTACGATACTGGTACCTAAAACCAGCGCGTCTACCAATTCCGCCACGCCCGCTAGCCCGAACGAAGCCGCGCGCACGGCAAGCCGCTACGCGTGTAGGGGAGCGCCATTAGTGTGGCGTGCGCAAAAGGGCAAGCGTAACCGGCTTGTGATCTGCCATTGAGGCGACTAATGCGCCCGCCCATGAGCGAACAGACATCCCAGGACACCCCGCCCGACCGCATGTCGGTCAACCCGCGCAGCGAGTATTTCGATGCCGAAAAGCTGCAACGCGGCGTTGGCATCCGCTTCAAGGACCGCGTGCGCACCGACATCGAGGAATATTGCATTTCCGAAGGCTGGGTGCGCGTGCAGGCCGGCAAGACGATGGACCGCAAGGGCCAGCCGCTAACGATCAAGCTGACCGGCCCCGTCGAAGCCTGGTACGAAGACCTGGGCGAAAATCCGCCGGTCGCGAAGCTGGGCTGATCCTGTGCATGGCTTGCCAAGTGGCAGGTTAAGCGCCACTTGCAGTCACACATGAAACCGCAGGTCATCATCATCGGCCGGCCCAATGTCGGCAAGTCCACGCTGTTCAACCGGCTGGTGGGCAAGAAACTCGCGCTGGTCGATGACCAGCCGGGCGTAACGCGTGACCGGCGCATGGGCGATGCCGAAATCGCCGGCATGCAATTCACCGTGGTCGATACCGCGGGTTGGGAGGACGAGGATCCCGAAACCCTGCCGGGGCGGATGCGCAAGCAGACCGAGGTCAGCCTGGAAGGGGCGGACGCGGCGCTGTTCGTGATCGATGCCCGGGCCGGACTGACCCCGCTCGATGAAGAAATCGCGCGCTGGCTGCGCGAGCAGCAGGTGCCGGTGGTTTTGGTCGCCAACAAGGCCGAAGGGCGCGCCGGCGAGGCGGGCGTGCTGGAAAGCTATTCGCTGGGCCTGGGCGATCCGATTGCGCTGTCGGCCGAGCACGGTGAAGGTGTGGCTGACCTCTTTGGCGCGCTCTGGCCGCTGATCGGCGCCAAGGCTGACGCTGCGGAAGCAGCCGCCGAATTCGCCGCAAGCGAAGAGGGAGACGCCGTTTCCGGCCCGCTCAAGCTCGCCATCGTGGGGCGCCCCAATGCGGGCAAATCGACTCTGATCAACCGCTTGCTAGGCGAAGACCGGCTGCTGACGGGCCCCGAGGCCGGGATCACCCGCGATTCGATTGCGGTCGACTGGCAATGGACCGATCCCAAGACCGGCGAGACACGCGACATCCGCCTGATCGACACCGCGGGCATGCGCAAGAAGCGCAATGTGGTGGAGAAGCTGGAAAAGCTCAGCGTCGCCGACGCGCGCCGCGCGGTCGATTTTGCCGAAGTGGTGGTGCTGCTGCTCGATGCCACCCAGGGCCTCGAGCATCAGGACCTGAAGATTGCCAGCATGGTGCTGGAAGAGGGCCGCGCACTGATGGTGGCAATCAACAAGTGGGACATTGCCGGCACGGTCGGCACCGACGATCCCTCCAAACTGTTCAACGGCATCCGCCACGCGCTTGATGAAGGGCTGGCGCAGGTTCGCGGGCTCCCGCTGTTTGCCGTCAGCGCCAAGACCGGCAAAGGTCTCGACGACATGTTGCGCGCCGCCTTCGAAATCCGCGAAAGCTGGAGCCGGCGTGTACCCACCGCGGCGCTCAACCGCTGGTTCGACGATGCGCTGGAAGCGAACCCGCCGCCCGCGCCCAAGGGCAAAAGGATCAAGCTACGCTATATCACGCAGGTCGGTACGCGTCCGCCGCGCTTCGTGGTGTTCGGGAGCCGGCTCGACATGCTGCCGACCAGCTATGAACGCTATCTCATCAACGGCATCCGCAAGTCGCTCGGTTTCGATGCGGTGCCGGTGCGCGTGACGCTGAAAAGCCCGAAGAACCCGTTCAAGAACGACTGACGATGCTCGACCTGCTCGCCTCCAACGCCAATCTCGCGACCGAACTGCTGGAACGGACCTCCAGCACGCTGCGGGTGCAGGAGATCGTGCGGCTGAGCCTGGCCCCGGTGTTCCTGCTGGCAGCGATCGGCGCGATCATGAATGTCATGATGACGCGGCTGATCTGGGTCGCCGACCGGATCGAACGGCTCGAACATCGGATGGAGCAAGAGCACACGGCGCGCGAAGAGCGCGAGCTCGAGTGGCTGCGCCATCGGCGCAAGCTGGCCCAGCGCGCCGTCATGTTCAGCACCGGCGCCGGTCTGACGATTTGTGTGGTGGTGGCGTTGTTGTTCGTCAGCGCTTTCATCAGGCCGCAGATCGGTACGCTGACGGCCATCGCGTGGATCGGCACGATGATCTTGCTGATCACCGGGCTGCTTTTGTTTGCGCGGGAGACGATCGTCGCCGCGCGCGGTTACCGCGGCAAGGACCAGCCCTGACCCGCATGCGAAAAGGGCGGAGCGTTACGCCCCGCCCTCTTTCAATTTGTCAGGATCGATTAGGGCTTCATGCGCAATTCGCGCAGGACGTAGGTGCCCTTGATCTTCCGGATCTTGTTGTAGAGTTCAAGCACCGTCTTGTTGCTTGAGGCCTGGTTGGCCTTGCCCCAGGCATCCATGAACTTGTCATACTCCGCCTTGTCGGCATCAAGCGAAGCCATGCTTGGATAGGTTATCCGCAGCACCAGGTTCACTTCATTGCTGCCATAAGGGACGACGTAGATGCCATAGGATGACACCTGGCCGATCGATTTGGCCGCTTCATTGGCCCTGACCCAGGTTTGCCGCAAACCTTCAAGATAGGTGTTGAGCTGCCCTTCATCGACCTTGACGTATGTCAGCTCGATCACTTCCTTTTGCGGCGTGTAGTCTTCCCATTCCTGCAATTGTGCAGCGGCAGGTGTCGCAAGTGCCATAGCCGTGGCTGCCACGGCTCCAAGCCCGATCGTCTTGAGTATTCTCATTTCGTACCCCTCGTAGTTCAGGTGACTGCGACCCGAAACTGGATGGTGTACGACCCCTTACGTCTCTGTCCCTTCCGATGGTGAAGCTGGACCCCAATGCCCGCAAAGTCAACAGCTTGCCGCCGCATTGTAAGAATACGACATTCAACCGAATGCTGCAGCGTAGCGCCAGCCCGGCAGGTCCTCAGTCCTCCGCCGGCTTGCTCTGCAGCTGGACGTAATTCTGGAGGCCCATGCGGGCGATCATGTCGAACTGGGTTTCCAGGAAATCGACATGCTCCTCCTCGCTTTCGAGGATGTCGGCAAACAGATCACGGCTAACGTAATCGCGCACTTTCTCGCAATGCTCGATCGCATCGCGCAGCAGCGGGATCGCCTCTTCCTCCATCGCCAGATCGGCCTTGAGGATTTCCTCGACCGTTTCGCCAACCTTGAGTTTGTGGATCGCCTGGAAGTTGGGCAGCCCGCCGAGGAACAGCACCCGCTCAGCCAGTTTGTCGGCATGCTTCATCTCGTCGATCGATTCGTGCCGCTCATATTCGGCCAGCCGCGTCACACCCCAATCCGCCAGCACACGATAGTGCAGCCAATACTGGTTGATCGCGGTCAGCTCATTGGTGAGCGCCTTGTTGAGGAAATCGATGACTGTCGCGTCGCCCTTCACAGCGGGCCTCCTTGTTTGTCTGGGTGGAATTCGCGCGCACTTATGCTGCGTTTTGCCGCAAACGACAAGTCGGGAGAATAAAAAATCTCGGAAATTCCGCTACTTGCGAGCGCTTCGCACTAGCGGGTCAGCGCGTCATGCTGCGACCGGTTTGCAACCCAGCTCACGTTCTTCGAACAGGATCGCGTCAGCTTCCATCAGGCAGGAGCCGCAATTGGGCCTTTTGCCCAGCGCCGCATAGGCCGCCTCGGCATCGCCAGCGGTGTGCCGCGCCACACGGCGGAGGTCGGTTTCGCGGATGGCATTGCAGATGCAGATATACATCGGCGTGGTTCTCCTGCGAGTGATTCGCAGTAGCCAACTTATGCGAACTATTCGCAATAGCAAGTGATATTAGCGTCGCAGCGGGAAAATCCGCCCATAGGTCAGGCAGCGCCACGAGCCATTCGAGCGGGCCGTAGCGAAAGCGCGCCAGCCACGGCTTTGACCAGGTCAGCATGACGATCCAGGCCAGCACAACCACGAGGTAAAGCTGCGGGCGGTTAAGTTCACCGAACAGTCCCAATGCCCAGCCGTGGAACATGAACAGCATGACAATCGAAGTGCCCAGGTAATTGGTGAAAGCGGCTCGCCCTGCTGCACGGACGCGCTCGGCCAGCCATCCGGTCCAGCGCGGCGAGTAAGTCACCATCAGTGCAGCCAGGCCGATTACCATCAGCAACCGGGGCATGGCACTGAATCCGATAAAGGCGGCGAGTGTGCCGTAATAGGTAAAGCCGGCCTGCCTGGCCCATAAGGCGATCGCGAGATGAAGCACCGCTCCAACCAGCAGCCCTGCCCAGCCCAAGGCGATCATGCGATGCCGGGCAATTCCGCTGCCAAAGAAACCGATCCGGTAGAGCGCCATGCCGATCAGCATCAGCGGCAGCGATTCAAGCCCGAACAACAGCACATTTGTCAGCGGATCGAGCGTGTGTTCGGCAAACCGGTGAGCGACGAACCCGCCATAATCCCCACCAGAGATCAGCGCCGCTTCGACGGCATCGTCGGCCATGATTTCCGCTTGCCCCTGCTCCAGCCCCTGGCGCATCTCGGCAAAGGGCTCTTTCTCGCCCATCGGCGTATCCGCGATAAATGGCAGCGGGCCCATCATGGCGGCGTAGGCAATAGCGCCCAGCAGGTAGCTCGACAGTCCTACCAGCAGCTGCGTTTTCGCTTCCCAGCGAAGGCATAACAGCAGGATAAGGCCGCATAGTGCATAATAGGTCAGGATATCGCCGAACCAGATCAGGAAAAAGTGAGCGAGGCCGAACAACAGCAGCCAGAGCAATCGCCGCGCCTGAAGCCAGCGGGTTGCGCCCTGCGCCCAGGCACGCTCCATGAACAGATAGACGCCCGCACCGAAGAGAAGCGTGAACAGGCCGCGCATCTTCCCATCGATCAGAACGAACTGCGCCACCCATAACCAGCCGCCGGGGTCCCCGCTGGGAACCAGGAATGCGTCGGGAAACATATAGGCGCTAGAAGGCTGCCCGAACGCGACGATATTGGCTGCCAGGATGCCCATGACGGCAATACCGCGAATGAAATCCAAGCTGCTGATCCGGTCACTGACACCTACGGGAGAGGTAACGGATCCGCCGATCGCGTCGTTTGAATCGCTCACTATCACCGAATTCCCCTCTGTCGCAGTGTTTTGCCGGAATAACACGCCCGGCCCGGCTCACAAGGTTTGTTCTTTCGAAGGCTCAGAATATCGGCTTGCACTCAGGCGTTTGCCGGGCTCGCCGCAGCAAACCCGTTAACCCAAAATTAGGGGTATCCTGCCATCCCCTGCTGGAAGCCGCTTTTTGTTGCGGCCCCGTGTTTAGGGCTAACCAGGGGGAACCAGGCCTTGCGAGTACTAGCTTTGGCATCGCAGAAGGGCGGATCGGGCAAGACGACCCTGTCCGGCCACCTCGCCGTCCAGGCCCAGCGCGCCGGCGCTGGCCCGGTCGTGCTGATCGATATCGACCCGCAAGGGTCGCTGGCCGATTGGTGGAACGAGCGCGAAGCGGAATATCCCGCCTTTGCCCAGACCACCGTCGCACGGCTGGCGAATGACTTGCAGGTGCTACGCCAGCAGGGCTTCAAGCTGGCAGTGATCGATACGCCGCCGGCGATCACCATGGCGATCCAGTCCGTGATTTCGGTCGCCGAACTGATCGTCGTCCCGACCCGCCCCAGCCCGCATGACCTGCGCGCCGTGGGCGCCACGGTTGACCTGTGCGAACGCGCCGGCAAGCCGCTGGTGTTTGTCGTCAATGCGGCAACCCCCAAGGCCAAGATCACTTCGGAAGCCGCCGTCGCACTTTCGCAGCATGGCACCGTCGCGCCGATCACGCTCCACCACCGCACCGATTTTGCCGCATCGATGATCGATGGCCGCACGGTGATGGAAGTCGATCCGGAAGGCCGCAGCGCCGCCGAAGTCACCGCGCTTTGGAAATATATCTCCGACCGTCTCGAAAAGAATTTCCGCCGCACCGTGTTCGCGGCGCCGGGTTCGCAGTCGCAATTGCCAGGTGTGCATCGTCCGGCCGGTGGTTTCGGCCGCCGCGTTGCCCAGTAAGGAGCGCGCGCCATGTCCGAAGCCAGCTTTGCTTCCCTGAACCCAACGCTGCTGGCACGCAAAGGTGGTGCCAAGCCGGCGATGCGTCCGCAACTGGCGCCGATCCCCGATGCCTCCCCCGCCCATCTCGAGGACCTGGGCTGGAACGACATGGGGCATGACGAGCACGCCAATGTTGTGCCGATCAACCCGCCGTCGAATGATGAAGTGCTGCCGGTAGCGCTAGCTGCCAAGCCTTCGCGCGCGCCGGCTGTCCGCCGCTCGGCTTTGAAGCGTGGCAAACGCGCCGCTTTCACATTGCGGCTTGATGCCGAACGCCACCTCAAGCTGCGCCTTGCCGCCACCATCACCGGCGACAGCGCGCAGCAAATCGTGACCGACGCGCTCGACCGCGCACTCGCTGAAATCGAAGACCTGGATGCGCTTGTCGCGAAGATGACGCGCAAGTGACCGGAACTGCGTTGACCAAGGGGATCACCCAATGAGCCACACCGCCACCAACAAGCCGAAGATCGCGCTGGCCCTCAGCACCGCGCTCGTCAGCATCGCCCTGTCGGGCTGCGCCAATTCGGTTGCGCCGCCCGCAAGCGCTTCCATGGCGAAAGCACAGGTCGCGCTGGAGAAGGGCCATGCCAGCAAGGCTGTGGCGCATGCCGAGAATGCTGTGCTGGCCGATCCGCGCAATCCCCAGACCCGCGCATTATTGGGCGCTGCCTATCTCGAGGCTGGCCGCTTCCAGGCCGCAGCCACCAGCTTTTCCGACGCCATCCAGCTGGGTGACGAAGATCCGCGTACGGTGCTGAGTTATGCGCTGGCGCAAATCGCGCTGGGTAACCAGCAGGAAGCGCTGGCCTCGCTTAACCAGGCCGAACGCGATCTCGACCCGGCCGATTACGGCCTGGCGCTGGCCCTTGCCGGCAACGCCGATCGCGGCGTGATGGTGCTGGCCGATGCGTTGCGCAACGGCGAATCGACCGCCAAGCTGCGCCAGAACCTCGCCTATGCCTATGCGCTGCAAGGCAATTGGCGTGCAGCACGCATTATGGCCGCTGAAGACGTTCCGGCTGACATGGTTTCCGATCGGATCGCCGAATGGGCTGCGCAGGCCGCGCCCGAGCAGTTCCAGACCCGCGTTGCCAGCCTGTTGCAGGTGCAGCCGGTGTTTGATAGCGGCCAGCCAGCACAACTCGCGCTGAACAATTTCCCCAGCAATGGCCAGATGGTGGCCGATGCGGCAGCGGATATTGAAGCGCCTGCCTATGCGGGCGGTGAACTGCCGCAGCTGGCCTACGACGAACCGGCCGAAGCACCTGCGCCGGCACCCGCCCCGGTTCCCGCACCTGCACCCAAGCAGAGCGTGGCAGTGGCTTTCGCCCCCGAAAGCGCTGCAGCAAAGCCCGCCCCGGCAGTTGCCGCCAAGGGACCGGTGGTCCAGTCGCTTCCGGCCGATTACAAAGCAACAAGCGCCAAGCCAGCCCCGGCTTCGCGCCTCGCGGCCAGCTCGTCGCAGCGCCGCATGGCAGCGACCGCCGATAGCTCGAGCGGCACGCATCTGGTGCAGCTGGGCAGCTTTGCCAGCCGTGCTGGTGCCGAGCGCGCCTGGAGCATCTACCAGACCCGCTATCCGCAGCTCAAAGGCCGCGACGTCGTGATCACTGAAGCCGTGGTCCGCGGCAAAACCTACTTCCGCGTCGCTGCCGCCGGTTTCGGCGCGCGCAGCGCCAGCGCCATGTGCGGCACGGTCAAGGCAAGCGGCAAGGGCTGTATCGCCCATGCGCAAAGCCGCCCGCTGCCCGGCGCGGTCGATCGCGGCATTCGGGTCGCTTCACGCTGAAGCTTTCCTCCCAGACTCAGCGAAGACTGCCCCCGGTGCTGCAAAGCCCCGGGGGTTTTCTTTTCAGCCGATCCTGACGCCGCCCTTCCACAAGGCAGTAGCGCGACCTTGCGTGGGCTGCCCGTCGAACGGCGTGTTGCCCGCGCTCGCAGCCATCTTGCCGCTGTCGATGATCCACGGCTTGTCCGGATCGACCAGGGCGATGTCCGCTTCATTGCCCACCGCGATCGCGCCTGCTTCCACACCCAACAAGCGTGCCGGATTGGCCGCCATCAGGTCGAACGCACGCGGCAGGTCGATCACGCCGTCGCGGACCAGCGTCAGCACCATCGCCAGCAGTGTTTCCGCACCCGCCATGCCCGGTTCGGCATCGGCAAAGGGCAAGCGCTTGTCCTCCGGCCCGCGCGGGTCGTGCCCGGAGGCCACGACATCAATGGTGCCATCGGCGATTGCGGCGATCACCGCTTGCCGGTCGGCCTCGCTGCGCAGCGGCGGGGAGAGCCGCGCGAAAGTGCGGAATTCGGCGGTGGCAAGGTCTGACAGCATGAAATGCGCCGGAGTGACCCCGGCGGTCACATTGACCCCGCGCCGCTTGGCGGTGCGCACAAGTTCCAGCGCGGCAGCCGTCGTAACCTGCCGCAAGTGGAGCCAGGCGCCGGTCATTTCGGCCAGCGCGATATCGCGGGCCACGGCGAGTGCTTCCGCCTCCGCCGGCGCGCTTGGCAATCCCAGCCGCGTCGCCATTTCACCGGCAGTTGCTGCCGCATCACCGGCCAGCCCGGCATCCTCGGCATGGCTCACCACCACCAGATCGAGCATCGCCGCATATTGCAGCAGGCGCAGCATGACGCCGCTGTTCGAGATCCAACGCCGACCGGTGGCGACGCCGCGCGCGCCCGCATCCTTCATCAGCCCAATTTCCGCCAGCTCGCTGCCTTCAAGCCCACGGGTCGCAGCGGCCAGCGGATGCACCCACAGATCAGGTTTACCGCTTTTGGCAATGTAGCTGACCCGGCTGGGCAGATCGAGCGGCGGGGACTGGTCCGGCATCAGCGCTGCACGCGTGATCCCGCCGAAATGGAAGGCAGGCTTGTCGATCGCGAAAACACCGAAATCGATCAGGCCCGGCGCGATCAATTGCCCGCGCGCATCGATTTTTTCGTCGCCGGGCTGCGGCGCGACTTCGCCGACCGCATCGATCCGGCCCTCGACCATCCGGACGCCACCCTGTTTGACGCCATTGGGAGCGACGATGCGCCCGTTAGTGATCGTGACGGGAGCGGGCTGCCTCATGACCAGCCCTCCACCTGCCGCGCACTGCGCGTAAGGATATCGAGGCAGGCCATGCGCACTGCCACGCCCATCTCCACCTGGCGGGTGATGATCGAGCGATCGAGCATGTCGGCCACGTCGCTGTCGATTTCGACCCCGCGGTTCATCGGGCCGGGATGCATCACCAGCGCGTCGGGGGCGGCGCGGGTCAGCCGCTCTTTGGTGAGGCCATAAAGATGGTGGTATTCGCGGGGCGAAGGGATGAACTGGCCCTGCATCCGCTCGGTCTGTAGCCGCAGCATCATCACCACATCACTGCCCGCTAATGCCGCGTCGAAATCGTGGAACGGCTCAGCGCCCATTGCTTCGACCCCGGCAGGCATCAGCGCGGGCGGTGCGCACAGCCGCACGCTGGCACCCAGCGCCTGAAGACAGAGCAGGTTGGACCGCGCAACGCGGCTGTGCAGAATGTCGCCGCAGATCGTGACAGTCAGCCCGGTGAAATCCTCAGCCGCCTCCCCCTCTCGCCCGCAACGCATGGCGCAGCGCCAAGGCATCGAGCAGCGCCTGGGTGGGATGTTCGTGCTGCCCGTCGCCCGCGTTGAGCACAGGGCAATCGACCTTGTCCGCAATCAGCTGGGTCGCCCCGCTCGACGCGTGACGGATCACGATCGCATCGGGCCGCATGGCATTAAGCGTGATCGCGGTGTCGATCAGCGTCTCGCCCTTTTTCACGCTCGACTGCGCCGCATGCATGTTGACCACGTCCGCACCCAGCCGCTTGCCCGCGATCTCGAAGCTCAGCAGCGTGCGCGTGCTGTTCTCAAAAAACGCGTTGATGACGGTAAGTCCGGACAGCAGGTCGGCATGTTTCGAATTGCGCCGGTTGAGCTCGATCCACGGTTCGGCCTGATCCAACACATAGAGGATCTCGTGCCGTTCGAGGTGCTCGATCCCCAACAGATCGCGATGCGGAAAGGCCAGCCGGCCGGCGGGATATTCGCGGGCACTCATCGGCTGGCTGGCATCATAGGTCGCCATGAACTGGCGCAGCCGCGTGGCCGTGCTGCCGCGCAAATCGCGCCCGGCCTTCAGTTGCGAAACAAACGGCTTGTCGTTCAGCGCAAGCTCGCCAAAGCGCGTTTCCGACATGCCGTTGCGCAAGCAGAATTGTTCGATTTCGTGGAGCAGTTCTCGCATGAATCGGCGCTCTAGGTTGGATTTAACCAACCGTCCAGAGGCTTTGCGCATTTTTTGCCGCCGAAAGCCGTTGGCAGAAGCCGATCGCGCGTTGAACCAATTGGGTCGCCCGAATTCAGTGGAACTTTGCATATTCGCACCTAGTTTAGTGACAAAGCATCATTGGAAAGACGCATCATGAGTTTTGCAGGCAAGGTTTGGCGGCTGTTGGTCGGGATCAAGGATGGCCTTGTCCTGCTGTTCATGCTGCTATTCTTCGCGCTGCTGTTCGCGGTGCTGTCCGCCCGCCCCAGCCCCGGCTTGGTGCGCGATGGCGCGCTGCTGCTTGAGCTGGACGGCTACATCGTCGAGGAACGGGCCGAGATCGATCCGATCCAGGCGCTGCTCAGCCAGCAAGCGCCCGTCAACGAATTCGAGGCGGGTGAACTGGTTCACGCAATTGACGCGGCTGCCGGTGACGAACGAATCAAGGCGGTGGCGCTCGACCTGTCGCGTTTCATGGGCGGCGGCCAGGTGCACATGCAGGAAGTGGGCGATGCCCTTGCGCGAGTGCGCGATGCCGGCAAGCCGGTGTTGGTATACTCCTACGCCTATGCCGATGACGCCCTTCATCTTGCCGCGCATGCCAGCGAAGTATGGGTCGATCCGATCGGCGGCGCGGTCGTCGCCGGACCGGGCGGGTCATACCTGTTCTTTGGCGACTTGCTGCAGCAATATGGCGTGAATGCGCGCGTGTATAAGGTGGGCACCTTCAAGGCCGCGACCGAACCTTACACCCGCAGCGCGTTCTCCGATGAGGCAAAACAGAACATCGGCGGCACAATGGCGGCGCTGTGGGAGGAATGGCAGGCTAACGTGAAGAAAGCCCGCCCCGCAGCAAAGCTGGACCGCGTCACCAAAGACCCGGTCGGCTGGGTGCAGGCTGCTAATGGCGACCTCGCCAAGGCAGCGCTTGACGCTGGCCTCGTCGACAGACTGGGTGATCGTGTCCAGTGGGGCGAGCGCGTTGCGGAAGTCGCGGGCGAAGACGATTGGAGCGATGCGCCGGGTGCCTTCGCCGCGACCGAGCTCAAGCCTTACTTGGCCGATATCGGCAAGAACACGGACGGCAAGGCAATCGGCATCATCACCGTCGCGGGCGACGTGGTCGATGGCGAAGCTGGCCCCGGCACCGCCGGCGGGGACCGGATCGCGCAGTTGCTCGACGATGCACTGGATGACGATCTCGCCGCGCTGGTCGTGCGGATCGACACGCCGGGTGGCTCGGTCACCGCGTCCGAAGAGATCCGCCGCGCGATCCTGCGCCACAAGGCCAAGAACATCCCGATCGCCATCTCCATGGCCAATGTCGCCGCCAGCGCCGGATACTCGATTGCCGCGACTGGCGATCGCATCTTCGCCCAGCCCGAAACCATCACAGGCTCCATCGGTGTGTTCGCAGTCATCCCGACTTTCGAAGCGACGGCTGCGCGCTTCGGCGTCAATTCGGATGGCATCCGCACCACCCCGCTGTCCGGCCAGCCCGACATCATCGGCGGCTTCACGCCAGAGGTCGATGCGATCCTGCAAGCCTCGGTCGAGAACACCTATGCCAAGTTCATCCAGCAGGTGGCAGACGGACGCAAGATTGCCGCCAGCGACCTCGATCCGATCGCCCAGGGCCGCGTGTGGGACGGCGGAACCGCCCGTCAGCTGGGCCTGGTGGACCAGTTCGGTGGGCTCGACGATGCACTCGCCTGGGCGGCTGAAAAAGCGGGTCTGAAGGACGGCGAATGGCACGCCCGGCGACTGGGTACGGCGCCTTCGGGATATGACTCGCTGATTCGCCAGATCCTGCTCGACAATGCAGAAGACTCAGCGCCTCGGGGCGATCTGTTCGCGCTGATGGCAGGACAGCGCAATGCCAGCCTGGCGCAACTGGCGGGCGATCTGGACCGGCTCACCGGCACACAGGGGGTGCAGGCCTATTGCCTTGAATGCCCGCGTGAAGCGCGTGCGGCACCGTCCGCAGCGCTTTCCGGTTGGCTGGCATTCCTCGGACGGTTTTTCGCGAGCTGACAGGGCACGCGCATAACAGGGCACTTGCCAATGGCCCTGCTGCGTGGCAATGGCGCGCCCCTGCCCAGCAGGGCGGGCGCGTAGCTCAGTGGTAGAGCACACCCTTCACACGGGTGGGGTCGCAAGTTCAATCCTTGCCGCGCCCACCATCTTTTCAATGGCTTAGAAGAGATGGTTCGCATTTCCATGAAAAAAACATGAAAAATAGCCTGCGAAATGGCAGCCAACTAGCACCGTGAGACTCTAGGCCGCACTAAAACCCGACGTTCCGCTAACGACCCATAAGCAGACGCTAACTAGTCCACTTTTGCCGGAATGCCATCTGCCTGAGGTTGCTCATGGATAATCTCCAGGATGGCATCGCCACGCCTCGGAAAGCGAACCGTAAGCATCAAAAAGACGACGCACGTCCATCCAATTGCGCCCGACCAATAGAGCCATTGCGGATAGCCGTTTCCAGCTGTCTCAGAAGCAAGCCATGCCCCGATCGGGCGCCCGAAATTGCCGACAGCCATGTAGATCGTGAACTGGGTCGCTGCGACTACGGGCGAACACATCCGCATGCAAATCGGGATGATTGCAATGATGTAGAGCAAGGCGAAGATGTCGACGATGACCGTGAAGGAGATCAAGACCCAGCCTTGCGTCCATAACGGTTGAGCGAACCCCATCGCGACCAACATGATTGCGCCCCCCGCCAGCGCCTATTATCAGGCCCTTGCGCGAACCGATCCTGTCGATGAGCCAGCCACCGAAGATCAGCCCCAAAAGACCACTGATCATTGTCGATGTGGAAATCAGATTGGTGTATTCACTTATCTGCCATTCAGCAGTTTGCGTGAAGAGCTCAGGATGGAATGCTTCGAAAGCTCCATAGGGAACAGAACGCAGCAGCAAGATCGGCACGGCGGCAAGTGTGAGAGGGACGTACAGCGCCCGGAAAGAACCACGTAATAGCGGCCACCATGCATCGATCTTGATTTTCGCATTGAGCGGATGACTTGTACCGGAAGTCCATGGGAGCAATCGCTCGCCTGATCTTTCGCGAATGCAGATACCGTAAACCATGACCAGTAAAGGGAGCATCGACAGGCCGATCAGGCCCACAGTGATGCCCCAATTCTGGAACATGTAGCCTCCTAGGGCCGTGGCTGCCGAGACGCCCAGAAGTTGGGCGCCAAACATTATGCCGGCTGCTTTTGCTCGTTCATTGTCGGGCATTATGTCGACCGCCAAGCTGTCTATCCCCACATCCTGGAAGGTGACGGCCGTATTGGCGCAAAAGCCAAGTGCAGAGAGCAGGAAAACGTCGGCGGAAGCAGGGGATATTATTGCCCCGATCAGGAAAACCGCAACTATTAGCGCCTGCGCCCCGATGATCCAGGATCGCCGTCGCCCCATTGGAAGAAATGTGTAACGGTCGATTAGGAAGCCATTGATCAGCTTGAAAGACCAGGGAAGAGCGGAAGCAGCAACGACAGAGGCGATTTCTGCTGTGCTTGAACCGTTAGCACTCATCCAGGCAGGCAAGGCGTAGTAAAATAATCCTATCGGGAAGCCTTGCGTAAAATAGAAAAGAAGTAGCGTGAACAAACGCAGAGGTTTGCTTCTGCTCAAGATCAGACCACTTGAGCCGGTTGCGGCGACAGTCGCCATTTTCACCCCCAGTCCCATTCAAGGGGCGACCCAAAGATAGAACAACAAACCGAACCAAAAAGGGATTGTAAGAAAACGACAATCAGCTTGAAACGTGCAGCCTCGGCCAATTTTGATCGGACCCATTGGTACGCGTGTCTGATAAGCGACAAGACGGACCAGCCGCTTCCGACCCAAGAGCAGAATCTAGCTCACGACAGAAACTGGAGATGGGCAACTTGGGGACTGCCTAGAGCTTTCAACTGAATTTACCACTTTGACGGAAATCAAGTGAATTGGCCTCATATGGACTTACATGGGCTCATGTTTAGACGTCTTGCGGCTGTTCTGCTCCTCAGTTTTGGGTTGGTAATATCCCCAGGTGGGGCAAAAGACCCTACCTCGCTGCCTTGGCGGATAAAGAACGCGCAACAAGCTGCTGTCGGTCAAAGCCTTGTTGTCGGAGCGATCCGATACATAAGAGACGGGGAAGAAAAGAAATGCGCTGATGGCGGTTACAAATGCGTAGCCATCATCCTGCCGCCCGACAGTAACAAAGCCTCCGTCTACGAATTCGAGAGATCCACAGACTTCGTATGGTCGCTGCCTCCAGGGCAGTACACGATCCTCGCGTTCGCAAGAAGGGATAGTGGCTGGGACATTCAGGCAATGCGGGCAATCTTCACAGTGCCGGAAGACCTGACACCGATCTATATTGGTGAGCTCGTATTCGAACAGAATGGTGGACGATACATCGTTGGTGCTGGCGACGATTTTGAGCGGGCAGCCGTGCAGTTCGAAGCAAACTATCCTAGCGTGACACGAAGGCTCAACAGAGGTTTGGTAAGTCCCGAACCAAGGCCTGGAACTTGGCTGAAGATGAGTGGCATTTGCGCCCCCGATTGGAAGATAGCGTGTACCAAAAACTATTGGGGCGTAACTCCGCTTCTGCCATCTGACGGTAAGAAATTCGCTTCAGTTGGTGGGCTGAGCCCACAATTCCGCTGGACGCCATCTGCAGACAGCGCAGTCACCTATGACATCGTTCTCTATGAAGCTGCGTCGTTCAATGACGACGGAATTACCCGTCAGTTCACCGAAGGTCGATTGGTTGACTACAGCCAAGGTTTGGTCGAACCACAGTGGACACCCAATGTGGCGCTTGAGCCCAATAGAAAATATTATTGGAGCGTAAGGGCTAGAAAGGAAGAGACGGTTTCCACCTGGTCCACGTATAGTTATTTCAATTTTTTCCTGATCGGTTTCTCGTCTGGCTACGGCCAGTGGTTCAAATTTGAGACTCCGGCTGCCGCTAAATCCAGATAGCTCTGAACAAGGTCTACTCTTCGGTCCCGCTGCATCGCATAAAACTGCACGGCTCCGCAGATAGCTCGAACGACCGCTTTCCACCCATGAGCGGCCCAATTCCTGCCACGCAGCGCGGCCTGAGAGCCGACTGTCGGCTATTCGTGCGTGATGCTTGAAAGCGGACCAGCCGCTAACGACCCAATTGCGGACATTGGAAGGTCTGCATCTTTCAAATGATTGCGGCAAGCTGGCGCCTCATTTATCTTGTAACCGAGGGCGGAGAGCAAAGTTTCGAAGAGGTGTCTGATGATCTTGATCGTCGGCGGTTCTGGAAGATTGGGGCGGGCTGTTGCCAATCGACTTCTGGAAGCTGGAAACAAAGTAAGGGTATCATCGCGCAAGCCCGCAAGCCTTCACGATCTCACGTCTTTGGGAGCCGAAGCGGTTCGGCTTGATCTTCGCAAGCCAGAGGAGTTTGTACCGGCACTCGAAGGTGTTTCGCGAGTTTTCACAGCAGCACATGCATTAACCGGGCGTCGATCGGACAGCATCGATGCGGTTGATCTTGTAGGGCATCAGAAGCTGATAGATGCTGCCAGAAGGGCCGGAGTCGAGCATTTCGTATATACCTCGGCACAAGGAGCTCGCCTTGATCACCCAGTCCACTTCTGGTCCGCAAAGGCAGCTGTCGAAGCTTACCTGGAGAAGAGCGGACTTAGGTTCACGGTGTTGCGACCATCGGCCTTCATGGACTTATACGCATTCGAACTGATTGGTCGGCCTATTTCACAGGGCAAGACTGTGCACTTGTTGGGAAGCGGAAGCCGAACGCGCAATTTGGTCGCTGTGAGCGATATCGCAGAGCTGGCAGTCAGAGTTTTGACTAGCGAGGAATTCGTCGACACTCATCTTGAGGTTCGAGGTCCTGCGGACTTCAGCGACCGCGAAATCATCGATTTTTATTCATCAAAGATGTCGCGAACAGCAAGAGTACGCTCCGTCCCCCAATGGGCATTGAAGCCGATTGCGGCGTTAATGGCCCCTATCCATTCGGGCATCGCCAATCTGCTGCGGCTCCCCACGGAATTAGCTGAAGCAGGAGACGCAACAATACAGCACTCCAAGACCATCACCGGGGGCACCACCTTAAGTGCTGATCCGATACTGAGGGAAAGGATTTAAGATGGGATCGGCTTGATGCTGTTCTAAATGTCTTCCTTGAACTCTGAGCAGTATGGGCGTTAACCGGTGCGCTCCCTTAACCCGGAAATGAACCAGCCGATTCTTTCCGGGATCCTGACGTTCGGCGTTCGACCCAATTGCGGACAAACTTTCGTCGCTGAAATATCTGCTTACGGCGGGATTTAGATCGCGGCGGTTTGGTAGCCGTTTTGACTCTTCGCAGTGGTTGATGTTTAATTCTTTTTCCTTGGGGCCGGCCAATATCGGATGGGTCGCCCGTCTCCTCGGTGTCCATGGGTCGTTTTGCAACCTTCCAGGGGAGACTATTTGATGAACAAGCTTAGGATTTCATGCTTGGCTGCAGCGGCACTTATTGCTGCATCACCGCAACTTGCTCTGGCTCAAGATGCGTACCCAATGGAACCCGCCGAGTATGTCGAGGTGGCTGCCATCCATATTGATGATGGATATGGCCTGAAATACGCCCAGCATTTGGCGACTGTATGGCGTGCTTCGCAGGATTATGCGGTCAAGCAGGGCTGGATCACGGGCTACGAAGTTCTGGTCAATACACATGCGCGCGAAGGCGAACCCAATCTTTATCTGCTCACTCGATTCGAGAAATTCGAGACACCCGAGGAGCAGGAAGCGAGAGGGCGCCAATTCCGCGCACAAATGGGGCGCACCATAGCGCAGATGCAGGAAGAGTCCGCTGGGCGTGCCGAATACCGCACTCTTGGAGGCGAAATGCTGCTAAGAAGGATGAAGTGGCGGGATTGATCGCCAATAGTCCGAACCGCCGAAGATTGATCCAAGTGCGATCCATCAAAAGGCTCTGAGGAGCAAGAATACATCGGCACAGCGGAGAAGCGCCGCGGTCCATAGTGAACGTGGCGCTTTTCTCCGTCCGCTATCTACCCACCAGCGGCCTTCAGACAGGACTAGACGCCATCCTAGAGGCGGACTGGCAGCTTGGCCTGGATGCGCGCCCAAAGCGGCTGGTCCGCTGACGACCCAATTGCGGACGTTCGGAATCCTCCATTCAGACTTATGGTTCGAAGTAACTCTTTTGAATGGAAAACCGGTGGAACTTTATCGCGAAAAAGCCGTAGGAATTTACAACTGACTACGTTTTGGGGACAATTTTCGATCTTCTGGGGGACAACAGATGCCTAAGCAAACTACCTCTAGTCCAAGCTTATCCGGCGGCCTGGTACTCCTTGCGGTTTCGTGTGCCAATATTGGCTATGGCCTTTGCATGCTTGTGAACGAGATGGAAAATGCGGCGATTCCACTTGGAATCGGAGCGATGCTTGCTGGTCTTTCAACCATCTTTATCTCGCGCGCTGTCGCACCTGAAAACAGGACGCCGCCCAAGACTGACTAGCGGCAGCATTCGACCCAGTTGCGGACCTTCGGCAGGGCAGCTGCTTTCGCCCCAGTTATGGATATCCAATTTGCGGGGTCTCTGGCAGGCTATTGTCAGATTTTTGTTTTGAGTTAGTCTCCCCTCGCTGGGTCGCGAAAGGGTGCCTATGTACAAGGTTTCGCTGACTGAGAGTTATTTTCCCGCGCAGGCTGATACCGAATATAGAGAGCGCACAATCGCAAGCATGCTGCGCGAGCAAGCTGAGAGCCGCGGCGAAAGTCTGGCGCTCCGCGAATTACTTCCCGATGGATCGATCGGGCGTGAGTGGACGTACTCGCAGATGCTCGAATTGGCTGAGCGTTGCGGTCGCGCCTTAGCTTCTCGACATCCAAAGGGCGCTCGGATTGCTATCATGGCGGGGAACTGCCCGGAATGGGTACTGCTCCAAATGGGGGCCGCTTTGGCGGGTCTAACGCTCGTGACAGTCAATCCCGCTTTTACTGCGCGCGAGCTGCGCTACGTGCTTGAACAGTCAAGCTCCATAGCGATCTATTATCAGCCCCATGTGCGTGGCAATGCGCTGCGTCCGATTGTCGATGAAGCTGCAAAGGGCCTGCCAGCATCCGATCAAGTGTTCGACATTGAGCTGCATAACCACGTCTTCGCCGGCGAATATGATGGCGAACTTCGTGAAACGGGGCCTCACGATATCGTTATGATCCAGTACACTTCAGGCACCACTGGTTTTCCGAAAGGCGTACTGCTGCACCAGCATGGATTGGTGCAAAGCAATCATGACCTCATGAAGCGTTGGAACCTAAATGCCGGTGATGTCACAATGTCTCCTATGCCGCTATTCCATACCGCCGGAAGCGCAGCGGCCGTGCTAGGCACTTTCTCACGCGGCGCAACGCTCCTGCTTGTGACGCAGTTTGACCCCGCTGTAATGGTTGCCGCAATCGTCAAACATCAACCTCACTCAGTCGGCGGAGTCCCGACCATGATCTTCGGAATGGTTGAAGCGGCTCGTGCGGGCGGACACAAAATCACTGGCATAAAGAGTGTCTCCAGCGGCGGCGCAATGGTTGCGCCCGAACTCAACCGCGCTGCGAGAGAGATATTCGGCGTGCCGATCGTGATCGTTTACGGTCAAACCGAGACGTCCCCCGCTATCACGGCCACCTGGCCTAGCGACAATGATCACGACTTAACGCAAACGATCGGGCAGCCTTGTCCGCATATGGAAGTTTCGATCCGAAATCCGTCCGACAACACCGTTTGTGCGGTTGGCGAACAAGGTGAAATCTGCATGCGCGGATACAACATGATGGCCGGATACAATGATAATCCGGAAGCAACCGCAGAAACTGTTGATGCGGATGGTTGGCTCCACACAGGTGACCTCGGCACGATGGATGAGCGTGGCTATGTCAGGATCACAGGGCGCGTAAAGGAAATGATCATTCGCGGCGGCGAGAACCTGTTTCCTGCGGAGATCGAAGCAGCTCTTCTTGAACATCCAGCAATTGCGGAGGTTGCGGTTGCCGGTGTGCCGGATGAGAAATGGGGAGAGATCGTCGCAGCATTCGTCAGGCTGGCAGATGTTGTTGAAAAGCCGGACGACGCAGAACTTCGTGCTTTTATTCGTGAGCGGCTATCACCACAGAAAACGCCGGCACATTGGGTATGGGTAAGCGAATTTCCGCTAACGGGTTCGGGCAAGATCAAGAAATTTGCCATGGCCGAAGCATTCGCGAACGGGGAATTTAGCTGAGGCTCTTCTCACGGATTTACGGTAATCGTAATGTCCGCTTCCCACCCAGTTGCGGACGTCCCTGCCGGTTTTCGAGAAACTTATAAGGGGACTTTCGCTTGTTGGCCCTACGCGTCGCGAAACTTTCGGGCACGAGCGTTGCTTTGATCGAAAAAACACTACGGGCACCTTGTGCGCGATGATGCCGAAGAGGCGCTGGCGAGCATAGCAGTATAATGGCTTAAGCTGGATTCTCTTGCGCTGTGAAGCTCTTGCGCATTAGCTTCCAGCCATGTCGCACGAATGGATTAAAGCCTCACTGGCGCTGGAATACGTCTCGGACGGACTGCTCGACTATTCTGCCCCGCGACGCATTTGTGAGCGTGCGCACGCCGGACTTATCGCCGCGAAGGCTGAACGGATTGTCTGGGACGGACAGGAAAAACGCGACGAGTTAATTGGCAAGGGCTTCTGGTGGGCGAGAGGGCATGAAGCTCTGGAGCAGGACTGGCAGGCGGGCGATTTTTCGACATGGATTGACGGCAAGACCGAAGTGCGAGCTTTCGGAGTGAGCTTCGACTTCACCGCGCTGAGCGACCTTGTGCCCGCCGACAAGCAGGCCGCAGCTATACGGCGGATCAGTGTGCTTGCAGACGAAGAATGGATCAGCGCGCGTGATCTGCATTTGGCTGTGCTCGAAAAGGCTGGACCCGTCTACGGGACGGCGATGCTTACCGAAGCTTGCCGCTTGGGCCAGTTGGGCGCGCGGGCAATGCGTGCGACCTGTCAGTACAAACAGCGCAGTACGCTCATGCTTCGCTGGAAAGCCGTTGAGTGGGACGTGCCGCTCTGGTTCTGGCGCGACTTCACTGACAAGGTAAACGCAAAATTCGAATGGCCGCTGGGCAACGTGAAGGGTGAGGGCAGGAAAGATGGGGAACCCCATCGCATCGAGCTTCAAGGCGTGCACTTCCACCGCTCCGGTTTGATCAACCTAGAGATTGAGGAAGCGCCAATCGAGAATGGGCAAGGCGCAGATGCAGGCCGGGGGCGAAGGCCGAAATACAACTGGCCAGCTGCATCGCTGCACATTTTCGGCCTCATCAATCGGGGCGACTTCAAGCCCGAATGCCAAGCCGACATAGAGAAGGCGCTGATAGAGCACCTTACCGAGGGGGACGAGGCGCCGGGAGAGAGTACGGTCCGCCCCTACGCCAAGCTGATTTGGGAGGAGAATTTGAAGGCCTGAAATTGCGAGCCTACCTATTACTGGCCTCATTTCAGCCTTTTCGTCCGACACACCCTCAAATTTCGCCGATGATTCCCTGCATCCGCCGGCACTTGCTGGCACTGAACAGGGATTTATCACGATGGAAAAACTTCTCGTTTCGATCACCGATGCCGCAAAGGCGCTAAGCCTTGGGCGCACTTCCATCTACGAGCTTATGCGCTCTGGTGCGCTTGAAACCCGCAAGATGGGTAGGCGGCGGCTTATCACGGCGGATTCGCTTCGGCGGCTAGTCGAAGGGCAGGACTGAGGGGCGGCGCGATGAAGCGGATCAATCCGCGTCGCGCTAAGCTGCACTGGTCCTATACAGTGAGCGAACTAGCTGAACGGCTGGACGTGCATAAACACACGGTGCGTGGCTGGCTCAAAAGGGCTTGCCCGCAATCGACGGGGCGAAGCCAACTCTGATCCTTGGCAGCGACTTTCAGGCATGGTGGGGCACGCAGCGCAAGGCGGCGAAGCGACCGTGCCAGCCGGGGCAGATGTATTGCTTCAAGTGCCGGAAGCCGAAAACGCCCGCATTGGGCATGGTGGAATATGCTGCCACAAATGCCGCCACGGGCAATCTGAAGGCCATCTGTGAGACTTGCGGCACCATGATGCACCGTCGCACCCGGCTGGCCGAAATTGCCGCCAGAATGCCGGGACTGGACGTTCAAATCACGCTGGCACCTTCAAGCATAGTTGAGCGGGCGCGACCCTCCCCAAACTGTGACAATTTGAAAGGAGCCTGACACATGGCAAAACACAACGCGGCAAACACCCGGATCAAGCGCGAATACTTCCACTATCTGAAGGAAGCTCGGCGGCGTGAT
Organism: Altererythrobacter sp. BO-6; assembly: GCF_011047315.1. Taxonomy (NCBI): domain Bacteria; kingdom Pseudomonadati; phylum Pseudomonadota; class Alphaproteobacteria; order Sphingomonadales; family Erythrobacteraceae; genus Altererythrobacter; species Altererythrobacter sp. BO-6. The sequence goes on along the minus strand of NZ_CP049259.1, from coordinate 2,433,046 downwards.
GATGCTTCAATCGATCAGGTGGCCAAGGCGCTTACCCGCTTCGAAGAGGCGACCGGGCACAAGGACTTCAAACGCTTTCACCGGGAGCAGGCCGTAGCCTTCAAGAAGCGGCTGGCTACGGAAAAGGCCGAACGGACCGGCAAGCCGCTGTCGAAAGCCACGGTGCATTCGACCCTTTCGGCCCTGCGGGAGTTTTTCATCTGGCTGGCGATGCAACCGGGTTACAAGAGCAAGATTGCCTATGCCGATGCGGATTATTTCAACTTGTCCGACAAGGAAGTGCGGATTGCAAAGGCAACCCGCGAAAAGCCCGTGCCTACGTTGGATCAGGTGCACCACGTGTTGGCGAAGATGCCCGCCGGAACCGATATTGAGAAACGCAATCGGGCGCTGATAGAGTTGGCGCTGCTAACCGGGGCAAGAGGGCTGCGCTTGCCAGCCTGAAGCTGAAGCTCGTCGACCTGGAGCAAGGCTGCGTGCATCAGGATGCGCGGGAAGTGCGCACCAAGGCCAGCAAGACCTTCACGACGTGGTTTTGCCCGGTGGGCGGCGATGCACTGCAAATCGTGACTGATTGGTGCGAGCATTTGCGCACCGGCCTGCTTTGGGGCGAGGATGATCCTTTGTTTCCCAAGACGCGGATAGGGTTGGGCGATCAGGGCGGATTTCAGGCCATCGGCCTTGATCGTGAGCACTGGAGCGGCACCGGCCCGATCCGAACGATATATAGGGACGCGTTTACGGCGGCTGGCTTGCCTTATTTCAACCCCCATTGTTTCCGCGATGCGCTGGTGCAACTTGGTGAACGACTTTGCACGACGCCTGAGCAATTTAAGGCTTGGTCGCAGAATATCGGGCACGAGCGGGTGCTCACCACGCTGACAAGCTACGGCAAGGTGCCAGCCGCACGGCAAGCCGAACTGATCCGGGGACTTGGGCAGGTGCAACCCGCTAGCGAAGATGAACGTCTAGCAGAGATCCTCACAGAGACGGTGCGCAAGCTTCGCGCTGGCAGCTTTTGATTTTCCCCAATCAAGCGATTAATGTCTGCAACTGGGTGGAAAGCGGACATTCGAGCGGGTCACTGAGATAACTCGAGTTGAACCAAAACTGCCTAAGCCGACGAATTGAATTTATTTCTGGCAAACCTCTCTTCGCCAACGCACAAGCACGAAAGTGGAAGAGACCATCGAGAGCATAGTGTCTGTTGCCGGACCGTTTATCGGTCTTGCCCTCCTTATTTCCATCTTCGCTGCGTTTGCCATGGAGCGGCGACCTCCAGTTGTCGTTGCCACCGTAGGCGGGTTGTTCATGATGGCCCTGGGCTTTCTTTCTCCAAGCGAGTTGCTTGGGGTCTTCAGTAACTCCGCACCAATCACGATTGCAGCCATGTTCGTTCTCAGCGGTGCCTTGCTCCGCACTGGCGCGCTGGAAGAAGTTTCAGGCTGGGTGATCCGGCGCACGCTACGAAAGCCGCGCTTGGCAATGGCAGAGATCGGGGGCGGAACCTTACTTGCCTCGGCCTTCATGAATAATACGCCGGTCGTGATGGTAATGATCCCGATCATCCAGCGGCTTGCCCGGGTGCTTGGCATTGCCGCCACGCGCCTGCTTATTCCCTTGTCCTATATCTCGATCCTCGGAGGTACCCTGACACTTATCGGTACCTCAACCAACCTGCTGGTGGATGGCGTTGCGCAGGAACAGGGGCTTGAAGCCTTTGGCATCTTCGAAATCAGCATGGTTGGCATTTGCGCCGCTTCAGCCGGTCTCGTGCTCCTGGTTCTCACGGGTAAGTTCCTGCTCCCCGACCGCGCCGCTCACAGCCTTGATGAGCAGGACGAGAATGATACCTTTCTTTCCCATCTCACGCTCATGCAGGGCAGCGAGCTTGCGGGGCGCAGTATTGGCGAGTTGGCGCTCTTCCGCCGACCGGGTCTTCGTCTTCTGGGTGTTCAGCGCGGCAAGGCCATCGATCGTCGCGGATACGAGAACTGGATATTGAAGAGCGGCGACCAGTTGATCGTGGCAGCCAGCCCGGTAGAGTTAGCTTCACTTGCAGAAGCAAATGACTTCCGGACCGGGCTGATTGGTGTTGGCGGGGGAGTGACGACCACCCGGACAGGTCGTCCGGACGACCTACGTTTGGTCCAGGCAGTAATTTCTCCTTCGCATCCCATTATCGGAAGAAGGCTTGCCGATATTCCATTCCTTTCGAGGCTTAAGGTACGTGTCCTTGGCTTAGCCCGGCCTGGTCATTTAGCAGGACCAGATCTTGCCAATGCGCGGGTTCGAGCAGGGGATCGACTCTTGATCGCCGCCGGAAGTGATGCGGCGCAAGCCTTGCAGTCAAATGTCGGGCTGGTCGACGTGAGCAAGGCATCCGTGCGCGCTTTCCGTCGCACCAAGGCTCCCATAGCCATTGCCACCCTTGCCGGAGTGGTCATTCTTGCGGCAGCCTTTGGCTTGCCGATCGCCGCCTTGGCTCTGGCAGGTGCAGGGGTTGTCCTGCTCCTGCGATGTCTCGAGCCCGAAGAGGCCTGGGGTTCAATTGACGGCAATACGCTCGTTCTGATCTTCGGCATGCTGGCATTCGGCAAAGGGCTCGAAAACGCTGGAACGGTTGATCTGATCGTTTCGAGCCTGCAGCCCCTTCTTGCGTCAATGTCACCTCTCTTCCTTCTTGTGGCGATATACGCGGTGACAAGCATTTTGACCGAGGCGGTGACCAATAATGCCGTAGCGGTAATCATGACCCCAATTGCAATCGGCCTCGCCAATGCGCTGGGTATCGACCCGCGCCCCCTAGTCGTGGCCGTTATGTTTGGCGCAAGCGCCAGTTTTGCGACACCAATCGGCTATCAGACCAACACTCTCGTCTACGGCGCCGCCAATTACCGCTTCATGGACTTTGTGAAGGTAGGCGTACCGATGAACATAGTGGTTGGGCTAGCCGTATGCTTCGGGATCGACATGTTCTTCTAACAAGAAGACTTCGCGGACATCGATAGCAACGAACAATCTCAGCGAGCTACAGTTGCAATCCCAGCGCTAGTCCTCCTGCAGCGCATACCGCAAGCACACGGATTACCGACCAGTTGGCTTTAAAGACGAGCAAGCAGGCAATGGCCGCAAGCACTGCCGCGCGCCAGTCGAACGTTGTCCAGTCGGGCGTGTAAAGCCGCAACGGACCAAAACGGGTCTCTCCCACCGTTTCAAATAGCACATGCAGCACAAACCACCCGGCGAGGTTGGCAATCACGCCAACTACAGCGGCTGTCACGGCAGCTAGCCCGCCCTTGAGCCCCACGGCATTCCCCAGCCGATCGATCCATGGAGCCAGCGCGAATATCCAGAGAAAACATGGTGCGAAAGTCACCCAGGTCGTCAGCCCAGCGCCGATCAGTCCAGCTACGAAAGGCGTGAACGGCTCCGGCGCGCGATATGCGGCGAGATATCCCACAAACTGCGTCACCATGATGAGCGGCCCCGGTGTGGTTTCGGCCAGGCCTAGCCCATCCGCCATTTCGCCCGGTTGAAGCCACCCAAAGCCATGCACCGCTTTCTGCGCCATATAGGCAAGCACGGCATAAGCCCCACCAAATGTCACCACGGCAAGCTGTGAGAAGAACGCACCGATGTCCCACAGCACATGATCGCGGCCCAGCGTTGTGGCGACAAGTACCATTGGTGCGGCCCAGATCACGCCGCAAACAGCCACAGCCTGCGATGTTCTTTGCCACGGGCGCGGCCCAGATGGCGGAGCAGAACCTCCCTGCTTTAGCGCCAGCCATTGAGGACGCATGGCAGCGACCGCCATTCCGATTGCGCCTGCCCCCAACACGATCAGCGGAAACGGCAGATCCAGCAGGAACAGTGCGACGAAGGCAGCCACAGCCAGCCCCTGCTTGAACTGTGTGTTGAGCGCACGCCCAGCGATCCGTAGTATGGCCTGAACCACAATCGCAAGTACGGCTGCCTTTACTCCCAAGAACAGCGCTTCAAACCAGTTGAGGTCAGCAGCGACCGCGTAGAGTGCCGACAATACGAGGATCACCAGCGCACCGGGAATGACGAACAGCAGACCTGCCGCTAACCCGCCGCGCCAGCCATGTAGACGCCAGCCGATCCAAGTCGCCAGCTGCTGCGCCTCCGGTCCAGGCAAGAGGTGACAGAAATTGAGCGCGTGAAGATAATCCTCCTCGCTAATCCAATCTCGATCCTCGACCAGTTCACGGTGCATCAGTGCGATTTGTCCAGCAGGACCGCCAAAACTGAGCAGGCCAATGCGCAAAAACACGCGCAGGAGGTGGGAGAAGCTAGGTTTGGTGGTCAGCGTCACGCTCATTGGTTACCTCGCAGACAAATGCCCGCCAGAAGGCGGACGACGAGGCAACGCTTGGGCTATTGCAGCCTGACCGGGAGGTTGCTGAGTCCCGCAAGGATTTCTTACATTGTGTAAGGCTCGCTTGGAAGAGGTTGTCCACTTTCCACCCAGAACAGACAATACAGCGATGGCGTTCTTCTCCAGAAAGCCGAGTGACCGCCTTCAGGCCTTTCAAGGCCGACCTCGAACCTCCGCAATTGGGTCGTTACGCGACCAACCGCTATCTGCTGACGGCGCAACAAAGCAGACTGTCGGCTTTCAGGAAGCCGCCTGGAGCTAATTACCGGCAGCTAATGGGTGGAAAGCAGACGTTCCCGCGAATGGATTCTCGGTGTTGCTCAGGGTGTAAGCGCCCCCCCCTGCAGGGTGGAAATTCGTGGCTAACAGTCCCTAGGGACCATTTCGCCGAGCAAAACGGCCCTGATTTCGCCAGAGACGCTGCGCAACTTCTTGCGGATTGAGGAATTGGCCCTGATAAGCGCGCAAACTTCGGTAGCTTACAGCACGACCCTGATATCTCAGACCAGTGTCGGGGGTAGGTAGCAGTGCTGTCAATCGGACGCAAAGCCGCCTCCACTTGGTAGAACTTCTCTTGCCCGCAACCGGAATTAGGCAGCGAGGTTCTTTTACTCCCCCGGTAGGCTCTGATCAGTGGCTCCTTACCAAGGGACAGCTAACGAAGAATATATCAAGCAAGGGGATGACTTCAGGCGGCAAGCCGAAATACGCGAACGGAAACATGGCCTTGCTGATGCCAGAGACCCACAAGCAGTGCACCTGCTCGCCTTTCGTTTTGCAAAAGCCCTCGCCGGGCAATTCTTAGCGATCTGGATTGGACGCCTGCACTAGTTTTGCAGCAAGGGATTTTTCCAACGACCAATTGCGCAACGCATCCTCAAGCGACTCTTCTCCCACAGTCTCACCCGGATCAGTTATCTCAGATCGACTGAAGCGAGGTGCCGGTCTGGGCTGGAAAGATCGAGCGGAGATTTTGTGCACTCCCCGCGCAATATTGGCGGGATGGCTGGTCGCCTCTTCAAGGCTCAGCACGGGTGAAACACACGCATCGAACTCTTCAAATTTCGCCACCCATTGATCCCGCGATTTCGATGCCATGACTTGCGAGACAACCTCAGACCTCGACTTCCAGTGAGCCGGATCAAGGTGACGAGGAAAATCCTCCGGCCTGAGACCAAGCCCTGTGATGAAGGCATCGTGGAACTGTTTCTCTAGCGCGCCGACGGCAATATAGCGCGCATCCTGCGTTTCGTAGCAGCGGTAGAAATAGGCGCTGCCATCAAGCAAGCTTCCCCCGCGCCCGCGGTTCCATTGCCCCATCTGCATCCATCCTGACAATTGAGTCAGGAGGACGGAAATTCCGTCGAGCATTGCCACGTCGAGTATCTGCCCCTTGCCGGAACGGCTCCGCTCGATGATCGCCGCCATGATGCCCATGGCAAGGAATGTTCCTCCCCCGCCCAGATTACCGACAAGATTCAATGGAGGAGTTGGCGGACCATCGAATGGCCCGATCGGATGGAGACCACCGGACATGGCGAGATAGTTGAGATCGTGGCCGGCCTTTTGGGCAAGTGGGCCTTCCTGACCCCAGCCACTCATCCTAGCATAAATCAGCCGTTCGTTGGCTGCAGTCAATTCATCGGGGCCCAGACCCAGCCGCTCCATCACTCCCGGGCGAAATCCTTCAATCAACACATCCGCCTGTTTGGCCAGGTCGAGGAGAATCCCGCGTCCCTCTGGCGACCGAACATCCAGCGCCACCGACGGTCTGCCCCGGTAGATAAAGTCATAGCGCGGATCTCCGCCCAGAGGATTTACAGCGCCATGACGCTCTATCCGCAGAACCTGTGCACCAAGGTCGGCAAGCAGCATGGTGCCGAACGGCGTCGGCCCCAATCCTGAGAACTCAAGGATCCGGATACCCGCAAGCGGAGCCTGATTTTCGTCGACTGGCACGTTCATCCGTTCCTTCTCCACGCGGAGGGTCGCAGTATTCTTACGAGTTAAATTTTATACTAGTCAGTAGACCCATTCCCTGCCACTATGCAATCACCCGTTTGACAGGCTCGAGCAAGACAAAGAGGAAATGAAATGACCGATCGGTTTGCAGCGCGGCCCGTCGCAGACACTCAGGTGGACTGGGATCTGCTGCAATCAGGAGTAAGGCAGGCAAATATCCCTAGCTTGCTGATGGTGCTCCATCAGATGACAGGCGATGGGAAATGGCTGGCCGCCCCCTATGCTCCTGCTCGCTCTCCGGGGCTTGATGACAATGACAGCGGCCAATTGCCGGAGGCGATCCAGGATGAAATTAGGGATGCAGCGCTGAAGGCGATCAGCGATTGGCTGGGCGGTCAGGACCTGAAGCTCGCACGACCCGACAACAGTCACCTTGCTGAAATGCTCAGCGTCGCCATGACCGAGAATGTCCCCGAAGAATATGGAGATGTGATCGCGGCTGGAATGTCACTAGAAGCCGATGAACCCAAGCTCCCTGAGAGCCTCCGCGATAAGACCGCGCTCGTGATTGGCGGCGGCATCTCAGGCATTTGCGCCGGGATCGAATTACAGAGAATGGGTGTCAAATACACGGTCCTCGAAAAGAACGACGATTTCGGCGGCACCTGGTTCGAGAACCGCTATCCCGGGTGCGGTGTCGACACTCCGGCGCTGACCTACACCTTCAGCTGCCGACCGAACGACTGGTCAATGCATTTCCCGCTGCGCGATGAGATCGAGAGCTACTTGCTCGACACAGCAAAGCAGTTCGGGCTCTACAACAACGCGCGGTTCAACACCCATGTTCACGCGGCACGGTGGAAGGAAGAAACCTGCAAGTGGGAAGTGACTATCGAGACCGCTGGCGGCGATACCGAGCTTCTCTATGCTGATTATCTTTTTAGCGCGGTGGGCATTCTCAATATCCCGAAATACCCCCACATCGACGGCCTCGATGAGTTTGAGGGCGATGTCTACCACACCAGTAGATGGCCCGAGGATGCCACGATGACGGGCAAACGCGTTGCAGTGGTCGGTAACGGAGCGTCGGGCATGCAAGTCGCACCTGCTATAGCCGACCAAGTGGAGAAGCTCACCTTATTTGCCCGATCCAAGCAATGGGCAGCGCCCTTCCCGCAGTTTCGCAAGCGAATTCCAGACGGAGTTCGCTATCTGATGAAAGTGGTCCCACTTTACCGGGCCTGGGCCGAACAGCGACTGTCGTGGACCTTTAACGACCGTGTTCACGGAACCTTGTTCCGCGACCCGGAATGGGACCATCCGGAACGCTCGGTCAATGCGATCAACGACGGCCACCGCAGAGCCTTTACTCGCTATGTCGAGCAGGAACTCGCCGAACGTCCGGAGCTCATCAAGGATGTCCTGCCGGACTACCCCCCGTTCGCCAAGAGAATGCTGCTCGACAACGGTTGGTACCGGACATTGAAGAAGCCCAATGTGAAGCTGATCCCGGAACATCTGGCGCGCGTCGAGGGGCGCAAGCTGTACTCCTCTTCGGGTGAAATGATCGAAGCCGACATCATCATCCTTGCTACCGGCTTCCAGACCACCCGCGTGCTTGGATCCTATGAGATCGTCGGGCGCGACGGAAAGGTTCTCAGCGAATTTTGGGGGGAAGATAACGCTGAAGCCTACCTCGGTACGCTCGTTCCCGATTTTCCGAACTTCTTCATTCTGCTTGGCCCAAATGTGGGATCGGGTCACGGCGGCAGCATGATCCGGAATATCGAGAACCAGATGCACTTCGCCGGGAAAGTCGTGGAAGAGGCGGCCGCCGCGGGCGCTGCTACCGTTGAGGTCAAGGCGGACGTCTACCACGAATATAATCGCCGGATCGATGAAGAGCATGAAAAGCTTGTGTGGACCCATCCCGGCACGGAAAACTGGTACAGAAACTCTAGTGGCAGGGTCATCGCGATTACGCCGTGGAGGAATGATGCCTTCTGGCGCATGACCCGCAAACCAAAGCGGGAAGATCTCGAATTCGGCCTGATCAGCAACAACCTGGCCGCGCTGGAAAAGGTAGGCTGATGAGACGGGCATTCGCATGAAGGCATTCATCGGGCATGCACTGGGGTCCCCTTCCAGTTTTGCACTCGAGGAGATCAAGAGGCCTGTCGCCGCTTCGGGCGAGTTATTGATCAAGGTCGAAGCGACATCGCTCGGTTTTGTTGATCCCCTGGTGATGAAAGGCCTGTACCAGGTAAAACCCCAGCTGCCCTTCATCCCAGGTGGCGAGATTGTCGGTACGGTCTGCGAAGCCGTCGAGCCAAACTCCCGCTTCAGAGTTGGGCAGCGAATTGCCGCATGGCAATTTGGCGGAGGCCTCGCCGAATTCGTCTGCGTGCCCGAAGACAACGCAGTCGCGGTTCCGGAAGAGCTTGAATCACCAGAGGCGGCCGCAATCCTGCTCGATTATCTGACAGCCTACTACGGATTATTCGACTGCGGAGAATTGAAGCCCGGCGAAACGCTCCTGGTTACGGGAGCATCTGGCGGGGTCGGTTCCGCTGCGGTCAGGCTGGCCAACGCCAGCAGTGCGGTGGTAGCAGGCCTTGCCAGCGGAAGGGAGAAGCTTGCATTCGTCTCACAATCAGGCGCGCGCCATGCAATTGACTATCGCCGGGAAGACTGGCGCTCCGACCTCAATGCAGCAGTTCCGCATGGAATCAACATGGTTTTCGATCCGGTCGGTGGACCGTTGTTCGAGCCAGCCTTTCGTTCGCTCGCAAAACGCGGTCGTCACCTTGTGGTTGGGTTTGCGGCGGATACCGGCATTCCCAGTCTGCCCGCCAATTTGCCGTTGCTCAAGTCTGCCGCACTTGTTGGCGTCGACGCCCGTTACCTGTGGCAAACTGACAAAGCGCGAACCCGAGCGATCCTGTCGATCATCCTCGATCTGGCGCGCACTGGGCGGATCGAGCCAACAGTTGCCGCACGGCACACGCTTGCGGATGCAGCTGCCGCATTCGACGCCTTGTCAGACCCGGGCCGTATCGGGAAAGTCGTCATTTGCCCGTGATCACCAGCGGCCCGGCAAGGTCGCCATTCCCCGGAACAGAAAGCCCTCTCTCCAGGCGGGGTTACGTGTCTCCACAGCTAATCCGGGCAAGCGCGTAGCTAATCGCTCAAACGCAATACGACCTTCCAATCGGGCCAGCTCCGCACCGGCACAGAAGTGGATGCCGCCGCCGAAGCTGAGATGATTGCGGGCGTTGCGCTGGATGTCGAATGTATCCGCGTGATCGAAGGTTCGGGGATCACGGTTGCCCGCTCCGATGAGACACAGAACCTTCGAGCCGGCTTCGATGGTCTGACCGCGCACCTGTGTTTCCCTCAGGGCAGTACGATAGGTAGCGATCAAGGAGCTTTCATAACGCAATACCTCATCGACGGCATTCGCACTCAGGCCGACCGGATCACCGACCAGAAGCTGCCATTGATCCGGAAATTTGCTTAAGCACAACAGGCCATTACCGAGCAGGTGAGCGGTGGTTTCAAACCCAGCACCGAACAACCCGATTGCTACGGTGACAAGCTCATCGTGCGAAAGCGAGTCTTCCTTCCCACCCGATTGCACCAGTGCTGTTGCCAGATCCGCACGAGGCTCCTTCATCCGCTGATCGAATAGCTCATCAAAGAAGGCCTGGAGCACGCGAATCTGTTGGTTGGCGGTGGCCAGTTCGCTTTCTGTCAGCGCTCTTGCCTCGAAGACAATGAAGCTCTTACTGATCGCGTCGACAACGGCCGGAAGTCGAGTATCGGCAGGATCAACGCCCAACATGTCACACATCACACGGACGGGAAGTTCGTAGGCGAATTCACCGATCAGGTCAGCTTGTCCATGGTCAATGAAACGATTGATCAGTGTATCAGTGATCGCGCGAATCCGCGGCTCCATGCTGCGCACGATCCGGGCGGTAAGGGCCCCCGTCACCAATCCCCGTACACGCGTGTGATGCGGCGGATCCTGCATCAGGAATACTTCCGAGAGCCATTTGTATGCGGGTTGCCCCATGACATCGAAATCGGGCCCGTAGAACAGCCGGATATTCTCCACAAAGTCGCCCTGGCCGAAATCATCCCTGTTCATGAGGACCCCGCGAACATCGTCATATCGACTGACGACCCAATAGCCGAGGTCCGAGCGGTGCAGGGGGTCATGTTCGCGCAGTTCGGCAAATGCCGGATAGGGATCGGCCCGCATCTCTGGCTCATCGGGTGCGAATGATCTGACCTTTGTCATTGGTTTCCTGCTCGCTCCACAGATCTAGTCGGTCGGAAATCGTGGGCAAAAGCCCGTGCCGCTTCGCTCGACGAAAGTGGTGTGAGCGCCGCCAAAGTGGGCTGGGACAATTCGGGCACCTATCCGGCAGGCACGCTCCAGCACAGCATGACGCGTGCTCGACGCCAGCCGGCGATCCTCGCAATAGACACTGTTCCAGTCAGGACGGTAGATTTGAATGGGATGATGCAGAATATCGCCCGTAAACATCGCCACATCGTTGCCGTCGGTCACTTCCAGCACCATCTGCCCGGGTGTGTGACCGGGCGCAGCCCGGGCAATCATTCCAGGCGCAATCTCGTCGCCATCATCGACGAATACTGCTTGGCCCGCTTCGATCACCGGCAACACGCTGTCCTCATAAACATTCGCGTTTACGGCCGCGCCGTTCATCCCGGCATAGTACGGGCCGGCCGGGTTCCAGAACTTATTGTCAATGCGTGGGAAGAAGTAGGTCGCGTTGGGGAATGTCGGGATCCAGCGCCGATTTTCCAGAACTGTGTTCCAGCCAACATGGTCGATATGGAGATGGGTGCAAAAGACCTTGTCGATCCTGTCCGGAGAGAAACCCGCATCGCTGAGGTGCTGGAGAAAGGGTGTGTCGAGCTTGCCAAACACCGGGATATTCGGCCGCTCCTTGCCGTTCCCCGCTCCGGTATCGATCAGGATATTTCCGGTTTCTGTCGCAATCACCCAGCTTTGAAGGAAGGCATAGATTACACCGTCCCTGTAATAGTCTGGCTCTAACCCTGCCGCGAAATCATTGAACACCGTCGGGTCGAATTCAGCGAAGAGATCCTGTGGCGGGGCAAACCCACCTTGCCATTCCTCCGCACGATAGACCTTGTGATTGCCGACCTGAAAAAAGGGTTCCATCTGGTGGTCCTTCAAATGCGAATTGGGTGCCGTGCCCTCTCAAGCGACTGGCCTCAAAATTTCTCCCGCTTGAGCCGCAATCCGGCCCTTTCGCGATCCCACGTATCGTCCGTCACACCGTCTTCGCGCAGCTTGGCCTTTTGCACTTTCGCAGTGGGCGTCTTGGGCAATTCATCCATGATCCGAAAGTATCGTGGCACCATGAAGTAGGGCAGCCGCTCTGCGGCAAATTCGAACAGCACTTCGAGTTCGATTGTGTGCCCATCGACCGGTGCAACGACCACCATCACTTCGTCCTCGGAAAACTCGCTCGGAACCCCGATCACAGCTGCTTCACGAACAGACGGGTGTGCGGCGATCTGGCTTTCGACCTCGAACGAGGAGATGTTCTCGCCGCGGCGGCGGATCGCATCCTTGACCCGGTCCACGAAGTAGAAATAGCCGTCAGCATCCCTGCGAAAGGCATCACCCGTATGGAACCAGCCGTTGCGCCATGCCTCGGCAGTCGCTTCGGGATTCTTATAATAGCCGCTGTTCATGCCCCACGGGCGATCCGTACGAACGATCATCTCGCCCACTTCGCCCACCGCGACCTCGCAGTCGTTCTTATCGACCAAGCGTACTTCGACGCCGGGTCGCGGCTTGCCACAAGTGCCAAGCTTGGTGGGGTTCGGCTCGGTGAAGGTCGGGGTGGAGACCTCTGTCATATTGAAGATCGAATAGACGTCGATCCCGAACCGCTCATGAAATTCGGTGGCGCTTTCGGTCAGCGGCACCATGAAGGCCAGCCGGACGCTATGATCGCGATCGGTATCAGCGGGCTCCCGCTTCAACAGAAAGGTCGCCATCACGCCAAGCAGGAAAATGACCGTGCACTCGGTCTCTCGAACGAATTGCCAAAAGGTTTCGGTCGAGAAATTTTCCATCAGCGCGATCGAACCGCCACGCGCAAGCATGTTGAATGGAAGTCCAGTACCTCCGATGTGAAAAATCGGCATGTTGACGAGGAACCGGTCATCCCCACGTACAAACGGCCAGCCGTCCGGCCCGGCGTTGGTATAGAGATGCAAATAGGACGAGAGCACACCCTTCGACGGCCCGGTTGTCCCCGAAGTATAGATGATCGACTGGCTATCCCAAGGTTCGATCGGACGAGCCGGATCTTGCAGCTGGTGGCGGGATGCGACCACGTCGCTCCAAAGCGCAACCGATAATGGCGCATCACCGTCGAAATCCCCTGCAACAACAAGCTGCTCGAGCTTGGCTCGATCGACGTCATTCAGTCGGGCAACAAGGCTTGCATGACAAATCAGCAGTCTAGCGTCGCTGTTGTTCAGGACATGCTCGAGCAGTGCGCCCTTGTAGGCTGTGTTGAAAGGGACGAAGACCGCGCCAAGGTAATTGACAGCATGAAAGGCAAGCAAGGCGTCGCGATCGCTTGGCATCCACAGCGCGACATGCTCTCCTTGTGCGACTCCCAACTCCTGCAGCCCGGCCGCGAGTTGCACGACACGTTCCCTGAGTTCGAAATAGGTCCAGCTAGAGCCGTCTTCGAACAACGCATAGACCTGGTCTGGCCGGTCCTGCGCCCAGCGGTCGATTAGATAGCGCGTTACACACGTCTCGCGCGAGGGTACGCGCGGGTCGCTATGCCCATGTGCAGGGAAATCGCTCATCTGTTTACCTTTCGAGGCGACTCACCAAGCGGCATCACGATCTTGTCGATCGTATAAACCGCATCCTCAATGATCTCGTCAGCAGACCACTTGCCCCCCTCATGGTACCAGTTGGCGATCCAAGTCAGCAGGCCGCCAATCCAGAGTGCTGAGCGCTGAGCGTGCTGGATTTCGAACTCGCCCGCTTCCTGTCCGCGTTCGAGCAGGCCTGTAAGCTTGAGATCAAATTCATGTCGCATTTCACGGATATGTTTTGCGTCTTCGGGCAAGAGGTTCTTCTCTTCCGCCTGGTAGACTGCGATATAATCACGGTTCTCCACGATAATCCGACCGACGCTGCGGACAATACGATGGAGTTGGTCAGTTGGTGAGGCAGGCCTCGCCATGACTTCATCGAGTGCTTCAGTTGATTTGCGAATTCCCCGCTCGCAGATCTCGCGAAGTAACTCGCCCTTGTTCCGGTAATAGGAATAGATGAACGGCTTTGTAACTTCGATCCTCGCAGCCACCTCATCAAGCGTGGTCAATTCATATCCATGGCGCGCGAAGAGCTCGCTCGCCACCTCAAGGATGCGCTGGCGCTTGAATGCGGCGATCTCCTTGCGGATTGAAGTGCTCTTGCGTCTAGCTGCGGTAGTCATTCGATCTGCTCTTTTGGCTTGTAGGGCCGCACATGGATGCGCCCTTTAACCGAGCGCAAGTCGAAGAACCTCTATAACATCATCGGCGTTCCGGATCGGGCGCGGATTGGTTCTTCCCCACATGTCTTCCAGAGTATACTCGGCAATAAGCGGGAACTGGCTTTCATCCACTCCTACCTCTTGCAGGGTCCGGGGCATGCCAAGACCGCGGATGAGCGAGTCAAGCAATTCAGAGGCGGGCCTGTTGGGATCTCCAAGTGCTGCACTAATCCTCGTCTGCCTCTCTGCGTTGACCAAACTGTTCCACGCCTGGACATATGGAGCCATCACGCATGATGTATGCCCATGTGAGACGTCGCAAGTGCCCCCCAGAACGTGGCCAATCGCATGGCTGGCCCCCATTGGTGCACCGCCAACGATCGGGATCATCGACTGCCACGCACCTACCTGACAATTGAGACGGGCTTCAAGGTCGGAGGGGTCGGCTTTTACCCGGGGCAAGCCCTCGGAAAGCAGCCGCAACGCACTTTCAGCCATTCCATCGAAGAAGGCATTCGACAGGAGAGAACTGAGGGCTTCAGTTGCATGATCGACAGCCCGGACGCCAGTAGAGAGCCACAGCCATTCGGGTGTATGTATTGTAATCGCGGGATCCAGAACCACAGACACCGGTGCCATAGCCGGATGTGTATAAGCCTGCTTCTGCTTGATCGCCGTATCAGTCGCGCCCGAGAGCGGATTGAACTCCCCACCAGAAAGTGTGGTCGGGACGCAGATTATCGGGATGTCAGGCCCTTCAAACTCGGGGAGAACCATGTTTCCATCCTCGTCAACCGAGGTATGGTATGGTTCGAAATCGTCAACGCTGTTGAAATTATGCTTCAGACAAAGCAGCATTACCTGTCCAGCGTCTGTAACAGATCCGCCGCCTACCGTAATCACCAGATCAGTATCGACTTCCCTAGCATGGTTCGCAGCCGCGAGCACATCTTCGCGAGGTCCGTGAGGCCTTATGCCAGTGTGCGTTGCTACATGCCGCGACCCAAGTGCCTTTTCAATTCTGCTAACTTCGTCGGTATCCCTTGCCAGCGTACGACCCGCCAGAACGAAGACCCGCTCAGCCCCAAGTCTCTCGGCTTCTGTCGCGACCGCCTTCGCTGCAGGAACACCAAGGCTGACTTTCTCCGTCCTCGTTAAAATAACCTCGCTTGCGCGCATGTCTTGGCCTCCAAATGGCTGTCAGAAATTCACACCGACGGTCACACCGTAAGTGCGCGGCGGAGCAAGCGAGCCAACGCGTACACTGTTGTAGAGCGGTGCAGTAATGATGTTGTTCGCGATCACCAACTCGTCTGTGATGTTCCTGACCCAGAGATCAACCGTGTATTTTTCGCCTGGGGATGCATAGCCAATTCCCGCGTTCCATATTGCGTGTGCAGGCTGGGTGGCGTCATCGTTGTTAAACTCTGTGAAGAAGACGCGGTCCTGCCAGTTCACGTCACTGCGTACTGTGATCCGACTATCGTTCGCCATGACCCAGTCATAGCTGATCGCGCCTCGGGCAGAGAACTCCGGCGCATTCTGCAACCGATTGCCGGACAGATCGACCTGAGCAAAACCCTGACGATAGTCACCGTTCACGAAGTCCTTGTACTTGGCATTGAGATAGGTGCCGAAGAATTCAAGCGTCAGGCCCGGCGCCGGACGGGCGCGCATTTCGAGTTCAAGGCCATAATTGCGCGCGGATGCCGCGTTAACGGTTGTTACCACGCTCGAGGCATCAACAAAGCCCACCTGGAGGTCGGTGTAATCGAGATAGAATGCGGCAAGGCTACCTTCAAAAAGCCGTCCTACCGCTGTCTTCACGCCCGCTTCATAACCCCATACGAACTCCGGATTGATCACTTCGTTCTGCGAACCGACGTTGATCACGCCGGACTTGAACCCGCGGGTAACCGAAGCGTAAAGCAGTGTGGAATCACTGGCCTGATATTCGAGCGAGAAGGTTGGCGTAAAGGCAGTCCAGCTCTTGGCCCTGTCGGTCGGGACAACACCGAGAAACTCGAATGATCCGGTGCCCCTTCGCTTTTCATAGCTCAGCCGTCCTCCGAATGTAGCCTTGAGGCGATCGCTGAGATCAACAGTCCCCTGTGCGAAGAGGCCGTATGCGTCGATGGTGACGTCGCCTTCCTGGTTGTAGGCCTGATCGTCGAATGTATCAGCCGGAAGGCCAAAGAGGAGTCCAAGATTGGTCAACGGAACCAAGACTTGACCGAACAGATCTTCATGGAAGTACATGGCTCCGAGTAGGAGATCAAAACCAGGTCCGTCGTAATTCGCTACGAATTCCTGACTGAAGGTTTTGGAAGTTTCGTAGTAATTGTTCTGGCCGAACATGTTCACGTCGGACGCATCGAGGTCGTCTCGTTGAAACCGGTCAAAGTAACGATATGATGTGATCGACTTGACGTTCCAGTCTCCCGCGTCGAGGTTCAGCTCACCAGTGAAGTTGTAGCCCTTCCGATCATTGATAGCTTCCTGATCTGAAAAGCCATTCCTGAAATTCGGCTTCTCTCCCAGAGCCTCGTAATATGTGATGATCGTATCGCCACCTAGAACCGATCCCAGAGCGTTTTCAGGAGCAACTGTTGGACCAAAATAGTGGAAGGCGTAGTTGTTGTCGTCTTCGCGGTAATACTCGGCCTGAAGGGTGAGATCGAGGTTGCTGCTGAGGCGCGCAAGCAACGACCCGCGTACAGCAAATGCATCGCGATCGTCTACATCTTCGCCAGTCACGAGATTGACTCCATAGCCATCGCGCTTGTCGTATTTGCCTGCCAGGCGAACCATTACCTGATCGCCGGATACAGGGCCGCCCACCGCGCCTTCCAAGGTCAATGCATCGTAATTGCCATAGGTCGCACGCACATAGCCTTCGAGTTCCTCGGTCGGCTTCTTGGTCACGATGTTCATCGCGCCGGCAGTAGCACCGCGCCCATAAAGCGTGCCTTGCGGTCCACGCAGGACCTCAACACGTTCTACATCGTAAAAGCCTGCCAACTGAGCTGCCGGCCGCGCGATTATCACACCATCCTGAAGCATCGCCACCGCACCGTCGGCACCGAGGTCGATACTTGTCATACCGATACCGCGAATGAAAACGCGATTCACACCGAATTGGTCACCGACAGATACGTTGGGAATCGCACGAGCAAGCGACTCAACATCTTCAATTTGCCCTGGGCTGATTGAATCGGCCGAAACCGCTGAAATCGACGCACCAATCTCGAACAGGGATTCTTCAGAGCGACGCGCAGTGACGATGATCGTGTTGCCGTTTGCTTGTTCTGCACCCTCGGCCTGCGCACTGCCTTCCTGTGCCAGCGCTGAGCCCGAGTTGGCGAGACCGACAAAGGCTGCCCCCGCAAAGTAAAGCGCTCTCGTGCTCCGCCCTTTAGCTGCACATTCGACAGAAACAGCCGAGCCAAGACGCAATCCGATTGTCTTCGTGAAACCCATTTTCGCTCTCCCCAATGGCAGCTTGACGCTCGCGCATATTGTTCTACTGAGGAGTAGGTATAGAGTTTTAATAGTAGGTTGCAAGCCCTTTAGAGAAGCTTATGCCGTCGCGACCCAAGGGGGGTGCCTAGATTGATTTTTGCGCTGCTCATAGGCGCACACCAACGTTTTTGATCGAGTGGATAACCGCCATTTTGTCCAATGGCTCGAACTGGGTCGTTAGCGGAATGACCGTTTATGTGACGAAGTATGCAAATGCGGACACTTTTGGGGGCAGCTTTCCTAGATGGCGATGCTTGCCAGCGCCTCTTCTGCATCATCGCGCACCAGATGACCGTAGTGCTTTTCAATCATGGCAACGCTCGTGCCCGATAGCTGCGCGACGGTGAGGATGGGTAGGCGGGCGCGGATCAAGTCGGTGATTACGCTGTGGCGCAAGGTGTAAGCCGATGCTGCACTAGGTAGGCCAGCCGCTTTAACCGCGTCCTTTATCGGATATTTCCAAGCATCCTTGTTCCAAGCCTCGCCTCCAGCGCGGGCGAAAATCGATGCAGTTGGCAATTTGTCCTGCACTTGCGCCTCGAAGAAGGCGGCAATCTTTGGCGGCATGGTAAGTTGACGCGGGTTGCCATTCTTATCCTTGCCGACAGTCAAGGCACGAGTGCGCTTGTCGAAGTCGCGCACCGTCAAGCCAGCCAAAGCGCCGGGGCGCAGGGGCAAGAGGCACAGGGCCTTCACGAAAGGCTGCGCCTCGTCGCAAGTTGCATCGATCAGCTTCTTACGCTCATCGCGGTCGAGATACAGCTCCCGGCGCTTGTCGGCTCCCTTGAAGGGGCGCAGCGCCTCTTGCCATGCGGCATCCGTATTCGGCGAACCGGGCTTAAGCACCATACCCAGCGCGGCGCGCAGCGGCACCATGTCGCGATTGACGGTCGACTTGGAACGCTCCTTCATTCGTTTTTTGTCGCTTTCCTTCGTGCGCGTCACTAGCGCCGGGGCTTGCTCCAGCCGCTTGCGCCATGCCCTCAGGTGGTGCCGCCGCAACTTTTCGAGCTTCACCTTGGCGATGGGATCATCATAAACGTGCCGCCGGAAAACCCCTTCGGCAATCGATCCGGGCTTTTCCCTCAGATAGGCTTCGCACGCATCCTTGACCGTCACCATGTCGCGGGCCAACTCGCCCCCGCTTTCGACTGTTTCGGCCCATGTCTCGGCATCCGCCTTGGCCTGCTTGAAAACATCATGGCCTGACAAGGTTCCGTAGTCGCCTAATCGCTTGCGGGAATTGCGGTTTGTCTCGGGATCATAGAAGCGGGCAAACCACGTGCCCCCAGCCTTCTTCTTCGAAGGACGATAGCCAAGATAGACCCCTTGGCGCAGGCGCTGCCAATGCGGCTCATCGCCAGCTTTCGGCTTCAGCTTTTCGCGCTCTCCGATGCGACTCAGATCGGGCATTTTCGGGGCACTCCAAAATCCATGAAAAAAGCATGAAAAACATTGGCGCACATTCTCGAACGCCTAAGTCTGTTTTTATGACGTTTTATTGTCCG
This sequence comes from Altererythrobacter sp. BO-6, assembly GCF_011047315.1. NCBI lineage: Bacteria > Pseudomonadati > Pseudomonadota > Alphaproteobacteria > Sphingomonadales > Erythrobacteraceae > Altererythrobacter > Altererythrobacter sp. BO-6. The sequence goes on along the minus strand of NZ_CP049259.1, from coordinate 2,414,072 downwards.
TGTATAGCCGCAAATGTCCGTTTTCCCACCCTTCACACGGGTGGGGTCGCAAGTTCAATCCTTGCCGCGCCCACCACGCAGTTCGGTCTCTGCGGCACCATTCCAATTGTCTCGCGATAGCCCTTGAAAACCGCGCGGTTCTGCGCCTTTTCACCGCTTCATGGTTTGGCCTTGGGGACAGAGACCGTGCTTGTCTCGGCAAATTGGGCCAGATCTCGCCAGGCGTCTCTGATGGCCTTTTTGGTGGCACCAGAACGGGTGGGATCATGGTGCGGCGATCTATCGGAGAATCAGGAAAAGCCCAGAACTTTGCGCTGTTCTGACCAGGAGATGGGCAGGTTGGAAGTGCGCATGAGTTTGCGCGCGGTCAGTTCTACAGGCTGACGACCTTCGAGAACGGCAGAGACAATATCTGGAGCAAGGAAGCGCAGCCTTGCGTATCGAGTAAGTTCGCTACGCTCAGATGGATCGACTTGATCTGCCTCACGCTTCAGTTTGTCCCATGCCTGCCAGCCCTTCTGAAGCAATGAAGCCAAGGATCGGTCCCGACCACGAGATGCGTCTTGCCTGGCCTGTTCAACAAATCGCAGCTCGTGCCCGCGCTTCCTTAGTGCTGCCGCAACTTCAAGTTCGATGGACTGGTCCGATGTCTCAGGTGGAAGTTCAATCCCCAAGACTGCGCCAAGGGCATTCCGATTGAGTGTCAGTGTTACACTCGCCTCTTGAACCTCGATTTGCACATCGAGTTGGCTGACGAGGTGATCAAGGCCCTTCGCCTTGGACATCTGCTCGACTAGCCGTCCTCTCTTTTGTTCGGTCTCTTCACCAAGGCACGGAATGCCCAATGCTCCTGCAAGTCTTTCGTGGTCACGAAGAAAGCGATCCAGTTCCTGTCTTACGAGCCTCTCGACATCGCCTGCAGGAAGGCGCCACGCTCCAGCTGAGTTCCTGGTCTTGCTGGTGTAATAGCGATAGCGCTTGCCCTGCTTGATCGTGTGAGCCGAGATAAGATTGCGCCCTTCCCCATCACAGATCCGGCCAGCAAGCGGACTGATATGTCCGGTCCTTGGCCTCGGCTTGGCTTTCTCCAACAATCGCTGTGACGCCTCCCATGCTTGTTGGTCGATGATCGCCTCGTGTTGTCCGGGATAAGTCTTATCGCCTTGCCTGACTCTACCGAGATAGATGGGATTACTGAGCAGGTGCCTGAGCCCGCCTGAACGGAAAGGCACGTCTCCCATTATCCGTCCATCCTTGCAGGGGCGCGGCTTGGTTCTGAAGCCGCGGTCTAGAAGGTCGGCTTGGAGAGCGGTCAGCGTCTCCCATTGTTGGTGCAGTTCAAAGATCATTCTGACGAGCGCGGCTTCCTCTTCTTTGATGACGAGCTTGCGATCTTTGAGGTCATAGCCAAGCGGCACCGGACCTCCGGTCCACATGCCCCTCTTTCTCGAAGCAGCGATCTTGTCCCTGATCCTCTCCGTCGCGATCTCCCGTTCAAACTGGCCGAAGGACAAGAGCATGTTGAGCGTCAGCCTTCCCATGCTTGTCGTGGTGTTGAAGCTCTGCGTGATGCTGACAAAGCTTGCTCCTGCGCCTTCGAACACTTCAACGATCCTGGTGAAGTCGGACAGGCTGCGCGTGAGCCTGTCGATCTTGTAAAGCAGCACGATATCGATCTTGCCTGCCTCGATATCGGCGAGGAGCTGCTTGAGCCCAGGTCGTTGCAAATTGCCGCCTGAGAAGCCCGGATCATCGTAACGCTGGCCAACCAGTTCCCAGCCCTCGTGTTGCTGGCTCAAGGCATAGGCAGCACAAGCCTCGTATTGCGCATCGAGGCTGTTGAACTCCTGCTCCAACCCATCTTCGGTCGACTTACGAGTATAGATGGCGCAGCGGACCTGCTGTGCGGATCGGGAAGCAGACATGGCCGATACTCTGCTAGCCATCCGCCCTTCCCTCTTTGCATGGTGGAGGAGGTCGGCGCTTGAGCCCAAAGAAGCGCGGCCCAGACCAATGGGCTCCGGTGATACGTCGGGCCACCGCCGAAAGAGTAGGATAAAGCTTGCCATCGAGTTCGAAGCCGTCCTCAGACACTAGTACCGAATGCATCCTGCCGTTCCACTCGCGCACGAGACGCGTCCCGGGCTTGAGCTGGATGGATGCTTCAGGAAGCGGCGCGTCACCTCCCAGGAACCTAGCCTGTGCAGCTGGTAGCTTTCCCATAGCCGTCTCCTGGAGGGCATGGCCCAGCACCAACCGCATCAGGTTCGATGAAGCCGCAGGCGCAGCTTCACCAAACCGCTCTAGCCAAGCCTCACGAAGCTTTGCTGCAGGCGTGTTGGTGATACCGGCGAGCTGAGCTTCGATCTTTGAAGCCTTGCTCATGGCTTGGTTGGCTCGACAAGAGAGTAGCAGGTCTTACCAGCCCGCTCACCTCGCTCGACCTGGTAGCCCCTCTTCCTGAGGCCGGTCAGCGCTGCGCGTGTCGTATGTGGCTGCCAGCCAGCTGGCTTGACCAGTTCATCGAGCGAAGCGCCCTGTTTGCGCTTGAGCAGCTTTGTCACAACGCTGATCTTGGTCACCGTGCGATCTTCAGCCTTCCGGCGAGTGGTGTTTACCTCGATAGTCATGGGTGGTTCTCCTGTTTCGAAGCAGCCCACTGCTGCTCCCACCACCCAAGGCCCCTTCAAGCGCTACGCTGCGGGGCTTCGATCAGGTCCGTTGCTTTCGGTCTGACCAAAACACCAATGCTCGGTTTGCTGGGGAAGTCGAATGGAACGTCCGCTTTGGCCCTCAACCCAGTCATTCACTCAACATAAGATCACTTGCCCGCCCGAATATGTTCTGTCTCGCCGGCACGTGCTCACTTATTCAATGCCCTGCTCCGCAATGTCTTGCTTAGGGGCGATAGTCACGCAAACCATCTGGCGCCACGAAAGTTCGAGGATCCACCCCGAAGCAACTTTCGTTGCGGTCTAGCTGGGCCAGCATTTCCAAATCCTCCGGCAAAAGCTCGATATTGAGCGCATCCAGATTTTCGCGCATGTGCTCTGCACGGCTCGACTTGGCCACCGGCAGAACTCCTTGGTGCGCCAGCCATGCAAGAATCACTTGCGCCGCGGATACTTCAAGCCTGTCGGCGATTGAAGCGAGGCGCGGATCGGCTAGATCCTTCCCATTGCCGAGCGGGCTCCATGCCTGCGTGCATATACCAAGCCTGCGGTGCGCGTCGCGCAATTCTGCCTGCTGGAACGAAGGATGAATTTCGACCTGGTTCAGTGCCGGCACGACTCCTGTCGCATCGATGATGCGCTCCAGGTGCTCGGGGAGGAAGTTCGAGACCCCGATGGCCCTAACCCGTCCTTCGTTCCTCAGTTGCACCAGCGCGCGCCAGCTCTCCACATAAAGTCCCTGCGTCGGCACGGGCCAATGGATCAGATAGAGATCCAGCATATCCAGCTGCATCCGCTGCATAGTGCGGTCGAAGGCCTGCAAGGCCTGATCATAGCCGTGGCAAGAGTTCCATAGCTTGGTCGTGACGAACAATTCGCTGCGATCCAGCGGGGAGGTTCTGATCGCTTCGCCAACCTCCGCTTCGTTGCCATAGATTGGCGCTGTATCGAAGGCGCGATAACCGATTTCGATCGCCTGATGGATCGCCGCCACGGTTCCTTCTGCAGGAATTCCCATCGTACCCAAGACAATGGCGGGGTATCCGGTCAATCCTGCGGGCATGATCGTCATGCTGCGGTACCCAGCCGCGCAAGCCCACTCACGCCCCCAAGATAGGCGGGCAAATGCCCTTGTCGGATAACAAGGTGATCGAGCTGCAGCAACTCGGCCTCAGGCATCTCGTTGACGAGAGACGCGGCATAGGCGCGTGCTGGTTCGAGCGCGGCCAGCAAGTCGGGCTGGTCCAGCAGCCAGATTTGCAGGCCGAGCCGTTCCTGCACTGGCTCGCCGCCATCGGAGCCGGGCAGAGCCAACCGCAGGCGAGATTCCTTTGTCAGCGCATCTGCAATCAGGCCGCCAAAGGTCTTTGCCTCCGCCTCGACCGCCTGCGGAACGGCACCTTGACGGGCGGCTTTGTCGTAAGCCTGTTTGCCCAGAAACAGCGCGCGGATCATGTTGCGCGGTTCGGGGCGGGCAATCAGCCGCGCGAACACCGACATCTCTGCGCGGATCGCGCCATCCATCGGCTGCATCAATCCCAGCTCCACGCAGTCAAGAATCGCAAGCGGCGCAGGTTCGTGTCCGAGCATCCGGCGCAGTTCTCGCGTCCGATGTTGGGCGATGGCCGGGGCGTATGCGGCATGGGGCATGGGTTGGTGATCGGGCTGGTCCCAAGGCTGCGTGGCCCGGGATTCGCCCGATAGCAACCAGCGTTCCGCCGCTTCGATCTCTTCTCCGGGTCGTACCAGCGTATTTACGGCTCCCGCTGCGATTGCCGCGTCGCCCTCCAGTGTTCGGCCTTGCAGCAATACCTCAAGACCCAGCTCGACCCCGACTAGCCGTGGCATGCGCTGGGTGCCCCCGGCACCCGGCAGCAGGCCGACCTGGCATTCGGGCAGGCCCAAAATGGCAGCCGACGTATCCGCAAGGACCCGGTAATGCGCGGCCAGCGCAAGCTCGCATCCACCACCCAACGCCACTCCGCCGATCGCTGCCGCAATCGGCACACCAGCGGTTTCCAGCCGTCGTAAGGCGTGGCTGAGAGGGAAGAAGTGGTTGAAGGCGATGTCGAAACGGTCTGCCGGTTTGGCTGCCACGATCATGTCATAGGCTGTGCCGAGCTCGGTCAGGTCCGCACCTGCGCAAAAGCCGCTGGCCTTGCCCGATCGGACAAGGAGGCCGCGCACCGAGGAGGCATGCAACCATTCAGCAATGGCGCCGAGTTCGTGAATCGCCTTGTTGGAAAAGACGTTCATGCTGCGGTCTGGGCAGTCGAAGACCAGATGGACAAGGCCGTTATCCTGAGGCTCAAGCCGGAACTGGGTGAGCTGTGGCAGTTCAGAATGCGACACGATCGCCTCCCTTCAGCTGCAGGATTTCGCGCGCCTCGTCGGGCGTGGCGATCTCCCCGCCTAGTCCTTCGATGATCTGGCGCACCTTAAGCACCTGCGCGGCATTGCTTTCAGCAAGCTGGCCCTTGCCGATCCACAAGCTGTCTTCCAGCCCGACCCGTACGTGCCCGCCCATGCTCGCAGCCATGGCGGCAACTTTCATCTGGTTCGATCCCGCAGCGAGGACAGACCATTCGTACTTGTCACCGAACAGCCGGTCGGCCGTGCGCTTCAGATGCTGCACGTCTTCGGGATGCGAGCCGATCCCGCCGAGCAGGCCGAAGCAGGTTTGGATGAACAGCGGCGCCTCTACCAGCCCCTCACGGAAGAAATAGTGAAGGTTGTAGAGGTGGCTCGTATCGTAGCATTCGAACTCGTAGCGTGTGCCGGTCTTGTTCAGCGTGTCGAGCGCATATCGGATGTCCTTGAAGCTGTTGCGGAAGACGAGATCATGGCTCGCTTCGAGCATTTCCGGCTCCCACGCATGTTTCCATTCCGTATTCCGGGCCAGCATCGGGAACAGGCCGAAATTCATCGAGCCCATATTGAGGCTGGCGACTTCAGGGGCCCATGTCTCGGCAGGTTTCACGCGGTATTCGACCGGCATGTAGGGAGAGGCGCCGGTGGTAATATTCACCACGACGTCACTCTGCTGCTTGATCGCCTTCAGAAATGGCTCGAAGTCCTCCGGCTCGTGCGCGGGCCTGCCGTCTTCTGGATTGCGAGCGTGAAGGTGCACGATTGCCGCGCCCGCTTCCGCCGCGCCGAGAGCCGCATCAGCAATTTCCTGCGCGGTTACTGGCAAGTGTGGCGACATCGAGGGAGTGTGAATGGAGCCGGTTACGGCGCAGCTTATGATTGTCTTCTTTCGGGCCATGCCCTCTCTCCTCAATATAATGACTGGTTCAGGGCCTCGTGCCAAGGCTTGACCATGCTCGCGCCAGTTCGTCACGAAATTCTGGTGCCGCGATGGCAATCAGGGCCTCCGCCCTCGCGTCATGTCCCATCAACCGAAGATCGGCCGCGCCATGCTCAGTGACCACCACATCAATATCGAAGCGCGAAAGGGACACCGGGCCGTCCCCGCTGCCGGGGGCGACGATGCGGCTTTGCCCTTTGCTCGCCGCAGGCAGCACCACGATCCGCAGCCCCCCTGTGCGGCCCGTGCACCGCGGGCGAAGTCGCTCGCGCCGCCGGGGCCAGAGACGAAAGCCTGCCCCAAGGCTTCTGCGAAGCCTTGTCCGAATAGATCGACGGACATCACCGAATTGATCGTCACCAGCCGTTCGATCTGGGCCAGCAGGGCGGGATTATGCGTGTTCGAAACGGGCCGGAAGTTGAACCGTGGATCGCATGCCTCGTCATATAGCTGGCGGCCACCAATGGCGCAGCCGACCAGCGCAGACTTGCCATCGGCAAGCGCGCCCGAATGTAAAAGCCGCCCTACACCATCTCCCGCAAGGCCGGTATGGATCCGCAGGTTCCGGCGATCGTGGAGCATGTCCAGGACTGCATCGGGCAGCTTGCCGAGACCGGTCTGGATTGTCGCTCCATCACCGATGAATTGTACAGCGTGCGACGCGATTTGCCTGCTTGTATCATCAATGGCTACCGATGGTGCTGCGAGCAGCGGCTGCTCAGCCTCGAACCAGGCCGTCAGTTCGGAAAACGGGATACCTGCATCGCCGGGTGTCCGGGGCATTGCGGGATTGATATGCGCGATCCGAACCCGGGACTTGCGCCACAGGTCCGCCCCGAAACCTGGATCGACACCGAAGCTGCAATTACCCCAATCGTCGGGTGGAGAAAGCATGACCGCAACGGCATCGGGCGGGTTTGCTTCATACCAGCGAACGATATCCTGGTAGCATAGCGGCAGAAAGCGAAGTGACCCGCCGCCTTTGTTTAGCCCCGCCGAGTTGAAGAAGGTGATTGTTTCGACTTCGGCGTTTCCTCCGGCTGGGGAGCGGTTGATCCCAGGAACAAAAATCCCGGACAACCGTGCCCCGACCAAGGCGCTGCCCGCCTCGCCAATTTCGTGAATCAGCAGTTCGCTCTGTGCCGAGCAGGATGATATGAAGGCATGGCCTCCCGGCGGGAAGACTGACGGCAATTGGCCAGCAGAAAGACGCCGGGGGCCTGTCACGGTACCAGCGCGACGCCTATTTGAGGTATTTGTGGAATTCAGGCGTGCGCTTTTCGTGAAAAGCCCGCATACCCTCCTTGGATTCCTCGGTGTCGTAATAGAGTTTGACCGAGTTCAGAGCGAGCATCGATATGCCGCGGATATTCTCGCTGTCTGCATTGAACGATCGTTTGGCCAGCGCCAGCGCCGTTGGCGAACGCTGGCCAATCATGTCGGTCCATTCGTTCACCGCATCGTCCAGCTCTGCTGCCGGCACCACTTTGTTGACGAGACCCATCTCAAGCGCTTCCTGCGCCGTGTATTGTAGGTTGAGATACCACATCTCGCGGGCCTTCTTATCGCCGACATGCCGGGCAAGGTAGGCTGTGCCCCAACCGCCATCGACCGAACCGACCTTCGGGCCAACTTGTCCCAGCCGGGCAGTGTCAGCCATGATCGACAGGTCGCACAGCGTGGCGAAGACATTGCCGCCGCCGATGGCGAAGCCGTTGATCCGGGCGATCACTGGCTTAGGAATATCGCGAATGATCGACTGCAGCTCATCGATGGGCAGTCCCACGATCCCACGACCGTCATACTGGCCATCCTTGGCAGACTGGTCGCCGCCGGTGCAGAATGCCTTGTCGCCTGCGCCGGTCAGTACCACGCAAGATACTTCACGGTCAGTGGCGGCCTGCTGAAACGCAGTGATCATTTCCTCGATCGTCGTCGCACGGAAAGCATTGTAGAGCTTGGGTCGATTGATGATGATCCAGGCGGCACGGCCGCGTATTTCATAGATGATGTCTTCGAACTGAGGGGTGTCGCTCATGGCGAGTCCTTTCTTTGGCTATTGCTGTAGATTGCGCTGGAGCAGGCATGCATCCGGTCTTCCCCGTTCGCCTGCGATCGGCAGAATGGCTTGTGCGCCGGGCGACATGGTCAAACCATGTTCATGCCGCCGGACACCGAGATCGCCTGCCCGGTGATGTAGGCGCCGTCATCCGAAGCCAGCAAAGCAACGATACCAGCATAGTCATCCGGTTCGCCCATACGCTTGAGCGGAATGCCGCGCACCATCGCATCCTTCCACTTCACCGCCTGCTCGCCTTCGCCCAGCACGCCTGCCATCATGGGCGTATTGGTTGGCCCCGGGCACACACAATTCGCGAGCACGTTGTTGCGCGCCAGTTCGCGGGCGATCGACTTGGTGAAAGAGATGAGGCCGCCCTTGCACGCGGAATAGACCGCCTCGTTCGCGGTGCCGACGCGAGCCGCGTCGGACGCGATATTGATGATCCGCCCGCCGCCACGCTCGGCCATCTTGCCGGCAACCGCAAAGTGGGTGTTGAGATTGCCTTTGAGATTGATCGAAATGACCTTTTCCCAGAATGCCGGGTCTGTGGCGAGAAAGGGCTGGGGCTTGTCCCAGCCGGCATTATTGACGAGCGCCCAAACCGGACCGAGCTCGGCCTCGACAGCTTCGACTGCACGCCCCACCGCATCGAAATCGCTGACATCGACAGTCCATGTCCTGATCGTTGCCTCGGGTGCCAGCGCGGCAGTCTCGTCGCCCGCTTCCTGCGAGAGGTCGAAGATCGCAACCTTGCAGCCTTCGGCCGCAAGGCGCAGCACCAGCGCACGGCCAATTCCCTGGCCACCGCCAGTCACGATCGCAACCTTGCCTTCCAAACCTTTCACTCAATCCTCCATCAGTACAGCTGGCGGGCGCTCTCCCGGCTAGCCAGCATCGTTGTCATCGCCGATCATTTCGAGCAGGCGATTTTTCATCTTCAGCAAAGTGCCAGCGGCGACTTCGAGTTCATCTTCGCCCACAGGTTCGAGAATTGCGGACTCCACTGTTTCCACGTGCTCGCGGATACGGTTGACCAGGCCCTGGCCTTCGCTCGTCAGATACACGCGCTTCGCACGGGCATCGCGTTCGTCGGTGCGGCGCACGACAAGGCCGACTGCCTCCATGCGTTCGATCAGGCCACCAACGGCGACCTTGGTCAGATCAAGATCGGCTGCGAGAGCGGAAAGCTTCATCCCGTCCCGGCGGGAGAGGAAAGCTAGTACCCACCACTGCGAGCGAGTAATGCCGAGCGGCTTCAGCGCACGGTCGACGATTATGCGACGCAGGCGGGAAACATCGTGAATGAGAAAGCCAAACCTGAGGCCGTAATCAAGTTCTTTTCGCAAGGGTTTGTCTCCTGACATGATTGTGCCCACCGTCATGGACGCAACCTCGTCAAATCCCAAGTTGGAAAAGCTGTTCACCGATTTCTTCCGATCTTGCCTTTGAACATTTCGCGGGCGATGATCATCTTCATGACCTCGATCGAACCCCCTGCAATCTTTACGATTCTTGCATCGGCGTAGGCGCGCGCGATCGGGTATTCCCACATATAACCCCATCCGCCGAACAGTTGCAGGCACTTGTCCGCCGCTTCGCAATGCAGTTCGGAAGTAATCATCTTTGCGATTGCCGCATCAACTGGATCGAGCTTGTTCTCGAGGAAAAGCTCGATGCACTTGTCGGTAAACACGCGCGCCGCCACGCTGCGCGCCTTCAGATCGGCAAGCACGAATTGCGTGTTCTGAAAGTCGGCGATGGTTTGGCCGAAGGCATTGCGCTGGCTGGTGTAATCGACTGTCCATTCCAGCACGGTTTCGGTCACGGTGGCCGAACGGATTGCCTGGGCCAAGCGCTCCTGTGCCAGCTTTGTCATCATCAGTTTGAAACCGCCGCCTTCCTCGCCCAGCATGGCACTGGCGGGCACGCGCAGGTCGTCGAAGAACAACTCGGACGTATCCTGTGCCTTCATTCCCAATTTCTTCAGGTTCTGACCGCGCCGGAAGCCAGGCAGGCTGGTATCCACCAGGAACAGAGTGACGCCATGCGCCCCTGCAGAGCTATCGGTCTTGGTGGCAAGTACCAGCACGTCGCACATCTGTCCGTTTGAGATGAAGACCTTCTGCCCGTTGATGACATAGTCGTCACCATCGCGCACCGCGGTGGTGCGGATTGCCTTCAGGTCGGAGCCGGCATGCGGCTCTGTCATTCCCAGCGAACCGATCGCCTCGCCAGTCACCATCTTTGGCAGCCAGTGCTGTTTCTGTTCCTCGGTTCCGAACGAGCGGATATAGGTCGCCACCAGGTCGGCGTGAATCAGGAATCCGGGGCCGCTGCTGCCGGAGCGCCACAGTTCCTCGAAGACAACCACGTCATAGAGATAATCGGCACCGAGCCCACCGTATTCCTCCGGCACGGTGCAACACAGCATTCCCGCCTCACCTGCCTTGAGCCAGACATCGCGCGGAACAATTCCGTCCTCTTCCCATTGGTCATGGAACGGCACGATCTCCTTCTCGATGAAGCGGCGGACCGACTCTCGCCACATTTCGTGCTCTGAAGAGAAGAGTGTGCGTTCGATCATGCTGGATTATCCCCGTTCTGGGCGGCCTTGGATCGGCTTGTTGAAGCCTCGATTGCTTCGCGCGCGGCGCGCCATTGATCGTCGGTAAGGATGGTCAGATCTGCAAAGGTGCTCGGCGCGGCCAGGTGCTGTCCGCCGTCGATTGCGATTGTCTGGCCAGTCAGGAAAGCGCAGGCATCAGACAGCAAAAATGCGACGAGGTTGGTAAGCTCAGGGATCTCGCCAAAACGCCGCATCGGGATAGTGTCACAACTCGTCGCCGAACTCTTGGTGTCGGGCAGCGGATTCAGCTTTTCCCAGGCCTCCGGCGTGGGGAACGGCCCGGGTGCAGTCGCATTCAGCCGGATGCCATAAGGTCCCCACTCAGCCGCGAGCGACATCGTCATCGCGTGCAGCGCCGATTTGGCCATGGCGGAAGGAACAACGAAGGCGGAGCCAGTCCACACCCAGGTGACAAGGTTGGATACAACCGAACCCTTAATGCCCTGATTGATCCAGCGCTTCCCGCAGGATAGCGTTGCATGAAAGCTACCGTCCATCACTGTGGAGGTTATGGCGCGGAAACCCCGCGCGCTGAGATCCTTGGTCGGGGAAATGAAGTTAGCCGCAGCGTTGTTGACGAGCCCGGTCAGCGGCGTGTCACGCCAAATCTCTGCGATCATCACGTCCACTGCATCGGCATCGCGAATATCGCACGCATGCGGAACGACCCTGCCGCCAGTCTGCGCGGATATAGCTTCGGCAGCTTCGGTCAAAAGCGCCTGCCGCCGGCCACAAATGTATACCTGTGCACCAAGTGCGGAAAGTGCCTGGGCAATCTCCCGCCCAAGGCCACCTCCGCCACCTGTCACGAGGATGGCCTTGCCTGTCAGTGCATCATCTCGAAAAACCAAGTCTGCCTCCATTGGCTTGATCCAACAGATAATCGCTTGCCAAATGATAGTCAACAGGTTTACTAGTTATCGCACCAGAGGGAAGGTTTTGGCTTTTTCTCCGTCGATTGGGAATAGAAAACTGGTTATTGATTGAGGGCTATGGTCGTGGGAATTGCATCGATAGGCGGATATTTGCCGCTGCTGCGACTCGATCGCGCCGCGGCGGCACGCGAATTTTCGTGGAGCGGGTTACCTCTGCCGCGGCGGGGAATGCGCAGCGTGGCCGGCTGGGACGAAGATCCGCTGACCATGGCAGCAGAGGCCGCGCGTGTGCTGATCGCCGATTCGCCGCCCGAAGCGCTGCGCTTTGCCTCAACCTCAGCCTATTTCACCGATCGCGGGCAGGCAGGGGCCATGCTGGATATCCTGGCCCTTCCACGTCACATTCGCACCAGCGACGCGGCCAATTCGCGGCGCGCAGGCACAAGTGCGCTTCTGGAGGCGCTGCTTGGACAGCGCGAGGAAGTGATTGCAGCCGCCGAAAAGCGCGAAACCGTTCCCGGTAATTCCGCCAATCTGAGCTTCGGCGATGGTGCCGCAGCCGTACGGACGGGAGTTGGCAAAGGTGCACAGCTGCTAGGCCATGCAACGATCACGCATGACCTGGTCGATCGCTACTCTTCGCGCGAGCATCCAGCTTCCTATTCCTACGAAGAAAGGTTTATTCGAGAGGTTGCGATTGCTGAACTGTTGCTGCCTGCGATCACTGCCGCGCTCGATAATGCGGGTATCGCGGCAGGCGACATTGCACAGGCCGCCGTTGCCGAACCGGCAGGTGGTTGCTGGGCCGCGGTATCGCGGAAGCTGGGCATAGCTGCGTCCAACCACTGCGCTACGCTGGAGGAGCAAGCGGGTGATCTTGGTGTGGCGCACCCGCTCTATGCCTTGGGAATGGCGCTTACTGCCGCGGCGATTGGCGAGCATGTGTTGCTGGTCGGCTTCGGGAGTGGGGTCGATGCGCTCGTGTTTCGCAAGGATGGCGAAATACCGGGCGCAGCAGAGATGGCTGAAGCACTGAGCCAGGGCGAACGGCTCGAGAGGATCACCCGCTTTCTCTCGCTCACCGGGGGAATCGAGATGGACTGGGGCATGCGTGCAGAATTCGCGCAGAAGGCTCAGGCCACCGTGCTGGAGCGCGTGGGGCGCGATATGGCCGGTTTCGTGGGCGGGCGTGACAGCCTCGGCAATGTACAGTTTCCAAAGAGCTCGATTCCGGTCAATCCGGCCCTGAACAGGCCTGAGGAATTGGTCGACGTAAGACTGGCAGAAGAAAACGGCACTATTGTCTCGCTTACCTCCGACCGGCTGAACTTTACTCCCGATCCGCCGTTTGATTTCGGCCTCGTGCAATTCGCCAATGGCGCTCGCGTTCTGATGGAAATGGTCGATCGGCCGCCTGAAGGCTTCACCATCGGTCAGGAGGTGTGCATGCGCCCGCGCATCAAGTCGCTCAATCGCGCGCTCGGCTTTCGCACTTATTTCTGGAAGGCCGCGCCTGTCGCGCGTCCGCAGTTGGGAGACGCCTGATGGCCAGCGGCATAAGGGACAAGGTCGCCATAGTCGGGATGGGTTGTACTCGCTTCGGCGAACGCTGGGATATTGGCGCTGACGGCCTGATGGTCGAAGCCTTTGCCGAGGCCTTGGCCGATGCCGGGCTGGGCAGCGAGCAGATTGAGGCTGCCTGGGTCGGCAATGCGCTGGACGATATCAATGTCGGCAACAGCGCATTGCCGGCCGCCCACGCGCTGCGACTGGCGCGAATACCGGTCACCCGGGTGGAGAACATGTGCGCTACCGGCACTGAGGCGCTACGCGGCGCGGCTTATGCGGTGGCTTCAGGCGCCGTGGACATCGCCTTGGCAATCGGTGTCGAAAAGCTCAAGGACACAGGTTACGGTGGACTGCCGCTGCGCACCAAGGGCGTGCAGAATGACTTGTGGATGCCCTATGGCTCCGCGCCCGGCACCTTCGCGCAGCTTGCCCATGCCTATAGCGCGCGCCACGGCATCGACTCCAAGGACCTGAAGCGGGCAATGGCGCACGTATCCTGGAAAAGCCACCAGAACGGGGCGAAGGCGACCAAGGCGCATTTGCGAAAGCCGGTAGAACTGGACACCATCCTCAACGCGCCGTTGATTGCAGATCCATTGGGCGTGTTAGACTGTTGCGGCGTTTCGGACGGAGCTGCGGCCGCGATCCTGACAACGCCGGAGATCGCCCGTTCGCTCGGCATTGCCAGCCCGGTAACGATCAAGGCGATCCAGCTTGCGGCCAGCGACGGGGCGGAAATGCAGTACGGCGCATGGGACGGTGCTTCAGTGCCGACCACGCAGGCCGCTGCCCGCCGTGCCTATGCCGAGGCCGGGATCGGCGATCCCAAGCGAGAGATCGACATGACCGAGGTTCATGACTGCTTTTCGATTACCGAACTGGTTATCATGGAGGATCTTGGCCTTTCGGATCCTGGCCGTGCACCGGCAGATATCCTCGATGGCCGTTACGATGCTGAAGGGGCAATTCCCTGCCAGCTCGATGGCGGCCTGAAATGCTTCGGGCACCCGGTCGGCGCATCGGGCCTGCGCATGGCCTACGAGGCCTACAACCAATTGCTCGAACGCGGCGGGGAGCGCCAGCGCCCGAATATCCGCCATGCATTGACTCATAATCTTGGTGGCGCACCGTTCAACAGCGTCGCTGCAGTGGCGATCTTCGGCCGCATTGACTGAACGGGGAGGGAAAGATGGCAGGCTTGTGGTTTGAGGAATTCTCGATCGGGCAGGTGTTCGATCACGAGATCCGGCGCAGTATCCTGGAAAGCGACAATATGTGGTTTTCCGCACTCACCTATAATCCCGCGCAGATCCATATCGACCATGCCTATGCCGCAGAAACGGAGTTTGGCAGGCCGCTGGTCAACTCGATCTTTACGCTGGGCCTGGTAATCGGGCTGAGCGTGCAGGACACCACTCTTGGCACCACCGTGGCCAATCTCGGCATGAGTGAGACGACCTTTCCAAAGCCGGTTTTCGCGGGCGATACGATCCGCGCGCGCACGGTGGTGAAGGAACTGCGTGAAAGCGCCAGTCGCCCCACGCAGGGAATCGTCACTTTCGAACACCTTGGGCTTAACCAGCGGGACGAGACGGTGTGCCGCACCTTACGGAGCGCGTTGATGATGAGGAGGCCAGCGTGACTCGGCTGCGCTCGCTCCTGTTCGTACCCGGAGATTCGGACCGAAAATTCGCCAAGGGCCGTGAATCCGGGGCCGACGTGCTGATCTGCGACCTCGAGGATGCGGTCGCGCCATCGCAAAAGGAAGCGGCCCGCGTTCGTGTGAGCGAGTGGCTCGGCGAAGCCGACGATATCGCGCCCGCACTCTTCGTACGCATCAACCCGCTCGACACCGGATTGACTGCGGCGGACCTGGCGGCGGTCGTCCGCCCCGGCCTTGCCGGCATTGTGTTACCGAAGGCCAATGGGGCACAGGACGTGACGACGATAAGCGACCTGATCGCTCCGCTGGAGCGGGTCGCCGACATGACGGAGGGGACGGTGAAGATACTCGTCGTGGCCACGGAAACGCCGGCTGCGATGTTCGCGCTGGGTAGTTATGCGCCCGCGCACCCCCGCCTTCTTGGTTTGACTTGGGGCGCAGAGGATCTGGGAGCCGCGATCGGCATCACGTCAAACAAGGAAGCCGACGGCAGCTGGACTTTCCCTTTTCAGGTCGCGCGCGCGCATTGTCTGTTCGCGGCCGCCAATGCCGAGGTCGCGCCGATCGATACATTATATGCCGATTTCACTGATGACGCTGGGCTTGAAAGCGATTGTCGCAAGGCACGACGCGACGGCTTTACCGGCCGCATCGCCATCCACCCGGCGCAGGTAGAAACCATCAATCGCTGCTTCACCCCGTCCGAAGAGGAACTGGCTGAGGCTCGCAAGATCACCGCCGCCTTCGCTGCCAATCCTGATGCCGGAACGCTCGGCATCGACGGCAAGATGTATGACATTCCTCACCTGGTAACCGCGCGCAAAGTGCTCGCCGCGGCTGGAGAAAAATGATGAGTGACGCCCGCCAGCTTCCGACCGAAGACGATCTCGACGCCATCCGCGAAGGCGTGCGCGCAGCCTGCGCGCCCTTCGACGACGAATACTGGCTGGCGCGCGACGATGACGGGAAATTCCCGCGCGAATTCCATCGCGCCATGGCCGAAGGCGGCTGGCTGGGGATCACCATGCCTGAGGAATACGGCGGTTCCGGCCTCGGCGTTACCGAGGCGATGACGATGATGAGTGAAGTGGCGCAGTGCGGCGGAGGATTTGCCGCGGCCTCGACCCTGCACATCAATCTGTTCGGGCCACATCCGATCGTGGTGAAGGGAACCGAAGAGCAGAAGGCCCGCTGGGTGCCGCGGCTGGTTACAGGAGAGGATCAGGTCTGCTTCGGCTTCACCGAACCCGATGCAGGGCTGAACACAACGCGTATCAAGACCTTCGCCACCAAGGTCGATGGTGGTTACCGGGTCAATGGCCAGAAAGTCTGGACCTCCACCGCGCAAGTCGCGAACAAGATCATGCTGCTGACCCGAACCACGAAGTTCGAGGACTGTGCCAAGCCGACCGACGGAATCACCATCTTCTACACCGATCTCGACCGGTCGAAGATCGACGTGCAACTAATCCCCAAAATGGGGCGCAAGGCCGTCGACTCCAACGCCATCTACATCGATGACCTGTTCATTCCCGAAGAGGATCGCATCGGCGAGGAAGGCAAGGGCTTCGGCTATATCCTTCATTCGCTCAACCCGGAACGGATCCTGATTGGTAGCGAAGCCATCGGCATCGGTCGCGATGCATTGCGCCGCGCCGCGAAATACGCCCGCGAACGGATCGTGTTTGATCGACCGATCGGCCAGAACCAGGGCATCCAGCACCCCTTGGCAGAGCGCTGGATGTATCTGGAAAGCGCCTGGCTGATGGTGGAGAAGGCCGCGCGCCTTTACGATAGTGGCAAGCCATGCGGGGCGGAGGCGAACGCCGCCAAGTTCCTTGCCGCCCGTGCCTGCCACGACGCGGCATGGCAAGCCGTCGCCACGCATGGCGGCATGGGCTACGCCAAGGAGTACCATGTCGAGCGGTTGTATCGCGAAAGTGCTCTCACCCGCCTCGCTCCGATCACCGAACA
This sequence comes from Altererythrobacter sp. BO-6, assembly GCF_011047315.1. NCBI lineage: Bacteria > Pseudomonadati > Pseudomonadota > Alphaproteobacteria > Sphingomonadales > Erythrobacteraceae > Altererythrobacter > Altererythrobacter sp. BO-6. The sequence goes on along the minus strand of NZ_CP049259.1, from coordinate 2,397,321 downwards.
ACTGATTTCGAGCTTCATCGCGGAGAAGGTGCTCGATCTCCCGAAGAGCTATTGAAGGGATTTGCCATGGGCATGATGGAAGGCAAGGCCGTGCTGGTGACGGGCGCGGGGCGGGGGGTCGGGCGCGGCATCGCTCTCGCGATGGCCGAGGCCGGAGCCGCGGTGGTGGTCAATGACCTGGGCGTTTCGATCACCGGTGAGGGCCAGGAAGGCGCGTCACCCGCTGAACAGGTGGTCGAGGAAATTCGCGCCATGGGCGGGCGGGCCGTGGCCAATCACGATAGCGTGTCCGACTGGGTCGGGGCCGGGCGGATGGTCAAGGACGCAGTCGACAACTTCGGCCGGATCGATGGCGTCGTGAACAACGCGGGCAACCTGCGCGACATGTTCTTCCACAAGATGGGGCCGGAAGATTTCCGTGCGGTCATCGACGTGCACCTGATGGGGAGCTTCAATACCAGCCGCGCCGCCGCGCCGTTCTTCAAGGAACAGGGCAGCGGAGCCTATGTGCATATGACCTCGTCGAGCGGGCTGATCGGCAACAACGGCCAGGCCAATTATGCCGCCGCCAAGCTGGGGGTTGTCGGCCTGTCGAAATCGATCGCGCTGGATATGCAGCGCTTCGGGGTTCGTTCGAATGCGGTGGCGCCCTGGGCATGGACGCGCATGATCGATTCGATCCCCACCGACACGCCCGAGCAGAAGGCACGGGTCGAAGGCCTCAAGAAACTCGATGCCAACAAGATCGGTCCATTCTGCGTGGCGCTGTGCAGTGATGCGGCTGCCCATGTCTCGGGCCAGATTTTCGGCGTTCGCAACAACGAGATTTACCTGTTCTCGCAACCCCGTCCGGTCCGCACCGCGCACACCAGCGACGGCTGGAGCCCGGAAACGATCAGCGAGCGCGTCTTTCCGCAGTTCGCCAATGATTTCTACCCGCTCCACCGCTCGGGCGACTGGTTCACCTGGGATCCGGTGTGACGTGATCGATCCGGCTGCGATCGAGGCCTATGATTTCGGCCGCCCCCAGGATTCCTATACCGCCCGGGACGCGATCCTGTACGCTCTGGGGCTGGGCTTGGGGGCAGACCCGCTTGATCCTGCCGACCTGCGGTTCCTCGACGAGCGGAATCTGGCGGTCCTGCCCAGCTTTGCTGTCACGCGCTGCACTCCCGGCATGTGGATCCGCGATCCGGCGCTGGGTGTCGACTTCGGCAAGCTGGTCCATTCCGCGCAATGGGCCGAATTTCCCGCGCCGATGCCTGCCGGTGCCGCCGTGCGCGGTACGGCGCAGGTTGTTTCGCTGACCGATCGCGGCGAAGGCCGCGGCGCGGTGCTGGTGCTGGAGCGGAGGATCACGGACAGCGCCACGGATGTGCTATATTGTAGGCTGCAACAAACCTTGTTGCTACGCGGCGATGGCGGTTTCGGCGGCCCACCCACCCCGCGCGAGGAAGCCTGGATACCCACGCGTCCTGCCTATGCAGTCCATACGGTCAAGACCTCACCCCGAGCGGCGCTGATCTATCGGCTGTCGGGTGACTGGAACCCGTTGCACGTTGATCCAGAAGTTGCCGCCAGAGCAGGCTTTGCCCGGCCCATCCTTCACGGGCTGGCAAGCTACGGTATCGCTGGCGCTGCCGTATCGCGCGCGCTTGGCCGCGATCCGGCATCCGTTTCGCTGCTCGCCTGCCGGTTCTCAGGCGTGGTCCTGCCGGGTAACGAAGTTGAGTTCCAGGTCTGGGATGAAGCGGACGCTGGCGCCCGTTTCGTTGCCCACGTCGGAACTCGCAAGGTGCTGGACAGTGGAGAGATTGCATGGAGGAACTCATGAGCGGACAACTGGCCCAAACCTTGCGCGCGCAATTGCGCTTGCCGGTGATGGCTGGGCCGATGTTCATCGCTTCAACGGCAGAACTCGTGATCGCTCAGTGCCGCGCCGGGATCATCGGGGCAATGCCGGCGCTCAACCCCCGAACTACTGCCGAGCTGGATGCCGATATCGCCCGCATCCGCGCCGCAGTGGGTGATGCGCCTTATGCGATCAACCTAGTCGCGCACAAAAGCAATTCGCGGCTGGAGGCCGATCTCGAAGTGGTCCTGCGTCACAAAGTTCCGATCGTCGTCCTTGCGCTTGCGGCCAATGCCGATCTGGTGCGGCAGCTGCAGGACAACGGCAGCCTGGTATTTCAGGACGTCGCCCGCGATCGCCACGCCCGCAAATGCGCCGAAATGGGCGTCGATGGCATCATCGCCGTTGGAGCGGGGGCAGGCGGACATACCGGCGATCTTTCCCCCTTCGCCCTGTTGGCGGAAATCCGGGAGTGGTGGGATGGCCTGCTCATCTTGTCCGGCTGCATCGCCACCGGCCGCGCTGTGCTGGCTGCTGAAGTGCTGGGTGCGGACCTCGCCTATATCGGTTCGCCCTTTCTCGCTTCAACCGAGGCTAACACCCAGCCTGGTTTCAAGCGCATGGTGGTCGAAGGATCGTCGAAAGATGTCGTTACCACTAACTGCTTCACCGGGGTTAACGCCAATTTCCTGCGGCCTTCACTGCTTGAGCACGGCCTCGATCCCGACAACCTGCAGCAGCGTGCCGGCGGCGGGATCAACATTGACGGCGGGGGAGACAATGCCAAGGCGTGGAAGGAAATCTGGAGCGCGGGCCAGGGCATTGGCGCGGTAAAGCGCGCTGAACCTGCCACCGACTACATCGACTGGCTGGCTGCAGACTATGAAGCCGCCCGGAAGGCCATGGGAATGGCGGCATTCGAACGGGAGAACGCCTGAGCATGGTTGCTTCGCACTCTCGCAAGGTCATCCTTACGTCGCGGCCGCAAGGTGTAGCGCAGGCGGAGAACTTCGCCATCGTCGAAAGGGAGGACCGCGCTCCGGGTGCGGGTGAGCTGCTGGTCGAAAACCTGTACCTCTCGGTCGAACCGGCGATGCGTGGGTGGATCGCCGACGCGGGGAATTACTCCGATCCGGTTGGAATTGGCCAGGTCATGCGTGCGCTGGCTGTCGGGCGAGTGCTCGCCAGCGGTTCTAGCGACCATGCGGAAGGAGATCTGGTTTGCGGCTGGTTCGGTTGGCAGGAGCGCGCCACCGTGGCGGTCGACAAGGTGATCCGCAAGGTGCCTGAAAACGACCTCTCTCCCTCTCTTGCATTGGGGGTGCTGGGCATTAACGGCGTCACTGCTTATCTTGCGATGACTGGGATTGGTGAGCCGAAACCGGGCGAAACGGTAGTGGTTTCGACGGCGGCGGGCTCCGTCGGTTCGGCAGCCGGACAGGTTGCCAGTATCCTTGGCGCTCGCACAGTCGGCATTACCGGCGGTCCTGCCAAGGTGCGGCAATGTATTGACGAATTCGGTTATGATGCGGCAATCGACTATCGAGCCGAAGGCTTGGCCGAGGCCATTGCGGAAGCGTGTCCGGACGGCGTGAATGTCTATTACGACAATACTGCAGGCGCGATCAGCGATGCCGTCTACCCACAGTTGGCCATTGGTGCACGAGTGGTTGTCTGCGGCACTGCGGCCATCGCGCAGTGGGATCCCTGGCCTCAAGGCCCGCGGATCGAGCGTCACTTGCTGGTGAAGCGCGCGCGTATGCAGGGCTTCGTGATCTTCGATCATATGGATCGCTGGGATGCAGCTGTCGCGCAGCTGTCGGCGTGGATTCGTGACGGGCGGTTGACTTACCGGGAGGATGTGCTCGAGGGCATCGAGGCCTGCCCCGACGCTTTGGCTGGGCTCTACCGCGGCGAGAACATGGGGAAGCGCGTCATCCGGCTCGCCTGCGCCTGATCGCCCAGATCGAGCCAAGAAGGCAAGCGCCTGGCGATTAGCTTACGTTGCGATCATGATCCTGCCAGTAAGGCGCTCGCAGGTCCTTCTTTGAGACCTTGCCGCTGGGGACGAGCGGAAATTCAGTCACGAAATCTACGCTCTTGGGTACTTTGTAACCGGCCAGCTTCGTACGGGCGAAAGCAATCACAGCCGCTTCTTCCAGAGTTGAGCCCGGCTTGAGGATCACGCAGGCCTTCACCGCCTCACCCCATCGTTCGTCCGGTACGCCGATCGCGGCCACTGCGGCGATCTCCTCATGGGTTGAGAGTGCGTTTTCGATCTCGGCGGAATAGATGTTTTCACCGCCGGAGATGATCATGTCCTTAACCCGGTCGACGATGTAATATAGCCCCTCTTCGTCACGCCGCGCCACGTCGCCAGTCTTGTACCAGCCATGGGAGAGAACACTCGCCGTGGTCTCCTGCTGGCGCCAATAGCCTTTGGTTATGGCGGGTGAACGCACGACCAGTTCCCCGGGCTCGCCCACTGGCACTTCCTTGCCTGCGGCATCCAGAATACGGAATTCGATCAGTGGCAGGGGTCGGCCACAGCTTTGAAGTTTGGCCTCATTGGTAAGGTCATGCTCGTCCGGTCGCAGGATCGAGAAAGCCCCGCCTGCCTCTGTCGAACCGTAGAATTGCATGAACTTGCCCGGCATCTGCTTGATTGCCCGCTTGATCAAGCCAAGCGAGATCGCGGAACCTGCGTAGAGCGTTAGCCTGATCGAGGAGAAATCGGTACTCGCCGCATTGGGATGGTCGAGAACCATCTGCAACATGGTAGGCGTTAGCGTGAGCAAGGTTGGCCGGTCGCGCTCGATCGCTTCGCAGATCGCCCCTGGATCGAATTGGCGGATGATCGAGATCGCCACCCCATTGTAGAGGCACTGGTAGCCGATCCCGATCGACAAAAGATGGAAATTGGGCAGGGGATTGATGAAGATGTCGCCTTCATGCCAGTCGAAGGCCGGTTCCAGATGTTCGCACAAGCGCATGTGGTTGAAGCCGCCGTGGGTCAGCATCACGCCTTTGGGGATCCCGGTCGTCCCGGAGGTGTAGAGCTGGATCGCGGTATCATCCTCGCTGATCGTAGCTCGCACAGGTGTCTCTGGCAGGTCGGCGCTGCGTGCTTCGAGCGTCTCATCCGCATCGATCCAGATAACTTTCCCGGTATATCCAGCCTGCGTGGCGGCCGCTTCCCACAGCGAGGCCAGCGACCGTTCCACGATAACCGCCTTGGCATCGCTGTCGGCGATGATCGTGGCCAGTTCAGGCGCTGCAAGGCGCCAGTTGTAAACGGTGAATGCCGCTCCCGTTTTGACCGTGCCAATTAGCGCGAAATAGAAATCCGGGCTGTTGAGGCCGAGGAAACCAACCCGGTCGCCAGAACCGACACCACCTTGGGCCAGTAGTTGAGCGACCCTGTTCGACAGGGCATCGTATTCGCTGAAAGATATGGTTCGGCTACCGTAAACCAGGGCGCGTTTCGTCGGCGTGTGCCGCGCGTGGTAGGTGATGAAGTCACCCAGAGTCCTGACTTCAGGGTAAAGCCACATCGGTTCATCTCCCCTCGAATTTCGCGGAACGCTTCTCCGCAAACGCTGACAACCCTTCGCGCGCATCATGCGTAGCAGCAATTCGCGAAAGGCCTTGTGCTTCCAGCTCGAGCTGGGTCTCAAGCGGCTCGGTTGCGGCACTCAGCATCAGCCGCCGGATTTCGCCGAAGGCGCGGGTTGGCCCTTCCGCAAGCTGGGCGGCGACATGCGCTGCCCGCTCGTTTAGTCGTAGCGGATCGACCACTTCATCGACCAGACCTGCAGAGGCAGCTGCATCAGCCTGCAGGGTTTCGTTGAGGAGCAGGAACTTGCGTGCCTTGCTTAGTCCCATTCGCCTCGACAGCATCACAGAAGTGCCGGCATCGCAGCAAAAGCCGATCTTCGGATAGGCCGCGACAAAGCGCGCCTCCGAGTTTGCGATTACGATGTCCGCTCCCGCCGCGATCCCCACCATGCCGCCCACGCACATTCCCTGGACAGCAACCACGATTGGGGCATCCATGCGCTGGAGCCGCGCCAGACCCACATGCAGGTCGGCGGTCCACCGCGCTATCTGGCTGGGTAGGGTGTCGAGATATTCCACGAACATGGAAACATCGCCGCCCACGGAGAAATTCGGGCCTTCCGCAGTGAGAAGCACCGCCCGCACGCCAGGATCGTGGGCCAGCAAGGTGGCCACCTCGCAAAGCTCGGCACACATCTCTGCATCGACCGGATTTCCTCGCTGGCCCTGGCACAACAACAGCTGGGCGACGCCGTTTTCCTGCGTCAGCCGGATGGATTTGAAGGTTTCTATTGGCATGGTCAGTCAAACAAGAGAACGGCTTTCACCGTCTCACCCTCATGCATATCGTGGAGTGCCTGATTGATGTTGGTCGCCGGATAGGTGCGACACAGCTTTTCCACTGGCAGGCGGCCCGCCCGGTGGTGCGCGATCAACTCGGGTATGAATTGTTCGGGCAGCGAATCCCCTTCCACGATGCCACGGATGGTTCCGCCCAGTGTCAGCAAGGGGATCATCGGTACAGAGAGGGCCGCGTCCAGTGAACCGGGCAGGCCCACCAGCCCGATACGGCCGCGATTGGCGATCATGGCAATGGTCTGGCCGACCACCGGCATGAAGCCGCTGGTGTCCACCACCATATCGGCCCCGCCCGGCAGGATCTCCCGAACCTGCGTTGCAACGTCGCCTTGACCGTCTAGCGTATGGGTTGCCCCAAGTTCGCTGGCGAGGCGGCGGCGCGCTTCCTGCGGCTCGACCGCGATGATGGTGGAGCAGTCGGCGATCTTGCCCGCCATCACTGCGCTTTGTCCGACTGCGCCAGCTCCGATAACGACCAGCGATTCACCTGCCTTTGCGCCAAGCGAAAGGAGCACGGCGCCCGCGCCGGTCTGCACTCCGCAGCCGAGCGGTGCGAGCACGGCTAGATCCGCTTCGTCATCCAGCTTTATGACATTGCGTTCGTTGGCGATCGCGTAGCTGGCGAATGAGGATTGGCCGAAGAAGTTATCGTGCACCATGGTGCCATCTCGGCTGAGGCGGCTTGATCCGTCCTCGCGCACGCACAGCATGTTCTTTTCCATGAAGTGCGCGCAGTAGGCTGGCTCGTTGCGGTCGCAATAGTCGCAGTGGCCACAGGAATTGAAGGTCAGCAGCACCTTGTCGCCGGGGCGCACGCTCGCCACGCCTTCACCAATCTCCTCTACCACCCCGGCGCCCTCGTGGCCCAGAACAGCGGGAAACTGGAGGCCCATCGCACCTGACGCAACCACCAGATCCGTATGGCAGATGCCTACCGCCTTGATGGCGACGCGAATTTCCCCTGCGCGCGGGGCGGCGATCTCAACCTCTTCGATCTCGAACGGCCCATTAGGCTGGTTCAGTGTTGCGGCGATGGCCTTCATGCCGAATCCTCTCCTTTCAAAGCGGTTTAAGCGCTTTCCCGAGTTTGAGATTGACCCATTCCAAAAAAAAGGTCAACCTATTTACTAAAATGTTTTAGCCGCTGCGTATGGCAAGCGGCGGAGCGCACAGAATGCCTAAAAAGAGGAAGTCGATAATGCAGCACTCGCGGGACAGTTTTTACATCGGCGGGGAATGGGTGGAGCCAAGCAGCACCGACGTATTCGAGTTGGTGAACCCCTCAACCGAGGAGGTGATTGGGACGGTACCTGAAGGCAAGAATGATGATATCGATGCTGCTGTTGCCGCAGCGCGCTCCGCTTTTGACGGGGGCATCTGGCCTCACATGGCGCGGGCTGAAAGGGCGCAGATAATGGAGCAATTTCTGAGCTCCGTTGCCAGCCGGGAAGAGCAGATCGCCAGGGCGGTAAGTATACAAAACGGCATGCCGATCGGGATCAGTGCGCAATTGGAAGGCCAGTTCGCGGCCGGCGTGCTCCAATACTACACCGAACTCGCGAAGGCGCCGGCAGAGCCCGACATACGGCCATCACAGATGGGAAAGCAGACGCTGGTCGAGCGCACGCCTTTGGGGGTGGTGGCTGCGATCGTGCCGTGGAATTTCCCTGTAACATTGGCGATGAACAAGATTGCTCCGGCCATGGCAGCCGGGTGCACGGTAGTGATCAAGCCGTCTCCCGGAACCATACTCGACAGCTATTTGTTGGCCGAGGCGGCGGACGAAGCGGGCGTTCCGCCTGGCGTGCTGAACTGGGTGGCAGCCGATCGCGAGGCAGGTGCCTATCTCGTCTCCCACCCGGATGTAGACAAGGTGGCTTTCACCGGCTCGACCGGGGCTGGGCGCAGGATTGCTGCAGCCTGCGGTGAATTGCTGCGCCCGGTCACGCTGGAACTAGGCGGCAAGTCGGCCGCGATTCTGCTGGAAGATGCCGATCTGGGAGCCTTTCTCCAGGCGGTTCCTTTTGCCTCCATGCTCAACAACGGCCAGGCCTGCTACAACGGCACCCGTATCCTTGCTCCCCAGTCTCGATATGATGAAGTAGTTGAGGGTTTGGCCGGTTTCGTTAACTCGTTGACGATCGGTGACGCTCTCGATCCGAACACGCATGTCGGGCCAATGGCCTCACGCGAGCATCGGGACCGAGTGCTCGGCTATATCGAGAAGGGCAAAGGCGAGGCAAAGCTGGTCGCAGGTGGAGGCGTGCCCGCCAGCCTCAACCGCGGCTTCTTTGTCGAACCGACCATCTTCGCCGATGCCAGCAACGATGCCGTGATCGCCCGCGAGGAGATTTTCGGGCCGGTACTGGCGGTCATCCCCTATGATGGCGAAGATGAAGCGATCCGCATTGCCAATGACAGCTGCTATGGCCTTGGCGGATCGGTCTTCAGCACGGATAGTGAGCACGCGCTCTCCGTAGCGCGCCGCGTTGCCAGTGGCACGGTGGGTATCAACGGTTATATGCCCTCGCTTGGCGCACCCTTCGGCGGCATCAAGGCAAGCGGCCTGGGGCGCGAATTCGGGCCTGAAGCGATCGGCGCATATCAAAACACCAAATCCCTATACGTAATGGCCTGATCCGGTGTCCTTGCAGGATAGACCAAACAGGAAAGCAGCCATGCTGTCGGAGCGTTTAAACCTGCGCGATTACGGCGGCTATTCGGCCGTAAACGGCGCGCAAATTATGACCGGTCGCCTCTACCGTTCGGCGGAACTCGACCGCGCGGAGAATGATGCGCTGGCCGGAGTGGAGGGGCTAGGCCTTCGCAGGATTATCGACTTCCGCAACCGACACGAAGTCCCCGCAACACCAACGTCGCAGCCGCCTTTCTCCGGCCTTCGCATCGCAGCTCACGACGATCAGGGTGTTGTCCCGCACGCCATGGAGCGGTTCCTTGGCCTGACCCGGGCATCAGAGGCGCGGGCGGCCATGAGGGAGGTGTATCGCGAGCTGATTTGCGCGCCGCACTTCCTTCGGATGACCGGCAGCTATCTCCATTCCCTCGCCGACGCGGACGGCCCAACCCTGGTGCATTGCGTTGCCGGCAAGGACCGTACCGGGCTGGCGGTGGCGCTGTTTCAGTCGCTCCTGGAGGTTGAACCAGAGGCGATCAAGCGCGAATACTTGCTCACAAATGCGGGCGGGCAAGCCCGGATCGAATATCTCCTGTCGGCGCTATCAGGGCATGCGGCGATGTCGACACTTCCGCAGGACGTTATAACTGAGATGTGCGGCGTGCGAGAGGAGTACCTCGAGGCGGCCTTAGCTGTCATCTCCACCCAGTCTGACGGGACAGCGGATTACCTGCGTCGCCATGCCGGGATCGACGAAGATCTCATTACCCGATTGCGCCGAGCCTATCTCGTCCCGCATGCGCTCAAGCCGAATAGATGACCAATACCCCGGCCAGTACCATCGCGATGCCGATCGTTTCGCGTATGTCGAAGCCTTTGCTGTAGAATAGATAGTCTATCACCACGAGCGCGACGATCCCTACGCCCGACCAAACCGCATAGGCGACGCCCAATGGTACCTCGCGCATCGCGCGGGCAAGGCAAAAAAAGGCGATGCCATAGCCTACGAGCGCTAGGATGGTGGGAGTCAGCCGCGACATCCCGTCGCTAGCTTTCAGCGCAGATGTGGCGGCGACCTCAAACAGGATCGCGATGCTCAGGTAGATCCAGCCAGCACTCACTCGCGATAGCTACTGCATTGCGGATAGGGTTGGAACTGGGCCAGGTGCTGCCGCGCAAAGTCAAGATAGTTCCGGTTCCAGCAGAACTCGCACCAGCCAGTTCCCTCTTCTTCGCCCATCCGTACGCGGATTGCCGATTCCTTGAGCGCGATCATCGGATCGGCGCGAAATTCGAACTTGGCGAAGCGTTCGCATTCGATCAGCGTCGAACGACCCAGGTCGTCATGCACGGTGGCATTGATGACATCGTGGTGCATCTCTTCATCATAGTGGAATTCGTGACTGACGCGGGTTACCTGCGCCATGGCACCATCGCGGAACACGAAGCCGCGCAGATGCACCGCCCCGAACGAGTGCAGCTCGAAAAAATGCACCGCCTGCGTCGGCGTGGTAGCATGAAACCACTTATAGTGCTGGTTCAGCCCCCAGATCCGGTTGCCCCAGGCATGGTCGCGCTGGCCCAGCGTTTCGAAATCGAACGCCTCGCCATCGATTTCCATCTGCCCGCGGATCCAGCCATGCTGTTCAGTGCGATCGTCAGCATAGTATTGTGGACAACCGTCAGGGTGGGCGCTGAAGGGAAAGACCGGATGGAAGGCTTCGAAACGGCAGGCGATCTTCACCCGTTCGCCTTCAAATCTGTAATCGGCGCTGCGGTGGGGCTCATCGATCCTGTAGGTAAGGCCAGCCACTTGCCAGTCATAGAAATCCATCTCGGCCGGAACCGGCTCCGCTTCGAAGCGCTCCTCGATCGCTTCTGGAAGACCCGGGCCGAAGAGGCTGATCGATGCTCCAGCCGTGCCATCGGCATTGATCCAGGGATAGATGAATCCGGCGATCCCGCGCTCGGGCAATTGCAGCATGAGCGCAATCGCTTCACGAGAGTGCGGCTCCGAACGCAATTTGTGACGGTTGTCATGCGCAATATCGAACGCAGGGATCGTGGATTTGATCGATTCGAAAACCATCATTGTTGTCCTGTGTCAGGTGAAGCCTGTGCAAGGCGCGAGAGTTTGCGCGATAGTGTCGTCACGCCGATCACATCGGTAACGTTGCTGAAGCCGACGCGCTTGCCCATGGTCCAGCGGTAGAGGCTCTGGAAGGAAATGAAGCTGGGATAGGCCGAATGCCACGGTGCGGCGGCAATGGCAGCACCCGTCATTTCCCATTTCCGACCGTGCTCGTCAGTCAGCCTGATGACACGATGTATCCCCAGCATGCCAAGACTCTCTGCCTCCACTTCGGCGGCCACGATGGCACAGGATTGACCATCCACCACGGCATAACCGAAGCGGAAAGTGGTATAGACCTGTTGCCCACCGACTATGTCTAGGCTCACCACAAGGTGGAACGCCAGATCGTCACCGAAGGTCATGTGCATCCACGAAACCGGCGCACTGTTCCATTCGGCGCGCGGCCCCCAGCTGCGGTCAAGCCCGTCCACGCAATCGATGGCGAAAGTCTGGCCGTAGAGCGAAATCTCTCCGGTGATCCGGCCGACAAGATCGTAATGCCCCTTTGTCCAGGAATCGCCTGCGCCGGTCGATGCTTCGGGATCATTGTCGAAAACCTGAAGCATGGGGTTCTGCGCGGGGTCGAGCGGATCGAACGGATCCATCAGGCCCTTGAAATCGAGTTCGAACCGGCAAATGTCATCGCGCCCTTCATACCGCATGTAGTAGTCACGAGCATTGTTGCTGCCGCGCACGAACAGACCATTAGACAAGGTAAAATCGGCCATCGTTTCCGGGCATTTCACATGCATGGGCGCGTCGGAATAGTCTGCCGTCCAGGCATTGGCATGGAAGCCCTGGTGAACGTAGATGGATGACAGGCACACTCCGGCGTTGGGGCGGCACAGCACATAGGCATTGCCGCTTATCCGCGCTTCCGGAACGCTGAAGATCAGGAATAGCGTTTCCGCATGGTCGAATGCAGGTGAATCCGCGTGATGGAATTCAAGATCTCGATCGGTGATCATGCCGTCTCCGCCATCACCACGCGGGCGCTGGCAATTCCTCTGGCTTGGGCTCTAGTCCGAAAGGTAACGCCCATTGGCGGTACTGCGCCAACAATTCGCCGCTCGTGTCGAGCACGAGCCGGTCCAGGGCGGCACGATCTTCGCCCTCCGTCCGGCTGGCGAGCGCGGCCACCTCTTCCCGTAGGCGGCGAGTGATCTCGATATAGTTGCCGATGTCGGCCTCCGCATCGCGAAGCGCAGCCTCTCCGTCGCGGACCGCCGCATCGAGTGCGGCATCCTCGCCAGTCATCCGAGCCGCTGCCTCCGCGAGGTCGATGAAATGGCGAAGCTCCATTCGATAATAGCGGCGCGCTTCTGGCAGCCGGGTCTTGACGAAGGAGATCGTGGCCACCGCAAGGTGGAGCTGCTCGACAACGTGTTTTTCGGCCCCCTCGCCAAGCGCCGGCGCAACGACATCGGTGAGCGCACGCAACGCAACCTGGAGCTGGACGTCAAAATCGAGGTTCATCGTACCTCCTCCAGAAAGGCCTCGTGCAGATCGGCGAGGCCTACGTATCCGACCCCCACCACGTAGTTCACCAGCACGTCTTGGTGGGTGCCGCCGATCCGCGAAGCCCGCGCCGAGGCGGCCAGTGTAAGCACGCATAGCAGATAGCGATTGAAGATCTGATAGTATGCCAGCCGCGCGGGGTCGACGGGCAATCCCGATGCCTTTTCATACGCGGCATAGAGATCAGGTTCTGACATCATTCCCGAGGCGAGCAAGGTGCTGTCGTCTTCGGCGAAATGTGAGAATGACGGCATGCCGGCATAAGTCAGATCCTGGTGGCGGTCCCCTAGGGTTGCGCCCTCCCAATCCAGCCAAGCGGTGATCCGCCCGGCATCTTCGTCGAAGAGGAAGTTACCACTCCGATAGTCACCATGCACGATCGAGACATGATCGAGCGGCGGTGCGTTCTGGACCAACCAGCGATACACCACTTCGAGCAACGGCTCCTCTTCCACCCGATCTTCCTCCCACACCCTGCGGTAGGCGTTGACCTGGCGGATCACCGATGCGTTGGATCCGACTTCGGGCCGCTCGAAATGCTCGAGCCCATCCAGACTGGAAACGTCGATGGTGTGAAGGGCAGCGAGCATCCGGACGAAATCAGGTGCCAGCTTTGTCCGCAACTCTGGTCCGAAGTTTTGTCCAAGACCCGATACCTTGCCTGAGTCATAAGATGGCTTGGCGGCGCCGGTGACGAAGTCGTAGATCATCGCCGGGTAGGGAAGATACTTGGCATCGGCGTCGACCCAGTAAGGCTTTGGCGCAGGGATGATCCCTTCTACCGCGCGCAACACCTCGAACTCGCGGTTGCGACTCGATTCGGTCACCGATGCCGCCGGCTCCATGCGCAGGACCATCGTGTCACGCCGCTCGCCGGCCCCGTTTTCGCCGCGCCAGACGAGCTCGAACAGAACCTGCAGCTTTGACGCGCCGCCCGATAACCAACGGGCATTCTCGATCGAGACCGCGCCGCCGACCTCAGATTCTATAAGCGCTTTGCTCCCTTCTACGAGAAGGTCGAGAGTCACGCCCTGATAGCCTGGCCCATGCCGACGCCTCATCTTACGCGAATAGACAGCGTCGTGTTCGGCTTCGACAGGGTATCGAGCGCGAATGCTCGCGATCGTTTCCTCGTCGGGCAAGCGCCGCTGTTTCTCCGTGACGATTTGATATTCGCCAGCTTGGCTCACTCCCCGCTCCTCATTCATAGAGTTCGTCGGCCATCGCCTGGGAAAGTGCATACATCCCGACGAAATCGGCAATGTGACCGTGCCCCACGCCCTGCTTTCCTTCCCAGCGCAGGAGCACTTGATAACCACAGCTCGAAGGATTGAAATTATACCACGGACCTGCGGCGATTGTTGTGCCTCGCGCGGAGTAGACTTCGCCCCGATCGTCCTCGAACCGGGCGTTGGCGCTCGTAACCAGCATCGCGTAGCGTTTGGCGATCAGTTCGCCGGACAGCAGCGGTCGGCGTTCACCATTCACTAGGACGTAACCGTAGCGAAGTCCCCCATAGACCATTGCGCGGTCCTTGAAGTCGATGTCCAACACCATGAAGGCGCGCATCCCTTCGCCAAGGTCGACATGTACCCAGGTCGCGCCCTTGTTGCCCCAATCGTTGCGCGGGCCCCAACTCTTGTTGACCCCTTCCACGCAATTGACCCGATAGGTCTTGTCGCGCAAGCGCAGCGTTCCCTTGACCATGCCCTTGCCTTCCAAATGGCCGTTGTTCCACCCACTGTATCCTTGGACCTTGCTGTCACCGGCTTGCGGCACCTGCGCAGGGTCACGCGCGTCGGTCGGTTCGCAGATCGCAGTGTAATCAAGTTCGAGCGCACAGACTCCGTCGCGCGATTCATAACGCCACTCGTGCTCGCGTTCGTTGTGCGCCTTGAAGCTCAGGCCATTGGAAAGCGTGAAATCCGAATAGTCGTCCGGACAACGCAGATGCATCTGGGCGTCGTTGTGATGGAGTTGCCAGGGATGGAGGCACAAGCCTTGATGGATCTCGACCGAGCAGTGGGTCACGCCGAGATTGGGGCGCGATAGCACGTAAAGATTGCCGCTGATCGCCGCTTCGGGCACCGAGAAGATCTGGAAGATGGTCTCGGTCCAAGTATCGTCGCCTGGATCGCGTTCGTGGAAACGATAATCCTCTGCGGTGATCATCGGGTTGCTCCCCGAGAATCGCCAGCCCGAATGCTGCACCAGCCAATCGTTGGTTTTTCGATCATCCGTCCTCTCCGATCACATCCAGCCGGACGCACCCAACCGATATGCGCAAGCAATATAATAAACAAGTTTATTAGTTTGGCAAGCTATTTTCCGAGATCTCGGCAGCAGCAAGCCGCCCTCGTTGGCTCTGCCGCTGTCGGGCGATGATCCTGATGTCATCGAACTATGCCTGCGTACGCCGCAGTGATCGGCGACTACATCTTCTCTGTTGGCCTCGTTGAGAATGTCGTGGCACGCGCAGGTAGATTCGGCTCTCGATTGCAAGACCGGCCGCACGATATCGTTCGATCAGCGGCTGCAGCGCGCCGAGCATTTGGAGCAGGGGATCGGCATCGCCCGACGCTATCCAGATCGGCGGATCTTTCGGCAAGGCGGCGATCCGTACGGCATCGGCAAGCGTCTCGCCCTGCCCGAACAGTTCCTCCATCGATCCCGACTGAATCGAAAAGCCGCGCAGCGGGTCGGCAGCTTAGCGTTCCACCTCGGCCTGGTTGCGGCTCAAACAATCGAACTCAGTAGGGCCGGGCTCAAACGGAGTGTTCATCGCACCAAATCGGTCAGGCGTTTCCGCGCCCTTGGCCGCCACCACATCGACTGCGGCGGAGCCCGAAAGCACCAGCGCGTCGACAAGATGCGGGTAATCGAGGAGGAAAGCCTGAACAATCACCGAGCCCATCGAGTGTTCGAATAGGCCTAGCGGCACTCGTGGATTTTCCGAACGAGCCGCGCGCACCAAGGTAAGGAGATCGCCCATCATCCCAATCAGCAGAGCCATGACCGCCGCTAGGTCACGCCGGGTTGCGCCGAGCCAAGCAGGCTCAGGTAGGTCAGGCCCGAGACAGTAAGCGGGGTAGTCCGGTTGGCCTCGATCGCGATCTGAAAGGCGACTCTCGCGAGCGGCATCCGGTCGCTTGGCTCGGGTGCTTTACTCAGCACTACTGGCTGCCCGAGATCGACTCGCATTTGTCCCGTCGGCCGACGCAAGCTGCCTAGGTATCCGAGCAACCAGATTGCCGACTTAGGCTTCTTCAGCCGCCCGCGCTGCTCAAGCACATATTCGTCGACATCGTGGATCGGGTCCATGCTGGTGACGAAGGAGGCAATCTGGAGGTTTTCGATCCCTCAATAGTGCGCGGCTTCCAGCACGTACTTGAGCAATCCCTAAGGGGGCGGCATCAGCTTTCCAGGGCGTGAGCGCCTGCCCTAGAACGCCCAAGACATCGGAAAACGATTCTCGAGAAGATAGGCAAGGTGCCGGCAAAGAACGAGTTTATAGACCGGGTTATTCTGGAACGCCCAACGATTGAAGATCGAACCTGAACGGCGACAAGGGAACCCAAGTCCAAAGAAGGCCATGTTGATGCCGCCGATGGTGTGCGGCATCGGCAGATCGTTGTGATAGAAATAGAGCGTCGGCGCCGTGCCGTCGACAAAGGTCTGATGCATGAACAGCACGATCGTGGGAAAGCGACGGAAGGTTTCGCGCATCGCGCCACGTCCGATCCGTCTTGGCGCAGGCCTTGGTAACCCAACCTCATTATGAAGCGATCAAACCGCGCGCAGATCGATCATGAACCGCGTCGGACAGGGGATAAGCCCTCGGCAATACTTTCGGGCCTTCCCTTTCACTTCCGTTTAGGAGCACCCGAGATTGGGGGCCAGATGGCGTATTCGTTCCTGAAGGACCGAAGGCTGCTCTACCCGGCTTTTCACATCGAGAACGAACAGCAATTGGACGGCGCGTAATCGGACAACGGCCATGAAGAGCCTCCTAAGACACCGACCGCCGGCGAGCGCAAGGTGTCGGCGCTGCGCACTAACCGCCGGCCACCTTTTCTCGAAGAACTGCCATCACCATGCCGACTCCATAAATATAAACTAGTTATCTACCTTGGCGATAAAGCTAATGCGGTACCCGGAGGGGTCTCGGGCCGTCGGCCTCGCGCATTGGGTGAAAAGGCCAAGAATGTGGCCTGTTAGCGCGTCTCTCCGACTGGGCGAAATGATAAAGAGGTTGACGAATTTAAGGTCTGCTGTATTCCGAGACTAAAGTCAGGAAGCCATCGCGTAGGCCGGATAGGGGTGCGCGAGTCACGGTGGGAGAGAAAAATTGGATGACTTCAGGCACGCGGTCTACCTCGCGTTGGGCGTCGCAGCGTTTTTCCTGACCTGGCCGCATGCGATCGACTGGATGCGCGATGGTGGAAATATTCTTAACCCGTTAGACTTCTTCGGCGACGCCGTCGTTCACGGGGGAACTGCTGCATTTCTGAGCCTCGACATCCTCTTCATGTGGGTCACATTTATGATCTGGGTCGTTGTGGACGCCGGCAGGATTGGGCTGGGATACAGGTGGGGCATCTTCTTTGTATTCTTTTCCTATGTCGGGGTGTCGCTGGCATTCCCGGTGTATTTGGTTGTGCGCGAAAGATTCATTGATCGTCGCGACCAGTCTTCGGTCTGAGCGGTTGGTCCCGACGCCAATGCGTTTGTAGAGCGGCGCCAGGACGGTGGCATGGAGGAAAAATGATGTACCAAAAGGTAAGCTTGGTTACCAACGCGACGGGTTATGCGGGGCCCGGCGCGACCATGGGGCTGCATGAGGATAAGTGGATTGTCGCCGCCGCTGACCCCTCGTTCGTTGACCCGAACGAGGCGGCCTCTTTCGTCGCCGGGCGTGCCGACCTTCACACATTCTACGAAACGGACCCGCTTGCGCTGGTGGCAGCGGTGCTCAAGCGGTTCGGCAGGATAGACGCTCTGATCTCCAACGACATCGTCCCCGATCCGATCCGGCCGATTGACGGCTCAAGCGCGTCGGAGCTGCGGGAGGTGCTGGAACAAGGCGTTGTATATCCGTTCGAGTTGAGTCAGGCAGTACTGCCCCACATGCGTGAGCGAGGTTCCGGCGCCATTATCTTCGTGACGTCGACGACAGCGCGGTTTCCTATGGCTCAGGTCGGAATTTATGGGGCCGCGCGCGCCGCAGCCACCGGCTATGCGATTTCACTGGGCCAAGCGGTCGGGCCAGAAAACATCCAGGTGAACGTCGTCGGACCCAACTGGATGAAGAACCCGACCTATTTTCCCGATGGCTGGGAAGAATTGATGCCTGGCTTCAAGCCAAAACTCGATAACGAGGTTCCGTTGCGCCGTCTCGGACGACCCGATGAATTGGGTGCGCTTATTGCCCTCCTCGCGAGCCAGAAGGCCATGCCGCTGACAGCCCAGTACATCAACTTCGCGGCAGGGGCATATCCCTGACTCAGAGAGGACAGCCTACGCCGTCCACTCATTCCAAGCCCGGCATATGGCGCCGCCCCCGATCGGAGAGATTGAAATGAACCTTGAGCATGTGACCCGTTGGATCAAATCGTTCAGCCGGAGTGCGGACGAGGCCGTATCGTATTACGCGGAAGATTTCGACTTCGCCGATTATCCGCTCGAGCAGTTCATAAGGAATGACAAGGCCGCTCTGCGCCGGGCATTCCTACCATTTGCCAACCAGGACCCGTCGAGCGGCTTCGGAATTCACGAGTTCTCTGTCGACGAGTACATCGGCAATAAAGACGCGGGTCTTATTCTGTTCAGCTGGAAGGCGACGCACTGCGGCACGTTCTTCGGCCTGCCGGTCAAGGACGACCGCGAGATCGTGACCAATGGCATGACCTATCACATCTACCGCAATGGCAAAATCGCGCGGGAAATCGTGCACAGTGACCAGATTCATGTAGTCCAGCAACTCGGGTATCCAGTTGAAATCGCGCATTTTTGGGAAGATCCGGCTTTCGGGAGATAAGCCCACAGCGCCACATAAAAATAAACCAGTTGACTACTTGATAAACTAGTTTAGCATATTCCTCACGCCGGGCTATAGGGTGTCAATGTGCCCCCCTTGTGACCGGGCTGAAAACGGAGGTTCCGCGCCGGTTCGGTGGTCGGAAATGGGTGGAGGATTTCAAATGAATAAGCGCTTTGTACTTCTCGCCGGAGCTACGGCGATCGTGGCTGCAACTCCAGCATGGGCGCAGGATTCGAACGACACTGTCGTCGATGGGCCGGTAGTTGACGCGACCGAAATGTCGCTCGAGGAACCGGACAAGGTGAGTTCCTCTGACTACGCGGCGGGCGATATTCTCGTCACCGCCCGGCGGCGCGAAGAGTCGCTCCAGCGCACCCCCGTTTCGGTAGGCGTGCTTACATCAGACACTCTTGCCGAGCGTGCAATTGTCTCGGAATCCGATATACAGGTAGCGCTGCCCGGTGTGACCGTCCGCGCCTCGCAGAACTCGAACAACCTCAACTATTCGATTCGCGGTCAATCGCTGGATGTGTTCAGCAATATCCGTCCTGGCGTTCTACCTTATTTTAACGAAGTGCCCATCGCAGGGGGCATCGGCGGTTCGTCGGCATTCTATGATCTTGCCTCGATCCAGGTATTGAAGGGGCCGCAGGGAACACTGTTCGGCCGCAACGCGACAGGCGGTGCGGTACTTCTGACTACCGCAAAGCCAAATTCGGACTTCGGCGGTTATGTGCTGGGCCGACTCGGCAATTACGACCTGCGTTATATCGAGGGTGCGATTAACCTGCCCATCGCGGATACGATCCAGTTACGGTTCGCGGGTGTCCATCACGAGCGGGACGGTTTCCAGCGAAACGTCCATCCTTTCTGTGCCTCGCCGCGTCCCTTATTCCCGATTCCATCCGATCCAGTCGTGGGGCCGGTAACGCCTCCACCAGCGAAGGGATGTCGGGTTGGCGATGTTGATCGCACCGGCGCAAGAGCGACCTTGGCGATCCAGCCAACCGATGGGATCGAAAACACCCTAGTGGTCGATTACCTGAAGTCAGGCGGTTCATCCACCTCTGCTGTCCTCTATAGCCTTGATCCGACTGGAGCGATCCCTCTGATCGCGCTTACTGACGTCACTCCAAGCGGCGCACCGATTTTCGAGGCAATCATCAGCGGCTTCGTGGAGGGCGCCGGTGGCCCACCGAATGCGGGCGCCGGGACCGCCGCGCTCTATCGTTCGCTCACCCCGCACTTGCCCGATGGCGGATTGGCAGAGTTCCTCCCCATCCAGCAGGAGCGCGGGCCATACACGATCGATCTTGACGGACCGCAGGATTACGACGCGGAAAACTGGCTGGTGTCAAACGTCACGACAATCGACGTTGGCGGAGGCGCTCAGATCAAGAACGTATTTGGTTACATCGATACGACGAGCGTTATCTTTAACGATGTCGATGCCGTCCCATTCGGTATCGACAACAATGGCTTCTTCCCAACCAATGCGGCAGGTGAACCTTACGGCCGCATCGACAAGTTCAAGGCTATCTCCAACGAACTGCAAATCCTGGGTGAGGGTTTCAACGGCCAACTGGATTATGTCGCGGGCATCTTCTTCTCCGACGAGGAGTTCACCGCAATAACCGGAAGCGACTTTTTCGATTTCCCGATCATCCGCACGATCCAGATCAATGCGGCGGTGACGTCGAACAAAACCTATGCTGGCTTCGCACAGGGTACGCTTGACCTAAGTGAGATCTCGGGCGTCGAGGGACTCAGCTTCACCGCTGGCGCGAGATACACTGACGAGAAGGTCAATATCCGGTACCTACCGCGTGATCTTTCATTCTCGGATCCGCCAGCTTTGCAGGCGACATACGATCCCGATCAGACACGGAAATTCGGTTCGTGGAGCTGGACCTTGGGTCTCCAGTATCAAATCGATCCGGATACGCTTATTTACGCGGCCACTCGCCGCAGTACCCGGCACGGAGGCTTTAACTACTTCCAGAAACCTGTTCCGGGCTTTGGGGAAGACGGCGGCAATGCGTTCCGTACCGAAAAGGTTACCGATGTTGAGCTGGGTCTGAAAAAACAGGGCTATATCGGCATCCCTTATCGCTTCAACCTCGCTCTTTATCAGAGCTGGATCGACAACGCACAGCGGGTCGCTTACACACTGCGCGGCGGCGCGCCGGTAGCTATCACCGTGAACGTGCCGGGTGCGGAGGTTCGCGGGTTTGAGTTTGACGCGGATCTGTCACCCGCGGACTGGCTGAAATTGGGCGGGCAGGTCAATTACACCGATGCCAAGTTTACGGACGGCCTTGTTTCGGTGGGCGGATCCGCACCGGTTTTGTTCGGGAACTATCCCGATACCCCCGATTGGTCCGGATCCGTCTTTGCCGACGTCAAATTCCCTTTGACCGACACTCTCGACTTTTCTTTTAGGAGCGACGTCTATCACCAAACCCAGGTGTCGACGGCGGCAAAAGGTCCTCGCGATCCGATCACAACTCTGCCGAGTTACACCTTGGTCAACTTCCGCGTGGGGATTGAAAACGACGCGGCAGGCTGGTCAATCGCAGGTGTGCTGCGTAATGCGTTCAAGGAATTGTACTACGTCGGCGGCGTTCCGCTTGGCCAGCTCTTCCAGGTGAACACGGCCGTTCCGGGCGAGCCCCGGACCTTCATGGTCGAGGCGCGTTACAAGTTTTAGCGTGCATTGCGGACAGTCGCAGACTGATACCAGAGGCGGAGGAGGGGGCGATACCACCTCCTCCACCTTCTCATAGACAGACCACGCAGCCTGACAACTGTGCTCATCGATGAGAAAATCGAAGGCTTTTCGGTCTACTGATATAACTGAATCTATCGAGGTTTATGCGCGGCCGGCTTAACATTGCCCGATAATCAACATCCATGTTGCGAGTGCGTTTCCCGAGCGTTCCGTTTGCGCGATTGAAGATGGTGCAACAATTTCATCGGAGCAGATTCCGATAAAGATCGAGATGACGCTTCTACAAGACTGGACCGATGCAGATCTGGGCGAGAAAGCTGCTCCCCGAGTGAAGGTTGCGGCGAGGGACCTCAATCTTATCGTCGGCGAGTAAGATGCCGAGGACCGAGCCTGATTTTATATAAGACCCTACGAAAGTTCGAGGATCCACGCCGAAGCAACTCTCGTTGCGCTCTAGCTGGCCCAAAAGTTCCAAATCCTCCGGCAAAAGCTCGATGTCGAGCATAGCCAAATTCTCGCGCATGCGCTCTGCACGGCTCCACTTCACTACCGGCAAAACTCCTTGTTTCGCCAGTCACGCCAGAATAACCTTCGCCGCAGATGCCTCGGGGCTGTCGTCGCTTGAAGCGAGGCGCGGATCGGTTGGGTCCTTCCCTCTGCCAAGCGGGCTCGATGCCTGCGTGCAAAGGCCAAGCCTTCGGTACACCTCGCGCAAACCTGCGTGCTGGAACGAGGGATGAATTTCGACCCGGTTGAGTGCTGACACTGCGCCTGTTGCGTAGATGATCCCCTCTAAGTGCTCAGGCAGAGAGTTCATACCATCAGCAGCATTCTGGACACGCAGCCTTTCTCCATCCGACAGCCCACCATGGCTAGTGACTCTCCGATCGCTACGCACCTTCTGAAAGAGGCGGCACGCATCATCTCGCAATCCGGGATCGAGAGTTTGAAGCAACGCGGCTTTGCCAAGGCGGCTGGCACATCTCCTTCGGTGATTGCCTACCATTTCGAGGACATGGAAAACTTCCGTACTCAGGCCATCTGGCACGCGCTGGTCAATGGGATACCCAGCCAATTCGACATGGACATTCCAGCTTCACCCCCGCCAGCCAGCTTGGCGGAATGGCTGAAAACCTTGAATGGCCTGCTCAAACCCGGAACCGACGAACAGCCGGCTGGCTTCTACATCGGATTCGCCCGCCTGACCGGACAAACTTGCCTGCTAGCAACCCGCGACCCGAGCCTGCGCCCGCTTGTGCGTTACCTGAGGGAGCTCGAAGGGTGGGGCTTTTCGGGTCTTAAAGCAAATTCCACATTTCGCCGACAATGTGGGCAGGGCACATGCGGCGGCATTTGGCCTGTGGGTCAAGGCAGAGGCCTTGTTACGTCGAGGGAACAATCTGGAGGCTGAAATTGGGCTCTTGCGACTGGACCAGAGCGCCAGCACAATTTTTCGTTCGCCGCCATGTTTTGCAAAGGATGAGGCCGCCTAAGGCAGATCCAACTTCCACATCCCAAGTCCACGGTCAGAGGCTTTGGCGACCCATAAAATAAGACCTCCGGCAGGCACGTTAGCCCGCCGGAGGTCATGATAAAGCTTGAGAAATTCTGTAGGTTAGAGCTTCTCGGTCAGTTCCGGCACGGCCTTGAACAGGTCGGCGACGAGTCCGATGTCGGCCACCTGGAAGATCGGCGCGTCTTCGTCCTTGTTGATGGCGATGATGGTCTTGGAATCCTTCATGCCGGCAAGGTGCTGGATCGCGCCTGAGATGCCGACCGCGATATAGACTTCCGGTGCCACGATCTTGCCGGTCTGGCCGACCTGGTAATCGTTGGGCACATAGCCTGCGTCGACAGCGGCGCGCGATGCGCCGATCCCTGCGCCCAGCTTGTCTGCCAGCGGGGTGATTACCTGTTCGAAGGATTCCGCATCCTTCAGCGCGCGGCCACCCGATACGATCACCTTGGCGCTGGTGAGTTCGGGACGTTCGCTCTTGGCGATTTCCGAACCGACGAAGCTGGAGATGCCTGCATCGCCCGTGCCCGAAACCGCTTCGACCGTGCCGCTGCCGCCCTCGGTCGCGGCCTTTTCAAAGGCCGTGCCGCGTACGGTGATGACCAGCTTCGGATCCGAGCTTTCGACCGTTGCAATCGCGTTGCCGGCATAGATCGGGCGAGTGAAGGTCTTGGGCCCTTCGACCGAGAGAATGTCGGAGATCTGCATCACGTCGAGCAGCGCGGCGACGCGCGGCGCGATGTTCTTGCCGGTGGTGGTGGCGGGGCAGACGAAAGCATCGTGGCTGTCCATCAGGCCTGCGACCAGCGGTGCGACGTTTTCAGCCAGCGCGTGTTCGTAAGCGGCATCGTCTGCCAGGTGAACCTTGCCCACCCCGGCGATCTTTGCGGCTTCTTCGGCCACTGCGGCGCAGCCCTTGCCAGCAACCAGCAGATGCACTTCGCCCAACTGCGAAGCGGCAGTGACGGCCGCCAGCGTGGCATCCTTCACCGATGCGTTGTCATGTTCGACCCAAACGAGAGTTTTCATGTCTGAAATCCTTTTCTGGCTTGGCGCTTACGCGATCCCGAGAGCCTTGATCTTGGCGACCAGCGCATCGACGTCGGCCACCTTTTCGCCAGCCTGGCGAACCGGCGGTTCGGATACCTTGGTGGTGGTGAGGCGCGGCGTGATGTCGACGCCGTAATCGGCGGGCGACTTGGTATCGAGCGGCTTCTTCTTCGCCTTCATGATGTTGGGCAATGAAGCATAGCGCGGCTCGTTCAGGCGCAAATCGGTGGTGATGATCGCGGGGAGCGAAAGCTTCACGGTTTCAAGCCCGCCGTCAATCTCGCGCTTCACGGTCACGCTGTCGCCTTCGACTTCGACGGTATTGGCGAAGGTACCCTGCGGGCGGCCCATCAGCGCAGCGAGCATCTGTCCGGTCTGGTTGGAGTCGTCACTGATCGACTGCTTACCCAGCATCACGATGCCCGGCTGTTCCTCGTCGGCAATCGCCTTGAGGATCTTGGCAACAGCGAGCGGTTCGACATCGACGTCGTCATCGACCTGCACCAGGATCGCGCGGTCGGCGCCCATGGCGAGCGCAGTGCGCAGCGTTTCCTGGGCTTTCGCCGGGCCGATCGACACCGCGACGATCTCGCTCGCCTTGCCCGCTTCCTTGATGCGGATCGCTTCTTCCACCGCGATCTCGTCAAACGGGTTCATGCTCATCTTGACGTTGGCCAGGTCCACACCCGAACCATCCGCCTTCACCCGCGGCTTGACGTTGTAGTCGATCACCCGCTTGACGGGCACGAGGATCTTCATGCTGACACCCTATAGTAAACTGCTTTACCTTTTACGTGACTCGCTGACTTATGCAACAGGGAAAATCGCCCTCACGTTGCGGTTCTTGCGGAAAGCTCTTTGGCCCAAAAGATGCGTTGGCCTGTCACAGCGTCTTGATGATCGCGGAGAAATCCAGCGCGCCGTTTTCCTTGGCGAAGGCGTCGTAAAGCTCTTCCGCATGGCGCCCGAGCGGGGTCGAAGCGCCCGATGCCTGGGCCGCTTCCATCGCCAGCTTGAGGTCCTTCAGCATCAGCGCAGTGGCAAAGCCGCCTTGGTAGCCGTTGTCGGCCGGCGTGGTCGGCCCGACCCCGGGCACGGGGCAATAGCTGGTCATCGACCAGTTCTGGCCCGAGCTGACCGAGGAAATGTCATAGAATGTCTGCGCATTGAGCCCCAGCTTCTGCGCCATCTGGAACGCCTCGCAGGTGCCGATCATGTGGATCGCCAGCAGCATGTTGTTGCAGATCTTGGCGGCCTGCCCGTTACCGATGCCCCCTGCGTGGATCACCGCCTTGCCCATCGCCTGCAGGATCGGCTCCGCCGCCTCAAAGGCGTGGATTTCGCCGCCAACCATAAAGGTCAGCGTGCCGGCATTGGCTGCGGCAATCCCGCCCGAAACCGGCGCATCGACCATCTTGTAGCCCTCTGCGTGCGCGGCATCGGCCACTTCGCGCGCGGTCGCGACGTCAATGGTCGAACAATCGATCAGGGTTGCGGCATGCGGTGTGTGGCCGATCACGTCATTGGTGTAGACGCTCTTCACGATGGCGCCGTTGGGAAGCATGGTGACGACCGCTTCCACGTCTCGCACCGCATCGCGGATGTTGGAGAAAGTCTCGCACCCGGCTTCCCTGGCGCGCGCCAGCGCATCCTCGGACAGATCGAACGCGCGCACCGTGTGCCCCACCTTCACCAGGTTCGCGGCCATCCCGCCGCCCATATTGCCGAGGCCGATAAAGGCGATCTTCATGAATGATCCTTTTTCATTACCCTCAACCCTGCCGCAACAGGTCCCGTCCCACGATCATCCGCATCACCTGATTGGTGCCTTCGAGGATCGAATGCACGCGCAAATCGCGCCAGAAGCGTTCGATCGGGTAATCCCTGAGATAGCCATAGCCGCCGAACAGCTGCAGCGCGTTGTTGACCACGTTCGATCCGCTGTCAGTCGCAAGGCGCTTGGCCATGGCGGAAAAGCGCGACTTGTCCGGCGCGTTGGCCGTGACCTTGCACGCCGCGAGGTAAAGCAGCGCGCGCGCCGCCTCAAGCTCGGTCGCCATATCGGCCAGCATGAACTGGGTGTTCTGGAAATCGGCGATCGGCTGGCCGAACTGCTGGCGTTCCTTGGTGTATTTGATCGCTTCGTCGAGGCAACGCTGCGCCCCGCCCAGTGAACAGGCCCCGATGTTGAGGCGACCGCCGTCGAGCCCGGCCATGGCGAAGCGGAAACCTTCCCCCTCGGCGCCGACGCGGTTCTCCACCGGTACCCGCGCATCCTCGAAGATCACCTGCGCTGTGGGGCTGGCGTTCCAGCCGAGCTTCTTCTCGGGCGCGCCGAAGCTGACCCCTGGCGTGTCCTTGTCCACGACAAGGCAGGTTATGCCCTTGGACTTGTGATCGCCGGTGCGCACCATGGTGACATAGACGTCATTCACGCCGCCGCCGGAGATGAACTGCTTGGTGCCATTGAGCACGTAATGGTCGCCATCCAGCCGGGCCGTTGTTTTGAGTGCGGCCGCGTCCGAACCGGAACCGGGTTCAGTCAGGCAATAGCTGGCGATCTTATCCATGGTGATGAGATCGGGCAGGTACTTCGCCTTCACCTCTGCCCCGCCGAAGCAGTCGATCATCCACGCGGCCATGTTGTGGATCGAGATGAAGGCGCTGGTGGCGGGGCAGCCATAGGCCATCGCTTCCATGATCAGCGCGGCTTCGAGCCGGCCCAGGCCGATCCCGCCCGATTCCTCGGACACGTAGATCGCGCCAAAACCGAGCTCGGCGGTCTGCCTGATCACGTCGCGCGGGAAATGGTGCTTCTCGTCCCATTCAGCAGCATAAGGCGTGATGTTGTCGGCGGTGAAGCGCTGCGCCATCTCCTGGATGGCGAGCTGATCGTCGGTAAGCTGGAACTGGTCAGTCATGGCGTAAAGTGCGCCGTCGTCTTGGCGGCGATTTCCTCGGCGGTTACGCCGGGTGCCAGTTCGATCAGGCGGAACGGGCTGGAATGGTCGGGGCGGTGGAACACGCCGAGGTCAGTCACGATCATGTCGACCACGTTCTTCCCCGTCAGCGGCAGGGTGCATTCGGGGATGAACTTGGGGCTGCCGTCCTTGGCGTTGTGGTCCATCACCACGATGATCTTCTTGACTCCCGCGACGAGGTCCATCGCACCGCCCATTCCCTTGATCATCTTGCCCGGGATCATCCAGTTGGCGATGTCGCCGTTCTCGGCCACTTCCATCGCGCCCAGCACGGTCAGGTCGATATGCCCGCCGCGGATCATCGCAAAGCTTTGCGCGCTGTCGAAATAGGCGCTGTGCGGCAGCTCGCTGATGGTTTGCTTGCCAGCATTGATCAGGTCGGGATCAACCTCGTCGTCATAGGGGAATGGCCCGATCCCCAGCATGCCGTTCTCGCTCTGCAGCGTCACCTGCATGCCGGCCGGGATATGGTTGGCGACCAGCGTGGGAATGCCGATGCCCAGGTTGACGTAATAGCCGTCCTGCAGTTCCTGCGCCGCGCGCGCGGCCATCTGGTTGCGATCCCAGGGCATTATGCGATCTCCCTTTCACGGACCGTTCTGAACTCGATCTTCTTGTCGTACGGCGCACCCACGATCATCCGGTTCACATAAACGCCGGGCAGGTGAATACAGTCGGGATCGAGCGATCCGGCGGGCACCACTTCCTCCACCTCGACCACACAGACCTTGCCGCAAGTGGCAGCCGGCACGTTGAAATTACGCGCTGTCTTGCGGAACACGACATTGCCGGTTTCGTCCGCCTTCCACGCCTTCACGATCGACAAATCGGCGAAGATGCCGTGCTCGAGGATATAATCCTCGCCGTTGAACTGCTTCACTTCCTTGCCTTCGGCGACCTGGGTGCCGACACCGGTCTTGGTGTAGAAGCCGGGAATGCCCGCGCCGCCAGCACGCATGCGTTCGGCGAGCGTGCCTTGCGGGCAGAACTCGACCTCCAGCTCGCCCGACAGGAATTGCCGCTCGAATTCCTTGTTCTCGCCGACATAGGAGGAGATCATCTTCTTCACCTGCCGCGTGCGCAGCAACATGCCGATCCCCTCGTTGTCGATCCCAGCATTGTTGCTGGCGAAGGTCAGGCCCTTCACCCCGCTGTCGCGGATCGCAACCAGCAGCCGCTCAGGGATGCCGCACAGGCCAAAACCGCCGCTGGCAATCAGCATGTCGTCGCGCAGCAGGCCGTCAAGCGCGGCGGCGGCATCGGGGTAAAGCTTTTGCATGATTTCTTAGCCCATCGTGGGGATGATGAAAGCGTTGCTGCCGTCGCCGCCGCCATCGGGCCAGCGCTGGGTGACCTTCTTGGTCCTGGTCCAGAAGCGCAGGCCTTCCATGCCGTATTGGTCGATGTCGCCGAAGCCGCTGCGCTTCCATCCGCCAAAGCTGTGATAGGCCACCGGCACCGGGATCGGCACGTTGATGCCGACCATGCCGACATTGACGCGGGATGCGAACTCGCGCGCGGCATGGCCGTTGCGGGTGAAGATCGCGACACCGTTGCCGTACTGGTGCTCGCTGGGAAGGCGCAGCGCGTCCTCGAAGTCCTTCGCGCGGACGATCTGCAGCACGGGGCCGAAGATCTCTTCCTGATAGCTTTTCATCTGCGGGGTGACACGGTCGATCAGCGTCGGGCCGATGAAGAAGCCTTTCTCGTAACCCTGCAGGCTGAAGCCGCGCCCGTCGATCACGATCTCGCCGCCCTCTTCCTCGGCAGTGGTGATCCACTGCTCGACCCGTGCCTTGTGCTCGGGCGTGACGACCGGGCCGTAGTGGGCGTCGGGATCGGTCGAGACGCCGACGCGCAGTGCATTGATCGCCGGGATCAGCTTCTCGCGCAGCTTGTTCGCGGTATCCTCGCCCACCGGCACCACCACCGGCAGCGCCATGCAGCGCTCGCCCGCAGAGCCGAAGGCCGCGCCAGCCAGGTCATTCACCACCTGGTCGAGATCGGCGTCGGGCATCACGATGCCGTGGTTCTTGGCCCCGCCAAAGGCCTGCACGCGCTTCGCATTGGCCGTGCCGCGCGAGTAAATGTATTGCGCGATGTCGGACGAACCCACGAAGCTGATCGCGGCAATGTCAGGATGGTCGAGGATCGCATCGACCATTTCCTTGTCGCCATGGACAACCTGCAGCAGCCCTTCGGGCGCGCCTGCTTCGACGAAGAGTTCGGCGAGGCGCACCGGCACGCTGGGGTCACGCTCCGAAGGCTTGAGGATGAAGGCATTGCCCGCCGCGATCGCCATGCCGAACATCCACATCGGGATCATGGCCGGGAAGTTGAACGGCGTGATGCCGGCGCCGATGCCCAGCGGCTGGCGCATCGAATAGACATCGATGCCGGGGCCTGCGCCCTGTGTATATTCGCCTTTCAGCGCATGCGGGATGCCGCAGGCGAACTCGATCACTTCCAGCCCGCGCTGGATATCGCCATGCGCGTCTTCCACGACCTTGCCGTGCTCGCTCGCCAGCAGTTCGGCCAGCGCCTGCTTGTTCGCCTCGACCAGTTCCTTGAACCTGAACATCACCCGCGCGCGGCGCTGGGGATTGGTGGCGGCCCATTCCGGCTGCACCTTGCGCGCGGTGGCCATCGCCTCTTCAAGCAGGGCCGCATCGCCCAACACCACTTCCGCCTGCACTTCGCCCGTCGACGGGTTCCACACCTGGTGCTTGCGAGCCGAAGCAACGCCAGCCCCACCAACGATGAAATGATCAATCTGGCGCATCGGAATGTCCTTGAATGATTGCAATCTGGCAGTTTGATGCAGAGAAGCACAAATGCAGACAAGAGAGAAGAATGCAGCTATGAGCTGCAATTATGCATGATCTTAACTGGAACGATGTCAGAGTATTCCTTGCAGTCGCTCATGCGGGGCAGATCGGCCGTGCAGCGCAAACAATGAAACTCGATCCGACAACCCTGGGCCGGCGTCTCAAACGCCTCGAGCAACGGCTTGAAGTTACTTTGTTTGAACGCACGCGAGAGGGGCAGGTACTGACCGAGGCCGGGGAATTGTTGCTGACCAAGGCAGAGGGGATGGCGGAACTCGCAAGGCTCATCGACGATACCGCAGTGTCCCACTCTGGTTTGAGCGGCACTTTGCGAATTAGCGTTTCAGAAGGCTTCGGGAGCCAATTCCTCACGTCCTATCTCGGGAAATTTGCCGGTGCCCATCCGGCGCTGACTATCGAACTGGTGGCCAATAGCGGTTTTCTGAGCCCGTCTCGCCGCGAAGCGGATATCTCGGTAATGCTCTCCCGCCCGAAAGCCGGCCCGGTCCTCTGCCGCAAGCTGTCAGATTATCGCCTGAAGTTGTATGCGAGCAAATCCTACCTCGCAAAATACCAGAGGCCACGAGCGCCGGCCGACCTGCAGCATGGCCACACTTTGATCAGCTATGTCCCCGATCTGCTCTACGCACCTGAATTGAATTACCTCGACGATTTCGAGGCCGGTCTGAAGGCGCAGATCCGTTCTTCGAGCATAAATGCACAGGTTCGTCTGGTTGAAGAGGGTGCAGGCATAGGGGTCCTGCCGTGCTTCATCGCCGAGAAGTCGCTTGGCCTCGAAGCTGTTTGCCCGGAAATGGCGATCGAGCGCACCTTCTGGATTGTCACTCATCGCGACACGCAAAACCTTGCCAAGGTGAAGGCCGGAAAGGAATGGCTGCTGCAGTCAGTGCTGGATGGCAGAGAGCAACTCAGTCCAGTCGATTAGGTTCTGATATGCATGCTAATCGTACGAAAGTGACAGGCTGCAGTCTTATGCGACTTCAGATATCTCGCGGTTTTGAAGAGGCCGTTCTCATAGAAAGCAAAGCTGGCTGCTCAGTCGTGGTTGGCAATTGAAAGATGAATTTGTCGGCTTCGGGACCGCTGGCCTGAGTGCGGTTCCAGTCACGCTGGCTCAAACGCTTCTAGGGTTCGCGAAAGCTACCGCGTCATTCCCGTTAAGCGAGACACGGGAATTGGGCCTGTAAAACCGCAGAACTGCGCGGGGTTGGGCCCGGTAGATTGCCAGAGAACCGGTAAAAACAGGCAAAATTCCCGTTAGATTCCCGTTAAAACGCGAAAATGAACGACTGAGACGCGTTCGCGCAGAACTGCGTCGCCCACCATCCCCACTTCGAAATCGCCACCCAGCCAGCAAAAACTATTTTGCGCAGGCATGGCACAATTGTAGACCTTGCGCGTTGGGCGGTTTAGGGCGGAACTGCCCTGACAGAGATAGAAGGAAAGGGAGTATCGTGCGGAAGACAAATTATGGTCTCGGCGTAGTCGCCGCATCCCTACTGGTCGCAGCCTGCGGCGGTGGTGAGAGCGAGCCTGCAGCAACCGAAACAACCGAGCCGGCAGCAGAGGCTGCTCCGGCAACCGAAGAAGCAGCACCGGCAGCCCCCGCTGCCGACGATGTTGCAACCGTTGACGGTACTACACTGGCTGATTTCACCGGTGACGCTGCCGCTGGCGAGAAGGTGTTCATGCAGTGCGCTTCATGCCACGTCGTCGAGCCGGGCGTGAACCGCGTTGGTCCGTCGCTGGCAGGTATCATCGGCCGCGCAGCTGGCACTGTCGAAGGCTTCAACTATACCGACGCCAACAAGAACAGCGGCATCACCTGGACGCCAGAAAAAATGTTCCAGTATCTGGAAAACCCGCAGCGCGTGATCCCTGGCACCCGTATGGCCTTTGCTGGCCTGAAGAACGGCCAGGACCGCGCGAACGTGATTGCTTATCTGCAAACCAAATAAGCAAGCGCGTGACAAACCAGAATGGGCGCGTCCTCGCGGGCGCGCCTTTTCTTTTTTGGCACTTCAGGATCAGGCGGCCATCGATCCGCGCGCCAGTTCACATTGCGACCAGATGTCGCTCAGCGCTTTGATCAGACGGTCGATATCCCCGTCCGAATGGACCGGCGACGGGGTTAGCCGCAAACGTTCGGTGCCAACCGGCACCGTGGGATAGTTGATCGGCTGCACATAGATGCCGTGGTTGTCCATCAGCCAGTCGCTGATCATCTTGCACTTCTTGGCATCGCCCACCATCACCGGGATGATATGGCTGGGATTGGGCAGGTGCGGGATGCCCAGCATGTCGAGCTGGCGACGCACGGTCGCCACGCGGTCGCGTTGCATCTCGCGTTCGACCTCGCTCTCCTTCAGGTGCCGGATGCTGGCCGCCGCGCCCGCCGCGACTGCCGGTGGCAGCGCCGTCGAGAAGATGAAGCCGCTGGCGAAGCTGCGCACGAAATCGACGAGATCGGTCGAAGCAGCGATATAGCCGCCCATCACGCCGAAGGCCTTGCCCAGTGTGCCCTCGATCACGGTAATCCGGTCCATCAGCCCTTCGCGTTCGGCAACGCCGCCGCCCCGCGGGCCATAGAGACCAACCGCATGCACCTCGTCGATATAGCTCATCGCGCCATGCGCCTCGCATACGTCGAGGATCTCCGCGATCGGGGCAATGTCGCCGTCCATCGAATAGACGCTTTCAAAGGCAACCAGCTTGGGCACGTCCGGCCCGAAAGCTGACAAATGCCGATCGAGATCTTCGGGATCGTTATGCCTCCAGATCTTGTATTCGGCCCGACTGTGCCGAATGCCCTCGATCATAGAGGCGTGGTTGAGTGCGTCCGAGAACACGACGCAGCCCGGAATCTTCGACGCCAGCGTGCCGAGCCCCGCCCAGTTCGAGACATAGCCCGAGGTGAACAGCAGTGCGGATTCCTTGCCATGCAGATCGGCAAGTTCGCGCTCCAGCAGGACATGGTGATGATTGGTGCCAGAGATATTGCGCGTGCCGCCAGCGCCGGCGCCGCATTCGTCGAGCACTTCATGCATGGCCTCCAGCACCACCGGGTGCTGGCCCATGCCGAGATAATCGTTGGAGCACCACACGGTGACTTGCTGTGTCTCGTCTTCAATGAAGCGCGTGGCGTGCGGGAATGAGCCACGGTGGCGCTTGATATCGGTGAACACGCGGTAGCGCCCGTCCTCCCGGATTTCATCAAGCTGCTCCTTGAAAAAGGCATCGAAATCCATGGCTTAACTTTCCTCTTCCAACATCAGTTTGGGCGCTGCGGCAATTGCAGAAGCGCGTGTTTTTGGTAGGGCCCAGCCCCACAAGGCGCCGTCACGAAACGGCAAGGCGAGAAACATGTGCTCAAGCGCGCCAAGCGCTGCGAGCGCGAACAGCAGGCTGGCCCCTACCGCCTCAGCGCTGCCCGCGGGCGCGGCCATTGCCAGTGTGCCGAGCCAGGCGGCAAATGCGGCGATGGTGCCGATCGATATCAGTAGGCCGGCCCCCAGCCGCTTGGGACCATAGTAGCTCTTCAGGTATGAAAGGTGCGCCGGAAGTATATCGGTCGCCGAATTGGGCACACCGGCAAAGATGTTGAGCTTGGCCGACAGCCGCAGCACATAGAGCAGCGCAAAGGTCATCGCACCGATCTGGTTGGGCGCCATCCAGCTGAGCGAGATCAGCATCAGCGCGGTCAGCGCCAGCGCAATCTCATGATAAATAACCGTGGCGCTTGCGTGCGAAAAGCGCGCCCAGCCTTGCAGGCCTGGTGGGCAGGGCTCGCGCCGCGGGCCGGCAGCCGCACCGGTCAGGAAGGCGATCTCATGCCATGACCATACCATCAGTGCGCCCAGGAAGCTGAGATAGACCGCCCAGATCGAAACCCAGTGCAGCGCGGCGAGGATCGCCGCCAGCCCCGCCAGCCCGATCCCGGCACCCAGCATCAGGCTGCGCGGGAAAGTCTCGCGTTGGCGGTTGTCGAGCCAGGCAATCAGCCCGGTCGCCAGGAACCAGATCGCCACAGTCACAAGTACCGGCAGGATATGGCCCTGCCAGCTTACCACGCGGGTTGCAGCCTGATCGATTGCGGCAGGGTGTTTGGTTTGGCACGATGGAAATAGAGCCGCGCAAAGTTGAACCCCGCACCGGCCATTCCGCTCACGCGCTTGGCAAAGCCGCCAATTCCGCCTTCCGCCTTGCCTTGCTCGATCCGCAGAGCTGCCTGACGCAGTGCCTCCATTGCAGCACGGAATTTCGGGCTGTCGATATCAAGCTCGACCGGATAGACCTGCCGACAGATCTGATTGCAGATCGAAAACACCCGGTAATCATATTCGGTCGGATCGACGCCCAGCGCCTTGTGGAAGGCCGGCCGATTGTGATCGCGCACATACATGGTGGCGTAGACCGAAAGCAGGAAGAAGCGGATCCACAGCTTGTTGTGGCCTTTCAGCAGTTTGGGATCGGCCCGCATGAGCATCGCGAAGGCCTCGCCGTGGCGGAACTCGTCGTTGCACCATTCCTCGAACCAGTCGAAGATCGGGTGGAACTTGTTCTGCGGGTTCGCAGCCAAATGCCGATAGATCGCAATATAACGCGAATAGCCGATCTTCTCCGACAGATAGACAGCGTAGAAGATGAACTTCGGCTTGAAATGGGTATACTTCTTGGTCTTGGTCAGAAAACCCAGATCGACCCCGATCCCGGCATCCTTTAGGCTTTCGTTGATGAAGCCGGCATGGCGGCTTTCGTCGCGCGCGAGTAGCTTGAACAGCAGCTTTACGTCCGGGTTCTTGGTGCGACGGGCAATCTCTGCATAGAGTACGCAGCCGGAAAACTCCGACGTCATCGAGCTGACCAGGAAATCGGTGAACTCCGCCCGCAGTTCCGGCTCCAGCCCTTCGATGATGCCGGCAAAATCGTTCTTGTGGCGAAAGTGCGTCTTGTTGGGATCGCTCACCATGTCCGCCATCAACTGGTCCCATTCCTCGCGCACCAGCGAAACATCGATCGCATCCAGCGCATCGAAATCGGTGGTGTAGAAGCGCGGCGTCAGCACGGTGTCCTGCGTGGCGAGGGCCATCGCTTCTTCGCTGGTCATCATGCCATTGTGCCGGGCAGCGTCGATTTTGGCAGGCGCGTTCATTTGATCCTCCCTGGGTTGAAGCTGACTTCGTAAAGTTCCTTGAGGTCGAAATAGGCCGCGAGGCGCGTTAGCGCGCGCTCGAGCGGCCCGGCTCTGGTAACGGTCGCGGTGCGGTGGAACACCTCGCGCCGGCCGAATGGAATGGAAATGGGATCGCCATGTACGCGCACCTTGTCGCCCGGTTCCATTTCGATGCCGTCGGCAAGTTCGACATGCGCGTGGAAGTGGTTTTCGCTTTGCTCGACCGCGATCCGGCAGGGAATGTCAAAGCTGCGCGCCATCATGCGCCCTCCCCGTCAAGCAGCGCAACGAACACCGCGCGGTTGTCACCGCCAAACCCGCCCAGTTCGACTTCGCGGCCGGTGACGCTGTCACTGAGCGAGAGCGATCCGTCCTGCCACAGAGTCAGCGTGAAAGGTGGCTCGGCCCCGACCCCGCGCATCTTGCGATCGCGCGCGAGCCCGCGCAGCACACCGCGGATAAAGCCGCCGCTCTGCGTCTCCTGCTCAACCAGCTTGACCAGTTCGCCTGTGGCTGCGTCGGTGATCCGCACCGTGCCATCGGCCCCGTCTGCGAACCGCAAGTCACGCGACTTCGCCGGCGCGACCGCCGCTGCTGCCCGTTCCACACCGGGCACCGCTTCGCGATCGAGCAAGCCCTGGCTTACCGCACCGGTCAGCACGAGCGAAAGGCCAACCAATGCCCCCGCCATGACCAGTGCCGGGCGCGGCACTGTGTTTTCATGACTGTGGGCGTGCGAATGGCTATGGGCATGGGCGTGGTTCATGCGGTCGCTTCCTTCATCGTGGCCCGTGCCGGTGTGCGTTCGCCAGCTTCGGTCCGTACAAGGGCGGAGCAGGCATCGGCCAGGATTTGCGCCACCCCCGCGGCATCGGGCACCGCCCGAAGCATCGGTTGCGGCAATCCGAACTTGAACGGGCGGGCATGCGGCCACAGCATCAGATAACCCAGGCCATGCGGCGTCGTGGGGCACAGCGCGATGTCCCCATGATCGCCGCCCAACACGCGCAAGTCGGCACTGCCGACCAGCTTCAAGGGCAGGTTGATGCATTTGTTCAGCGCCACGCCGATGCGCAGCACCACGCGGCGGTTGGTGATGGTATAGACCGTCGTCTTTGCCACCAGCTTCGCGAACAGCGCCAGAAGGCCATAGGTCACGAAACCCGCGATCACGCTTGCCAGCGCCCCGCCGAAACCGCCATTGGCGATGGACCACAAGGCTAACAGCGCGAAGTAGCCTGCGATCCATCGCCCATAGAGCGCGCTGCGGACAAACACGCGCCAGTCAGGCGCGCCCTGCCACAGGATCCGCTCGCCTTCGGGCAGATTGCCCGGCAGCCCGCGGATCGGCTCCGATTCGTATTCCATCATATGATCGGCTCCTGCCGGTCACGATTGGCGTAAAGGTATCCGCCGCCGAAATAGCCGCAGATCTTGTCTTCCTCGAGCCGGGTGACCTGGCCGGGTGTCGCCACCTTAGGTGCATCGGCGAAATCGGCTGCGTTGATTGCATCGATCTCGACATGGCTCTTGTGAACCACGGCCATCGCCATCGGCGCGAGCACTGTTCCGCTGCCGGTGTCGATTTCGAGATAGCGGGCCATGCTTTCGGCACGATCGACCCACAGGTCGGACACGGTGCCGGCAACCTTGCCGTCAGCGCCGGTGACCTTCATCCCAACCGGATCGCGGCTGAACATGAAGGAAGCGACCGAAAAGCCCGCTGCGCTCTTCATCGGCACGATCCGCGGATTGCCGTGGGCATCCTGATCGGGCCAGTTGGAACGTTCGGCATAGGCTGCCGGGCCAACCCCGTCCTTCAGGGGATTGCCAGTCGGCACATAGGGCGAGCCGCCGAAATTCTCGAACCGCTTGGCGGCGATTTTCACCGGTTCGCGGCCCTTGGTCGGTGCCGTTACCGTGCCCTTGCCGAAGGGGAGCTTGAAGCTCTTGGTCGGTGCCGTGTGAAGCGGGCCGCCGGGCGTTTCGACCGCACCGGTCATCTCGTCTTCGAGCGGATAGCCCTCTCGCCGATCCTCCCGCCTCAGCCAGAATATCAACCCCAGGAAGAACAGGAAGAACAGATAGAGCGCCACTTGGGCGACATCGATCGATCCCACTATATCACCTTGAAACATCTCAACTTCCTTTCGCGCGCTGTCATGTCGGAAACTCTTGCAGTCCGAACCGGCCGGAATGGCCGCTTAACTCCCCCTGACCGGTCGCGCCCGACCAGCGGCCCGAGCACGACCAGCGTGCCCAGCAGGAGGAGAATCTCGATGGCGTAGACCAGGCCGTAGCCGGTCGAACGGTCAGCCAGGGTCGCGCCCAGCCCGTCAGCCAGGGCAATGGCGGTGGTGAAATCGCGGATCAGCCCGCCAAGCGCGATGCCCAGCCCTGCGCAGCTTGCTTGCACTGCGCCCCAGGCCCCCAGCGCCAGCCCGGCCGCGCCTTCGCGGGCGAGCGCCATCGCTGCGACCATGGTGCCAACGGAAAAGAGCCCGACGCCCAGTCCGATCGCGATTGCGCCGGTGTAAAGCAGCCCCGGCGCATTGAGCGGGGCAGCGAACATCACCATCGCAAAGGCTGAGATTCCTGCCACCGCGCCGAAGCCTGCCATCCGCAACGGATTGCTGCCGCGCCCCAGCACACGCGCAGCCAGCATGAAGCCCAGCAGCGCGCCAAAGGCCCAGCCGCCGGTCAGGCTGGTCGTCGCCCCAACCGACATGTGCAGGATCTCGCCGCCGAACGGCTCCAGCAGAGCGTCCTGCATGGAGAACGCAGCCGTGCCCAGCCCGATCGCCAGCAGCAACCGCGCGGTGTTGGGCCGCGCCACGAATTCGCGCCACATTTCCGCGAACGGCGGGCGTTCGGTCGTGGCGGAAATCACCGCCTCGCTGCGACCTTCCTGTTTCCACAGTGCAACAAGGTTGAGGAGGAAGGTGAGCACCGCCGCGCCCTGGATCACCTGGACCAGCCGCGTCGGCGTGAAATCGTGCAGGATCGCGCCCATCGACAGCGCGGCAAGCATCATGCCGACCAGCAGCATGACGTAAAGCAGCGCCACCGCGCGCGGGCGCTTGTCCGCCGGGGCCAGATCGGTCGCCAGCGCCAGCCCTGCAGTCTGCGTGGTGTGCAGCCCCGCCCCGGTCAACAGGAACGCCACTATGCTGGCGCCTAGGCCAAGCGTGAAATCGTCGGGCCGGCTCATCAGCAGCAGGGCGAAAGGCATGATTGCCAGCCCGCCGAACTGCATCAAAGTGCCGATCCAGATGTAGGGCACACGCCGCCATCCCAGCACCGAGCGGTGCGTATCGGAACGGTGCCCCATCAGCACCCGCATCGGCGCGACCAGCAGCGGCAGTGCAATCAGCAGCGCGACCAGCCAGGCCGGAATACCCAGCTCGACGATCATCACCCGGTTGAGCGTGCCATTGAGCAGCACTGTGGCCATACCCACGCTGACCTGGAACAGCGCCAGCCGCAGCAGGCGAGGCAAGGGAAGTTCGGCGCTCGCCGCATCGGCAAACGGCAGCCAGGTGACTGCCACCCGGCTCCAGTTCACCAGAAGGGTTTGGCCGTTCCGCATCAGCGCCTCACCAGCTCCATTGCCTGCGAAGTGTAGAACCCGCTCGAAATCCGTTCCGTCCGCCCGATACGCCAGCCGGAAAGGCTGCCGAGCCGCCGTCGCAGATCCTCCTCGGCGACCGGCACAATGGCCGGGGAACGGTCCGAACGCGGGAAGAACTTGCCAACCTTGTGCATCGCGCCGAGCGCGCGGGTGTGCGGGGCGAAGGTGAAGACCATCGAACCGCTGCAGCGCTCGGAAAGCCTGGCCAGCGTCGCGACAATGTCTTCGGCCGGGTAATGGATCAGTGAGTCCATTGCCACGATATATGCGAACTCGCCCAATGCGGGATCGAGCATGTCGCCGGCGTGCCAGTCGATCCTGCCATGGCCGATGAAGCTGGGGGTGCGTTCGCGTGCAATGTCGACCAACCCTTCGGCAACGTCGACCCCGGTCACTTCCGCGCCGCGGCAGGCAGCGGCCACGCTCAGCGCGCCGGTGCCGCATCCGGCGTCGAGCACGCGGGTACGGCGCAGGTCTCGCGGCAACCAGTCGAGCAGCGTCTCGCGCATCCGTTCACGCCCCGCACGCACGGTGGCGCGGATACCGCTGACCTTCGCATCGCTGGTCAGGTCGATCCAGGCCTTGCGCGCAGTGCCGTCAAAATAGGCGGCGAGCTTCTCGCGCTGGAGATCGTAATTGGAGGTTGCGCGCGTCGCCATCATTCGAACCCCAGGAAATCGAAGATGTCGCGATCCTTCATCGGCTTCGCTTCAAGCGGATCGACCCCGTCCCACAGCAATTGCGCCAACCGCAGATATTCCTGCTGCGCGGCGGTCACTTCCGGACTGTCCTCCATTTCGAACAGCGTGCATTTCTTTAAGCGGCTGCGGCGGATCGCGTCGAGATCCTGGAAATGTGCCAGCCGCTTCATCCCGATCGCATCGCTAAAACGGTCGATCTCGTCGGTCTCGCGCGAGCGATTGGCGATTACGCCGGCCAGCCGCACGTCGTAATTCTTGGCCTTGGCGCCAATCGCGGCGACGATCCGGTTCATCGCGAAGATGCTGTCGAAGTCGTTCGCCGCCACCACCAGCGCGCGCTCGGCATGTTGCAAGGGCGCGGCGAACCCGCCGCACACCACATCGCCCAGCACGTCGAAAATCACCACGTCGGTGTCTTCGAGCAGGTGGTGTTGCTTGAGCAGCTTCACCGTCTGCCCGACGACATAGCCGCCACAACCGGTGCCCGCAGGCGGGCCGCCCGCCTCGACGCACATCACACCGTTATAGCCTTCGAACATATAGTCTTCGGGGCGCAATTCCTCTGCGTGGAATTCGACCGTTTCCAGCACGTCGATCACCGTCGGCATCAACTTCTTGGTGAGGGTGAAGGTGCTGTCATGCTTGGGATCGCAGCCAATTTGCAGCACGCGGTGGCCAAGCTTGGAGAATGCGGCCGAAAGGTTCGACGAAGTAGTCGATTTGCCGATCCCGCCCTTGCCGTAGACCGCAAAGACCTTCGCGCCCTTGATCGCGTCGCGCGGGTCAAGCTGGACCTGCACCGAGCCCTCGCCATCGGGGGGCTGAATTTGGTTCTGGGGTCGAGCAGGTTCATATTATCATCCTCATTCGGCGGCGATCACGCCTTCGAGCCGGTCTTCAAGATCGTTGCTGGCTTCGCGCAGCGCGGCGAGCGTTGCATCGTCGGGTTCCCACAGCTGCCGTTCGCAGGCTTCGATCAGCCGGCTGGCAACGCGTGCAGAGCTCTTGGGGTTGAGTTTGGAGAGACGCTCGCGCATCTCCTTGTCGAGCACGAAGGTCTCGCTGATCTTCTGGTAGACCCACGGCGCAACCTGGCCGGTGGTCGCGGACCAGCCCATCGTGTTGGTCACATGGCCTTCGATCGAGCGCACGCCTTCATAGCCATGCTTGAGCATGCCTTCGAACCATTTGGGATTGAGAGTGCGGGTCTGCGTTTCATGGCCGATCTGCTCAGCCAGCGTGCGCACCTTGGTCCGGCCATGGGTCGCGTCGAGGATATAGACCGGCGCTTCGCTCCCCCGCGCGCGGGTGATCGAACGGTTGATGCCGCCGAGCCCGTCGAAATACTGGTCGAGGTCGGTGATGCCGACTTCGACGCTTTCGAGATTCTGATAGGAGAATTCGACTTCGGCCAGCGCGCTGCGCAGGATTTCACGCTGCGCCACCGGCGCGCCCTTGACGCCATAGGCATAGCCCTTCTGCGTCTCGAAGGCGTTGGCCAATTCGTCCGGGTCGGTCCACACCCCGCCATCGACCAGCTGGTTGACATTGGCGCCATAGCTGCCTTCGGCATTGGAGAAAACACGCAGCGACGCGACCTCGAAATCGCACTGGTGTGCTTGCTGGTGTGCCAGGCTGTGCTTGCGCACGAAATTCATTTCCAGCGGCTCGTCCGCTTGCGACGCAAGCAGTGCCGCTTCGGCCAGCATCCGCGTTTGCAGCGGCAGCAGGTCGCGGAAGATGCCTGACAGTGTCATCACCACATCCACCCGCGGCCGGCCCAGTTCCTCGAGCGGGATCAGTTCGGCCCCGGCCAGCTTGCCATAGCCATCCAGCCGCGGGCGCGCGCCGATCAGCCGCAGCGCCTGACCGATTTGCACACCCTCGCTTTTGAGGTTGTCTGTTCCCCACAGAACCATGGCCAGGCTTTCAGGGAACGGCTCGCCGCTTTCGATATGCTGCGCGAGCAGCCGTTCGGCCTGCGCCGCGCCCTGTTCGCAGGCAAAGCGGCTGGGAATGCGGAAAGGGTCGAAGCCGTGAATGTTGCGCCCGGTCGGCAATACCTCGGGGTTGACGAGGATATCGCCGCCGGGCGCTGGTGGAACATAGCCCGCGTCAAGCGCGTGGATCAGCCCCCCCAATTCGTCGCAAGCATCGATGCGGATTGCAAATGTTTCAGTGTCTGCTGCGGGATCGACTTCGGCCAGCGAGGCCTGCCAATCGCTCCGCTCGATCTCCGATGGCCGCTGCCCCAGCACGTGCAAGCCATTGGGAATAAGTGCGCTTTCAAGCTCATAGAGCCGCTCAGCAAGTTCCTCGAGCGGCACGCCATCCAGTCCGACATCCTCGGCCTGCTCGGCCAGCAGCGCGGCCAGCGCGCGGCGTTCCTCACCCTCTTCCATCGCCCGCCAGCGGTCATGGCTCGCCTTCAGTTCGCCCAGCCCCTTGTAAAGCCCGGCCTTGGCCAGTGGCGGGGTGAGATAGCTCACCAGTGTTGCGCCGGAACGTCGCTTGGCGAGGATCCCTTCTGACGGGTTGTTGGCCGCATAGAGATAGAAATTGGGCAAGTCCCCAATCAGCCGCTCGGGCCAGCATTCGCCCGACAGGCCCACCTGCTTGCCGGGCATGAATTCGAGCGCACCATGGGTGCCGAAATGCAGCACGGCGTGTGCGCCGAAATCCTGCCGGATCCAGCGATAGAAGGCAGCAAAGGCATGCGTGGGGGTGAACGTGCCGTCGAACAGCAAGCGGACCGGATCGCCCTCGTAACCGAAGGCCGGTTGTACGCCGACGAAGACGTTGCCGAACTGCGCGCCCAGTACCTGGATGCCCGAGCCGTCTGCCTGCTGGCGCCCGGGTGCTGGGCCCCATTGGCGTTCAATTTCGGCGAGATGCGGTTCGCGCCGGACGTAATCGTCGGTTGCAATGCGCGCGGCGACATTGGCCTCGCTGCCGAACCGCTCGGCATTGCCCTTGAGGATCGCGTCGCGCAGCACCTCGACGCTTTCGGGGACATCAACCGAATAACCTTCTTCGCTGAGCCGCTGCAAAGTGGCATGCAGCGATTCAAACACCGCAAGGAAC
Organism: Altererythrobacter sp. BO-6; assembly: GCF_011047315.1. NCBI lineage: Bacteria > Pseudomonadati > Pseudomonadota > Alphaproteobacteria > Sphingomonadales > Erythrobacteraceae > Altererythrobacter > Altererythrobacter sp. BO-6. The sequence continues at coordinate 2,355,010 of NZ_CP049259.1, read as the reverse complement.
GCCGCTGTGCCGGTCGCCCCGGCATTGGGCGGAAAGTTGAACAGCACCACCGCCAGTTTGCGTTCGGCGCGTTGGCTGCGGCGCAGCTCGATCAGCTTGACCACCTTGGCGGCCAGCGCCTCGGCCCGCTCTGGGCAGCCCTGCATCGCTTGCAGCGCGCCCGCTTCGGGCTTGTGGCAATGGCGCTCGCAACCGGTGCAAGTCTCCCCGCCCGCGCCCGAACGCCCGCCATAGACGCTCGGTATGATCGCTCCGTCGAGCTCGGGGATCGCCACCATCATGGTCGCTTCCAGCGGCATCAGCCCCTGGTGCCGACCGCGCCATTCCTCGACGCTCTGGAATTCCAGGGCATGCGCCGCAACATACGGCAGGTCGAGCCGCGACAGCAGCTCGATCGCTGCGTCGGCGTCATTATAGGCCGGCCCCCCGACCAGCGAGAAGCCGGTGAGGTTGACCACCGCATCGACGCTCGGGCGTCCGTCTCGATCAACGAAGAACTTCTCGATTGCGGGGCGAGCATCGAGCCCGCTGGCAAAAGCGGGGATCACCCTGAGCCCGGCTGCCTCGAAGGCTTCGATCGCCGCGTCATAATGACCGGCATCGCGGCCGAGAAGGTAGGAGCGCAGCATCAGCAGGCCAACCGTGCCTTGCTTGCCGGGCTTGCGCGGCAGCAGCCGCAGGCTTTCGGAAATGCGCTGCTGGGTTCGCGGGTGATAAACCCCAACTTCGGGATATTCGAGCGGCGCCTCGGCCGGCGTCATTCCGCGCCGGGTCAGCCGGTCACCCGAGGCGTAGCGATCGATCAAACCGCGCACCATCGCCGCAACGTTCTCGTCCGAACCCGCCAGCCAGTATTGCAGGGTGAGGAAATAGGCCCGCACATCCTGCGCGGTGCCGGGGATGAAACGCAGGATCTTGGGCAAGCGGCGCAGGATCTTCATCTGCCCCGCGCCCGAACTTGCCCCGGCCTTTTTCGAACCGCGCAGCTTCTTGAGCATGGCGAGCATGCCCTTGGCCGGCTTGTTCATGTCATAGCCGCCCATCCGTGTCAGCCGCACGACCTCGCCCGCCGACATCAGCCCCAGAATGGCGTCGCAATTCTCGCGCCGCGCCTCCAGCGCGGGCAGCACCATACGGATATGGTCATCGAGGAACAGCATGGTGGCGATGATGATGTCAGCCTGCTCAATCGCTTCGAGCGTGCGCTCATAGGCGCCGTCCTCGCGCTCCCAGTCGGACGCGGCATGCAGGCTCAGCACGACATTGTCGCGCGCCAACTCGGCGCCGGCACGCTCCACCGCCCCCTTGAGGTGGTTATCCAGCGTCACGATCGCGACGCGGACCTTGGGGCGCGCTCTACCGTGCATAATGCGCCTTCGCATCGTAAAGCGTTTCGAGGTCGATCTCGGCCCGGCCTTGCTCGGCGGCGAACAGTTCGGTGTTGCGGCGCGCCTTGCCGCGCACGAAGAACGGTATTTTCTTCAGCTCGCGCTCGGCTTCGACGGTCCAGTTCGCCTCGTTTGCTGCAACCGGAGTTTCTTCGGGCGCAGAAGTTGGGACCTGCGATTTGGGCGCATGCGCCGCGTGATGCGAAGGCCCGGCTTCGTCCGAAAACTCGAAATCGTCGCGGAACATTGTGAGCAAATGTTCTTCCAGGCCCATCACCAGCGGATGGACCCAGGTGTCGAAGATCACATTGGCGCCTTCGAAGCCCATCTGGGGCGAATGGCGTGCCGGGAAATCCTGCACATGGACCGGGGCGGAAATCACTGCGCAGGGCAGGCCCAGCCGCTTGGCGATGTGCCGTTCCATCTGCGTACCCAGCACCAGTTCGGGCGCAGCCGCGGCAATCGCATCGTCAACTGCCAGGTGATCGTCGGTGATCAGTGGTTCGACGCCATATTTGGCCGCAGCGGCACGAATATCGCGCGCAAACTCGCGGTTGTAGCAGCCCAGGCCGCACACCTCGAAGCCCAGCTCTTCCGCCGCGATACGCGCCGCGGCGACGGCATGGGTGGCATCGCCGAAGATGAACACGCGTTTGCCGGTCAGATAGGTCGAATCGACCGAGCGGCTCCACCACGGCATGCGCGAATTGGTGTCCGCCAGCGCCGGTTCGGGATCGACCCCGGCCAGCTCTGCCACCTCACGGATGAAATCGCGGGTCGCGCCCACTCCGATCGGCACAGTGCGGACCGCTTTCTGGCCGAAATTGCGCTCGAGCCAGCGGGCCGCTTCCTCGCCGATCTCGGGATAGAGCACGATATTGAAATCTGCCGCTCCGATAGTGCGAATATCGTCCGGTGCAGCGCCGAGCGGCGCGACCATATGCACATCGATCCCCATCGTATCGAGCAGCTTGCGGATCTCCACCACATCGTCACGATGGCGAAAACCCAGCGCGGTCGGGCCGAGCAGGTTCGCGCATGGGCGGCGGCCTTCGCGCGGCGCCGGTTTCGTTGCTGGATCAGCCAGCTTGCGCACGATCTGGTAGAAGCTTTCCGCCGCGCCCCAGTTCTCCTTGCGCTGGTAGCTGGGCAGTTCAAGCGGGATCACCGGGCAATCGAGCCGCATCGCATCGGCGAGGCCAGCCGGATCGTCCTGGATCAACTCTGCCGTGCAGCTAGCCCCCACCATCAGCGCCTGCGGCTTGAACCGTTCGATCGCATCGCGCGCCGCCTGCTGGAACAGATTGGCGGTGTCGGTGCCGAGGTCCCGCGCCTGGAAGGTGGTGTAGGTGACTGGCGGGCGCGCGCCGCGCCGTTCGATCATCGTGAACAGCAGATCGGCATAGGTATCGCCCTGCGGCGCGTGCAGCACATAGTGCATGCCCTTCATCGCGGTCGCCACCCGCATCGCCCCCACATGGGGCGGGCCTTCGTATGTCCAGACGGCTAGCTGCACCGCTACACCTGCAGCAGGTCGCGCCGCCGCAGCGGACGCGCAAAGAGTTCAGCAAGATCGGCGGCTTGTTCGAAGCCATGGATCGGCGAAAAGACCAGCTCGATCGCCCACTTGGTGGCAAGGCCTTCGGATTCGAGCGGATTGGCGAGCCCCAGCCCGCACACGGTCAGGTCAGGCTGTTCGGCGCGCACGCGGTCAAGCTGGCGGTCGACATCCTGCCCTTCGCTGAGGCGCGTGTCAGACGGCAGGGCCAGCAGCTCATGCGCCAGATGCGTGCGGTGGAGATAGGGTGTGCCCACTTCGAGCGGTTGCATGCCCAGCTCGCTGGCGAGGAAGCGCGCGAGCGGCACTTCGAGCTGCGAATCCGGCATGAAGAAGATGCGCTTGCCATCGAGCCGCTCACGCAGCGGCGCCAGCGCGCGCTTGGCTCGCTCCCGCCCCGGCGCGATCACGCGGTTGAAGTGCAGCGCATCGATCCCGAAAGCATCGGCCGCAGCCTTGAGCCATGCGGTGGTCCCTTCCGCCCCGAACGGAAACAGCGCCGGCAGATGCACAGCACCGCGCCGCTCAAGCGCAAGGCCGGTCTCGCCAAGGAAAGGCTGCGCCAACAGGAATCGCGTGTTGGTGCCAACGGCGGGCAGTTCGCCCGATTTGCGCGCGGGCAGCACGCCAACCCGCTCGATCCCCAGCTCTGCAAAGAGGCGCAGGAACTGGTCTTCGACGATATCGGGCAGCGAGCCGACCAGCAGCAGTTCCGGCGCAGCATCGGGCTGCGACGCGGGCATTTCCGGGACCAGCGCGGCAAGGCAGGCATCCTCGCCCTGGGTGAAAGTCGTTTCGATCCCGCTGCCCGAATAGTTGAGGATGCGTACCTGCCCGGCATGGCGGGCGCCGAGCGTTTGAGCAGCCTTGGCCAGATCGAGCTTGATCACTTCGGACGGGCACGAGCCGACCAGGAACAATGTCTTTATTTCTGGACGCCGTGCCAGCAACCGCTCGACCACACGCTCCAGCTCGTCATGGCAGTCGGCCATGCCGGCCAGGTCGCGCTCTTCGATGATCGCCGTGGCAAAGCGCGGCTCGGCAAAGATCATGACCCCGGCAGCGGATTGCAGCAAATGGGCGCAGGTGCGCGAGCCGACGACGAGAAAGAATGCGTCTTGCATCTTGCGATGGAGCCAGATGATCCCGGTCAGCCCGCAGAAAACCTCGCGCTGGCCCCGTTCACGCAGCACCGGTGCGCAATCGCCCTGCGGCTGGCTGGCAGGAGCAAGCCCACTCATCCCGCCACCGCCAGTGCAGGCCTGGCCGCTTCGAGTCGCGCGGCGCGCAGTTTGAACAGGAACTGCGCAGCGTTGATGAGATAGGCGGCATAAGCGGCCAGGGCCACCAGCATCCGCTCTTGCACGCTGCCAAGCCCGCCGAACAGCATGGCAAGATAGGCGGTGTGCAATGCCAGCACGAGCATTGAAAACACGTCCTCCCAGAAAAAGGGACGTGCAAACAGCCACTTGCCGAACACGACCTTCTCCCAGATCGAGCCGGTGATCATGATCGTGTAAAGCACGAAAGTTTTCACAACGACTGACAGATCGGCCGAAAAGGCGCCTTCGCCTGTCAGGAGGAATCGGACGACAAGCCCCAGACTCGCCAGAAAAACCATAAACTGGATGGGCGCCAGCACGCCTTGCACCAGAGTCCAGCCGGATTCGTCCCGCCGCCGGCGCTCTTCCACTGTGTAGAGCGCCACTGCCTTTTCCCAATTCCGCCAGTATCTTGAGCGGTATGAGAGCCGAATGCTTCCCCTCTTACGTGCAAAGTCTTCTGCCTCTGCTGGATCAGAAGGGAGACTACGCCTTGACGCACCCAAGTGTCAATCTGTCTTGACGACAAGAATTATTGACAGCTTCGTTTGCTTTACACCTTCAATGGGCGTAGGCTTGACACTCTGACGCGAGTCGAGGTGTCTTGGACAAACTCCGCCCTTGACGCGATCCGCGCCAACCACAGACTGGGGAGGTCTGGATGGATTTGGTGAACGGTGCTGGCATTTCCGGCCCCCGACGCAAGGCCCCGGGCCTCAGTGCGTCCGATCAGGCAAACGACAATCGCCCAGGATCGCAAGTCGCGAACCAGGCAGGCGAAGGAAAATCACTCAGCAGCCTCATCGAAGAGGAGATCATTCCGCGATTGCTGCTGGTTCATTCGTCGGAGCGAAAGATACCCACCTTCTTCGATGGCCGACGGGTCAAGCCAAGCGAAGCAAAGCGCTTCGCGGCGCTGCCGATCGAGTTCGAGACGGATGAATTGATGGCAGAGGTCAGGGCGCTTCAGGCCGCCGGAGTCAGCACCGAGGTCGATCTTCGTGGACTTGCTCGCACCTTCCGCCCGCGCACTTGGCGAATTATGGGAAGCGGATCGGTGTGACTTCGTCGATGTAACCGTCGGCTTATGGCGCCTGCATGAGGTGATGCGCGAATGCGGCCTCAACAGCGGGGTTGAAATCGATATACCAGGCAAGAACCACTCGGCGCTGTTTTCGCCGATGCCGGGCGAGCAGCATAATTTTGGGACCTTGATGGTCGAAGAAGTGTTCGCCAATGCCGGCTGGCAGACCGAGGTTTTGCTGGAGCCGCAACGTCACGAACTGATCCATCTGTTGGCCGAAAGGCCGTTTGACCTGGTCGGATTGACCGTCAGTTGCAATTGCCCTAGCGCGATCCTGACTGACCTGATTACAGCAATTCGAAGCGTGTCAAAAAATTCTAAAGTGCGTGTCCTTATCGGTGGTCCCAGGATCAATGCCGAACCTTCCCTGGCGCTGGGGGTAGGTGCGGATGGTACTGCCGAGGATGCGCGCTCAGCCCTGGCACTGGCGGAGAGACTTGTAGCAGGATCGCAGCCTGTCATTTCGTCCGTGCCCTAACCGGAGCAGCGCATGCCCCCCAAGCGCAGCAGCGCAAATCATCGCGTTTTCGATGATGCGGCTGCTATAAAAAGAGAGATCGGCAGCGACGATGCGCTTCATCTGGCGATGAACGCAGGCGACATCGTGCTGATTATCGATGACGCGGGGCAGATTGTAGACGGCTCAGCGAACCTCAGCGCTTTTCCCGATTTGCCCGACTGGATCGGCCAGAATTGGCGCGACACGGTGACCAGCGAATGCATCGGCAAAGTCGATGAATTGCTGCAGGAACAGAGCAATGGACTAGAGCCCTCCGCCCGGCACCTCAACCAAAAGGGCGACAGCGGGGAAATTCCGGTCAGTTACCGCATGATGAGACTGGGTGACGGCAAGCGCCGGCTAGCCCTGGGGCGCGACATGCGCGACGCTGCTGTACTGCAACAACGCCTGCTCCAGGCTCAGCAATCGCTGGAGCGCGACTACCTTCGCTTGCGCCAGCTGGAAACGCGCTATCGGCTGCTGTTCGAAATGTCGGGCGAGCCAGTGCTTATAATCGACAGCGAAAACCGCCGGATCGTCGAGGCCAATCCGGTGGCGCACACTTTGCTGATGGCGAAGCCCGGTACGCTGGTTGGCAGCAAGTTCCTGGCCCTGTTTGACCGCAATGAGAGAGAGGCCTTGATCGCGTTTCTTGGCGCAGCGCTGACCTCAAGCTCGGTATCGCCGGTCGAAGCAAGGCTTGCAGACCAAAATGCTTCCCTGACGCTGACCGCGACAGGCTTCCGGCAGCGCGGCAAGCTGTTCGTGCTGATCCGGATCGATACCGGTGAACGCAGCGACTCGACGGAAGCCAGCGCGATGCTGAGCACGCTCGAAAGCATGCCCGATGCCTTCGTGCTGACCGATGCCGACTGGCGCATCGTCGCGGCCAATCTCGCTTTTGCCGAACTTATCGGCGCGGCCAGTATCGACCAGGTCCGTGGCCGCCTGCTTGGCGAATTCGTAGGCCGCCCCGGCATCGATCTGGAGCTGATCCAGGGGCAGCTGCAGAAGCAGGGCTATGCCCGGAATGTAAACAGCGTGATCGGCGCCAGCGACTCACTGGAAGGCGAGCCGATCGAATTGTCTGCCGTGCGCACAGGCGAAGACGAGCCGCATATCGGCGTGGTGATTCGCCCGATCGCGCGGCGCCTGCGCGATCTACCGCCTATGCCGCAGGAAATGCCGCGCTCGGTCGAGCAGCTCACTGAACTGGTCGGCCGGATGTCGCTGAAAGACATCGTGCGCGAAAGCACCGATTTGATCGAGCGCCTCTGCATTGAGGCCGCGCTGGCCTATACTTCGGACAACCGCGCTTCGGCCGCGGAAATTCTCGGCCTGAGCCGCCAAAGCCTCTATTCGAAACTTCACCGTTATGGCCTGGGCAACCTGGCCACCGAGCCCGAGTGATGTCGCACCTGACACCATGAGTGTCAAAACAGTTTGACGCATGATGCTGTCAGGCATAGCCTGACCCTATGGCTCATCCGGCTGTCACGACTCCGCCCGCTCCGCCTCCGGCGGCGCGCGATGTGCTGGAGCTTTTGAAGCCGATCACCTGGTTTCCCCCGATGTGGGCCTTCATGTGCGGGGTCGTGTCGTCGGGCGCGGGGTTCGATGGTCGTTGGCTGTTCCTGATTGCGGGGATCGCGCTAACGGGTCCGCTTGTTTGCGGTACCAGCCAGGCGGTGAACGACTGGTTCGATCGGCATGTCGACGCGATCAACGAACCGCACCGCCCGATCCCGTCCGGCCGCATCGCCGGAAACTGGGGCCTGCGGATCGCGATAATCGGAACTGTCCTGTCGCTGATCATTGCCTGGGTAACCGGGCCATGGGTGCTGGTCGCGACGATTTTCGGCCTCATCTGCGCCTGGGGTTACAGCGCGCCGCCGTTCCGCTTCAAGACCAGCGGCTGGCTTGGCCCGGCAGTGGTCGCGCTGACCTATGAGGGGCTGGCCTGGTTCACCGGTGCGAGCGTAATGGCGGGCGCCCTTCCCCGCACCGAAATCCTGGTTACGCTCGGCCTCTACAGCCTGGGTGCGCATGGCATCATGACGCTCAATGATTTCAAAGCGGTCGAGGGAGACCGGGCGACCGGCCTACGCTCGCTGCCGGTCACTCTGGGCGTCAGCAACGCCGCACGGCTTGCATGCGCCACCATGGCATTGCCGCAAGTTGCGGTGATCGCCCTGCTGCTGAGCTGGGGCCATCAATGGTCCGCCGCCATCGTCATCGCAGTGCTGCTGGCGCAGCTGGCACTAATGCCGCGCCTGCTACGCGATCCAAAGGCCAACGCACCATGGTACAGCGCCACCGGCGTGACGCTCTACGTGTTGGGCATGCTTGGTTCGGCGCTCGGGCTGGGAGGGTATCTCTGATGGCGAACGCGAAGGGCTTTGGATGGCTCGCGATCGTTCGGCTCGGCGCAGTCCAGGCCTCGATCGGGGCGATTGTGATGCTCGCCACCTCGCTGCTCAACCGGGTGATGGTGGTCGAATATGGCTTGATCGCCGCCATTCCGGCCGGCCTGGTCGCCTGGCACTATGCTGTGCAATTATCCCGCCCGATCTGGGGCCACGGCTCAGACAAGGGGCGCCGCCGCACCCCCTGGATCATCGGTGGCCTGGGCATATTGGCGCTTGGCGCGCTGATGGCCGTGAATGCAACGGTGATCATCAACGAAAGTCCGATCCTGGGCGGCGTGATGGCCGCGCTGGCCTTCACCTTGATCGGCGCGGGCGTGGGTGCTTCGGGGACGTCGCTGCTGGCCCTGCTCGCTTCGGGCGTCGCGCGAGAACGCCGCGCGGCAGCCGCTGCCGTTACGTGGATCATGATGGTGGCCGGGATCGTGATTTCCGCAGCCACCGCTGGCGCCCTGCTCGATCCATTCTCCGAACAGCGGCTGGTGATGGTTGCGACAGGCGTGGTCCTGTGCGCCTTTCTGCTGACCTGCGCAGTGACATTCCGGCTGGAACAGCAGGCGCTGGTGGAAGCCGAAACCGATCGCGCAGGGCCGCCGCCTGACTTTGCCGAAGCAATCCGCGAAATCCTGAAAGAGCAGGCAGCGCGCCGGTTTACCCTGTTCATCTTCGTCTCGATGCTGGCTTACAGCATGCAGGACCTGATCCTCGAACCCTTTGCCGGGCTCGTGTTCGGGATGACGCCGGGGCAATCGACTTCGCTGGCAGGGATCCAGCACGGCGGTGTATTGGCCGGCATGATCGCAGCGGGCATCGGTGGCAGCGCCTTTGCCGGGCGGATGCCGGTAGAGCTGCGGGTGTGGATCGTGACCGGCTGTGTCGGGTCAGCACTGGCGCTGGTGGGCCTGGCGACCGGCGCACGTGTTGGCGCAGGCTGGCCCTTGCAGGCCAATGTCTTTGCTCTCGGCTTTTGCAACGGCGCCTTTGCGGTCGCTGCGATCGGCGCGATGATGGGCCTTGCCGGCTCAGGCGAACGCACCCGCGAGGGCGTGCGCATGGGCGTGTGGGGTGCGGCGCAAGCGATCGCCTTCGGTATGGGCGGCCTGCTCGGCGCACTCGGAGTCGACTTTGCGCGCCGCTCGGGCGGCAATGATGCCGCCGCCTTCCAGCTGATCTTCGCTATCGAAGCGGGCGCCTTTGTGCTCGCAGCATTTCTTGCCATGCGCGCCACCCGGCGCGTGCCCGCACTCTCACAAAGGATGGCCAGCACATGACCGAGCAGCACTATGACGTCGTGGTGGTAGGTGGCGGGCCGTCCGGAGCAACCGCCGCCAGCACGCTCGCGCGGCTAGGCCGCAAAGTCCTGCTGCTCGACCGCGACGGGCGGATCAAGCCCTGCGGCGGAGCCGTTCCGCCGCGCCTGCTCGAGGATTTCGACGTGCCGCAATCGCTGCTGGTCGCCAAGGCGCGGTCCGCACGGATGATCGCACCGTCCGGGCGCAAGGTCGACATGCCGGTGGGTGAGATCGGCTATGTCGGCATGGTCGACCGCGACGTGTTCGACGAATGGCTGCGCCAGCGCGCCGCCAGCGACGGTGCCGAGCGCCGCACGGGCATGTTCGACCATATCGAGCGCGACGAGGCGGGCACGGTGGTCTGTTATCGCGCACAACGCGGTAGCGAGCTCGAACGGGTACGCACGAAGCTGGTGATCGGCGCCGACGGCGCCCGTTCGGCAGTCGCCCGCCAGAACATCGAAGGCGCGGAAAACATGAAATGCGTCTTCGCTTATCACGAGGTGATCGAAAGCCCGGCGGCGAACGACAAGGGGTTCGATCCGGCGCGCTGCGACGTCTTCTATCAGGGCAAGCTCTCGCCCGATTTCTACGCCTGGATCTTCCCGCACGGCCACACCTCCAGCATTGGCCTGGGCAGCGCGAACAAGGGGTTTCCGCTGCGCGAGACGGTGAGCGAGATGCGTGACGAGCTCGGGCTGGATGACTGCACGACCATCCGCAAGGAAGGCGCGCCGATCCCGCTGAAGCCGCTGAAGCGCTGGGACAACGGGCGCGATGTGATCGTGGCTGGCGATGCGGCGGGAGTCGTCGCCCCGGCTTCCGGCGAAGGCATCTATTACGCCATGACCTGCGGCCGGATCGTCGCCGAAGCGGCCAATGAATTCGTCCTGAGCGGCCAGCCGGCAGCGCTGAGGCAGGCGCGCAAGCACTTCATGCGCGAGCATGGTCGGGTGTTCTGGATCCTGGGGATCATGCAGCATTTCTGGTATTCGAGCGACAAGCGGCGCGAGCGCTTTGTGGACATGTGCGCCGACCGCGATGTCCAGCAACTGACCTGGCAGGCCTATATGAACAAGCGGCTGGTGCGGGCAAAGCCGCTTGCGCATGTGAAGATTTTCCTGAAGGATTGCGCCCATCTGTTGGGACTGAGGCCGATGACCGGATGAGCAAGAGCTGGGTGATACCGGTATCGATCGCTGTAATCGCGGCGATGGGGGTGGCGATGCTGGGGGCGACGATCACCGATCTCGGCCCGTGGTACCGTTCGCTCGACAAGCCTTCCTGGACGCCGCCGGGCCCGGTTTTCCCGATTGCTTGGACCACGATTTTCGCCCTCGCCGCCATGGCAGCGGTCACGACCTGGCGGTCTGCCCCCTCACGCGCGGCGCGCGATTGGGTGATCAGCCTGTTCGCGCTCAACGCTTTCCTCAACGTGCTGTGGAGCCTGCTGTTTTTCCGCATGCAGCGGCCCGACTGGGCTTTTGCCGAAGTGCTGCTGCTGTGGCTCTCGATCCTGCTGCTGATCGTCTATTGCGGACGGATCTCACGGCTCGCGGGGCTGCTGCTGCTGCCCTATCTGGCTTGGGTCAGCGTGGCGGCCGCGCTCAATTGGCAGGTGGTCGAACTCAACGGCCCGTTCGGCTGAGAGGCACCGCGCGGTGCAGGAATTCTTCGCGAGCGGGCTGGCAGCCGATGTGGTGCTGGCGGTACTGGTGATCGAGTTCGTGATCCTGTGGCGGCGCGGCTGGCAGCCGGCTGACGCAATGCTGCTGCTCGCGCCCGCGGCGTTGATTGTCCTTGCCTTGCGCGCGGCATTGGTAGGGGCAGACTGGCCATGGATCGCGCTGCCGCTGGCGCTTGCCTTTCCCGCGCACCTTGCCGATCTTGCGCGCCGCAAACGCTAGCGCACCAATAGCGAACGGCCCGATCGCAGATTGCGACCGGGCCGCTGCAAAGCCCCCTGCTAACAGGAAAGCCGTATCAGGTCGTCGTCTCCGCTGGCTCGGCTTCAGCAGCCGGTTCAGGTGCCGGCGCAGCTGCAGGAGCTGCCCGCAAAGCCGGATAGTCCTTGGCCATTTGTGCCCCGCCCATCGGCTTGTTCACGCCCTGGTGGCAGGTGGTGCAGTTGACCTTGTAGGGATCACCCTGCGTCCCCAGCCGGTTCTCCGGGAACACCGACGTCAGCGGCGTGATGTAACCGCCGTTGATGTCGCGAACCATCCGGATGCCGTGCCATGCGGTTGCACGCGGCGCCGGGCTGAGGTTCCAGGCACCGAAGCTCTGCGTGTTGTGGCAGAAGGTGCAATTCACCCCGAGCGAATCCGAGAGATGCATCATCAGCGAATAGGTGTTCTCGGTCGCCATGGTGCTGAGTGTATTGTCCGCGCTCGGATGCATCCCCGTGGAGGCAACGCGGATATTGGCTGCGCTTTCCTCATCCTTGAAATACATCGCCACGGCATTGACCGGCAGCGAGGAATAGGCGGTTGCCGGCACCGGACTGTTCTGGCCCTTGCGGGTGATCTTGACCGAACCGTCCTTGCCCGGATCCGGCATGGTCCAGATGTTTTCCGGTACCGCATTACCACGGTGGCAAGTCCAACAGGTCACTCCCGTCTCGGCGACATGGGTCTTCCAGTTCGCATTCAGATTCTGGTTCATCTGAATCATCCTGCGGGCAACGACCTTGGTATAAACCTCGTCCGAAGCCATGTTGGCCGGGTTGTGGCAGTAATTGCAGCCAGCCTCCGGGGCGACCCATTCGGTGATCGCCGCCATCAGGTAGTTGAACTCGTCCGCCGAAACATTGTTCAGCACCTGGACGTTTTCGTAGACCTCGCCCGCAGTGGGCCCGCCCGAAGCCGGAAGCTCATAAGGCGGCGGCGGCACGTCATATTCAGCCTCCGCGATCGAAGCCAGCCGGACCTGGTTCATGCCAGTGCCTCGATAGCCGTTCTGCTCCGACACCTTGGGGGCGAGCTCGCAGGCGGTCAGCGCCAGCGGAAAGCTGGCAAGCGCAATCCATTTGATCGTCTGCGTCATGCTACTCACTCCCAAGTGTAGTGGGATCGATCGTCCCGGTGTCGGGATAGGCCGGGGCGAAGCCGTGTTGCTGCGCCCACAGGTACCAGTTGTCGACCACCGTGCCGGTCAAGAGGATGCCGATCCCGCCGGTCAGCGTGGTCAGCACCGCAAACCACCAGGCCCAGCGGTGGATCGATTCCATTGTGGCGTTGAAGCCCATGGTCCAGCGCCAGAACAGCGCCGCACGCTCAGAGGCCGTACCACGATCGGTGATCTGTTCGATCTCGCGCTCGCCGCCATATCGGCCCACCGCCAGGATGGTTGCGCCGTGCATCGCGAAGAGCAGGGTCGATCCATACAGGAAGGCGATCGAAAGTGCGTGGAACGGATTGTAGAAGAGGTTTCCGTACCGGATCGAGAACGCCGCGGTCCAGTCTAGGTGCGGGAAGATGCCGAATGGCACCGCCTCGGCCCAGCTGCCCATGAACATCGGGCGGATGAAGCCAAGCACCAGGAACAGCCAGATCGCCGACAGGAAAGCCCAGGCCACATGCGTACCCATGCCCAGCGCGCGCGCCCGGCGATAGGTTCGCACCCACCACAGCAGGATCGACACGGTCAGGAATGCGCCGGCAAGGATCCACCAGCCGCCCTTGGCCAGCGGCACGAATGGCGTGAAGCCGTATTCGGGGCCAGGCGGCTCAAGCGAGAGCCACGGCAGCATTCGGACGAACTGCACCGGGTCCCAGCCGACCGAGGCCCACATGTTCATGCCCATGATGAAGATGGCGAACAGGCCGAAGGCGAGCGAGGCCATGCCGGTCCAGCCAAGGTAGAATTGGCCGATCTGCGCATGGCCGATCATGCCCATCCAGCGGTTGATGAAATTCGCCTTGATCCGCTCCTCGTCACCGGGGGGAAGCGCAATGCCTTCCTCCGGCGGGTGGTTGAGCTGAACCTGAGTGAATATGTTCTGATAGGTTGCCATGGCTCAGTTCTCCATCATGCCCAGATCGGCAGGTTGAGCCACCAGGTCCACCATTCGGGCCAGCCACGGGTCCACAATGGGCCGCTGATCACGATGCAAACCGCGCTCCAGAAGCCGGCATTGAGCGCCAGCAGCAAGCCGACGCGGTGGATCCCCAGCGTGCCGACCGAGTAGCCGATCAGGTCGCGGAAGAAGGTGTCTTCATATTCAGGCGTCTTCACTTCCTGTCCCTTGGCCGGATTGACCGCCGAAAGGACCAGCGCGCCGTGCATGGCCAGGGCCAGTGTCGTGGTGAAGAAGAAGCTCACCGCGATCATATGCGCCGGGTTGTAGTGGAAGTGCAGGTATTGGTACCCGGTGTTCGATACCCAGTCCAAGTGGCTGAATATTCCGTACGGGAAGCCGAAGTGCCAGCCTCCCATCAGCACCGGGCGGATCACCACCAGCGTGACATAGGCGAAGATCGCGAAACCGAATGCGATCGGTACGTGATATCCCATGCCCAGCTTGCGGCAGATCTCGACCTCTCGCAGCGCCCATGAGACGAAGGAGATGATCGCGCAGACGGTGATCACCTGCCAGAAGCCCCCTTCTTTCAGCGGGGCCAGCGACAGGCCGTATTTAAGGTCAGGCGGCGCGATCGAAATCAGCCACGGGTTCCAGGTCGGGCCTTGCGACGCGGCGTAGAATATCAACGCCGTCCCCAAGGTTGCAAAGATCGCGGTGACGACCCCGAAGAAGCCCACATAAAACGGACCGACCCAGAAGTCGAACAGGTCTCCGCCGATCAGCGTGCCGCCACGCACGCGATATTTTCGCTCAAAACTGAGGAGCGCCATAGCCCAATCCTCCCCCACCCTTAACGGGCAGGATCAATGTTGTTCAGCTATCCGACCCGGTGAGGCGGGGCCGGCCTGGCCGACCCACGCCCCTCGCACAGTCGAATGGTCTATCCCTTCGCTGTGAGCGGTCAGCCCCCAAGCTGGGCAGTGGCGGCCGCATTCGGACCGTCAAGCCAGTTGTAGGTGTCTGTGCTCAGCAGGATGAAGTGGATGGTGAACGCCAGCACGGCCAGGAAGACATGAAGTCCAACCAGCGCCCTGCGCGGTTCAAAAATTAGCCAAGATCTCCACATGGTATGTATCCTTGTGCAATTTGCTGAAAGTTATCAGCGGCCCGTAAAGGCCCCTGCGCTAGACCGTAGTCAGAGCCACGGACGCCATGCCCACACCAACAGGTGCGCCACGACGGCAATCGCCGTGAAACCCATGAATGTGGTCATGAACAGTTTGTGGAATTCCTTGGCCTCTTCTGGCGTGAGGTAAGTGCTCATGCCGAAGCGATCGTCAGAATCGCTCATAACGTGCTCTCCAGTTCTGGTTGTTGTGCGAGAGGCGGTATTGCCTCCTTCGGTATCCACACGGGTTGCCCCGCGAGGATTGCTGGGCTCGCATCGCTGCGAGCGATCTGGTTCAGCGCGCTCATGCGCCGTGTCCTTCAAGTAATGCGTCGGCCAGCCGGTCGGCGGTGACGCGGGTCTCGCCTGCGCGCCTTGAAGCGCGCTCGGCGGCGTCACGCAGCCGCTTGGCGGCGGAAATGCGGATCAGCACCGGCTGCGCCTCGACCAGCTCATCGAGCTTGGCCTTGGCGTCATCGTCCCACTCGAGCTCGCGATAGTCGCGCGCGGGTGTCGCTTCGCCTGCATCCATCTGCGTCGAGAGCGGCAAGATATGGAACAGCGCGTCGAACAACGCATTGCACACTTCCTGCACGAGATAGGTCGCACCCGAATAGCCCATGAAGGGGGTGCCGGTATGCCGACGGATCGCCGCGCCGGGGAAACTTGCCGGGATGTAGATTCCCCGCGCGCCGCACTCCGCCATGTACATCCGTTCGTTATAGCTGCCGAACACCACCAGCGGAGGATTGGCATGGATCGCCGCGCGCACCGCCTGGTTATCCGGCTTGACCCCGGCAGATCGGCCAAAGGCGAAGCTGCAGGGCAGGCCCATGTCGCCTTCCAGGAAATTCCGGATACCGCGGGCGTAGGTTTCGTTGGCGACGATGCCGAAGCTGGCAGTGCCGAAGAAGTCCTGCGTAACCGAGCGCCACAGGTCCCACAGCGGCTTGATCGTGGTGTGCTTCTCACGCTCGATGAACGACGCGGGATCAAGGCCCAGTTCGGCGCCGAGCGCCTCCAGGAACTTCGTGGTGCTGTCGAGCCCGATCGGCGCCTGGAAATAGGGCCGCTCAAGCAATTCGCACAGGTTCCGTCCGAACTCTCGGTACAGGCAGATATTGGCATCCGCCATGCCAAGCTTTTTGATGTCGGCCAGATGGCTGCCGAGCGGGAACACCATGTTCACCTCGGCGCCGATCCCTTCAACTAGCCGGCGGATCTCGGCGAGGTCGGACGCCATGTTGAACATGCCGTATGACGGGCCGATGATGTTGACCTTGGGCTTTTCGCCTTCCTTGCGCTCGCGCC
Source organism: Altererythrobacter sp. BO-6 (assembly GCF_011047315.1). Classification (NCBI taxonomy): domain Bacteria; kingdom Pseudomonadati; phylum Pseudomonadota; class Alphaproteobacteria; order Sphingomonadales; family Erythrobacteraceae; genus Altererythrobacter; species Altererythrobacter sp. BO-6. Next base: position 2,338,938 of record NZ_CP049259.1, on the reverse strand, counting down.
GTGCGGGCATCTTCTTTGGCCCGAATTCGGTCCACAGCCAGCTGAGCGCACGGTCCGCGCTTTCCCACTGATCCTCGTCAATCGTGCGCGGCAGGAAGCGCTTGATCGTCGTGCCTTCAGGCGTCACCCCGCCGCCGATCATTTCGGCGATCGACCCGGTCACCACCACCGAAGGCAGATCGGGATCGAGCGTTTGCCAGGCGCGCTTCATCGCGCCTTCGGTGCCGGTCTTGCCCAGCTCTTCTTCGCCCAGCCCGGTCACCACGATCGGCAACTCATGCGGCGGCAACCCGTCAGTGTAATGCAGGACAGAGGTAACCGGCAGGTTCTCGCAGCCGACCGGCCCGTCAATCACCACTTGCAATCCCTTGATTGCGGTGAAGGCGTAGACCGCGCCCCAATAGCCACCGGCCCGGTCATGATCGAGGATCAGGCTCATTCGCCCACCGCCTCGGCCGCCTTGCGGGCCGCAATGTTCTGCGCTGCAAACTTTTTCTTGAACAGCGGGCGATCCTGCGGGACGTCTTCCCACACGCCTGCGCTCATGTCCTTGCCCACCCCTTCGAAAAAGGCGGTCATCCGGGCGAACCGTTCCTTGTTGCCGATCGCAGCGTTGATCACCTGCGCCAGGCTGCCAGCACCCGCTACGCCCATCAGCGGACGAGCCGAGATGAGGTTGGTGAAGTACATTGCGGGCAGGCCTGCCTGCTTTGCATGCTGCACTACCGGGGTGGTGCCGACCGCCAGATCGGGTCGGTATTCGTCGACCGCAGCGATATCCTGTTCCAGGCTAGCGCGATATTGCACCCGCACGCCGCGTGCCTCGAGCCATTCGCGATCGGAATCGGACCAGCGCGTCTTCGGGCAGGCGGTGCCGACGTAGGGGACATCCGCCCCGCTTTCGATCAGCAGCCGCGCGACCAGCAGTTCGGAGCCTTCATAGCCCGAGACAGTCACCCGCCCCTTGATCGGAGCTGCGGCCAATGCCGCTTCGATTGCCGGGAGTGCGCCGTTCTTCGCGGCGTCGATCTGCTTCTGAGACACACCGCAAGCGGCACCAATGGCGTCAAGCCAGGCAGCGGTACCTTCGCGCCCGACCGGGGCGGAACCGACCACACTGCGGCCCGCCGCTTCGAATTCGCGCACGCTGGCGGTGTAGAAGGGATGGATCGCGGCGACCGCGGCACAATCGAGCGCGCCGTAAAGCTCACGCCATTCGCGCGTCGGCACGACTGGCCCCGCGGCCAGCCCAAGTGGTGCCAGCAATTGGGCAAGCCCAACCGGATCGGCCGGGAACATCTCTCCGAGCAGAGTCACTGTCGGTCGATCCGAGCGCTGTTTCGGAGCGGCGACAGGACCCTGCTCGGCCTCACTGCGCGCATATTGCAGCATAGCGCCAGCGAGTACGTCCTTGGCTTCGGCATGGGTTGGAATGCCGAAGCCAGGTACGTCGATCCCGATAATGCGCACTCCGTTGATCGCCTTGGGCAGCAGCCGCAAGGGCACGCCGCTGGCAGTGGGAACGCACAGATTGGTGACGACAATCGTGTCGTAGTTTGCAGGATCGGCGAGCTGTTCGACCGCTTCCTTGATGTCCTCGAACAGCTTGCCGGTCACAAGCGATTCTGAATTGAACGGGACGTAGCCGACCGTGCGGCGCGCGCCGTAGAAATGCGAAGTGAAGGTCAGGCCATAAACACAGCAGGCCGAACCTGAGAGCACCGTCGCAGTGCGCTGCATGCGAAGGCCCACCCGGAGCGACCCGAAGGCCGGGCACATCGATTGCGGCTGGTCGTGCGGCCCGCGCGCGGGATCGACCGGATAATCGGCGGCATAGCGATCCAGCACGTCGCTATTGCCCGCCTTGCGCGCCGCTTCGCGCATGGTGTCCTTGCTCGAGCAGGCCCCTCCTTCGGACGAACCAAAGTCGAGCGTGTCGCGTTCGCGCATCGGGGCGCCGAGGTCGGTCATCCGTTACACCTCGTCATAGATCACCTCGAGCGACGGGCGCGGTTCGAACGAGCCGCCGCGCATATCGGCCTGGGTCGCCGGGACGAGTTGGATATCGCCTCCGGTGTCTTCGGGGGAGAAGAGGCCAAGCAGTCCATCCTGGTCTAAGGGAGTGGGCCGGCGCGGCGGCGCCTTGGCGACATTTTCTGCAAGCTGTTCAAACAGCCCGCTCCATTCGCCGCCCGGCTTTCCGATAATCTGGTAATTGGCTGATTTGCGGCGGATGTCCTCGTCCGCCGGTATCGCGCAGAGCACGGGAATATCGACCGCCTTGGCGAAGGCGGCGGCTTCGCCGGTGCCGTCATCCTTGTTCACGATCATGCCGGCTACGCCGACATTGCCGCCCATCTTGCGGAAATATTCCACCGCATGGCAGACGTTGTTCGCGACATAGAGCGATTGCAAATCGTTCGAGCCGACGACGATCACCTTCTGGCACATGTCGCGGGCGATCGGCAGGCCGAAGCCGCCGCACACAACGTCACCCAGGAAATCGAGCAGGACGTAGTCGAAACCCCATTCGTGGAAGCCGAGCTTTTCGAGCAGTTCGAAGCCGTGGATGATCCCGCGCCCGCCGCAGCCGCGGCCGACTTCGGGACCGCCCAGTTCCATTGCGAACACCCCGTCGCGCTGGAAGCAGACATCTTCGATCCGTACTTCCTCGCCCGCCAGCTTCTTCTTGGAGCTGGTTTCGATAATGGTCGGGCAGCTCTTGCCGCCAAACAGCAGGCTGGTGGTATCCGATTTCGGATCGCAGCCGATCAACAGCACGCGCTTGCCCTGCTGCGCCATCATGTAGCTGAGGTTGGAGAGGGCAAAGCTCTTGCCCGACCCGCCCTTGCCATAAATCGCGATAACCTGCGTTTCGCTGGTTACTTCGCCTGTGTGCACGGGATCGGGCTCGATCGCCGCCTCCTGCCGCAGGGCTTCGGTATCAAGCATCGTCATGTGTAACTGCTCCAGTCCAACACCATCTTGAGACAGTCGGGTTCATTGAATGCCGCCGGATAGGCGGACTCGGCCTCACTCGCGGGCTGCACGTGCGAGATGAGACCATCGAGATCGAGCGCGCCGGTTTCGACCAGCGCCTGAGTCGAAGCGAGATCCTCGGGCGTCCACTCGGCCGCGATACGCAGCCGCGCCTCAGCTTGGAAAGCGGGCGCAAAGCCGAAGCTCAGCCGGTCGGAATAGAAGCCGGCGAGGACGATCTCGCCGCGCTTGCCGAGCCGCGAGATCAGGTTGTCGAGCCCGTGGGCATAGCCGCTGGCATCATAAATGGCCTTGTAGTCGTGACGGTCATCATCCTTGGGGGCGATGCAGACATAGCCGCGCGCGCCGCCGCGCCGTTCGGCCTTGTTGTCCCACACGACCGGCGCCGGTGCGCCCGACGCGATCGTGAGCCGCGCCAGCAAGCGCCCCAGCACGCCATGCCCCACGATCAGTTCGGGCGGGTCGCCCGCGCCGAGCGCATGCAGCGCGGTTGCAGCGAGAGCGATAAGCACGCCCTTTTCAGCGAGCGATTCGGAAATGGTGAGTGCCCGGGCAGAGGGAACGATCAGCCTGCTGGCTGTGCCGCCGAACAATCCTCGCGCTTCAGCGTAGCAATTGGCACCGGGGACAAAGACCCATTCGCCGATCCGCTCCTGCACATCCGCACCAGCATCAACAATCCGGCCAACCGATTCATATCCCGGCACCAGCGGATAGCCCATGCCGGGGAAGCGCGGCATTTCGCCGGACCACAGCAGCTTTTCGGTGCCACTGCTGATGCCGCTCCAGACCGTTTCGACAATGACATCGCAAGTACCCGCGGGATTCAACGCCAGCTGCCGAACCGACAGCCGCTTTGGCGCATCAAGAATCACCGCGATCGCGTCCATAAAATGGACATCCCCTTGAGTCGTCGCGACCAACCCTTTCGCGATGGATATAATTTCCCTCTGTCATCATAGCCTGACAGTACTGAGTGTCAATGATGCAAGACAACTTTGATGTCAGGCAAAAGCGACAGTGACACTTGTGATCAGCGGTTGAGCCGGCGAAAGGTGCTGCCAACGGCCGAATCCCGCCTTGCGCAGCATCGTTTCCAGCTCGTCGCGGGTGCGCGGCCGGCCAGAGCGCATTGTCCACAGGTAGAGGCCGAAATAGGCGTCACCCATCGCCTCGGCGCCGCGGATTCCAGCCATCGGCTCGGCAATCAGCAGCCGACCGCCTTCAGGCAGTGCCTTCCGAGTCGCGGCCAGGATCGCCTGCGCAGCATCATCGTCATGATCGTGCAGGATGCGCACGAGCGAGATGCAGTCATACCCTTGCGGCAATCGGTCTTTGAAGAAATCGCCTCCGTGGAGCTCGACCTGATCCACTCCCTGCCGCGCAAGTCGTTCGGCTGAACCGGCAACAACACCCGGCAGGTCGAAGATGCCGAGTCGCAATGCGGGGTAGTGCTCGGCAACCGCGCTGGCGAAGGCCCCGTGCCCGCCACCGACATCGAGCAGCGCCGCATGCCTGCCGAAGCGATAGGCGCGCAGCACTTCGCGCGCGACCATCGCCTGTGAGGCCGCCATCAATTGCGAATAAGGCGTGACCGCCGACTCGGCCTCCGCATCGGCGTCCGCGCGCGCGGCATAGCGCCAGAATTCTGACAGCTCGGTCGGCGCTGACCGGTCCTGCCGCAGCAGCGCCAGCGGATCGGCCAGGTCGCGATAAAGCAACGGGTGATGGCGAATCATCGCCTTCGCCCCTTCCTGGGTGCTCAACGCTGCGCCGCGCTGCCCCAGCATCCATACCTTTGGCGCGACTTCCTCGGCGAGATCGAGCGCGGCCGCCGCCTTGACGAGTCGCTCGGTCGCTGCCTCGCCCAGGCCCGCAACGGCCGCCGCGTCCGCAAGGCTGCACGGCCCCTCGCCCAGCCGATCGAGCAATCCGCTTTCCAGCACTGCCAGCAGGGTCTGCGTGTAGGTAAAGCCTGCGACCAGATCGAACACTTCACGTGCCTTGCGCCGCGCCACGCGGCGGGTCAGCCAGTTGCGCGCGGCCCAGTCCTGAAAGCGCGGATCGGCCAGCACACGATTGCGCCAGGCGATCCAGCGCAGTTTCCATCCGGAGGCGGCTCCAGAGGATTTTTGAGAGCTTGACGACTCCATGTGTCCATTTGATTGGACATCTGTTATGTAAAGGTCAAACACAATGCGTGGGAGGGGCGATTGGCCGGACGCGTGGTAGTGATCGGTGCCGGCATGGGCGGTCTCGCCTGTGCGGCGCTGCTTGCCGCGCGCGGATGCCACGTCACCGTGGTCGAGAAAGATAGCTGGGCAGGCGGCAAGGCACGCACCGTCGAGGTCGATGGCGCGATGATCGACGGCGGGCCGACCGTCTTCACCCTGCGCGATGTGTTCGATGGCATTTTCCGAGCAGCGGGCGCAGAACTGGACGATTACGTGTCGACCAGCCGAGCCTCGATCCTGGCGCGGCATGCGTGGGACGATCAAGCTCAACTTGATCTCTACGCTGACCCACAGCGCAGCGAGGAAGGGATCGGCGATTTTGCCGGAGCGGCTGCAGCAGCGGGTTACCGCGCATTCAGGGCCGATGCCCGGCGGATCTATGCGACGCTCAATGACACGATGCTGCGCGCCAGCAAGCCCGCCTGGCCGCCCGCGCTGATGTGGCGGATCGGCCTCGCCAATATCGCTGACCTGCACGCCATCCACCCCTACACATCGATGTGGAATGCGCTGGGCAGCCATTTCCCGGACCAGCGGCTGCGCCAGCTGTTCGCGCGCTATTCGACCTATTGCGGTTCATCGCCCTTTGCCGCGCCCGCTACGCTGATGCTGATCGCCCATGTCGAGGCGATGGGCGTGTGGCTGATCGATGGCGGGATGAGCGCGCTGGCCGCTGCGCTGCAAAAGCTGGGTGAGCGCCATGGTGCGCACTACCGCTTCGGCGAGGCGGTTGAACGGGTCGAGCTAACGGGCGGGCGCGCCAGCGGCGTGATACTCGCAAATGGCGAGCGGATTGCTGCCGATGCCGTGATCACCAATGCCGATCCGGCAGCGATTGCCGCTGGCCGGTTCGGCAATCACGCCGCCCGCGCGGTCAGCGCCTACCCGGCTGGCAAGCGCTCGCTCTCCGCCTTCGTCTGGTATGCGCACAGCAAATCGACGGGCTTTCCGCTGGTGCGGCACAATGTCTTCTTCTCGCCGGATTATCCGCGCGAGTTCGCCGACATCGCTGACGGCTCCCTGCCGTCTGACCCGACTGTCTATGTCTGCGCGCAGGATCGCGGCGCCGTGGTTGGTGCCCCCGAACCAACAGGCCGCGAACGGCTACAGATCATCGTCAATGCGCCAGCCGATGGCGACACCCATGCCTATACTTCCGAGGAGATCGAGCGATGCACCACCGCCATGACGCGCAGCCTCAGCCGCTGCGGACTGGAACTGGAGGAACCCTTCGCGCACCAGCTGGCGACGCCGAATACATTCGAGAGGCTCTGGCCCTCGACCGGCGGAGCGATCTATGGACGGGCCTCGCACGGATGGGCGGCGTCCTTCCTCCGCCAGGGCACACGCACGCGGATCCCTGCGCTCTATTGCGCGGGCGGCAGTACCCATCCCGGGGCGGGCGTGCCGATGGCGGCCTTGTCCGGACAGCTGGCAGCCGCGACGGTGCTGCAAGACCTTGCTTCGATGCGGAAATCCTACCCGGCGGCTATGGCTGGTGGTATATCGATGCCCTCAGCGCAGACCGAAGGCACGGGCTGACCATCATCGCCTTCGTCGGCAGCGTCTTCTCACCTTATTACAGGGCCAGCGGGCGGCACGAGCCGGAAAACCACGCGGCGCTCAACGTCGCGCTCTATGGGCCGAGCGCGCGCTGGACCATGACCGAGCGGCAGAGCGCATTGGTGCGCCGCGATCGCGACACGTTGCAGGTCGGCCCCAGCGCGGTGCGCTGGTACGGCGACCATCTGCAAATCGACATCGTCGAGCGCGACAAACGGCTTGGCATTCCGTGGCGTCGGCACGTGCGCGGCACGGTGCGGCTCTACCCTGAGACGCTGAATTCGACCGCCTTTGCGCTCGATCCGGAAGGGCACCACCTGTGGCATTGCCTTGCCCCGCGCGCGCGGGTGGAAGTGGAGATGACGCAGCCAGAATTGCGCTGGAGCGGCGAGGCCTATCTCGATTCCAATTTCGGCCGCGAGTCGCTGGAAGAAGGGTTTCGCGTATGGCACTGGTCGCGCGCGCATCTCGGACGCGAGGCAGTCGTCTGCTATGAAGGTGTCCGCCGCGATGGCAGCGGTTTTGCCAGTGCGCTGCGGTTTGATGCCTCGGGCACGCCGCACGAGGCGGAGCTGCCGCTGGTCGCGCCCTTGCCCAATACGCTGTGGCAGATGACGCGCCGGACCCGCGCCGATCGCGGCCATGCCAGCGTGCTCAAGACCTGGGAGGATGCGCCCTTCTATGCCCGCTCGACGCTCGCTTCGCGGCTCTATGGCGAACAGGTGGTGGCGGTGCAGGAAAGCCTCGATCTGGACCGCTTCGCTTCGCCAGTGGTGCAATTCATGCTGCCGTACCGGATGCCCAGAAAGGACTGATCATTCGGCGTCGCGGCGTTCGGCCTTCTTCGCCTTGTCCTTGGCGATTTCGCGATTGACCGACCAGATCTGGTACGCCCCGAAACCGAGCGCGACGGTGGCGGTGAACAGCACTTCGACGATGGCGAAATTGCTGCCAACGAAGCTGCGAAACGCCTCCCACATCGTCATTCTCCCGCTGAAATCGGCTGCGCAATTGATTCAATCAACGCCGCGGCCTGATCTGGCGCCTCTTCATGCGCAAGATGGCCCAGATTTCCCATCAGTTCCAGCCGCGCACCCGGGATGCGCGCTGCTGCCGCTTCGACCGAACCGAGCGGCACAGCGGTGTCACCGCGGGCATGGACCAGCAGCACCGGATTGGCGACATCGCCGAGCCGCCGCGAGAATGCCTCAAGGTCCCAATGCGCCATCATCGCCAGCGCGCCGCGCGTGTGATGCGAACTGGCAAACAGCCGGGCATAGCAGCGCAGCGAGACCGGATCGGTGCGCGAACCGGTCGAACGCTCAAGGAAACGCGAAGGATCGCCCGCCAGGCGCGACACGCCGGAGAAGACTTTCGGCACAAAGGGATTAAGCAACAACAGCTTGGCCATGCCCGGGAAGATCTGCGCCGCCGCCCCGGGAAAGGGGGTTAGCGCGGGGTTGAAGCCGACCACTGGCGTGCGCCGATCGACCACGCCATCAAGGGCCATCTGCAGCGCGATCGCCGCGCCGGCGGAATGGCCTACCAAGGCAGTCGGCTCCACACCAAGCGCGACCACAAGCGCCGCCACGGCCCGCGCCATTGCGGGCAGGCTGGCGCGATGGCTCACCGGGTCGCCCCCGGTGAAACCATGCAGCGGCAGGTCGGGCACAATCACCGTGACGTTCTGGGCAAGAAGCGGTGTCACCCGATGCCAGCTGTGGCTCGATGCGCCGGTGCCGTGGAGCAGCAGTATTGGCGGCCCCTCCCCCATCTGCTGCACATGCCAGGTGAGGCCATCAGCTTCGACAAAGCGGCTGGCCCCGCGATGCGGCCAGTCACGCCCTTCGACGTCCCAGCGCAGGGCGCCGCTCATCGTGCGAATTGCGGCGCAGGCTGGGCCGCGCTCACCGCCCGCTCAAGCGCGGCGGCATCGGCCAGGGGCAGCGGCAGGTAGCGCGCCTGCATCGCCTTGGCGAGCTCCGCCGCTTCGGGGCGCGGACGCGGCGAGATGTCGATCACGATCCCCTCGATCCCGCGCAGGGCAAACCCGCGCGCGGCCGCCAGCGCATCTTCCTTTGCCTGCGTCCGCCCAGGCGCGCCATCTGCGGCGATATTGGCGCTGCCATCGGTCAGGCAAACCACAAAGGGTGTGCGCCCGCGCGACGCCACCGCCAACGCCATCTGCAAGCCGAGCTGCAACCCGGAGGCCAGCGGTGTGCCGCCCCCGCCCGGCAGTTCCGACAAGGCACGCCGCGCGCGAGTTAGCGAGCGGGTCGGGGGCAGCAGCACTTCCGCCCCTTCGCCGCGAAAGGCGATCAGCGCCACTTCGCTACGTTTGACATAGGCCTGCGCCAGGATGCGCTCGACCGCGCCCTTGGCCTCGGCCAGCCGCGCGATCGCCGCAGAGCCTGAAGCATCGACGCAGAAGATCGTCACCGAACCCGCGCGTTCCTCAAACCGGCGGATGCGCAGATCGTCTTTCTCGATATGGAGCGCGGTCATCGCACTTTCGCCGCGTTCGTGCCGCCGCAGCGGCTGCCATGGCGCCGCCGCGCGCAGGCTGTCGATCAGCGCCAGCCGCGCCCCGCCACGCGGGATGCCGGGCCGCGCGCCGAGCGGCTTGCCGCGCAGCTTCGACATGCTGCGCTTGCCGCCGCCTCCGCCTTGCGCACTCCTCCGCATCTTGCCCGCGGCAATCTGAGCCAGCACATCGGGCGGGATCGCGGCGAGCGCGGCTTCGACCAGCATTTCGTCCGGCGGCATTTCGCCTGAGCTTTGTTTCTCGCCATCGGACGAATCCTCGCCCTGATCGGGCGGAGGGGGTGCATCGTCGTCTGCGGGCGCTTCGGGCAGCTGGGTGGCACGGGGGCTGAGCACCAGCCGAACCGCAGCAGCCAGATCCTCTTGCCGCACCTTCTTGCGCCGGTTGAGCGCGGCATGCGCCCGTGCCGTGGCCAGCGCAAACAGCAATGGACGCACCGAGTCGATCCCCAGCGCGGCCGAAACGGCAGCGAGCGCGGCAAGCTGCTCGTCATCCAGCCCTGCCACCTGGCTGATCGAAAACGGCTTCGTATCGGCAGTATCTGCAACGTCGATCGATGCCACACGCGAAAGGTCACACTCGAACGCCACCCGATCGCGCAGTGCCGCCGCAGGCCGGTCATCAGGCTCGCGCCCGTCATCCAGCAGCACCAGGGCAATTGCGCCATCGTCCATCGCCTGCGCCAGCCGCCCGGCGGTTGCTTCGCGCATGCGCTCGGCCATCGGCACCAGCACCACGCCGCCCTGCGCTTCGCTCAATAGTCCGCAGCGCTGCACCGCGCGGCCTTCGGCTAGGCTGGCAGCGACGTCGATCCCGCCGAGCAGTCCCTCGTCATCGGCATTGGCCGGAAGTCGCCGCCAAGGAGCGCTTTCAGGCAAGGCAGCGCGAAGGCGCTCCAGCACCAGGTCGCGCGCCGGGCCGCCGCCGCGCAGGCAAATCCCGCCAAGGCTGGTAGGTGCAATTGCCAGCAGGCGCGCCGCCAGCAGCGCATCGGCCAGTGGGTCGAAAGCAGGCTCCGGCGCAGGCGCGCCGATGCTCATCCGAAGAGCTCGGCCACCGCGCGTTCGATCCGCACGGTCGAGCCGGTTTCGTCAAGCACATCGCGCCGCAAGCGGTGGCGCAGCGCCATCGGGGCAACCGCCAGCACATGCTCGCGCTTGACCTTTCGCGCACCGGCAAGCGCCGCATAGGCGCGGCTTGCACGCATCAGCGTCAGTTCGCCGCGCAGCCCGTCAACGCCCACCGCCATGCAGAGCTGCGCTGCATCCGCCAGCACATCGTCCGGCAGCTCGATTGTCTGGACGCGTTTCTGGCCGCGCGCGATCTGCTTGACGATCTTGTCGTCTTCTGCCTGCCACTCTGTGGCAAAGCCTTCCGGATCGCGTTCCTGCGCGCCGCAGCGGCGCATGATCTCGACCCGCTGTTCGATTTCGCGCGGGGTGCGCACCTCGACCGACAGACCAAAGCGGTCGAGCAATTGCGGCCGCAGCTCGCCTTCTTCGGGGTTGCCGCTGCCGATCAGCACGAATTTGGCGCGGTGGCGCACTGACAGCCCCTCGCGCTCGACCACGTTTTCACCTGATGCCGCCACATCGAGCAGCAAATCGACGAGGTGATCCTCAAGCAAATTGATCTCGTCGATATAAAGGAACCCGCGATGCGCCTTCGCCAAGAGGCCGGGCTCGAACGCTTTTTCACCCTGCCTGAGTGCCTTCTCAAGATCGAGCGAACCCACCACCCGGTCTTCGGTCGCGCCCAATGGCAGATCGACAAACGGGACCGCGCGCTTTGCATTACGGCCCGAGGTGCAAGGGTCAGGGCAAGTGCCGCGCTGTTCGGGCAGGCAGTGGTAACGGCAGCCCTCGACCGTGGTCATCGGCGGCAGCAAGGATGCAAGCGCGCGGCTGGCGGTGGACTTGCCCGTGCCGCGATCGCCAAACACCATGACGCCGCCGATCGACGGATCGACCGAGGCGATCAGCAGCGCCAGTTTCATCTCGTCCTGGCCAACAATCGCAGAGAAGGGAAAACGCGCCATCTGTCCACTGTTCTGGACAAGTTGCAGCGTCAGGACAAGCGATTAAGTGATCAGCCGGGTTTTCCGCCATCGGGAAACAGGCGCCGCTTGAGCACGCGCATCCCGATCCAGATCACCAACACAACTGGGATCACCAGCGCAGCGATCACATAGGTCTTGTCGAGCCCATAATCCTTCAGCGGCAATCCTGCGAGCAGATAGCCGATCAGGCCGATCAGGTAATAGCTGAGCGCGACGACCGAGAATCCCTCGACCAGTTGCTGCAGCCGAACCTGCATCCGTGTGCTGCGCTCCATCGAATGGAGCAATTGCGCGTTCTGGTTCTCGATCCGCGTTTCGATCCGGGCGCGAAGGAGCGAGGACAGCTGGACTGCACGCAGCGCCAGCTGGCGCACCCGCGCGGTGGTCGCTTCGCAGGTGTTCATCGCCGGGAAGAAGCGGCGCTGGGTGAAATCGGTCAGTGAGGCAAAGCCGGCAATCGGGCGCGGATCGACCTGCGCCAGCCGGTCGTTCACCAGCTGGGCATAGGCCTTGGTCGCATCCATCCGGAAGGAGATCGATGTCTCGATCGCCGCAAGCTCAAGCGACAGTTCGGACAAGGTGTCCATCAGCTGGTCGTCGGTTTCGTCGCGATTGCCGATCCGCGCGGCAAGATCTCGCAGGCGGGCCTCGGCTTCATCCAGCTTGGGCCAGCATTCGCGCGCGACCGGCAGCCCCAGCAGGGCCCGGTTGCGGTAATTGCCCAATTCCTGCAGCCGCTGGACCTGGCGCGTGATTTCCGCCGGATCGGCCCCATTCGCCGCAACCAGCAGACGGCCATAGCCATCGTCTTTGAGCCGGAAGTCGGACCACATGCGCAGCGGACCACCGAAATGGCACGACACCGTTTCTGCGGGAATGAAGCCGACCTGGGGCAGGATCGCTTCGATCTCGCGGTCGCTCTGCGCGACCCAGATCCGGGTACTGCGCACGATCCGGCCGGGCAGCGCGGTCGCCCAGTCAAGTGCCGCCTGCAGTTCGGCATGGCTGTCAGGATCGAGGAAGGCATCGGCTGCGGCCCCTACCGCAAACAAGGTCAGGCTGGTGCCTTCGCTGTGCCGTTCCCAGACGAACCGAACGTCCTCGCCCAGCCGACCTGCGCGATAGCTGGGATTGCCGAGCACATCCTGCGGCAGCGCCTTGACCTCAATCGCGGCAAGTTCGTCGGCGCGCTCGTCGTCATCGACAATCAGCACCCACTGGACGATCACACAGGGCACATCCAGCTGCGGCCAGCGGCGCAGGTGCATTTCGCCAACGGCCAGTTTGCGCAGTTCATGATCACGCATGGGCTTCAATCCCCCCTGCTGTGCCGGAATCGAACCGTAAGCGGCCGATGTGCGGAACGTCTACCGCATGCAACCGCGCAAGGCGACCTGCGGTTCCCGAAGGATGGTCTGGCTAACCGTGCCCGGCCGCGATGCCCTGGGCCAGCATGGTGTTTACCAGGGCGGCAATTTCATCGGAGTCGCGGCCGATTTCGTCCCAGACCGCGAAGCGCAGGCCGACAAAAACGTTCATCCCCATCAATGCCCAGGCCTGCACTTCGCCCAGGCCGGACCGGAATGCGCCGCTTTCGCCCCCGGCCTTCAGGCGCTGTTCGATCAGCTTGGCGATCGTCTCGTAATGGGCGCGATAACTGGCGGGGTCGACGAATTCGGCTTCGTCGATAATGCGATAGACTTCCTTGTGCTCGCGCGCGAAATCCAGGAACGCCGCCAGCGCGGCCTGTTCGACTTCCAGCGGCTTCATGTCTTCGGTCAGCGCGCTGCGGGCGCTGACCTTGACCGCATCACTCATGTCGCTCACCAGCGCGCGGAACAGCGCATCCTTGCTGTCGAAATAGGTGTAGAAGCTGCCCAGCGCGACCCCAGCCCGCCGCGTGATCGAGCTGATCGAAGCATCGTGGAAGCCCTTTTCGCCGAACTCCACCGCTGCCGCATCGAGCAGCTTGCGCAGCGTGCGGCGCCCGCGTTCTGTGCGCGGCGTCTTGTCCGTCTCGACTGGCTGCATCCCCGTCATCACCCCTCACCTGACCGATACATCGCCTGTTAGCATGCAAAATCAGAACTTGAAAGGTGGTTCAACTTTCAATATTGGGGAGGAAAGAGTTTTGGGAGGAGATCACCGATGAATTCCGCCGTTTTGATTCGCCGCAGCGCATTCCTGGTTGGCTGCGCCGCCGCTGCCCTCGTGGCCGCGCCCGCTTCAGCGCAGGACGCCGGTAATGGCATGCCCGAAGCCAGCACGGGCGAGGAAGGCAATGTCATCATCGTCACCGCACGCCGGCGCGAGGAACGCGCGATTGATGTGCCGATCGCCGTCACCGCAATTTCCGGCCAGCAACTGGCTGACCAGGGCGCGCTCGACCTGACCGATGTCGGCAACCTGGCCCCCAATGTGACGCTCGAGACTTCGCGCGCCACCAATTCCACCCTCTCCGCCTTCATCCGCGGCATCGGCCAGCAGGACCCGGTTTCGGGCTTCGAACAAGGCGTCGGCATCTATCTCGACGATGTCTATCTCAACCGTCCGCAGGCCGCCGTGCTCGACATCTATGACGTCGAGCGGATCGAAGTGCTGCGCGGGCCCCAGGGCACGCTTTATGGCCGCAACACCATTGGCGGCGCGGTGAAATATGTCACCAAGCGCCTGCCGCAGGATGTCACACTGAAAGCCCGCGCAACCTATGGCACTTACGACCAGGCTGAAGGCGTGGTTTCGGTCGGCGCACCGGTGAGCGACCTGGTGCGGGTCGGCGGGTCAGTCGCGCGCCTGTCGCGCGGCGGCTTTGGTGACAACCTCACCACCGGGCTCGAGAACTACAACAAGGATATCTGGGCCGGCCGGCTGAGCATGGAAATGGGCGGCTATGGCGAGCCAGTGTTCCTGCGCATCCAAGGCGACTACACGCGCGACAAGAGCAATCCGCGTGGCGGCCACCGCCTGATCCCGGGCCTCGTTTCGGGCGCCCCTGTGCTCAAGAACGTGTTCGATACGCGCGGCGGGCTGAACGATCCCGAACAGGACGTCGAAGCCTATGGCGTGATGATGAATGCCGAAATCGACCTGTCGGATGCGCTGCAGCTTCGTTCGATCTCGGCATGGCGCAAGGATACCAGCGATACGCCGATCGACTTCGACGCGCTCCCTGCAGTCGATCTTGACGTGCCGGGCCGTTACCTCAACGAGCAGCTGAGCCAGGAAGTGCAGCTGCTGTGGGACAATGACGGGCCGCTGTCCGGCCTGCTGGGCTTCTATTACCTCGACGCCAAGGCGGACACACTGTTCGACGTGCGCCTGTTCACGGCCTTTGCCGGCCTCACCGCCTATACCGAGGCCAATGTCGACACGGAAACCTATGCCGTGTTCGGCGACTTCACCTTCGATGTGACCGAACAGATTTCGGTTTCGGTCGGCGGGCGTTACACCTGGGACGAACGCTCCGCTGAAATCCTGCGCCAGAATTACCTGGGCGGCGGTTCGCCTGAGTTCGGCGGGCTAGGTATTCCGTTCGGCGCGCCCAGCACCAATTTCGACGGTTCGCGCGACTTCAAGAAGTTCACCCCGCGCGCTTCGATCAGCTTCATGCCGACGCCCGATCACAATATCTACGCCAGCTATTCGCAAGGCTTCAAAGGCGGCGGGTTTGACCCGCGCGGCGTGGGTACGAACGCGCCCGACCTTGATAACAACGGCACGAGGTCCGACGCCGAAATCGCCCAGTTCCTGAGCTTCCGGCCCGAGCAGGTCGACAGCTACGAAGTGGGCTACAAGGGCTCGCTGGCGGGCGGCGCAGTGAATGTCGCGGTCGCAGCCTTCTATGCCGACTATACCGACGTGCAGATCCCCGGCTCTGTCGCCTGCACCGTTTCCGGCCTGCCCAGTTTCTGCGGGGTAGTTTCAAACGCCGGCAAGGCCACGATCAAGGGGCTGGAATTCGAAGGCAATGCGCGCTTCGGCAATGGCTTCAACCTGGCGGTGACCGCAGGCTGGGTCGACGCCCAGTATGACGAATATATCACCAATATCGGCAACACGCCCACCGATGTGGCCGAATTCCGCAAGGTGCAGAACACGCCCGAGTTCACCGGATCGGCCAACCTCAGCTATACCATGCCGGTGGGCGAGGCCGACGTCTTCATGAATGTGGGCGTCAGCTATCGCAGCAAGACCTACCAGTTCGAAATCCCCAATCCATATCTTGACCAGGACGGCTATGCGCTGGTCGATGCCAGCCTGGTCTACAAGGCACCGGGCAACCGCTGGACGATCGGGGTCTACGGCAAGAACCTGCTGGACAAGGAATACAAGACCAGCGGCTATACCTTCGTGGCAGTCAACCCCACGACCGGTGCGATCATCCCGGGTACCAATGGCGCTCCGGTTGTCCCGACACTGGGCCCCGAAGGCACGCTGACCGCCTTCTACGGCAATCCGCGCCAGGTGTTCGTGACGGGTACGCTCAACTTCTAGCCTCCCTCCCTGTGGCCGGCGGCATCCCCTCCCATGAAGCCGCCGGCCCGAACCCCATTCGGATACGATTGATCCTGATCAATGAACTGCTGCGCAAATCGTGGCAGGATTGCTCCATTGGTCAAAGGAGAAGCGTGATGCTGTCGGTCAACGTGGGCAATATGGATCGCATCCTGAGATTGGTAGTGGGCCTGGCGCTGATTGCGATGGTCTTTGTGGGTCCGCAGACGCCCTGGGGCTGGATCGGACTTGTTCCGCTTCTGACCGGTCTTACCCGCAGATGCCCGGCCTACTCGATTTTCGGGCTAAGCACCTGCCAGCGGCGTAAATGATTGCGGAATCGTAGCTGGAAATGCCTATGCCGCTGGTGCATAGGCCCTGCCCATGCACGATATCCGCTTTATCCGCGAAACCCCTGAAGCTTTCGATGCCGCGCTGGCAAAGCGCGGGCTGGAGCCGGTTGCCGCCCATCTGCTCGAGGCGGACGAGGTGCGCCGCGCCGCCGCCACGAGCCTGCAGGAAGCGCAGAACCGCCGCAACGAAGCCTCCAAGCTGATTGGCCAGGCCATGGCCAAGGGCGACAAAGACACGGCCGAAGCGCTAAAGGCCGAAGTTGCTGAATTGAAAGAAGTACTGCCCGCGCTGGAAGAAACCGGCCGCGCGGCGGACCGCCAGCTCGAGGATTTGCTGGCAGCGATCCCAAACCTGCCCGCCAACGATGTGCCCGAAGGCACGGACGAGAACGACAATGTGGAAGTGAGCCGCTGGGGCGAGCAGCCGCAGTTCGATTTCACGCCGCAGGAACACGCTGATATCGCGCCGGCGCTGGGGATGGATTTCGAAACCGGCGCGATGATCAGCGGCGCCCGCTTCACTTTCCTGAAGGGCGGCATGGCAAGGATGCACCGCGCGCTGGCGCAATTCATGCTGGACAAGCAGACGAGTGAAAACGGCTATACAGAATGCGCGCCGCCGCTGCTGGTGCGCGGGGAATCGCTCTACGGCACCGGCCAGCTGCCCAAATTCGCGGAAGACAATTTCCGCACCACCGATGACCGCTGGCTCATCCCCACCGCCGAAGTTTCGCTGACCAACGCGGTGCGCGAGCAGATCATCGACGATCTCTCCACGCCGATCCGCATGACCGCACTCACCCCCTGTTTCCGCAGCGAAGCGGGCGCAGCGGGCAAGGACACCCGCGGCTTCATCCGCCAGCACCAGTTCGAAAAGGTCGAGCTGGTCAGCATCTGCCGTGCCGAGGACGCCGCGACTGAGCATGAGCATATGGTGAAGAGCGCTGAGGGCGTGCTCGAAGCGCTGGGCCTGCCCTATCGCAAAATGCTGCTCTGCACCGGCGACATGGGCTTTGGCGCCCGCAAGACGTTCGACCTCGAGGTGTGGCTGCCCGGCCAGGGCGCCTATCGCGAGATCAGCTCGGTCAGCTGGTGCGGCGAATTCCAGGCGAGACGCATGAATGCGCGCTATCGCCCCGAGGGTGAAAAGAAGACCGCCTTCGTCCATACGCTCAACGGATCGGGCCTGGCGGTCGGGCGCACGCTGGTGGCAGTAATCGAGAACTACCAGCAGGCAGACGGCAGCGTGATCGTGCCGGAGGCGCTCGCGCCATACATGGGCGGCGTCACCAGGCTGGAGACCACCCAAGAGAGAATGGGCACCTGATGCGCATCCTCGTTACCAATGACGATGGCATCCATGCCCCTGGCATCGCGCTGCTTGAGGAAATCGCCCGGCAACTGAGCGACGATGTGTGGGTATGTGCGCCATCCGACAACCAGACCGGCGCGGGCCATTCGCTCACCCTGTCGCTGCCGGTGCGGCTGCGCAAACATGCCGAGCGGCGCTTTTCGGTCACCGGCACGCCAACCGATGCGGTCTCGATCGGGCTCAAGCAGGTGCTCGACAGCCCGCCCGACCTGATCCTGTCGGGCATCAATGCGGGTGCCAATCTGGGCGACGACATCACCTATTCGGGCACGGTCTCCGCCGCGATGGAAGGCGCGCTGGCCGGGATCCGGTCGATCGCGTTGAGCCAGGTGATGAAGCAGGAACGCCCGGCCTGGGGTGATCGCTTTGCCACCGCGCGCGAATGGGGCCCCAAGGTGATCCAGCCACTGATCGGCGCCCCGTTCGAACCGCGCACGCTGGTGACGGTCAATTTCCCCTGCCTCGCCCCGGAAGAGGTGCGCGGCATCCGCGTGGTGCGGCAGGGCTTCCACGATTATGCCCGCGCTTCGGTGATCGAAGGGCGCGATCCGCGCGGCCAGCGCTATTACTGGTTCGGGCTCGACGCGATCGAGCATACGCCCGACCATGGCACTGACCTTGAAGCGATCGGCGAAGGCCATGTTTCGGTCACCCCGCTCCAGCTCGATCTGACCCATCACGCTTCGCTCTCCGGGCTGGCGCAGCGCTTCGGCGGATAGTAAGGCAGAGGGTGTGACGGAGAAACAGCTCGACCGGATCGTCCCCGCCCGGCCGCCGCGCCATTATCGCGGGCCGCACTTCAAGCCACTAAGGCGCGCGGTGAAAGTGCCCGTATGGGGCGATTTCTTCATCCGCATCGGCCTGGCGCTGGCGCTGGTGTTCTTTGTGGTGTTGATCCACTGGTTCGATCGCGGTGGCCTGCGCGACAGCGTGGATGGCGAAGTGAGCTTTTCGGACATCGTCTATTTCACGATGATCTCGATCACCACCACGGGCTTCGGCGATATCGCCCCGGTGACTGACCGCGCGCGGATGATCGAAGCGATCATCGTCACGCCGATCCGCTTTGCCGTGTTCTTCATTTTCGTTGGCACGGCCTATAATTTCATCATCAAGCGCAGCTGGGAGAAGTGGCGCATGGAACGTATCCAGGAAACTCTTGCCGATCACATTGTCGTGCTGGGGTTCGGCGTGTCCGGCTCCGAAAGCGTGCACGAACTGATCGAGCGCGGGGTCGATCCGCACAATATCGTGGTGGTCGATCCCAGCGAGGAGCGGCTCACCGAGGCCGAAAAGCTGGGCTGCAATGTCATGGCCGCCGATGCGACGCGCGATGCCACACTCGATGCCGTGCGCATAGCCAGCGCCCAGCGCGTGCTGGTGTCCGCCGGACGCGACGACACTTCGATCCTGATCGTGCTGACGGTGCGCGCGCTCGCGCCCGATGTGCCGATCAGCGTGGTGGTGCGCGCGGATGACAATGAATCGCTCGCGCGGCAAGCTGGCGCCAATACCGTGATCAACCCGGTGCGCTTTACCGGCTTGCTGCTCGCGGGCAGCGCACGCGGCGCGCATATCGCCGATTACCTGGCCGATCTTGCTTCGGTAACGGGCCGCGTCCAGCTGGTCGAACGCGAAATCACTGACGATGAATGCGGTTGCGCGATCGACGCACTGACGAGCGGCGGGCGCGGGCTCAGGATTTACCGCGATGGCGAAGCGCTCGGTTTCTGGGAAGCCGAATGCCAGAGCCTCAAGAAAGGCGATGTGATCGTCGAAATCGTCCCGACCGGGAACGGCAAAGCCTAGCTGGCGCAAGTCGCCGCGCTGGTGTAGGGGCGCGCCGTCTATGAGCACTACGTCCACCTTGATCCCCGACCAGAAGAAGGTCGGCATGGTTTCCCTCGGCTGCCCCAAGGCGCTGGTCGATTCCGAGCGCATCCTTACCCGGCTGCGCGCCGACGGCTATGCGATGAGCCCCGATTACGCCGGGGCGGACGTGGTGCTGGTCAACACCTGCGGCTTCCTTGATTCCGCTAAGGAAGAAAGCCTCGCCGCGATCGGCGAAGCGATCGCCGAGAACGGCCGGGTGATCGTCACCGGCTGCATGGGCGAGGAAGCGGATGTGATCCGCGCCAAATACCCGCAGGTCCTGGCGGTTACCGGCGCGCATCAATACGAGCAGGTGGTCGAAGCCGTGCACGAGGCCGCGCCGCCTTCGCAGGGTCCTTTCATCGACCTGATCCCGCAGCCGGACATTAAGCTCACCCCACGCCACTACAGCTATCTGAAGATCAGCGAAGGCTGCAACCACTCCTGCGCCTTTTGCATTATCCCGCAGCTGCGCGGCAAGCTCGCCAGCCGCCGGGTCGATGCCGTACTGCGCGAAGCGGAAAAGCTGGTTGCGGCTGGGACGAAGGAACTGCTGGTGATCAGTCAGGATACCTCTGCCTATGGCGTCGATATCCGGCATGAAGAACGCGAGTGGAAAGGCCGCCCTGTCCGCGCGCATATGACCGACCTGGCCCGCGAACTGGGCCAGTTGCGCACTCCGGGAGGCGAGACCCCCTGGGTGCGGCTGCACTATGTCTACCCCTACCCGCATGTTGATGCGGTGATCCCCCTGATGGCGGAAGGGCTGCTGACGCCCTATCTCGACATCCCGTTCCAGCACGCATCGCCATCGGTGTTGCGCGCCATGAAGCGCCCGGCGAATGAGGCCAAGGTGCTTGAACGGCTCAAGAGCTGGCGCGAAATCTGCCCTGATATCGCGGTCCGTTCCAGCTTCGTGGTCGGCTTCCCCGGCGAGACCGAGGACGATTTCCGCTACCTGCTCGACTGGCTCGAAGAAGCGCAGCTTGACCGGGTCGGCGCCTTCCGCTTCGAACCGGTCGAAGGCGCAGCGGCCAATGCTCTACCCGATCCGGTGCCCGAAGCGGTCAAGGAAGAGCGCTACGCCCGGATCATGGAAGTGACCGAGCGGATCAGCGCGGCGAAATTGCAGGCGAAGATCGGCAAGGTGCTGCCCGTCATCATCGACGAGGTCGGCGAACCCGACGAAGATGGCGACATTGGCGCGACAGGGCGTTCACAGGCCGATGCGCCGGAGATCGACGGCGCGGTCTATCTTCGCAATGTCCCGGCCTCGCTAAAGCAGGGTGACATCGTCAGCGTCGAAGTGGAAGACGCCGACGCGCATGACCTTTTCGGGGTCATCACCGGCTAACTTGGGGAATCAGCTGCTGCCGCGTTCCAGCAAGCGCACCGGCACGCGGCGGATGCTGGGGTGCACCCCGTCCTCAGCCGTTACCGCTTCGACCAGCAGCCGCCCGGCAAGATCTAGATCGGGTTCGATCGAGGTCAGCGGAGGATTGCTGAGCTCGCCAGCGGGCAGACCGTCGAAGCCTACCACTTTCACTGCATCAGGCACCTTCACGCCCGCCGCGTTAAAGGCTTCGAGCACGCCGAAGGCGATCGCATCGCACACGGCAAACACGCCGTCGAATGCTTCCCCGCTTTCCAGCAGGGCCGCAGCCGCCAGGCGACCTTGCTCGCGCCGGTCCTTCCCCTGCTCGATCGACACCAGCCGTGCATCAAGGCCCAGCTCTTTGGCGCGGGTGAGAAAACTGTCCGTGCGTTCGGCAAACTGGCGCTGGACCGAGCCATGCGACCCGATGCAGACAAGTTTCTTGCAGCCGCGATCGGCCAGATGCTCGGCCGCCAGCCGCGCGCCGGCATGGTTGTCCGAACTGACCCAGTCGAGATCGCCCATCGGCGAGCCCCAATAGGCGACCGGCTGGCTGGTTTCGCCTATCTTGCGGAAAAATTCCCACGCGGGCCGATTGGCGGTGGTACCGATCACGATCAGCCCCTCGGCCTGGCCGCGCTCCACATAATGGCCGAACAGCCGGTCTTCCTCCGCCTGCAGCGACACCAGCACTTCCAGCCCGCGTTCTGACGCTGCAGTGCAGATACCGCCCAGCAGGGCATAGGAGAACGGATTGACGTCCTTGGCGCTGTGGCCCGGCTTGCAGATCACCACGGTGGCAAGCGTACCGGTGTGGCCGCGCCGCAGGCGTGCAGCGCGCTCGTCAACAAAATAGCCCAGCTCGCGCGCTGCTTCGAGCACACGCACCCGCGTCGCTTCGGTGATGACCGAGGAACCCGACAGTGCGCGCGACACCGTCGACTGGCTGACCCCGGCCTTTTCCGCGACGTCGAAACTGGTCACCCGCACGGGCTTGCGCGGCGTTTCCATATCCTCTTTCCTTGCCCCCGTCCGCTCATGCTTTGCGGCGTGTGAATAGCTATGCGATGCTATGGCCGACATTTGGCTGGCACGCTAGATGTCTATGGCACGATGCACGGGAGAAGCGAGCAGATGAATGTAGCCTCGATCACCGGAAGCGGCTTCACCGCCGACCGGTTGCTGCTGTTCGGCGCGACCGGTGACCTGTCGCAGCGGATGCTGCTGCCTTCGCTATGCGCACTGCACGCGGACGAGCTGATTCACGAAGACCTTCGGATCATCGGCACCGCAAGGTCCCCGATGACGGACCATGAGTTTCGCAATTTCGCCCGTGAAGCGCTGGAAAAATACCTGCCGGCCGAGCGGCGCGGCGGGATGGCCGATTTCCTCAACCGGCTCAGCTACCAGTCGCTCGATGCGACTACGCTGGAAGGCTACGAGGCGCTGGCTGAAAAGGTCGGCGACCCCAAGCATGGCCTCGCCATTTTCCTGTCGACCGCGCCCAGCCTGTTCGAGCCGACCATCAAGGGACTGCAGCATGCGGGACTGGATGGTGCCAACGTCCGGATGTGCCTCGAAAAACCGCTGGGGACAGACCTCGCGAGCAGCTGCGAAATCAATGATGCGGTCGCTTCCGCCTTCCCGGAAGACCGGATTTTCCGGATCGACCACTATCTGGGCAAGGAAACGGTGCAGAACCTGCTAGCGCTGCGCTTCGCCAATCTGATGTTCGAGCCGATCTGGAATGCGGCGCATATCGACCATGTCCAGATCACCGTGGCGGAAACGGTCGGGCTGGAATCGCGGGTCGCCTATTACGATGACAGCGGCGCGCTGCGCGACATGGTGCAGAACCATATGCTGCAGCTGCTGGCGCTGGTGGCGATGGAGCCGCCCGGCAGTTTCGATGCCACCGCCGTGCGCGACGAAAAGGTCAAGGTGCTGCGGGCGCTGCGTGGGGTCGAATCCGGCGAGACAGTGACCGGGCAGTATCGCGCCGGGGCGATCGGCGGGCAGGCGGTGCCCGGCTATGACGAAGAACTGGGCAAGGATTCGGACACGGAAACCTTCGTCGCGATCAAGTCCCACGTCGACAACTGGCGCTGGAAAGGCGTGCCGTTCTACCTGCGCACCGGCAAGCGCCTGCCCGAACGCGTGACGGAAATCGTCGTCCAGTTCCGTTGCGTTCCGCATTCGATCTTCGCCGGCAAAGGCGCGACCATGCAGCCCAACCGGCTGGTGATCGGTATCCAGCCCGAAGAAAACATCACCCTGTCGCTGATGGCCAAGGTGCCCGGGCTTGACCGCGAAGGCATCCGCTTGCGGCAAGTTCCGCTCAACATCGCCATGGCCGATGCCTTTTCCGGCAAGGTGCGGCGGATCGCCTATGAACGACTGCTGCTCGACCTGATCGAAGGCGACCAGACGCTGTTCGTCCGCCGCGACGAGGTGGAGGCGCAATGGCAGTGGATCGATGCGATCCGCGCTGGCTGGCAGGCCGATGGCCTGAAACCCAAGACCTATACCGCCGGCAGCTGGGGGCCGAGCGCCGCAATTGCCCTGGCCGAGCGTGACGGAGTGAGCTGGCATGAGTGATCTCAACCCCACCATCGCGAAAGTCACCCAGCGGGTGATCGAAAAATCGCGCGGCAGCCGCCAGGCCTATCTCGACCTGATGGAGCGCGAGGCCGATCGCGCGCCCGATCGCAGCCAGGTCTCCTGTTCCAACCTCGCCCACGCCTTTGCCGGGGCGCTGGATGACCAGGCGACGATGAAGGCGGGCGGTGCGCCCAATATCGGCATCGTCACCGCCTATAACGACATGCTGTCCGCGCATCAGCCTTATGGTCGTTACCCCGAACGGATGAAGATCTATGCCCGCGAAGTGGGCGCCACCGCGCAAGTCGCGGGCGGTACCCCCGCGATGTGCGACGGGGTGACGCAGGGCGAAGACGGCATGGAGCTGTCGCTGTTCAGCCGTGACGTGATCGCGCTCTCGACCGGGGTCGCGCTCAGCCACGCGATGTATGACGGGATGGCGCTGCTTGGCATTTGCGACAAGATCGTGCCCGGGCTGATGATCGGCGCGCTGCGGTTCGGCCATTTGCCCGCCGTCTTCGTGCCGTCCGGCCCGATGCCCAGCGGCGTCGCCAACAAGGAAAAGCAGCGCGTGCGCCAGCTCTATGCCGAAGGCAAGGTGGGCCGGGACGAGCTGCTCGCGAGCGAAATGGGCAGTTACCATTCGCCCGGCACTTGCACCTTCTACGGCACTGCCAATTCGAACCAGATGATGATGGAGATGATGGGGCTGCACATCCCCGGCTCCGCCTTTATCCAGCCGGGCACGAAGCTGCGCCAGGCGCTCGACCGGGCGGCGGTTCACCGGATCGCGGCCCTTGCCGGCACGCGGGAACGCACCATGGCCAAATGCGTCGACGAAAAGGCGATCATCAATGCCGCGATCGGCCTGCTCGCGACTGGCGGATCGACCAACCATGCGATCCATATCCCGGCGATGGCGCGCGCGGCGGGCGTGCAGTTCGACTGGGACGATTTGAGCGAGCTGTCGAGCGTTGTACCGCTGGTGGCGCGGGTCTATCCCAACGGCTCGGGCGACGTGAACCATTTCCACGACGCGGGCGGCATGGGCTATGTCATCGGCACGCTGCTGAGCGAAGGGCTGGCCCATCGCGACATCCTGACGGTGTGGGATGGCGACCTGGCCGACTACGCCAAAGAACCCGGCCTCGACGGCGAGGACCTAGTCTGGCGCGAAGTCGGCGAAAGTGGCGATGATACCATGCTGCGCCCGGCGAGCGATCCGTTCCAGCCCGACGGCGGGATGCGGCTGGTGCAGGGCAACCTCGGCCGCGGCTGCTTCAAGAGCTCGGCGGTCGAGCGCGAGCGCTGGACGATCGAAGCGCCCTGCCGCGTATTTGAAGACCAGGCATCGGTTGCCGCGGCCTTCAAGGCGGGCGAGCTCGACAAGGATGTGGTGGTCGTGGTCCGCTTCCAGGGTCCGCGCGCCAACGGCATGCCCGAACTGCACAAGCTGACCCCGCCGCTGGGCGTGCTGCAGGATCGCGGGTATCGCGTGGCGCTGGTCACCGACGGGCGCATGTCAGGCGCTTCGGGCAAGGTGCCGGCGGCGATCCATGTGACGCCGGAAGCACTGGGCAGCGGCCCGCTCGCCAAGCTGCGAGATGGAGATTTGGTGAAAGTCTGCGCGGTGACTGGAGAACTCTCGACCACAGCAGACCTTGATGCGCGCGACGCCGCACCCGATCCGCGCCCGGCAATGGGCGTTGGCCGTGAAATTTTTGCCATGTTCCGGCAGTTTGCCGATGGCGCAGAGAAAGGCGGCAGCGCGATGCTGGCGACTGCAGGACTATGACACAGGTCGTTGCCGTAGATATCGGGGGCACCCATGCCCGCTTTGCCATCGCCACTATCGCCAAGGATGGCGGCATCACGCTGGGCGAGCCCGAAACGCTCCACACGGTCGATCACGCCAGCTTCCAGACCGCATGGGAGGATTTCCGCGAGCGGATGGGCGGCACCCTGCCCCGCGCGGTCAGCATGGCGATCGCTGGCCCGGTGGGCGGGGATGTGATCCGCTTCACCAACAACCCGTGGATCATCCGCCCGGCGCTGGTGAAGGAAAAGCTGGGCGTCGACAATTACACCATCGTCAACGATTTCGAAGCCGTGGCGCATGCCGTGGCGCGGGCGAGCGAGGACCAGTTCGTCCACTTGACCGGCCCCGACAAGCCGCTGGCACCGACCGGGCGGCTGAGCGTCCTCGGCCCCGGCACGGGCCTTGGCGTAGCCCATCTCTATCGTGAAGCGGATGGCACCTATCGCGTTTCCGCAACCGAAGGCGGGCATATCGACTTCGCCCCGCTCGATGCGATCGACGATGCGATCCTTGCCCGGCTGCGCAAACGCCATACCCGCGTCTCGGTGGAGCGCGTGGTGGCGGGGCCTGCCATCTCCGACATCTACCAGACGCTCGCCGCGATGGAGGGCAAGGCGGTGGCCGAGGAGGATGACATCGCCATCTGGACCCGTGGGCAGGATGGCAGCGACAGCCTGGCTGCCGCTGCGGTCGATCGCTTCTGCATGTCGCTTGGCAGTGTGGCAGGCGATATCGCGCTGGCCCAGGGTGGCTTCGGCGGCGTCGTGATCGCCGGCGGCCTCGGCTACCGCATCCGCGAGACCTTGCTCAAATCGGGCTTTGCCGAACGTTTCAAGGCCAAGGGCCGGTTCCAGGAGCTGATGGCTTCGATCCCGGTCAAGCTGATCGTCCATCCGCAACCGGGCCTGTTCGGTGCGGCGGCGGCCTTTGCCTCCGAACACGGGAAATCTACCAAGTGAAGCCCATCGAAACCATCATGCGCACCGCGCCGGTAATCCCCGTGATCGTGGTCGACGAAGTCGAGCACGCCGTGCCGCTGGCTGAAGCGCTGGTCGCAGGCGGGCTGCGCGTGCTCGAAGTCACACTACGGACACCGGCTGCGCTGGAAGCGATCGCCGCGATGAAGCAGGTCCCCGGCGCAATCGTCGGCGCGGGCACGGTGACCAATCCGGATGAGCTGGATGCGGCGCTCAAGGCGGGCAGCGAGTTCATCGTTTCTCCGGGCCTGACCGAAGTGTTGGGCAAAGCCGCCATCGCAGCCGACGTGCCGTTCCTGCCCGGCACGGCGACGGCTGGCGACATCATGCGCGGGCTCGACCTGGGCCTGACCCACTTCAAGTTCTTTCCTGCCGCAACCTCGGGCGGGCTGCCCGCGCTCAAGGCGCTCGCCGCACCGTTCGGCCAGTGCCTGTTCTGCCCCACCGGCGGGATCAGCGAAGCAAATGCGCCGGAATGGCTGGCCTTCGAGCCGGTGCTGTGCGTGGGCGGCAGCTGGGTGGCACCGCGCGGGGCGCCAGACCAGGCCGCCATCGAAGCAAGCGCCCGCGCTGCGGCAACGATCGGTCGATGAGGACGGTCCACAACCTCATCGAGCGGCTGAGCCAGCTCCACACGCGGACGCAGGAAACCCCGCTGTTCAATCCGGTTTTCCAGCTGGGGCTGGACCTATCACGCCAGCTTGAGTCCGGAGAGATCGACCTTGATGCGATCGAAGCGCTGGTGGCAGAGCTCGAATGCGACAGCATGCAGAGCCGCGCCGCTCGCCTCAGGCGGCTGGTCGCCCCGGTCGCTCCGGACAAGAACAGGGAAGCGCTGACTTCTACACTTACGGAAAGCGAATTTGCGACATTTCGCGCGCGCTGGGAAAGGCCGCAGCTGCACGCCGTGTTCACCGCGCACCCCACTTTCCTGCTTACCCCCGATCAGTCCGCCGCGGTGGCCGAAGCGGCCAGCAGCAGCGGGGAGATTGGCGACGAAGTCTGCCTGATTCACCACCCGCGCCCGGCGGTCACGCTGGAGCATGAGCACGACCGGGCGATGCGAGCGATCGCCCATGCGCAGGACGCGCGCGATGCGATCGTCACCGAAGTGCTCGATCATGCCGCCGCGCAATGGCCCGGCCAATGGCAGGAACTGGCACCCTTGCCGTTCCGCTTCGCCAGCTGGGTCGGCTATGACATGGACGGGCGCACCGATATCGCCTGGTACACTTCGATCCGCTTCCGACTGGCGGAAAAGGCACAGCGGCTGGGGCGCTATGCGCAGAAGCTGGAGCAGGCGGCGCCGGGCCACCCGCTGGTCGCGCAGCTTTCTGGCGCGGCGGCCTATGCGCAGGAACGCGCGGAAGAATTCGCGGCGGATCTATCCGAGCCAGAGGCGCTTTCGGCAGCGGCCAATCGCCTGACCGCCGATCATCCGGATAAGCTGAGCAGCCTTGCGCCGATCATCGAACAGCTTGAACGTGAAGCGCGCGAGGCCGAAGGGAAAGCCGCCGTGGCGCTCAAGACGCTCGCCGCTGCCATGCGCGCCGACGGGCTGGGCATGGGCTGGATCCACTTCCGGGTGAATTCGAGCCAGCTCCACAATGCGATCCGCCGCCGGATCGACCCCGACAACACGCTCGACTTGGCCAGCCAGGGAGCAATCGCGGCGCTGCGCGACATCCTGGCCAAGGTAAAGCCGCTGCGCAGCAATTTCGCCGCGCTGGCGATCGAAAGCTCTACCGCGATCCGCCAGTTCCTGGCGATGGCGCAGATTCTGGCGCATGTGGATGCCGACGCGCCGATCCGGATGCTGATCGCCGAATGCGAACAGCCGACCACGATCCTGGCCGCGCTCTATTTCGCCAAGCTGTTCGGGATCGACGGCAAAGTCGACGTCTCGCCGCTGTTCGAAACCGAAAGCGCGCTGGAACACGGCGGCCGCTTCCTCGACGCGCTGTGTGCCGAGGAAAGCTATCAGCAGTACGTCCGCCAGCGCGGGCGATTGGCAATCCAGACCGGCTTTTCCGACGCCGGTCGCTTCGTCGGCCAGATACCCGCAAGCCTGGCGATCGAGCGCCTGCAAGGTCGGCTGAGCGAGGCAATGGTCGCCAACGGCCTCACCGATGTTGCCGCCCTGATCTTCAACACCCATGGCGAGAGCATGGGCCGCGGCGCGCACCCTGACAGTTTCGAGGACCGGCTGACCTGGCCGCTCAGCCCCTGGGCCAAGCGCCGTTTCCAGCGCGCGGGAATCCGGCTCGAACCCGAAGTCAGCTTCCAGGGCGGCGACGGCTATCTGTTCTTTGCCACGCCAGAGCTGGCGCGGGCCACGCTGACCCGGATTGCCGAACTGCGCCCGGCCGAAACCGATCCCGATGCCCCGGCCGATCCGTTCTATCGCCGCACCGACCTGAGCCTCGATTTCTACCGCGCGATCCGCAGCCACCAGCGCGAGCATCTGGAAAGCCAGACCTATTCGCGTGCACTGACCGCCTTCGGGCTGGGCCTGCTCAACCCCACTGGCAGCCGCGTGTCGCGCCGCCAGAGCGACCTTGCCGCCGATCGCGAGATGAACCTGCGCCAGATCCGCGCGATCCCGCACAATGCGATCCTGCAGCAGCTCGGCTATCCGGTGAACGTGATTTCCGGCGTCGGCAGCGCAGCCGATGGCACCTATGAAGAGCTGGCGCAGCTGATCATGGAAAGCGAACGCGGGCGCCAGCTGATCCGGCTGGTGCGCAGTTCCAACGCGCTCGCCAGCATCAAGACGGTTGCCGCCTATGGCGAGCTGTTCAACAGCGCCTATTGGGCGAGCCGGCCCTATCGCGGCACTGAAAGCCATCTGTCGGACGCATGCGAGGCGCTCGCCGAATATCTCACCAAGGATGACCGCACCGGCGTGTTCCGGCGGCTTGCCTCGCGGCTGCGCGTCGATGCGCTCAAGCTGCACCGCCTGCTGGCGCTGATTCCGAACGAGCACCCGCTGGAGGATCGCGAGAATATCCGCCGCACGATCGGCGCGGCGCAAGCGATCCGGCTGGCGCTGCTGCAGCACATGTTCCTGCGCGCGGTGTCGATCCCGGCGTTCAGCCGCGCCAATGACATCAGCCGCGACGACGTGCTGGAAATGGTGTTCACGCTGCGGGTCGACGATGCACTGGCGCAGTTGCGCCGTGCCTATCCCACCCATTTCCCGCAGATCACCGATTTCGCGGTCGATGCGCCGAGCGATTACCCGGACGGCGATAACGCCGGCTATTCCCAGATCGGCCGCGACTATATCGATCCTATAGAGCGTGCCTATGCGCTGTGTTTGCGGCTATCGACGGCTATCGCCAACGAATTCGGGGCGCACGGCTAGCGACGCGGCGGCTCGGGAGTAAATATCCATCCGTTCGGAGTTGCGCGGGCCAGCACCCCGGCGAGATTGCCGCTTTCCCCGCGCTCGAGCGCATCGAGCAGTTCGGCCACTTGCGACAGGCGCGTTTCCCCGCCCAGTTGGGCGATCGCGCGCGCCATTACGCGCAAGCGGATCTCGCGCGGGGTTTCGGGCGCGGGGCGATAGGTGATCGCTGATTCGCTCACCCCCACCAAAGCATCCCATTCGGCGTTGGCATAATGCACCAGCGCTGCTTCCGCCTGTTCAAGCCACGCTGCGCTTTGCGCGATAGCTGGCGGATCGAGCCAGTCGGCTGCTGCCAGCGACTTGCGGATGCGCGCGCGATCGAAACGGTCGTCACGGTTTGAGGGATCCTGCACCGGTTCGATGCCGCAGTCCCGCACCAGCGCCTCGAGCTCTGCCTTGCGCCAGTCCAGCAGCGGGCGCAGCACCAGACCGCCACTCACAGGATTGCGCCCCTTCGCGCGGACGCCGGCAAGCCCGCCCAGCCCGCTGCCGCGGTTGAGCCGCATCAACAGCGTCTCGGCCTGGTCATCGGCATGGTGCGCCGTAAGTAGGGCGTCCAGCCCGCGCGCTGCCTGCCAATCGGCCAGTGCGCGGTAACGCGCCTGCCGTGCTTCCTGCTGCAGGTTTCCGGCAGCAACGGTCACTTTCAGGGTCGTATGCGGAACGCCGAGTTGCTCGCACAGGCGGGCAACGCTGGCTGCCTCGTCCGCGCTTTCAGGACGCAGGCCATGGTCGACCGTGGCCGCTTCGACTTCGCCTGGTCGCGCCTGCGCGGCTAGCAGCAGCAAGGCCAGGCTGTCCGGTCCCCCCGAAACCGCCACGCCAAGCCGCGCCGAACCCGCCCCAAGGCGGTCCAGCGCGGCGCGAAATCGCGCGATCAGTTCAGGGGGAAGCGCCCTATCAATTACATTTCACCTTTTGCCGGTTAGCATCGTACTGGCTTTGCAGGCGCCCGGTCGCGAGCGCCGGATAGGTTTCGCCGAATTCGGCCAAGGCGATGCAGGCGCGGTTGGTGTCGCCCAAGGCAATCATCGCTTCAGCCAGGAACAACAGGCTGTCGCCAGCGCGTGCGGCCTGCTTGTCGACCTGGTAATTCCGCAGGAACCATGGTGCTGCCTCGCGTGCCTTGCCGTCATCAAGATAGGCACGGCCCAGCAGGTTGCGGCCATAGGTCGCGCGCGAATGGTTCGGATATTTTTCAAGGAATAGCGACAGCTGCTGCTGCGCCTCGGGGAAATAGCCCGCGTTCCACAGGCGGAAGCCATAGGTGTACTCGTCATCGCCAGCGTCTTCGGTCTGCGGCTTGGTGATCGCCTGCACCCCGGCCAGCCGGTCAGCGCTCGGCCCCTGCGCGGGGGGCGGCGAACTCGCCGCAGGCTTCGCTGGTGGCAGTTCGGCTGCCCTTGGTGGTGTGGCCGCAGGCGTAGCTGCCGGCGTGGGCGCAGCGGCGGGCAGCAATGCCGGTGCAGGCGGCGTCTCTTCCAGAGTCGGCGGGTTGAGGCTCGCCTCGATCCGCGCCACGCGCTCTTCCAGCAGCGCCGCGGCATTGCGGTTTTCCTCGCTGGTCGCGGTCAATTGCTGAAGCTGGCCCTCGATCGCATCAAGCCGGGCAAGGATGTCAGTCACTGCGGTGGTCGAAGTGGCGGCAGGAGCACCGGTAGCCTGTGGTTGGGCCGTGCTGATCTCCGGTTCGAAAAAGCGCGCATCACCGCCCGGAAATACCTTGCGCTGCAGGGCGCGGATTTCGGATTCGATCTTGCGCACCCGCGCTTCGGACACTTCATCCTGCGACAAGGCAGGCACAGGTGCCGTTACGGCCACCGACAATGCCAGGCCAGCGGCCGCCATGCGGGAAAGGGATTGCAATTTCACTGCGAAGGACTCCTCGGGTCAAATCTGATGCGGTATCGCACAGCTATCCCGCGTGGATAGCGCTGCGCGCCTGAACCTCAGGCGAATCTTGCCTCAAAGCCGCTGCCCAAGTCGAGCCGCGCGCGCGCCAAAATGGTGGGAAATCTTCAGCCGGTGGTAGCCGGGTTGCGCGCCGGGGCTACGGCAGGCGGCGTTCCACCCGTCTGCTGCGCAGGCTGCCTTGCGCGGAGCGCTTCCGCCGCGATCGCCACATCACGGATCACAACCTGCTCTTCTGCCAGCTTGGCAACCGGTTGCCCGCCAACCGTGATGGCAAATGCATCGGGACGACCGGTCCAGATACGCGGATCGGTTGCATCGGAAGGAACCGCGAAGCTTTCGCCCTTTGCCATCAGCTTTTGCTCCAGCCGGCGCCCGCCCGCCTCGTAAAAGCTGACCCAGACGCCATCTTCAAGCGCGGTGAAAACCACTTCGTCGCGGTTGGCAGTGGGAACTGTTGGAGCCGCCACGCCGCTTCCCTGGGCGGGGTTTGACATGCCGGCCGGTGCAGCCTGTTCGGCTTCGGCCACCAGCGGTGCGGGATCAGCACCAGCTGCGAAGAAGCGCGAATAGAAGGCGTAAACCCCGATCGCCAGCAGCACGACAGCGATCAGCGAAGCCCATACGAGTGCCGCAGGCGGCACCTTGGCCGGATCACCCGGCTCGAAAGCAGGCGTATACGCCTGCCGGTGGCCGCCGCCTTCGGCCAGTTCCTGGCGCAATTCATCGACCAGGCGGTTTTCATCCAGCCCCAGTTCGCGCGCATAGGTGCGGGTGAACCCGATTGCGTAGGTGCGCGCTGGCAGCGCGGCAAATTCGCCGTCCTCGATCAATTCCAGATGGCGTTGCGAAATCCGCGTGCGCTCACCCATCTGGGCAAGCTTCAAACCCTGCTTTTCGCGCGCGCGACGCAGCTTTTGCCCCACTCCTTCGAGCGGCAGTTCCCCGTCCGCTTCGGCAATTTCTTCCTCAACCATGGATCTGCGGCCCTTTGTTTGACGCGACAAAACGTATCACATCCGCGCCTGTCAAGCACGGCAAACCCGTGTCACATCAGGATCAAGACGAATTGGCCTGCATTTGGGGCCAATGCCCGCGCCGGTCGAAGGGTTACTCCGCCTCGATCCCGCGTTCTTCGGCCCAGGCCCTGATTTCGCGGCGCAGGTCAACCTGCGGATCGGCCAGCCAGCCGGTCATGGCCGCACTGATCTCCGCCAGATCGACCTTGCGCACCAGTTCCTTGATCGGTCCGACGGCGGCGGGCGTGATCGAGAAGCGGCGGAAACCGATCCCCAACAGCGCCAGCGCTTCCAGCTGGCGGCCGCCCATCTCGCCGCAAATGCCGAGGTCGACATGGGAGCCGACCATGGCCTGCGACACCCGGCGCAGGAAACGCAGGATCGGCGCGCTCAGCCAGTCATAGCGCTCTGCCAGCTTCGGATTGGCGCGGTCTGCCGCGAACAGGAATTGCGTCAGGTCATTGGTGCCGACCGACAGGAACTGGATCTTGGGCAGCAGCAGGTCGAGCATTTCGGCCAGCGCCGGCACTTCCAGCATCGCACCATAGCGGATCGCATCGGGCAGCAGCTTCTTCTGCTTGCGCAGGTAAGCCAGCTGATCATCGAAAACCTGTTTGGCCGCATCGAATTCCCACGGTTCGGACACCATCGGGAACATGACATAGAGCTCGCGACCGGCCGCCGCTTCCAGCAGCGCGCGGGCCTGCACCTTCAGCAGGCCTTCGCGCTCCAGCGCCAGCCGCAAGGCACGCCAGCCCATCGCCGGGTTCTCGTCGTGCTCGGCCAGTTCTGACTGCAGGTATGGCACCGCCTTGTCACCGCCGATGTCGACCGTGCGGAAAATCACCGGCTTGTCCCCCGCTGCGTCAAGCACGTCGCGGTAAAGCCTCAGCTGCCGTTCGCGTTGCGGCAGGGTGGCCGAGACCAGGAACTGGAATTCGGTGCGGAACAAGCCGACACCGTCTGCCCCGGTCATCGCCAGCGCCGAGATATCATCGCGCAGGCCAGCGTTGATCATCACCTGG
This sequence comes from Altererythrobacter sp. BO-6, assembly GCF_011047315.1. NCBI lineage: Bacteria > Pseudomonadati > Pseudomonadota > Alphaproteobacteria > Sphingomonadales > Erythrobacteraceae > Altererythrobacter > Altererythrobacter sp. BO-6. The sequence continues at coordinate 2,305,307 of NZ_CP049259.1, read as the reverse complement.
ATGCGGGTGCCGCAACGGGTGAACGGCTCGACATCGCGCAACTTGGCATAGGCCGCTTGCTTCTCGCGCGATTTGGCGAACCGCGCGTTGAAAGTGTCCGACACCTGCGGCGAGGGGCGGATCGTCGCCGTCGCATTGTCCGCATCGAGCAGGATCTCGTCACCGGCTCGGATGATGCCGCGGATGCCCCGCGCCCGGCCCAGCACGGGAATCCCCATGGCGCGCGCCACGATCACGACATGCGCGGTGAGCGAACCTTCCTCCAGGATCACGCCCTTCAGGCGCCGCCGGTCATATTCGAGCAGTTCGGCCGGGCCGAGGTTGCGCGCGATCAGGATGGAATCGCGCGGCAGGCCCTGCTGCGCGGCAGTGCCGAGCTGGCCTGACACGATCCTGAGCAGCCGGTTGGAGAGATCCTCCAGGTCATGCATCCGGTCAGCCAGCAGCGGATCGTCGATCTCACGCATGCGCATGCGGGTGCGCTGCTGCACGCGCTCGATCGCGGCCTCGGCAGTCAACCCGCTGTCGATCGCTTCGTTGATGCGGCGGCTCCAGCCTTCATCATAGGCGAACATCTTGTAGGTCTCGAGCACTTCCTCGTGCTCGCCGCCGCCGCCGAATTCGGCCTGGCTCGCCATGTTGTCGATCTGCTCGCGCATCCGGTCGAACGCGCGATAGACCCTTTGGCGTTCAGCCTCGATGTCCTCCGCCATGACCTGGTCGATGGTGACGCGCGGCTGGTGATAAACGGCCTGCCCGGCCGCCAGCCCCTTGACCAGCGTCAGCCCGGTCACGGTGTGCGTGCCGGTTTGCGCCTCGGTCAGGCCCAGCACTTCTTCCTCGTCGATCAGCCCGGCATTGGCGATGAGTTCGCTCAGCACCATGGCGGTGGTCTGCAGCGCTTCGATCTCCACATCCTCGTAACGGCGCGGATCGACATGCTGCACACACAGCACGCCAACGGCCCGCTCACGGTAGACGATCGGCACGCCGGCGAAGGAGTGGAACTTCTCCTCACCGGTTTCGGGGCGATACTGGAAGTCCGGATGGGCCTTGGCCTCGGCCAGGTTGAGCGTTTCGATATTGGCCGCGATCGTGCCGGTCAGGCCTTCCCCGATCGCCATGCGGGTGACGTGGACCGCGCTCTTGTTCAGGCCGCGCGTGGCGAACAGTTCCAGCATGCCCTCGCGCAGCAGGTAGATCGAGCACACTTCGCTATCGAGGCTTTGCCCGATCACGTCGACCACCTGGTCCAGCTTGCCTTGCGCGTGCAGGCGCGAGGCCATCACTTCGTGCAGGCGGGTGAGGATCAGGCGAGCGGATGCAGCGGCGGACATGACCCCAGCCTATAGCAGCTTGGTTGCAATACGAAACGCCGCATCGCCGCACTTGCCAGCGCGGCGATCAACGGCACGGGAAAGTCTTGCCGACGCTCAGGCTTGAGCAAGTTCCTGCTTGATCCTGAGCTTGTGCTTCTTGAGCCTTTGGATGATCGCGAGGTCCGGCGCTGGGCGGTTCATTTCATCGCGCAATTGCGCTTCGAGACCGGCATGTTTGGATTGCAGCGCTTGGACGTGGGGCGATACCATCAAGGCTCTCCTCTGGCAGGTTGACCATAGAAGCGACTCGTCCTGACGCGGACGAACCGCGAATTGTCATCAAAACATAATCTGCCTATCTTGAAAAGGTGAACATACTACGTATTCGGCGCAGGCGCGGTTTTGCGCGGCCAGTCGATTCCCGGGAGACGAGCGAGTGAACGAGCAGGAGCTTCGCAAGCGGCTGGAACTGCTGCGCACGGAGCATCGCGATCTCGACGCGGCGATCACGGCGCTGACCGAGGCCGGCTCGCAGGACCAGCTACAGATCGCCCGGCTGAAGAAGCGCAAGCTGAAACTCAAGGACCAGATCGCGCTGATCGAAGATTATCTGCTGCCGGATATCATCGCCTGACCAGCCGGATTGAGGCCCGCCCTAATCAGGTCCGCTTTCGGTTAACGGCAACCGCGGGATCGATCGCTCTCGACAGTCCAGTTCAGCCAAAAATCAACGTCTTTCAATGTCTTGATGGTTAATTCCGGCTTACGATCCGTGCCGCTTTGGGACAATGCGACGAGAAGTCGCGGACAATATGGTTGCCGCTCTGGACCTTTGCCGGAAGCCCGGACTAGCCATGCAGCATGCATCGTACGACAAGCCTTTCCCGCCCGATTATCGAGTCGCTCTACAGCGAGGCCCTGCTGCTGGCTGACGAAGTGCGCTCAGTCTTTGCCATGGGTATTGGCGAATCCGCGTCGGGCGGCAGCGACATGTTGCGGCTGGCGCTGTCGAGCGAAGGTTTGAAGGCCACCACGCGGATGATGCACGTGCTGGCCTGGTTGCTGAACCAGCGCGCGTATTTCTCGGGCGAGATGAACGAGAACCAGCTGCGCCGACATGGCGAATTGCCGGCAGATCGCGAATCGCGCGAGGAAGACCTCGCACTGCTCGAACCGGCGACCCGTGAGCTGATCCAGGACACGATCCGGCTGCATCGCCGGATTGCCCGGCTGGACCAGGCATGGCGCGACCATTTCGATGCCCAGCCGGTGGTGCTAAACATGCACGAGCGGTTGGGCCGCGCGCTTAGCCAGCACTGACCTTCAATCAGTTCAGGCGGCGGCCAAGGCTGCACGCCAGCGCGCCAGGCGTTCCTCCCGAACATCGGCTGGCATTTCGGGCACGAAGCTGGCCAATTCGCCGCGCATTGCGGCTGCTGCCTGCTCCAGCCCCGGGTACAGCCCCGCACCAGTGGCCGCCAGCATCGCAGTGCCCAGCGCCGTGGTTTCGACCATGCCGGGGCGCTCAACGGTCAGGTCCAGCATGTTGGCCAGATCCTGCGCCATCCAGTCGTTGGCGCTCATCCCCCCGTCGATCCTGAGGCGGCCCCATTTGGCGCCATCCGCGGCGAAGGCTTGGGCAAGGTCATGCGTCTGGTGCGCCATCGCCTCAAGCGCAGCGCGCGCCAGTTCTGCCTTGCCGCTGGCAAAGCTGAGCCCGGTGATGACGCCGCGCGCCTCGGCCCGCCAATGCGGCGCGCCAAGACCGCTCAATGCGGGCACGATGGTCACCCCACCGCTGTGCGGGATCGACCGTGCCAGCCGCTCGGTTTCCGCCGCGACATCGACGATCCCCAGCGAATCGCGTAGCCATTGCACCAGGCTGCCGGCCACGAAGACCGAGCCTTCGAGCGCATAGGTCCGCTCGCCACCCATCTGGTACAGCACCGTGCCCAGCAGCCGGTTGGCCGAAGCGGGAATGTCGCCGCCCTTGTTGGTCAGCACGAAGGCGCCGGTGCCATAGGTCGCCTTGGTTTCGCCAGGGCTGAGGCAGGCCTGGCCGATGGTGGCCGCCTGCTGGTCGCCCGCAAGCCCGGTGATCGGGATCCGGCGCCCCAGCCATTGCGGATCGGACATCCCGAATTCACCGGCATTATCGACCACTTCGGGCAGTGCCGCATGCGGCACGCCGAACAGGTCAGCCAGTCGTTCGTCGAAGCCTGCCCCGCCGAGCTCAAGCAGCAGCGTGCGGCTGGCATTGCTGGCATCGGAAACATGCGCTCCGCCGGTCAGTTTCCACACCAGCCAGCTTTCGATTGTGCCGAATGCCAGCGTGCCGCTTTCCGCTGCGCCGCGCACCGCAGCTTCGTTATCGAGCAGCCAGCGCATCTTGGTGCCGGAGAAATAGGGGTCGAGCAGCAGTCCGGTGCGGCGCTGCACATCCGCTTCGTTGCCGCCCGCGCGCAGCCCCTCGCAGAAATCGGCGGTCCGCCTGTCCTGCCACACGATCGCGCGCGCCAAAGGTTGCCCGCTGTGGCGATCCCATGCCACCACCGTCTCGCGCTGGTGGTGATGCCGATGCAGGCGATCCGATCGGCACCGCCGGCCTTTTCAGTGACTGCGCGGGCGCAAGCCAGCGTCTTGTCCCAGATCTCCGCCGCATCGTGCTCGACCCAGCCTGAGCGCGGATAATGCTGCGTCAGTTCCTGCTGCGCCACGCCGTGCAGCTTGCCGCCGGAATCGAACAGCATCGCGCGGGTCGAAGTCGTTCCTTCGTCCAGCACCAGGATAAATTCACTCACGTTTTTCTCCGCGCTATCGCTTTGCTGCTTGAGCGCTAATCCGGTCGCGTTGCGACCGCAAGGGCGACTGCCCGTCCGCAGCAACCTTCAGGGAGCGAGGATAGCCAAGCGAGCGGATGCGAGCGCCGACGCTTGAGGCGAAACAAGAACACGCCCATATGCAAGCCATGGCATTACCTCCTCAGCCTTGGCCCACCGGAATTGCCGAGCAATGCGAGCCGCTGGTGCGGCGCGTGCTGGCACCCAATCCCTCGCCCTATACCTACACCGGCACGCAGACTTATATCGTCGGCAATGCCGGGGATGTGGCGGTGATCGATCCCGGCCCAGCCGAACCGGCGCATCTTGATGCCGTGCTGGCCGCGATCGGCGAGGCGAAAGTCGTGGCGATCATGTGCACCCACACCCACCGCGACCATTCGCCCGCAGCAGCGCCGCTTAGCGAAAAGACCGGCGCGCCGGTGGTTGGCTGCGCGCCGCTGGTGATCGACAGCGAGAAGCTGAAGCAGTGGGGGCCGCGAAGCGACGAAAGCTTCGATTCGACTTATGCACCCGATCGCGTGCTGGAAGAAGGCGAAGCGATGACTGGAACCGGGTGGACTTTGCGCGCGGTGCACACGCCCGGCCACACCTCGAACCACCTTTGCTTTGCGCTGGAGGAAAGCGGCGCGCTGTTCACCGGCGACCATGTGATGGGCTGGTCTACCAGCGTGGTGATCCCGCCCGATGGCGACATGGGCGATTACATGAAAAGCCTGGAGAAGCTGCAGGCGCGCGAAGACCGGGTCTATTACTCGGCCCATGGCGAACCGATCACCAAGCCGCAGCAGCTGGTGCGCGGGATGATGGGCCACCGCCGCCAGCGCGAACACCAGATCCTGCGCCTGTTGGGTGAGCGGGCGCGGGAAACGCACCAGTTCATCCCGGAAATGTACAAGGGCCTAGACCCCCGCCTAAACAAGGCCGCCGAGATGAGCGTGCTGGCGCACCTGCTCGATCTCGAAAAGCGCGGGCTTGTAGCGGCGGGAGAACAGGGAGCATGGGCATTGCAATAGGCGCGCTGGCGCTGGCGGCAGCGGTTCAGGCGTCACCCGATCCGGGACCGACCGGTGCACCGGGCGAACCTGCGCCGATGCGACAATCCAATGGTCGGCTGTGCCTGCCCGATGCCGATGTGTGTTTTGCGGTCGAACCGGATCCCGAGCGCAGTGAAGGCCATTATCGCCTACAACTGACCGATGCCGCCAACGACGGCAGCAACGCGAAGCATGAAGCGCTTTCATATCACGCCGGCAATCGCGACAGGCTGGAAATATGGCCGAACGCCATCGCTTTACCTGGCTGGCAGGCTGAAGGCCAGGCGTGGCTGGTCGGCGTACTGCAAAACTCGCACGTCATGTATTCGGGCGGCGGTGGGGACAGCACGCGGCTGCACCTGCACCTCTTCTATCTGGGTCGCACAGCCGGTTTGAGCAAACAACTGCTCGACCTTCCCTGGCGCGCCTCGCAGTTGATCCGCGCCTGTTTCAACAAGGATGACCAGAAACGGCGGCTGGGCGCATGCCATGATGAATATGAATTCGGCGCAAGCCTGGCGCTCGATCCTGACAATGCCGGGGGCGAAATGCCCGCGCTGACCTATCGCACGCAGACCACCGCCTTCCCGCAAACCGCGCGGTTGTGGGAGGATTCAAGCGAAGCGCCGCCGCTCACCAAGGACGACCTGAGCCACTGGACCGATTTCGAATGCAGCTATCAGCGCACATTACAGTTCAACCCGGCGAGTCGACGCTATGAAATGGACAGCCCGGCACCCGATTGTGCGCAATATACCGACTTCATCCGTTAAGATCCCCACTTGAGAAGGTCATAGCGAGTCATTCGTCGATGCCGGACGTCACTCGGCGCCATCCAACGATTGCGCCGTGCCATTGATCGACCGGAAATGGCCGTGACCGGTTAAACCGCCATGAGCGCTCCGCTTCCCTGCCACGCCGCAAATCTGTAAAAGGCGGGCGGGGTCGAGGAGGGTTTCAATATGTCAACAGCTTTCAAGGTTCACGCCGATCCTGAACGGCGTTTCTTCCTGACTATGGCCTGGGTGATGTCGCTCATCATCGTCGCCGGGTTCTCGCTCAATCTGGCCATGGGCCGCTCAAGCTTCGCCGTGCCCTGGCAATACCACGTCCATGGCATGGTCTTCATGGGCTGGATCGGCATTTTCCTGGCGCAGAATACATTCATCGCGGGCGGCAATATCGAGCTGCACAAGCGGCTGGGCCAGCTCGCCTATCTCTGGATCCCGCTGATGGTGGCGCTGGGCTTCACGATCATGTTCGTCTCGATGCGCCGCACGGGCGGCCCATTCTTCTTCGATCAGAACGAGTTCCTGATCAGCAATTCGCTGCAGTTGCTGGTGTTCGGCGGGCTGGGTTTGGCTGCGCTCAAGGCGCGGCGGCACACCGGCTGGCATCGGCGGCTGATGTTCTGCGCGATGGCGATCCTGACCGGCCCGGGCCTTGGCCGCTTGTTGCCCCTGCCCTTGATGATGCCCAATGCCTGGCGGATCACGATCGCCGCCACTCTGATCTTCCCGCTGATCGGGATGGTTGCGGACTATCGCCGCAGCGGCCGGATCCACCCCGCATGGTTCTGGGGCGTTGGGCTGGTGCTGGGCGCGCAAATCGCCGCCGACCTGATCGCCTATTCACCGCTGGGCGTTTCGCTGACCGAACAGGTGCTGGCAGGTACTCCTGGAGCGGAACGCCCGATGGCCGCCTTCATGCCCCCCGGCTTTTCGATGTAACCGCTGAAACCCGCTCGCAAATCGCCGCCGGGGTCCTATATGGGCTCCAGCGGCAACTGACGGATGAGTTTGATGAGCGTCGAGACCAAAGTTCCCACCGGCAAGGACCTGCTGGCAGAGATCGACCGGCTGCGCAAAGAGCGCAACGCGGTGATCCTGGCGCATTATTACCAGACGGCGGATATCCAGGACATTGCCGATTTCGTGGGGGATTCGCTGGAGCTTTCGAAGCGTGCGGCGGAAACCGATGCCGATGTGATCGCGTTCTGCGGGGTCAAGTTCATGGCCGAAACCGCCAAGATCCTCAGCCCTCAAAAGATCGTGATCCTGCCTGACATGGACGCCGGCTGCAGCCTGGAAGACAGCTGCCCGCCGGAAAAGTTCAAGGCCTTCCGCGAGGCGCATCCGGATCACATCGCGCTGACTTACATCAATTGCTCGACCGAGGTGAAGGCGCTGAGCGACGTAATCGTCACCAGTTCCAGCGCCGAGACGATCCTTGCCCAGATCCCGCCCGAACAGAAAATCATCTTCGGGCCTGACCGGCACCTGGGCGGCTATCTCAGCCGCAAGTTCAACCGCGAGATGCTGTTGTGGCCGGGTGTGTGCATCGTGCACGAGGCCTTCAGCGAAACCGAGCTGCTCAAGCTGAAAGAGCAATATCCGGGCGCGCCCGTCGCCGCGCATCCCGAATGCCCGCCCTCGATCATCGACCATGCCGATTACGTCGGTTCGACCAGCGGCATATTGAAATTCGCCAAGGAGTTCGAAGGCGATACGCTGATCGTCGCGACCGAGCCGCACATCATGCACCAGATGGAAAAGGCGCTGCCGGAAAAGACCTTCATCGGCGCGCCTGGGGCGGACGGCAACTGCAGCTGCAACATCTGCCCCTATATGGCGCTCAACACGATGGAGAAGCTTTACGTCGCTTTGCGCGACCTGGAACCGCGGATCGAGATCGAGGAAGAGCTGCGACTCGCCGCCAAGAAGAGCCTCGACCGGATGCTGGAAATGGCCGCTGGAACCGTTGGCAAAGGCGATCTGGGGAAAGTTTAGCGCGTAACCGGCCGGCTCGCCCGAGCCACCACCAGCGCGCTGCCCAGCAACACCATCCCGATGATATCCAGCGGCAGCAGCACTTCGCCGAACGCGCTGTAGCCATATAGCGCCGCCACCGCCGGCTGGGTCAGTAGCGCAAGGCCGATCACCAGCGGCGGAAAGTGCCCCATGGCATAGACCAGCAGCCCCTGCCCGATCAGCTGGCTGACGATGAACAGCCCCACCACCGGGTCCCAGTCCGTCGGCCATACCGGCTCCCCCAGCGCGAGTGCCAGCGCCAGCAGCACGGGGCAGGCGAAGATGCTGACCCATACCAGCAAGCTCCAGCTGCCGATCGTCTGGCGCGCGCCCTGCAGGGTGATCAGATACACTGCGTAGAGCAGCCCGGCGGTGAGGCAGAACAGATCGCCCACCAGCGTCTCCGTGGAAATTTCCGCGCTGCGCCCCATCAGGATTGCGGCGCCCGCCAGCGCGAAAACAATCGCGATCCATTCCTTGCCCTGCGGCAGGCTGCGCGCCACAATGAAGCCCCAGAACAGCATCACGATGCTGCCCGCATTTCCGAACAGCGTGGCATTGCCGAGCCGGGTCAGCCCGATGCCGACATGCCAGCTCGCCAGGTCGAGCCCGAAGGTGACCGCCCCCAATGCCACCAGCGCCAGGGTGCGGCGGGGAATACCGGTCAGTGCCTGTCCGCTTGCCCGGGCGAACAGCGCCAGAAAGGGCAGTGCCAGGAATAGCCGCCAGAAGCCGGCAGAAACGGGCCCGGTATCGGCCAGCCGCACGAACCAGGGGCCCAGCGCCAGCGCGACATTGCCTGCCAGCAAAGCCAGCAGCAGCAGCCATTGGCGCGGCTGGACAAGCGCATCTTGCAGGCCCCCGTCTTTTTCCATGCCCCTTCCCTTTTTCAAGCATTGCGCCTTAATCGGTTCGTCCCCAAGTGCATATCGCAATCAGACAAGCCAAAGAGGATTTCCCCTTGCACGACGCACTTTTCCAGCCGCTCAGGCTCGGCGCACTCACCACGAAGAACCGCATTTTCATGGCTCCGCTCACGCGCGGGCGTGCCGCCGAACCGATGTTCGTGCCCAATGATCTGATGGCGACCTATTATGGCCAGCGGGCCGGCGCCGGCCTGATCCTGACCGAAGCGACGGGCATCAGCCGCGAAGGGCTGGGCTGGCCCTCTGCCCCCGGGATCTGGAGCGACGAACAAGCCGAAGCGTGGAAGGCCTCGACTGCAGCGGTGCATGCCAAGGGCGGGCTGATCGTGATGCAGCTGTGGCACATGGGCCGGATCGTCCATCCGTATTTCCTTGACGGCGAGCCGCCCTTTTCCGCCAGCGCGACCAAGGCACCCGGCGAAGCGCATACGCCGGTGGGCAAGCAGGAATATGCGGTTGCGCGCGAGATGACGCATGAGGATATCAAGCGCACCATTGCCGACTATCGCCGGGCGGCACTGAACGCCAAGGCCGCCGGGTTCGACGGGGTGCAATTGCATGGCGCCAATGGCTATCTGGTCGACCAGTTCCTGCGCGACGGAACCAACCATCGCAGCGACGAATATGGCGGCTCACCCGAAAACCGCACCCGCTTCATGCGCGAAGTGCTGGAGGTGCTCATCGATGTGTGGGGCGCGGATCGCGTCGGCATCCGCCTGTCCCCCAATGGCGATTCGCAGGGCACCGATGACAGCAACCCGCCCGCAACCTTTGGCGCCGCAGCCAAGGTCTGCGAGGAGCTGGGCCTGGCATTTGTCGAACTGCGCGAGCCGGGCCCGGATGGCACATTCGGCCGAACCGATGTGCCCAAGCAAAGCCCGCTGATCCGCGAAATCTATTCCGGCCCGCTGGTGCTCAACAGCGATTACACCGCCGAGCAGGCCGTGGCCGACATCGAAAGCGGGAAATGCGACGCGGTCAGCTTTGGGCGACCCTATATCTCCAACCCGGACCTGGCCGAGCGGATCCGCGTCGGCGCCCACTGGAATCCCAACAAGGATGTGCCCAAGAGCTGGTACTTCCCGGGCGAGGCCGGCTACACCGACTATCCAACGCTGGAAGAAGAGCAGGCAACCGCCTGACCCGGCTATTCCTGCGGCTGTGAAGGCTCTGCCGGCTCAGCCGGCGGAGCCCCGTCGCTTTCCTCCGCAGCGGCATCATCTGCCTCTTCGCCTTCCTCGCCTTCGGCGCCCGGGGCTGCGGGCGTCTCGCGCAGGATCGGCGATTGCGACTGGATCTGGTCAAGCGGCAGCATCTCGTCGCTGATCGTCCCGCCCAGCACTTCGCCTTCGGCCCGGCGCGCGTCGTTGTCGCGTTGCAGAGCGCTGTCGCCGCATGCCGCCAGCGCAAACGCGGCGGGCAGGAACACAAGAGTCAGGCTTCGCATGAATTCCTTCCACTTACCCGGGCCAGATGTTCGAGGAACCCCGGCGCTTCGGCAATCAGCGCCTCGTCCCATTGTTGCGGTGAAATGTCGAGGCCCAAACGCGCCAGGCTGGTGACGCCGAATTCCTCGATCCCGCACGGCACGATGCCGGTGAAATGGCTGAGGTCAGGATCGAGGTTTACCGAGAAGCCGTGCATCGTCACCCAGCGGCGTACCCGCACGCCGATCGCGCCGATCTTGGCTTCGCGCCCGTCGATATCGGTGGTCCAGATACCGACCCGCCCGTCCACGGCCCAGCTTTTCACCCCGAAGAGGGCCAGCGTGGCGATCACCCATTGTTCGATCCCATGGACGAAGCAGCGCACGTCCTTGCCGCGCTTCGTCAGGTCGAGCAGCACATAGCCTACCCGTTGCCCCGGTCCGTGATACGTATAGCGCCCGCCCCGCCCGGCCTCGACCACTTCGAAGCGCGGGTCCAGAAGCTCGTCGGAAGCGGCGCTGGTCCCGGCAGTGTAGACCGGCGGATGCTCTAGCAGCCACACCAGTTCGCGCGCGTCGCCCGTCGCGATGGCGGCATTGCGGCGCTCCATCTCGGCCAGCGCTTCACGATAGGGAACCTGCCCCTCCTCGCGCCGCCAGTCGATCACATCTGTGGTTTGCATATCCATTGCCAATTGCGTGGGGACAATCGCCTCGCTTATCAAGGGGCAAATGCAGCGCGAGAGACCGGAAGGGAACGCACGATGAAGTTCGACATGGGCCAGGCCTGGAACACGGCCACCAGTCTGATCGGCAAGAACAAGGATGTGATCCTGGTGGTTGCCGGGGTGTTCTTCTTCCTGCCCTATCTTGCCAGTGCGCTGCTGATGCCCGAGGCAATGGCACCGCAGGCGGGCAATCCGGAAGACATGCAGGCGATGATGGACGCGGTTATGCAGACCTATGCCGATTACTGGTGGGTCATGCTGATCATCTTCGTCATGCAGGGCATCGGCACGCTGGCGCTGCTGGTGCTGCTGACCGACCGCGCGCGGCCGACGCTAGGCGATGCGCTCAAGCGGGGGGCAACCGCTTTCCCGTCCTATTTCGTGACCAATATCCTTGCCGCGATCGCCATTGTCGTGATCGTGGCGCTGCCGGTAGGGCTGGTGGTTTCGGTGGGCGGCGCGATCTTTGCGGCGCTGGCCATCTTCCTGATCTTCCCGCTGATCTTCTACCTGATGGTCAAATTTTCGCTGATCATGCCCGCAATCGCGATTGACGGCATTCTCAATCCGGTCGCAGCGATCGCGCGGTCATGGCGGCTTACCAAGGGCAACAGCTTCCGGCTGTTCCTGTTCTTTGTGCTGCTGTTCGTTGCCGTCATTGTGGTCTCGCTGCTGGTCACGATGGTGCTGGGCGTGGTGTTCGCGGCGATGGGTGGAGAGATCGAACTGATCGGCAACGGTATCGTCGCCAGCCTGGCGAACGCCGCCTTTGTGGTGATTTTCCTGGCGGTGCTGGCCGGCGTGCACCAGCAACTGGCAGGTGACCGGCCCGAAGCGCTCGGCGAAGTGTTCGAATAGCCGAGGTTATCCGGCGGGCTGGTCCGCCTCGCCCTTCCACGCCCAGAACAGCTTGCATGGCAGGATGTTGAGCCATTCGAAGCCGCTATCGATCCGCGCGAAATGCGGGCGCATGTAGTCGAGGCAGGCGGCAGTGAACTGATAGACCAGGAAGCCGCCACCGGGCCTCAGCGCGCGGTGCGTCGCCGCGCCGATCGCCGGTGCGACACCTGCAGGCAAGGTCGAGAACGGCAGGCCCGAGAGGATGTAATCGGCATGGTCGAAGCCGTGATCGGCGATGATCTGCTCGACATCGGCGGCGGAGCCCAGCACCGCATGGAACCGCTTGTCGCGGATCGTGCGCTGCAAATACTCGATATAGAGCGGGTTGGTATCGATCACGATCAGCGTTGCATCGCCGCTCAGCCGTTCCAGCACCGGGCGGCAGAAGGTGCCGATCCCCGGCCCATATTCCACGAACAGGCGGCAATTGCGCCAGTCGACCCGCTCCAGCATCTTGCGGACAGTGAAGCGCGAAGACGGGATAATCGAGCCGACCATCCGCGGGTGCTCGACGAATCCGCGAAAGAATACCGCGCATTGCCCCGCATAGAGCGCCATCCGGTCACGCAGGCGGCGCCTCAGCTCGATTGCTACTCCGGTAGAATTCATGGAATTTGGTCCAACCCGCTTTCTGCCAAAGGAGGGTGCGAAGTCGCAGATGCAGCCGCGCATTGCAAGCGCTACGCCGCTGGCCTAGCGCTGAAGCGTCATGGCAGACTTTGATCCAACACCCCTTTCAACTTCCTTACCCAAGGCGCCGCACATCTCGCGCGGGCGGATGGTGCTGCTGTTTTCCGTGATGCTGGTAACGGCGGCAGGCAATACAGCGATGCAATCGGTCATGCCGTCGATCGGCACGGCTCTGGGGGTGGCGGACGTGTGGATCAGCCTTGCCTATACCTGGTCGGCCCTGCTGTGGGTGATCTGCGCCCCGCTCTGGGCGCGCCGGTCCGACCATCGCGGGCGCAAATCGATGATGGCGGTAGGCCTGGTTGGCTTCATCGCCTCGATGGCGCTGTGCGGCCTGATGCTGTGGTTCGGGCTTGCAGGCTTACTGTCAGCCACCGCGACGCTGATATTATTCGCCGCCGCGCGCAGCCTTTACGGCGGGTTTGGCTCGGCTGCGCCGCCAGCGGTGCAGGCCTATGTCGCCAGCCGCACGCCGCGCGCCGAGCGGACGCAAGCGCTCGCGCTCATTGCTTCCAGTTTCGGCCTCGGCACTGTGATTGGTCCGGCACTTGCACCGCTGCTGATCTTTCCTGCGGTCGGCCTTCCCGGCCCATTTTTCGCCTTTGCCGCCATAGCGGTAGTCGTGCTGGTCGCGCTGCGGCTACGCCTGCCGAACGACGCGCCGAGCTATGCCGCGCGAGGGGTGGTGGTCGCTGCGCCCTTCAGCGCCAGCTCCAATTCCTCGTTGGCGGGCGATGACGAGAGCGACGACACGCCCGCAGATGCCGAGGGCCGCGGACCGCCCAGCGCAGGCGACATTCCACGCCTCAAATGGCAGGATCCCCGACTGCGTCCCTGGCTCATCGCCGGGCTGCTGGGCGGCCATGCACAGGCGGCAACGCTGGGCATCATCGGCTTCTTCATCCTCGACCGGCTGGGCCTGCGCGGCGACCCTACTGCTGGAGCCGGGCCTATCGGTCTTGTGCTGATGGCAGGAGCGATTGCCACTTTGCTGGCGCAATGGGGGCTGATCCCCATGCTGAAGCTCGGCCCGCGGGCCTCGACCATGTGGGGCGTGGCGCTGGCAGCAACGGGCACCATTATCTTTGCGGTTTCATATGACCTGCACGCCATTTCGCTGGGCTTCGCCATCGCTTCGCTTGGCTTCGGCCTTTACCGACCAGGCTTTACGTCAGGCGCTTCGCTGGCGGTGACCCGCAAGGAGCAGGGCCAGGTCGGCGGCATGGTAGCCTCGGTCAATGGCGCGGCTTATGTTTTCGCGCCAGCGATCGGGGTGTGGCTTTACGGCCATCATCCGGTGATCGGCTTTTCCGCGATCTGCGCGCTGTGCCTGGCGGTTTACGTGCTTGGCTGGCGCCAGCTGACCCACGACCGCGATCTGATGCTCGACCAGCGCTAGAGGATTTCGCGGACCACATCCTGCGGTCGGCACAGCCGCACGCCCTTGTCGGTTTCGACCAGCGGTCGCTCGATCAGGATCGGATCGGATGCCATTGCCGCCAGCACCACCTCGTCGCCCGCTTGCGGCAGGCCACGCTCCGCGGCGTCGGTCCCGCGCAAGCGCAGACCCTGCTGCGGGCTGATCCCGGCATCGCGATAAAGCTGCGCCAGCTTTTCTGCCGTTGGCGGAGTCTTGAGGTATTCGACCACGGTCAGATCCACGCCAGCCTCTTCCAGGATCGCCAGCGTCTTGCGCGAAGTGCCGCAATTGGGGTTGTGCCAGATCGTTGCCTTCATCGCCTACTCTCCTTCCGAAAGCGCACGCATGGGGTGCGTACCGCTCGCTCGCGCGCCCTAGCGAGCGACATTTTTTCGGGCAAGTGCGCTTTCTCTGTTGCTTTTGCGAATAATTCTCAATAGCGGGTGCCCACGGATCACGACTCAATCGATTGGACGATTACATGAAACATCTCGGCAAGGCATTCTGGCTCGCAGGCGCAGCCCTGATTGCACCGGCGACGGCACTCGCGGCGGAAAGCACTGCCGAGCAGGACCGGCAATACCTTCCCGAAGGCATCATCGTAACCGGCGAGCGCCAGGGCTATGCCGAGGACGACGGCTCGACCGGTACCAAGACCCCCACCCCGGTGATCGATGTGCCGCAAACGATCACTTTCGTGACCGAGGACCAGCTGGAGGACCAGTCGATCCGGCAGCTGGGCGAAGCGCTGCGCTATGTGCCGGGGATCAGCATCGAAACCGGCGAAGGCCACCGTGACGAGATCTTCATTCGCGGGCAGGAAACCACCGCTGACTTCTATCTCGACGGGCTGCGCGATGACGCGCAATATTATCGTTCGCTCTACAACATCGAGCGTGTCGAAGTACTCAAGGGCGCCAATGCCTTGATCTTCGGGCGCGGCGGCGGTGGCGGCGTGATCAACCGCGTCAGCAAGACCGCGCGCATCAACGGGTTCGAAGCCGAAGTCGACGCATCGGTCGACACGTTCGGCGCATTCTCGCTCTCGGGTGACGTCAACACCACGCTGTCCGGCGTCGCCGCAGCGCGCCTCAATGCCACCTATGAGGAATTCGACAGCAACCGCGATTTCTACAGCGGCCATTTCATCGGCATTTCGCCCACCGTCACGGTTGACCTGGGCGAGGCAACCCGCCTGACCGCGACCTATTCCTACGACGAAGACCAGCGGCTGGTCGATCGCGGCCTTCCGGCCGACGGCAGCGGCCCGTTGCGCGGTTTCCGCGACACGCTGTTCGGCGATCCGGATTTCAACGACACCGATTCCAGGGTCCACATTGCCCGCGCGCGGATCGATCACGAGTTCTCCAGCAGTCTTACCGCCAATGCCACGCTGCAATTTGCCGACTACGACAAGGCCTACCAGAACATCGTGCCCGACGGCTTGCGCAATGGCGGGGCGGACGTGCAGTTCTCTGGCTATCGCGACACTCAGACCCGCCAGAACTGGATCGCGCAGGCGAACCTTGTGTGGGAGCTGGACACCGGCGCACTTCAGCACATGGTCCTGGCCGGGGTTGAAGCCAGCTGGCAGGATTCGAACAACGGCCGCAGCAACTCGCTGTTTGCCAATGGCACGGGCGGCACCACCAGCCGCTTCACCACTGCGCTGACCGATATCTTCGCCTTTCCGGCGATCAGCCTGACCGGCCCGGTGCGTGACCGCGACAGCGAACTGGAAGTGTTCTCCGCCTATTTGCAGGACCAGATTGACATCGGCGAACATTTGCAACTGATCGCTGGCCTGCGCTGGGACCGTTTCGACCTCAGGACGATCGAGCAGCTCAATGGCAATCGCGGCGACCGGGTGGACGAGAAAGTCAGCCCGCGCTTCGGCCTGGTGGTGAAGCCCAACCCGCAACTGTCGCTCTATGCCAGCTATGCTACTAGCTTCCTGCCGCAGGCTGGCGACCAGTTCTTCCTGCTATCACCAGGCGATGCCGCCTTTGCGCCAGAGAAGTTCACCAATTACGAATTGGGCGTAAAATGGGCGCCGAGCGAAAAGCTGTTCGTGACTGCCGCCGTGTTCCAGCTTGACCGGACCAATACCAAGGGCCCCGATCCGCTGGATCCCTCGCTCACAGCGCTGGTTGGCGAAAGCCGGACCAAGGGGCTGGAGTTCAACCTGGTGGGCGAAATCACGCCGCGCTGGCAGGCCAATATCGGCTACACTTATCTTGACGGCGAAATCACCAGTACCAGCAGCTTTGGCGCCGAGGGCCTGCGACTGCAGCAGCTACCCGAACACCAGATCAGTGCCTGGACCCGCTATGATTTCTCGGACAGTTTCGGGTTGGGCCTGGGCGTGATCTATCAGGATGAGCAGTTCGCCAGCTTCAGCAATGCGGTGACCCTGCCCGATTACCTGCGGGTCGATGCCGCAGCCTATTACACGGTGAGCGAGCGGCTGTCGCTGCAGCTCAATGTCGAGAATCTGTTCGACGCGAACTATTTCCCCAGCGCGCATGGTGACAACAACATCCAGCCGGGCCGTCCGCTGAGTGCGCGGCTGGGTGTGCGCGTAAAGCTCTAACGGCTAGTCGCCGTCCGTCGCTTGTGCCGGTCGCAAGGCCGGCACCACCCGCGCGGCATCTTCCGTACTTATACCGGGGGGTGGAGCGGCACTGATCGTCTCCACCCGCCGCGCAACCCGCCCGGCCCGCTGGATTGCCCGCACCAGCCGCGGATAGACCCCGCAGCGGCAGAGATTGGGGATCGCGGCCTTGATCTCCGCTTCGCTGGGGTTGGCGTTGCCTTGCAGCAGCGCGGCAGCGGCGATGGCAATCCCGGGCGTACAGAAACCGCACTGGATCGCTTGCTCGGCAACGAGCGCCTGTTGCACCGGATGCGACCGGTCGCGCGACAGGCCTTCGATCGTGGTGATAAAGCGCCCTTCCGCCTCGGCAATGGTCACCAGGCAGCTGCGCAGCGCTGCCCCGTCGACCAGCACCATGCAGGCTCCGCAGTCGCCCGTGCCGCAGCCATATTTGGTGCCGGTAAGGTTGGCCGCATCGCGCAACGCCCACAGCAGCGGCGTATCCGGGGCCATCTCGAATTCAACCGGACGGTCGTTGACAGTCATGCGCGGCATGGATGCGCGGCTTCCCTCGGCGATCAGAACGTGCGCGGCCTATCGCATGCACGCGGGTACCGCACAAGCCGACCTTGCCCCCACTCTCACAAGTTTCGCCTTGCCATGTCGCTCTTCTCGATTAGTCCGGCCTGTATGAGCGAGAACGCCAAACTGACGCGCGGATCGATCCGCGGGCATCTCGTCACGCAAACCTTGCCGATGATCATCGGGGTCGCCGCGGTCATGTCGATCGGCCTCGTCGATGCCTATTTCATCGGCCAGTTGGGCAGCGATGCGCTGGCTGCGATTTCCTTCATCTTCCCGATCAGCGTGGCCATCACCAGCCTGGGCGTGGGCATGATGGTCGGCATCAACTCGGTGATCGCCCGCGCGCTGGGCGAAGGCGATGACGATCGCGCCGCGCGCCGCGCCAACTTCGGGATCGTGCTGGCGGTGCTGGCCGGCGTGATCGTCGGCGGGCTATTGTTCTTGCTGCTCGATCCGCTGTTCACGCTAATGGAAGCATCCCCGCGCGAATTGCCGCTGATCCGCAGCTATATGCAGCCCTTCGCGCTCGGTTTCCCGCTGATGATGGCCATCATGGGGATCAATGGCGTGCTGCGCGGCCAGGGTGAGGCGCGCAAGACCTCGATCGTCTCGATCAGCTATGCGGCGGCGAACTGGGTGCTCGACCCGATCCTGATTACCGGCGCTTTCGGCTTTGAGGGCTTCGGCATGCCCGGCGCGGCCTATGCCACGATCATCGGCTGGGCGATCGGCGTTGGCGTGGCGCTGTGGCTGGTCCGGCGCGCCGCACTGCCGATCAATCTGGTGCTGCTGCGCCAATGCAATATCGCTGAATCCTCTGCCGCGATCCTGCGCGTGGCAGGCCCGGCGGCGCTATCAAACTCGATCAATCCGGTGGGGCTGTCGGTGCTGACCGCGCTAATCGCATCGGAAAGCGCGGCAGCGGTCGCCGGGTTTGGCGCCGCCGGCCGGGTGCAGAGCTTTGCAGTCGTCCCGCTGCTCGCGCTGTCCGGCGCGATCGGCGGGATCGTAGGGCAGAACTGGGGCGCCAAGGAATATGGCCGCGCGCGTGAAGCGATGTGGCTCGCCGGCCTGTTCTGCGTGGGTTACGGGCTCGTCACTGCCGCGCTCCTGTCATGGGGCGGGCCGTGGTTCGCCGACTTTTTCAGCGACGACCCACAGGTGAATGCCGAGTTTTCCAGCTATTTGCGGATCGCCGCCTGGGGTTATGCCGGTTTCGGCGTACTGATCGTTGCCAATGGTGCGCTCAATGCCCTCGGCAAGGCCAACCACGCGCTGCTGCAATCTTTCATGCGGGTATTTCTGGTGATGCTGCCATTGGGGTGGCTGGCGCGCGCATTTGCCGGGCCTGCGGCGATCTATGCGGCGGAGCTGGCGGCGAACCTCGCTGGCGGGCTTTTGGCAGGCTTCCTGGTGTGGCGCGTGATGCGCCGGCCAGGGCACAAGTGACGCTTCGTTAACCATCTTCGCTCATAGAGTTCAGCCAAGTGGCCGGAACCAAGGGCTGGAGTGATGGACGACCTGCTGGCGGATTTCATCGAGGAAACGCGCGAACTGCTGGAGGCAATCGCAGGTGAGATGATCGCCTGGGAAGCCGATCCGGCCGATCGCGCGCGGCTCGATACGATTTTCCGCTTCGTCCACACCGTAAAAGGCAATTGCGGCTTCTTCGATCTGCCGCGCCTTGAACGCTTGAGCCACACCGCCGAAGACGCGCTGGCCGATGTGCGCAAGGGCCGCCGCGAAGCTGACGCCCCGCTGGTTTCCGCCGTGCTGGCGATCATCGACCGGATTTCGCAGATGGTCGACGCGCTCGACGCCGGGGATGATTTTCCCGAAGGTGGCGATGACGAGCTGATCGCTGCGCTTGCCGACGAAGCTGGCGAAGCTGTCGCAATCGCTCCAGCGCCGGTGCCTGATCGGTCGGGCGCCCCGGCAAACGCAAGCTCTTCCGCCACGCCGCGCTCGATCCGCTTGCCGGTAGATCTGCTCGACCGGGTAATGAGCGGCGTGTCCGACATGGTTCTGGCACGCAACGACCTGGCCCATCGCCTGCGCGAAGCAGGTACCCAGCCGACCATCGATGGCCCGTTCGAGCGGCTGACATCGATCCTCACCGATGTCCGCGACGCTGTGACCCGGATGCGGATGCAACGGATCGACCACCTGTTTAGCGCCTTTCCCCGGCTGGTGCGCGACCTTTCTGGCGAGCTGGGCAAGCAAGTGATGCTCGATATCGACGGCGGCGATGTCGAGCTGGACCGCGAGATGATCGAAATGATCCGCGATCCGATGACGCATATCATCCGCAATGCGATCGACCACGGTTTCGAACCGCCCGCTACGCGGCTCAAATCCGGCAAGCGCGAGTTCGGCCTGCTCACCATCGCCGCGCGCCAGTCCGGCAACACCATTTCGATCGTGATCAGCGACGATGGCAAAGGCCTCGATCAGGATCGTATTGCCACAAAGGCGGTCGAGGCCGGTCTGGTGTCGCGCAGCGAGCTCAAGGCCATGACGCGCGACGAGATCCTGCAATTCGTGTTCGCACCGGGCCTGTCGACTGCGGAACAGATCACTGCAGTGTCCGGTCGCGGCGTCGGCCTGGACGTCGTACGGGCCAATCTGGAAAAGGTCGGCGGGGCGATTGAAGTGGCGAGCGAGCCAGGGATCGGCAGCCAGTTCACTCTGCGCATTCCCCTGACCCTCAGCATTATCGCGGGGATCACGGTGGAGGCGGCCGGACAGCATTTCGCTATCCCGCAGGGCTTCGTCGAGGAAATCGTCCATGGCGAGGCAGCCGGGCTGGAACGGGCCGTTGTCGGTGATGCCGGCATGGTCAGCTTCCGCGGGCAGCGCGTCCCCTGCCTGCACCTGGCGCAAGTACTGAAGCTCGACGAGCCCGATACCGGGAAAGGCAAAGTGCTCGTCATGCTGAAACTCGCCCAGGGCGACCTGTTTGCGCTGGCCGTAGACGCAATCCACAATCACGCTGACCTGGTGGTCAAGCCGCTGGCCCCCGCCGTCATGCGCAGCCGCGTATTCGCCGGCTCGACACTGCTCGACAACGGGCGCCCGATCCTGATGCTCGACATCCCCAATATTGCCGAGCTGCACGGCTTGCTGGATCACTCGCGCGAATTCAAGGCGCTGACCTTCGAGCGCCGGCCTGCTGCCGAAGCCGCTGCACCCCCTGAACTTATCATGCTGTTCCGCGGCTGGGACGGAATCCGCCGCGGCGTGAGGCTGGAACTGGTGCACCGCATCGAAACCGTGCCTTGCGATGCGATCGATTTCGGCATGGCCGCACCGCAAGCGGTGATCGATGGCGAAATCGTGCCGATGGTTGGCATGGACGCCGTGCCGCAAAATGTGCCGCAAGTCAGGATGTTGCGCCTGTCCGATGGCACGAGCGAAGTGCTCTATGCCGTCGCCAAGGTGGAAGATGCCGTTCCGCTGGCCAGCGAACTGGCCCCATCGCGCGACGATCCGGCGATCGAAGGAATGGCACTGGTCGATGGCAAACCGGTCCCTGTTGTTGACGGGCACACCCTGTTCGCGCGGCACGGGGCGGTACCCCGCCCGATCTCGGCGCTGACGTGCCATCTGCCAACCGGCGACTGGGCGCAGGCCATCCTGGCGCCGTTGGTCAAGGCGGCGGGGTATCGCCTGGCCAAAGATGCCGCTTCGGCCGATGTGGCAATAGTGATCGATGCGCAGACTGCCCCCGCAGAGAAGGCCGCAATCGTCCGCTTGCGCAGCCTGCCTGACGTTCACGCCAGTGACGAAGATCTCGCCGGATCGATCTATCGCTATGATCGCGACGGCGTGCTCAAGGCGCTGCGAGCGGCCAGCAGGGGGATTGCAGCATGAACCGCCTGGTCGTCCTGGCCGAAGTCGCCGGGCGCAAATGCGCCTTCCGTTCCGAAGACGTACGTTCGGTGATCGAGATGACCGAGATCACGCCTGTGCCGCTGGCACCGCCCCATGTGCTGGGAATCACCGCCTTGCGCAGCCAGGCGCTAACCGTGATCGACTGCCGCGTGGCCGTGGGGGAAGCCCCAACCGAATGGCACAGCGAAAGCCGCGCCGCTGTGGTCCAGGTCGATGGGCACGCCTACGCCCTGCTGATCGATGCGATTGACGATGTCGCGACGGCCCATGACGATCCGCAAAACCTTCCCGGCGGCTTTGGGAAGATGTGGGACCGGGTCGCGCATGGCATGGTCGAAACCGACCTTGGGCCAATGCTCCTGCTCGATATTGCGGCGCTGATTGAAGCGCCGGCTAGGCACGCCGACGCAGCTTAAGGTAAATATTTACGGGTTCGCTCTATCACGGAGACCACAAAAAGGGGTTTGCATGAAAACGTGTCTGATCGTTGACGATTCGCGGGTGATCCGCCGGGTATCGAGACATATTCTCGAAACGCTCGACTTTACCGTCGACGAAGCCGAGGACGGCAAGCAAGGTCTGGACCGCTGCGAGGAACGCATGCCCGATGTCGTCCTGCTCGACTGGAACATGCCGGTCATGAGCGGGATCGAATTCATCACCCAGCTGCGCCAGCGCCCAGGTGGCGACAAGCCCAAGGTCGTTTTCTGCACCACTGAAAACGATGTGGCTCACATCCGCCAGGCAATCAGCGCCGGGGCAGACGAATATGTGATGAAACCCTTCGACCACGAGACACTCCAGATCAAACTGCAGCTGGTCGGCTTCAACTGAGGCCTGGTGCGATGGAGCCGCGCGCTTCCTCCCCCACCTCGGCTTTCCCGCTTCGCTCACGCAGGCCGGCGGGGCAGCCGATCCGCGTGATGGTGGTCGATGATTCGCTTACCGTGCGAACCGCATTTTCGCGCCTGATCGAAGATGATCCGGCGCTGGCGCTGGTAACCACCGCCAGCAATGCCGAGCGTGCCATTGCGATCCTGCGCAGCAAACCGGTCGATGTCATCCTGCTGGACCTTGAAATGCCCGGGATGGGCGGGCTTGAGGCCTTGCCGCGCATGCTGGAGGTAGCGTCAAGGGCTCAGGTCCTCGTGGTCTCCTCACTGACCGAGGATGGCGCCGAACACACGCTCACTGCATTGGCGATGGGCGCCGCCGATACCATGGCCAAGCCGGGTCCGGGCCAGTTCGACGCATCCTATCGCAGCGCATTGCTCGCAAGGATCCATGCGCTGGGTGGCAGCGACGCGGGCGATACAGCCATACCAACAGCCGCGGGCAAAGCGACGACTGCTGTAAAGGCGTTGCGCGCCCGACAGCCTGAAGTGCTGGCGATTGGCGGCTCGACCGGGGCGATCCAGGGGCTCAACACGATCTTGCGCGGCCTGCCGCGCGGCTTCGACTTGCCGATCCTGATCACGCAGCACCTGCCTGCCAGCTTTATCTCCGTTTTCGCGCGGCAGATGGAAACGGTCGCCGCCCGGCGCACCGTGATTGCAGAAGATGGGGCAATCATCGGCCCGGGAGACATTGCCATTGCCACCGGGCGCGGACACATGCTGGTCGAACGGCGGGGTGAGCGGCTGATAACCAGCGTATCATCAGCCCCGGCCCGCAGCGGATGCTTGCCCTCGGTCGATCCGATGCTGGCCAGCCTCGCCGAAAATCTGGGCGGTCACGCAATTGCCGTGATCCTTTCCGGCATGGGGCGCGACGGGGTTGAGGGCGCGGCGCAGCTCGTCGCGGCTGGCGGGACCGTGATCGCGCAGGACCAGGCAAGCTCGGCAGTGTGGGGCATGCCTGGCGCAGTGGTCAGGGAAGGCATAGCGTCACTCGCATTGCCGCCCGCGCAACTGGTCGGAAAGATCATCGAGTTCACCGGGGTCGCGGCATGGAAGTGAACAGCCCCGCGCTGGAACTGATTGCCGACCTGCTGGCGGAGCACACCGGCCAGCAGCTTACCGAGTCCCGCCGCTGGCGGGTCGCAACGGCGCTGTCGCGCGTGTTCCGCGAGCGCGGCATCTCCAACGTCGACCAGCTGGCGTGCCTGCTCGCGACCGGCAGGGATTCGAGCCTCGAACAGGATGTCGTCGAAGCGCTGCTCAATAACGAGACCTATTTCTTTCGCGACAAGCCGACGTTTGACCAGCTGCCGGCCGGCATCTTCCCCAAACTGGCGCAGCGGCGCGCCGACCGTCGCAGGCTGCAGATCTGGTGCGCCGGCTGTTCGACCGGGCAAGAAGTCCATTCGCTGGCGATCCAGTTCGCCGAGCAGGCGGCGCAATGGGAAGGATGGTCGATCGACATCCTTGGCACCGACATATCGGCATCGGTGATCCAGACCGCGCGGAGCGGGCATTACAGCCAGTTCGAAGTGCAGCGCGGCTTGAGCGTGCGGCAGATGCTGGATCATTTCGATGAAACTGCTTCGGGCTGGCAGCTGCATGCGGATACCCGCGCGATCGTCCGGTTCGAGCGGCACAATGTGCTGCAACCACCCCCAGGTCGCCAGCCGTTCGACCTTGTCCTGTGCCGCAATGTCCTGCTCTATTTCGATGGAGAGACCCGCAAGCAGGCTTTCGCCCGGCTACGCCAGGCCGTCGCGGATGATGGATTCCTGATACTGGGCGCCGGGGAAACCGTTGTCGGCCAGACCGAACTGTTTGCCCCGTCCGAAGGCTTCACAAGCCTCTATGCACCGCAACCGGTGCCCGCGCAGCAGGTGCTTGCCCTGGCGCGGTGAAGCTGCAGGTCGAACCGTGCAAAGCGCCGTGAAGGCGCCGTTTTCAAGGTAAATATCGGGTTTACGCTTCCTTAGCGAATGCAGGCTAATCCGGGGATATTGCGCGAATTCGCGCCAAAGGGGGCCATGTTGAAGCTGGATTGGCAACGAGTGCAAAGCATCAGGGTGCCCTGGCTGGCGATGCCGCTGGCCGGGTTGCTTGGTGCGGCGACGGTGCTTACCTTCAACGGGCAGACCATCTGGCCAAAGCTGGATGACGTTTCAATGGTGGCGACAGTCGTGCTCGCAGCTGCCATCGCGCTCTACCTCGCCCGTCGCGGCTCGATCCGCATGCCCTTATCGGCGGGAGACCGCGCATCCGATACCGACATGCTCAGCCAGTTGCCCAGTCGCCGCGCCTTGCATCGCGATATCGACCAGTTCCACGTTGCGGGTGAGGAGATTGCGATCGCGCTGATCGACCTCGACAGCTTCAAGCAGGTCAACGACCATTACGGCCATCTGGTGGGCGATCAGCTGATCCGTGACTGCGCAGCGATCATCAGCGAGGTATGTGCCGATGAGGCACGGTGCTATCGCCTGAGTGGCGACGAATTCGCGCTGTCGATGAGGGGGCCGGTCGCCGGCAATATCCTGGAGGGGATTTGCCGACAGATCCTTGAGCGTCTGGCCAAGCCAATGATCGTGGGCGAGGATGAAATCATGGTCGGTGCGAGCATCGGCCTGTCACGCGACAATGGACGCGAACGGCTCGGATCTTCCGAACTGCTGCGCCGTGCCGACGTCGCCATGTATTCCTCGAAGCGGGCAGGCAAGATGCGCTGCACCTGGTTCATCGAAGACCTCGACCGCAACCGCGAGGCGCAGCGCGAACTCGACACCGAGCTCCGCCGCGCGCTCGCCAACGAGGAATTCGTGCTGCATTACCAGCCGCTGGTTGACGCTGAAACGCGCGTCATCGTGGCGGTGGAATCGCTGATCCGCTGGAACCGGCCCGACGGCCAGCAGATCGGGCCGCATATTTTCATTCCCGTCGCCGAGGAATCCGGCCTGATCAACGAGATCGGCGTGTGGGTGCTGTGCCGGGCGTGCACCGACGCGCTGGCCTGGGGCGAAATAATGCTGTCGGTAAATATATCCGCAGCACAGCTGCGCAATTCCGATTTTCCTGTCCAGCTTGGCCAGATCCTTGAGGAAACCGGCTTTCCGCCCGAGCGGCTCGAGCTGGAAATCACCGAGACCTGCCTGGTGCTCGATCCCGTGGTGGCAGAACGCAACCTCGACGTTATCCGCAGCTTCGGCGTCAATATTTCGCTCGACGATTTCGGCACCGGCTATGCCTCGATCGGTTTCCTGCGGCAGTTCCGTTTCGAAAAGCTCAAGCTCGACCGTTCGCTGGTAGTCGATGCCGGGAAAGACGAGGGCTCGCGCGCCATGATGCTTTCCAGCATCACGGTCGCCCGCGCGCTGAAAATGGATGTCGCGGCAGAAGGCGTCGAAACACAGGAACAGGCTGACATGGTGCGCATCGCCGGTTGCGACCAGATCCAGGGCTGGCTGTATTTCAAGGCCATGCCGGCCGTCCAAGTCGCCCAGCATTTACAAATAGCGGCTGAGAGCCAGCCGGTGCAGCAGATCCATAAAGGTGCCGCATGAGTGCGATCGAAGACGTTGCCAAGCAACTCCAGGCCGAAACAGCTTCCGACATAGTCGAAAGCGCGCTGGCGCAGCCGCAAGGCCGCCGTGGTTTCAAGGCCTGGTTCCATGACTTGCCGCTGGCGGGCAAGATCCGCGCGGTGTTCGGATCGTTCCTGCTGATAATGGCGATCATGTCGCTGGTCCTGGGCATTGGCCTGGCCCAGCTTTACGAACGCTATCAATTGCACGCAGAGGTTCAGGGTGCGGTGCAAGCCTCAGCCGATCTGCGCAGCATCAATGGCGAATTGCGTTACAACTCGGTGCGCTATGTCTTGGGTTCGGAACAGGCCGCGCTTGAACGTCAGCAGGAGAGCTTCGCCAAGGCACGCGAGAGGATCGAGGGAATCGGCGAAACGATTGACCGGCGCGTGCCCGAATTCAGCGGCCGGGTTGACGAGCTGGGCGCCACTATGGCCGCCTATAACGCCAAGTTCGAAGAGCTGCGCGCCAATTTGGCACAGGACGGGCGGAACGGGAGATCGACCGCTCTCGCCAGCGAACTTTCGGTGCAGGGCGATGCACTGTTCGCGCTGTCGAGCAATTTCGAGCAGGATTTGTCACTCGCCGCCAGCCGCATCGAGCAGTCAGGCCTCGACTATTTCTTCAACATGATCAAGATCTTCATCGCCGTTACAGCCTTGGCTGCAGCGGTCATGGTATTTGGCCTGCGATACCTGTCACGCGATTTCGCCCAAAGGTCGCGGAAGTGACCGGCGGCATGACCATGCTGGCCAAAGGCAACCGGTACTTCGAGATCGACGGGATCGAGCGCAAGGACGAGATCGGGGAAATGTTGCGCGCGCTGGCATTGTTCAAGCGCGCCAATATCAAGTTGGAGCATTGGGCCAAGGAACGCGCCGAGCGCGCCACGGCGGAACTCGAAGCCCGCGAAAAGGCCCGATTGGAGAAATCCCACATGCTGCGCGAATTCGCCGACCAGTTCGAACGGACCGTAGGCGATGTCGTGGGCGGTGTTGCCGCCGCTTCCAGCCAGCTCCAGACGACTGCGGCCGCAATGGCGAAGACCGCCGAGGAATCGACCCGGCAGACGGCGCTCGTCTCGAAATCGATGGATGACGCGAATGCCGGCGCGACGGCGGCGGCTGCAGCCAGTGACGAATTTGCGATGTCGATTGGCGAGATCAGCCGCCAGGCGGCATCGTCGGCCGAGCTGGCGCGCGAAGCGAGCCTGTCTGCCGGCAAGGCGGACGCGACCATCTCCGCACTGGCCCATTCGGCAGAGGAAGTTGGCCAGATCGTCGAGCTGATCAAGACCATCGCCCAGCGTACCAATTTGCTCGCCCTCAACGCCTCGATCGAAGCGGCGCGTGGCGGCGAGGCGGGACGCGGCTTTGCAGTGGTCGCTTCCGAGGTCAAGGAACTGGCGATGCAGACCAGCCGTGCGACCGAAAAGGTGGCAGAGCAGATTCGCGCCATGCAGGATACGACCGGCGCCAGCGTCGGCGCCTTGCGCAGCATTGCCAGGCAGGTCGAGCAACTGGAAGCGACCGCGGTCTCTATTGCGTCGGCAGTGGATCAGCAATCGGTTGCCGGGCAGGACCTCGCGCGCAGCATCGACATGGCTGCCCGCGCGACCGACGCCGTTTCCAGCCACATCGATGATGTACGCGAGCTGTCGCTTTCGACCGGCACGGCGGCCTCGCAAGTCCTGTCCTCATCGACCGATCTCGAAGAACAGGCATCGACCCTGCGTAGCCAGGTGCATGAATTCCTGAAGAAGGTCCGCGAAGGCTAAGACCAGTCGCGTGATCGGCGGAACGCGCCCGGTCAATCACCCTGTGCTTCGCGCCATTCGCGCTTGATCTTTTTCGCGAGGCTCCATTTGTGGACCTCGGTTGGGCCGTCATAGATACGGAAAGCCCTGACTTCGCGGAAGAATTGTTCGACGATCGTGTCGCCGGTAACGCCCGTACCGCCCATCGCCTGGACACAGCGGTCCGCCACCTGGAACAGCGTTTCAGCGACGAAGGTCTTGGCCATCGAGCTTTCCGTGGTCCCCAGATCGCCCGTGTCGAGCACGCCCGCGCACCAGTCGATCATCAGCTCGCATGCCTTCAGGTCTATCCGGTTCTGCGCCAACATGAAGCCGACGCCCTCATGGTCGATCAGCTTCTTGCCGAAGGCATCGCGGCGGCAGGCATAATCGGTGGCGATTTCCTGTGCACGATCGGCCAGGCCCAGCCAGCGCATGCAGTGGGTGAGCCGCGCGGGAGCGAGGCGCACCTGGGCATATTTGAAACCTTCACCCGCCTCTCCCAGCATCTGGTCAGCGGGAACGCGCAAATTGTCGATCGCGATCACGGCATGTCCGCCGGGCATCGAACTGTCGATCGTTTCCAGCACGCGCTCGATCCGGATTGCCGGATCGGGCAGGTCGACCAGGAACATGCAGGCGCCGCCTTGCGTGTCCGGCTCTACAGACTTGGCCATGACGATCCCCACCCGCGCCCCTTCGGCCCCGGTAATGAACGCCTTGCGGCCGTTGATCACCCAGTGATTGCCATCGCGCCGGCAAGTGGTCTGCATCAACGAAGGATCCGATCCCGCGCCGCCTTCTGCGGCAGGTTCGGTCATGAAGAATGCGGACCTGGCGTTACCCGCCACCAGCGGTGCCAGGAAGCGCTCCCTGATCTGCGGACTGCCGACCTTGCCAAGCAGATACATATTGCCTTCATCGGGTGCCATGACGTGGCAGGCGATCGGCCCGAGCGGGGATAGCCCGCTCGCCCGCAGGATCAGCGCCGTTTCGCGGTGGTTGAAATGCGAACCGTCGTCGCGGATATGCGGGACGAGCAAGCCGGCTGCGCGCGCCTTTTCTCGCAGCTCGGCGCCAAGCGCGTCCGACGGTCCGTGGCTGCCGCACCGCGGATCGCGCTCATAGGGCGCAACAACTTCCCGGACGAACCGCTCGACCTGCGCTGCGACAGACCGCGCTTCACCGGAAACTTCGCTCATCTGCCTATCCCTTCGAATGTCTTGCTTCAGGCAATAGGTAGCGCAGGAGAACGTGCCACCTCGCGATTTGGGCAGGCTCGATGGCGACGAGGGGGCAGCACAACAAAAAAGCCCCGCAAAAGCGAGGCTTGATGGGTTGTCTTGAGGGCTGGTTGCGGGGGTTGGATTTGAACCAACGACCTTCAGGTTATGAGCCTGACGAGCTACCGGGCTGCTCCACCCCGCGATACCGAGCGTCGGCGTCAAAGACGCCAAAAGGGCCGCCCTTATGGGTCAGCCCTTCGACTTGTGAATGGGTTTTTTCCGCGCACTCGCCGGCTGCAATGCCTGGCGACGACCTACTCTTCCAACGCTTAGACGTTAGTACCATCGGCGCTATCCGGTTTCACGGCCGAGTTCGAGATGGGATCGGGTGGGTCACAGACGCTATGGTCACCAAGCAATGAAGCAGGCGAGTACGGGTTAAATCGATGCAGCTTATTCCCTCATTGCTGAGGGGGTGGGCTTGATCTGGCATGAGAGGATCCTCCTCCTCAACGCCAGCCTGCAAGTGCAGGGCTGTCATTGATGGTGGGATTCATCAAGCGCGATCAGAACTATTAGGACTGGTTAGCTCCACGCATTACTGCGCTTCCACACCCAGCCTATCAACGTCGTGGTCTACGACGGTTCGAAGATACCTAATCTTAAGGGAGGCTTCCCGCTTAGATGCTTTCAGCGGTTATCCCGTCCATACATAGCTACCCTGCGGCACCCTTGGCAGGATGACAGGTACACCAGAGGTATGTTCACCCCGGTCCTCTCGTACTAGGGGCAACTCCTTTCAAGTATCGACGCCCACGGCAGATAGGGACCAAACTGTCTCGCGACGTTCTGAACCCAGCTCACGTACCACTTTAATTGGCGAACAGCCAAACCCTTGGGACCTGCTCCAGCCCCAGGATGTGATGAGCCGACATCGAGGTGCCAAACGATTCCGTCGATATGAGCTCTTGGGAATCATCAGCCTGTTATCCCCGGCGTACCTTTTATCCGTTGAGCGATGGCCCTTCCACGAGGGACCACCGGATCACTATGACCGACTTTCGTCTCTGCTCGACTCGTCAGTCTCGCAGTCAGGCAGGCTTATGCCATTGCACTCTTGCAGACGGTTTCCAACCGTCCTGAGCCTACCATCGCGCGCCTCCGTTACTCTTTAGGAGGCGACCGCCCCAGTCAAACTACCCGCCACAGAGGGTCCCACTACCGGATAACGGTAGCTGGTTAGACATCAGAAAACAGCAGGGTGGTATTTCACCTATGGCTCCACGACAGCTGGCGCCGTCGCTTCAAAGCCTCCCACCTATGCTACACAACTCTTTCCTAATGCCACTCTGAAGCTGCAGTAAAGGTGCACGGGGTCTTTCCGTCTAACCGCGGGTACTCCGCATCTTCACGGAGAATTCAATTTCGCTGAGCATATCCTGGAGACAGTGGGGAAGTCGTTACGCCATTCGTGCAGGTCGGAACTTACCCGACAAGGAATTTCGCTACCTTAGGACCGTTATAGTTACGGCCGCCGTTTACTCGGGCTTCAATTCGGAGCTTGCACTCCTCCTCTTAACCTTCGAGCACCGGGCAGGCGTCAGACCCTATACGTCGTCTTGAAGCCGACTTAGCAGA